>NZ_JCAFVK010000002.1:0-989936 GCF_059372275.1 Stenotrophomonas sp. YJH_SMC_14-1
CCTCGCCGCCTGACTGAAATGCCGGCCAGCGGCCGGCACTACCCCTCGCCGCCTGACTGAAATGCCGGCCAGCGGCCGGCACTACCCCTCGCCGCCTGACTGAAATGCCGGCCAGCGGCCGGCACTACCCCTCGCCACTGGTAGTGCCGGCCGCTGGCCGGCAGCGCCCAGGATCAGGCCGCGACGCTCTCTTCCAGCGTCGGGTAATCGGTGAAGCCGACCGCGCCACCGCCAAAGAACGTGGCGCGATCCGGCGGATTCAGCGCCGCGCCCGTACGCAGGCGCTCGGGCAGATCCGGGTTGGCGATGAACGGCCGGCCGAAGCCGATCAGGTCAGCCCAGCCTTCGGCCAGTGCCTGCTCGGCGCGCTCGGCGGTGTACTTGCCGGCGTAGATCAGCGTGCCCGGGTAGACCATGCGCAGCGCCTGCTTGAACGCCACCGGCATCGGCGGTGCATCGTCCCAGTCGGCCTCGGCAATGTGCAGGTAGCCCACCCCCATCTCACCGAGCAGGTGTGCGGCAGCCAGATAGGTCGCCTGCGGCGTATCGTCCACCGCCCCCTGCAGCGTAGTCAGCGGCGCCAGGCGCACGCCCACACGCTCGCCACCGGCAACCTCGACCACCGCCTGCACCACCTCGCGCAGGAAGCGCAGGCGATTCTGCAGTGAGCCGCCGTAGGCATCGGTGCGCTGGTTGGCCTGCGAATCGATGAACTGGTTGATCAGGTAGCCGTTGGCGCCGTGCAGTTCCACACCATCAAATCCCGCGGCCAGCGCATTGCGCGCAGCCTGCGCGTAATCGGCGACGATGCCCGGAATCTCGTCCTCGCGCAGCGCGCGCGGCATCGAGTGCTGGATCATCTCGCCCACACCGGCTTCGGGACCCGCCCCAGTCGGGTCGACGAACACTTTCACGCCTTCGGCGAGCAATGCCGAGGAAGACACCGGCGCCGCGCCATCGGGCTGCAGGGCCACATGCGAGACACGGCCGACGTGCCACAGCTGGGCGTAGATGCGGCCACCGGCGGCGTGCACCGCATCGGTCACCTGCCGCCAGCCCTGCACCTGCTCGACCCTGTGGATGCCCGGGGTCCAGGCATAGCCCTGGCCCTGCTGGCTGATCTGGGTACCTTCGCTGACGATCAGGCCGGCGCTGGCGCGTTGCGCATAGTAGGCGGCCATTTCCGCGGTGGCGACGTTGCCATCGGCGGCGCGCGAGCGGGTCATCGGCGGCATCACGATGCGGTTGGGCAGCGTCAACGCGCCCAGGCGGTGGGAGGTGAACATCATGGCGGCAATCTCTTGCGGGGGGAGTGCCGCAAAGGATGGGGATGCCGGCTGCCAGGCAACAGGCATGCACTGGCAAAACAATTGTTCCCTCGAGGCAAGGATCACCCGCCACGAGGGCTCATCCACGCATGGCGTGGCTCTTCTACTCCAGCCTTGGCTCGATCTTTACCGCACCATGCGCCACGCGGTCATAGCAGGCGCGCACCACGTCTTCCCCGTACTTGCGCTCCAGCCGGCGCACGATGAAGTGGCCGCGCGCCATGTCCTGGTAGTAGTCGGTGAACATGGTATTCAGCGTTGCACCGGCGGCAGCACCGACGATCGGCACCGCCTGTGCGGCGAATTTCTCGGTGACCACCACGCCGAAGCGCGCCGCCACCTTCTCCACCATCTTCGCCAGCAGCTTTCCAGCTTCCTTCGGTGCCACGCCCAGGGTCAGGTCGCGGCCGGTCACCACACGCCCAGCCAGTTCGGCCGAAAGATGCCGCATCACGTCGGTGGTGAAGCCACGGGCCAGGTAGTAGCCGGTCTCGCTGGCGTCGTCGCGCGGCGAGTTGCCACCGAGCGCGAACACCTCCAGGCACGCCTGCCGGGTGCTGAACTCGGACAGGTCGAAGCCCTCGCTGCGGGCCACGTCGGCCACGGCGCGCATCATGATGGTGGTCGACACCGGCAGTTCGATGAACAAGGCCGTGAAACCAAAGGCACCGCCGACCGCGCCCGAAGTGGCTGCCGCCAGCTTGTGCCAACGGGTCGACGCTCCCTTGCCGGGGGTGTTGTCCATGCTCCACAGCGCCGCCTGTGCGGACTTGGACAGCGCCGCCTGCACCGCTCCGTGTATGCGACCGGAGACCGCCTTGGGCAGCGCCTTCACCGCGAACTCCAGCGGCGTGCCGACCAGGTTGGCCATGCGCGCGGTGAGGGTCGGCGCTTCCAGCAGGGCCACCGCCCGCTGCAGGTCGGACCAGTCGCGGGCGTCGTGGGCAATGTCGCGGGGAAGCAGGATGGGCTCGTTCATGGCGCCGATCTTAGCGCCGGGGAGTTGAACGGTTCGTCGCGAGGCACGACAGAGGGGTCGGAGCCCTTGCCGCGGGAAAGGGATCCGACCCCGACGCCTTGCCGGCCAGCGGCCGGCACTACCAGTTCGCGTGTCACCCGGTCGCGCCGGGCCATGCCCGGCGTTGTTGTTCAGGCCGTGGGCAAGCCCGACAGCGTGCCCATGAACTGGCGGTAATGGCGCAGCTCGGCGATCGAGTCGTGCACGTCGCTCAGTGCGGTGTGGTTGCTGTTCTTGCCGACGCCGGCGGCCACGCTCGGCGCCCAGCGCTTGGCCAGTTCCTTCACCGTGGACACGTCCAGGTTGCGGTAATGGAAGTACTTCTCCAGGCGCGGCATCTGGCGGTGCAGGAAGCGGCGATCCTGGCAGATCGAGTTGCCGCACATCGGCGAAAGACCGGCCGGGATCCACTGCGCCAGGAAGTTCACCGTCTGCGCCTCGGCCTGGCCGAGGGTGGTGGTGCTGTCCACCACGCGCTGCCACAGGCCCGAACGACGATGCTGGTTGCGGTTCCACTCGTCCATCGCCTCCAGCGTTTCCAGCGGATGATGGATGGCGAATTCCGGACCTTCGGCCAGTACGTTCAGCTGGGCGTCGGTGACCACGGTGGCGATCTCGATGATCGAATCGTTGTCGGTGTCCAACCCGGTCATTTCCAGGTCGATCCAGATCAGTCGTTCGTTGGCCGCGCCGGTGTCCGCCATTGTGTCGCCTCGTTGCTGGGCAGGCGCGCGGCCTACCGGTGAAGGAAAGAGGCGCCCATCATACCCGTTCGCCCCTCAGCCCTCGCCGACGTGGTCTTCCAGCAGCAGCGGCGGCTTGCCACGCTTGGCGCGGAAATAATTGGTCAGGCGCGTACTGGCTTCCTTGGCCAGCACCCCGCCGTGGATCTCGACCCGGTGGTTGTGGCGGGCATCGCCGAGCAGGTCGAACACGCTGCCGCACGCACCGGTCTTGGGGTCGCTGGCGCCGTAGACCAGGCGCGAAACGCGCGCATGCACGATCGCCATCGCGCACATCGCGCACGGCTCCAAGGTCACGTACAGCGTGCTGCCAAGCAGGCGATGGTTGGCCAGCAGCTTTCCACCGGCCCGCATGGCCACGATCTCGGCATGCGCACTGGGGTCATGCGAGGCAATGTTGAGGTTCCAGCCCTCGCCCAGCAGCTGGCCGTCGGCGCCCACCAGCACCGCCCCGACCGGAATCTCGTCGAACTCACGCTGCGCGCGCTCGGCCAGGGCCAGTGCATGGCGCATCCAGTGTTCATCGGCGTCGTGCACCGGTACACCCAGGACATCGGTCATGGCGGTTCTCGCTTTTCAACTGGGCCAGGATGGCCGCCGGGGGCGCATTGTACGCCCGGGGCCGTGCAGGCGCCGCTAGCGCGCGTCGAAGCGCTCGCGGGCCGCATCGAGCGCCGGGAAGTTGTGCTCGGCCCAGCGATCCAGGGCGGACAGCGTCTCGACCAGGCCGCGCGCGACCTCGGTCAGGCGGTACTCCACATGCAGTGGTTTGCTGCCCCGGTCACACCGCTCGACCAGCCCATTGCGCTCCAGCTGGCGCAGGGTCTGGGTCAGCACCTTCTGCGAGATGCCTTCGATCTTCCGCAGCAACGCGCCGTTGCGAAGCGGGCCCTGCGCCAATGCCGGCAGCAGCAGCATCACCCACTTGCCTGAAATCAGCGCAAGCGCATCGCGTGCCGAACAGTCGGCGGCATAGACATCCCCGGGAAAGGCCATGGTTACCTCAAGGTGCGTAATTGCCGGCGCATGCCGGCACCGCGAGGATGGTCGCACACTCCTCGAACACCTCGCCCCATGCGCGCCCTGATCCTGCTTGCCCATCCCGAGCCCCGCTCCTTCAATGCACATCTGGCCGCTCAGGCCGCCGAGCAACTGCGGCATGACGCGCTGCAGGTGGACGTGGTCGACCTGTATGCGGAGGGCTTCGATCCGCTGGAAGCGGCTGACCACCATCCGCATCGCCTGCATCCCGGCCACTTCGACGCCCAACGCGAACAGCGGCACAGCGCCGAGCAAGGCCAGCTGCCCGTCGATGTGCAACGTCACCTGCAACTGCTGCGGGCCGCAGACCTGCTGATCCTGCAGTTCCCGCTGTGGTGGTTCGCGGCACCGGCCATCCTGAAGGGCTGGCTGGATCGCGTACTGGTGTACGGGCCGATGTACAACAGCCGCCTGCGTCACGAGCACGGAGCGATGCGCGGCAAGCGTGCGTTGCTGAGCGTCACCACCGGCTCATCGGCACGGGCCTGCGCAGTCGACGGCCGCGAGGGAGATACCCGGTTGCTGCTGTGGCCCTTGATGTACAGCCTGCGCTACGTCGGCTTCGACGTGATGGAACCGCACGTGGTGCACGGCGTGCGTTCCGGGCTGGCACCGGAGCGTGTGCAGGCCCACGACGAGGCACTCGCTGCAGCAACCCACCACTACCGCGAACGCCTGGCGCAATGGCCGCAGTGGCCCACCGTGCCCTTCAACGACAGCAGCGATTTCGAGGACGGCATTGCGCTGCGCGCGGAGGCCACTGCCTACAGCCCCTTCATCCGCCATCGCAACGCCGGATGAATCCACATCTGCGCGCTGGATCGGGACGCGCCATACTACGCACTCTTTGCAAGCACCTTGGCGAACCCATGACCACCCTCCGCCCCTCCCGCGCCGACGACGGCGCCGCTCTTGTCGACCTCTGGCGCCGCGCCGTCGACGCCACCCACGACTTCCTCAGTGCCGAAGACCGCCAGGCCATCGATGCCGAAGTCGCCGGTTTCCTGCCGCAGGCGCCGATGACCGTTGCTGTCGATGCGCAGGATCGGCCGCTGGGCTTCATGCTGATCGATGGCACGCACATGGAAGCGCTGTTCATCGATCCGGACGTACGTGGCACCGGCATCGGCCGGCAACTGCTGCAGCACGCACTGGCCCAGCATCCGCAGCTGAGTACCGACGTCAACGAACAGAACGCACAGGCCGTCGGCTTCTACCTGCGCATGGGCTTCGTCGAAACCGGACGTTCACCGCTGGATTCGCAAGGCCGTCCGTATCCGCTGATCCACCTTCGGCACAACGGCTGACATCCGTCGGCAGCAGCCACGTGCTAGCGTGGTTGCTTTCGACCAAGGAATGCCGCATGGATGGTGCAAAAGCCCTGTTGACCCTGTTTGCGCTGGGCATCAGCCTGGTCTGGATCCTGGTGCCGTTCGCCATCTTCGCCGTGCGCAACCTGCTGCGTGAAGTACTGGTCGAGCAGCGCCGTACCAATGAACTGCTTGAACACATCGGCGGTTACCGCATTCCGAAGCCGCAACCCGAACCGACCGTCTGGCGCGCGCCCTGAGCAGAAACGTGCCAGGCCCGGATCAGGCCGTCGCCTCGAAGGCCGGTGAGTACTGCACCTCGCCCTGTGCCAACGGGGGCTGCAGGCAAAGTGCCTGGAAGTACTCCGGCGGCACACCCGGCAGCACCAGGCCCGGCTCGGCACAGAAGCCGAAGCGACCGTAATAGGCGGGCTCGCCCAGCAATACACAGCCATGTGCGCCCTGCTGACGCAGTGCTTCAAGTGCGGCATGCATCAGGGCCGCACCGATGCCCTGCCGCTGCCAGGCGGGCAATACCGAGATCGGCCCCAGGCCAAACCAGCCCGTGCTGCCATCGCTGATCGTCACCGGCGACACCGCCACATGGCCGATCACCTTCCCGTCCATCTCGGCCACCAGCGAAACGCTCAGCTCCCCGCGCGCGCGAAGGGCGTCGACGATGAACTGCTCGGTATGGCTGCTGTGCGCAGCGTTCCGGAATGCGGCCTCGGTGAGCGCGTGGAGGGTGGCGTGATCATCAATGGCTTCGGCACGGATGGTGTAGTTCATGGCGTAATGCTCGCTTGCGTGAGAGTCGCGTGAATTGGCGACCGTTGTCACAAATTGGCGGCGAAATGTCGAACGCGAAGCGCAATAGCCTGGCCAACCCCGAATCGCCTGTGCCGCAATCGATTCGGTGACGCTCCCGAACGCTGAATGCGTCAAAATTCCGTCACCCACGCCTTGCCGCAGCTGGCGCCAGGTTTCCAGAACACTCCATAATCGATAAACCTGTCACCAGGGAAGGATATATGGACACGGACGCACGATGCAGGATGCCGCCATGGATGTAGCCACGCCGACACGCGATGGACGCCATCTGGTACCGATGGGCCTCTTGCTGGCGCTGACGGCCTGCTCGCCTTACGCGGACGCAGAGCGTGACGTCGCCGCAGGTGGACGCGGCCTGGCCAAGCTCAACCCGTCACCGCAGCAGGGCTACGAGCTGGTACTGACCCTGAAGGATGCCCCCGGTCCCTTCGCGGTGGTCGAGGGCGTTGCCCAGTACGACGTCAGCAACCACAGGGACTGCGGCCGGGTCCTGTGGGCGACCGGTACCGCCAGCCGCATCACCAGCCAGGAGTTGGTGGAACTACACAAGGTCGACGAGAACGAATACCGCGGTACGTTCTACCTCGACCGCATGCAGGACGAGGATTACTACGGCCGTGGCGTCTGCCATTGGACGTTGACGGGTGTCGGTGCGATGTTGCGCGCTACGACCGGCGAGGCGGATACGCGATTCCTTACGTTCGTCGACAAGGAGCGCATGGAGAGCGACTCACCTCTTACGCTTTATTACCCAAACCTTATCTATCCGCGCGCCGACACTGTCGCCAACTTTGGCGCCAGTGGCAAGGAAGATCCGTCGGGGTACAGCGAAGAGCTGCGCGACGCGCTGTTCTCAACCACAACCACTGTGCGGCAGCTCTCGCCGTGAGCTGCCAGTGCCACATTTCCCCCTACACACCAGGAGGCCGACATTGCGCCACAAGATGATCCCGTGCCTTGCTCTGCTTCTACTGACCGCCTGCAACCCGGAGACCGCCATGAACCAGGAACGTGCCGCTGCCGAAGCCGATGTCGCCCAGGGTGGGCGCGGCCTCGCCAAGCTCAACCCCAACCCGCGCAAGGCCTATGAACTGGTATTGCGCCTGAAGGATGCACCCGGCGACTTCGCACTGGTCAAGGGCGTAGCGCAGTACGACGTCACCAACGAGGATCAGTGCGGCCACATCGAGCCGGCCACCGGCACAGCTGCACGTATCACCAGCCAGGAACCGGTGGAGCTGCGCAAGGTCGCTGAGGGCGAGTACCGCGGCACGCTATATGTGGACCGCATGCTGGATGAGGACTACTACGGTCGTGGCGTCTGCAAGTGGGAGTTCACCGGTGCCGGGGCAATGCTGAAGGCGACAGGTGCCGAAGAAGAGACCCGCTTCCTCACCTTCGTCGACGCCAAGCCGCTGACCGAAGGTGGCGCCCATACGCTCTACTATCCGGATCTGGTCTATCCGAAGGCAGATCGCGTTCCTAACTTCCCAGCCAGTGGCGAGCCCGATCGCAGCAACTACGCCGCTGATCTGCAGGACAAGCTGTTTACGATCACCCTCTCCGCAAGTGAGGTCGCGCCGTGACCATCACCTCTCAGGACTACGCCGCGTTATCCAATGACGCCTACAAGGATCGGGCCGTCGGCCGACGTGAACCCGGCCAAGAAGAAAAAGTCACGTTAAACGGCCATGAGTACAAGATACTTGAGCATGTCAACAATCGTCTCAACGGCTATCAGGGCACCGTCTATCAGCGCGTAGACACCAAAGAGATCGTCATTGCGCATCGTGGCACCGAGCAGATCGCTCGCGATGCGATTCTGACCGACGGCGGCATGGTGGTTGCGCGCACCAACGTGCAGGCGCCTGACGCGATTGCTTTGACACAGAGGACACTCGAAGGCGCTGCGCTTCAATCCCGCTTGAACGGTGTGCCCGCGCCCCAGGTCACCGTCACCGGTCATTCCCTCGGCGGCGCCCTCGCCCAGATCACCTCGCACCACTTCAACGTCAAGGGCGAGACCTTCAATGCCTACGGCGCGGTCAGCCTCAGCTATCGCATTCCGGAAGGCGGCAACACCATGATCAACCACGTCATGGCCTCCGATCCGGTCAGCGCCGCGTCACCGCATTTCGGCCAGGTACGCATCTATGCCAAGCCCGACGAGATCAAGACGCTCGCGGCAAACGGCTTCAGCAATCACGCCCTGCGTGATCTGATTCCGGACCGCCCGATCATCGCGGCCACCAGCTCGTTCGGTGCGCACAAGCTGGGCAACTTCCTCAACGAAGGCTCGGTGCTGAAGCACCCCGAAACGCAGAAGCTGGCGAAAGACAACGCCAAGATGATCGAGGAGTATCGCGACGACGTCGAGTCACTGCGTCGCGGCGTCACCCGCGCTGCACGCGGCATCCCGGGCGGCGCCATCGATCTGTACGACCACATCCGCGGCCCGCTGCAGCCCGGTGAACCGGCACGCCGCGAAGCGGAGAAGAATGGCCATCACACCAGCATGCTGCGCATGGACGATGCCAACCATCTGGGCAACCCGCTGTTCAACGACGCGATTCGCGGCGTGCACGCACATGACGTGCGCGTTGGCCGCGTGCCGGACGTGATGAGTACGCAGCTGGCGGGCAGCCTGGCGGCGGAGATGCACGCTGCAGGCGGCAAGCGCATCGACGAAGTGGTGATGAACGCCGATGCCTCGCGCAGCTTCGCCGTGCAGGGCCAGGGCGGTGACCCCGCCCACCTTCGCGTGTCGGTGGATACGGCAGTGGCGATGAACACGCCGCTGGAACAGAGCAGCCAGCGCATCGACCAGCAGGCTGCAGGCCAGCGCCTTGCGCTGGAGCGCGACCAACAGCTGGAACAGCAGCAGCATCAGACCCGCAGCCTGCAGGCCTGATGGACAGCGCGGGAGCCGGTCATTCCGGCTCCCGCCTCAGCACCGTGACTCAGGGGCTGGTGGCCGCGACCGGCGCAGATGCACTGGCGGTCACGAACAGATCCGGCCCGGAATCCGGGAAGCCGCCGCAGGCGCGATCGCCCGGCGCGACCGGATCACACGGCCACTGGCTGCGCGGGACCTTGTCGCGCAACTCGAAGCGATCGCCGGTCCAGACCACGAAGGCGAGATGCTCGCGGTTCCAGTCACTGAACGCACGCGCCCCACCCTTCGGCACCGTCTCCGGATACTGCACGAACCAACGCATGGCCGGCCCGAACTGCAGCTTGCTGTGATCCAGCGTGATCCTGCCCCCACGCGCCAGCTGGCGTGCGCGATCCGCCTCGGTCACCTGTGGCATGGCCGGCATCGCCTCGGCGGTAACATCCCTCGGCGGCGCATCGCCACGCACCTGGTAGACACGCTGGCCCACATACGCCTCGCGGCAGTTGCCCGCTGGCACACGTACCGGCTCCGCGCTGAACTCATCGCGGTTGGCGACCTGGTCGCTGCAGGTGAACGGCGCGGACACCAGGTAGAACGTGCTGTCGGCATCGCGCCCTTCCAGCGAGCGCACCCAGACGTCGCCCATCCGCACGATGAAGTCCGGGCGCTGGCCGTACCCAGGCACCGCCTTGAACCAGGCCTTCTGCTGTACCTCTCGCTCGCGCCAGTTGCGCGGCAGGTGGATGTCCTGCTCGGGCAGCGCGACCAGCAGAGCGGCCAGATGCGCCGGCATGGTGCCCTGGCATGCGCCGGTCAGCAGGTCGCCCTGGGTCGCCAGTCGCCCGGCCAGATCCACCGGGCAGCGCGCACCGAGCGCCCGCTCGGTCGCCCGCTCGGGCGACAATGGCACGATGGCCAATGCGGGCGGTGCGGGTGCTACCGCCGGAACGGTTGGCTCGGCGGTAGCAGGCGGTGCCGTTCCTGCGGGCGCATCAGCGATCGCCTGTACCGCGGCGGGCGGCGCTGTCTCCTGAGCCTGTGCCGAGGCTGCGGCAAGTCCAAGTGACAGCAGCCAGAGCGGCGGCAGGCGGCGCGCGGATGCATTGCAGCGGGCAGCGGCCTGCAGGGCATTCAAGGGAACGATTCGCATGTGGTGTCCTTACGGGTGGGTTTCCATGTCGGCGCCACAGGGCGCCATGCGTCGTACGCAAAACAACGGCGGGCACCCTGCCCGCCGGCACCAAGTGCTACAGGGATCGAGAACGCTGCTCCTGCTCGCGGGCGAGCGCGGCCGTCGGATCCTGCTGCGCAACGCTGGCCGCCAACTGCTGGCTGCTCTGCGCCAGTGGCTGCTGGGAGGCCTGCTCCCGGTCAACAGACGCACGCAGCATGGCCGGATCACCCAGCGCGCCCTGCACTGCAAACAGCGTACGGCCGTCGTTGCCCGCCAGCAGATGATCGATGCGCGACAGGCCGGCCTTCTGCGCCCCCAGCGCCAATGCGCCAGCGGTATTGTCGAGCTCCTGTGCACTGCGCAGTCCACTTTGCGGCCCCATCTGCCGCAGGTGCTGGCGCGCATCCTCGAACAATGCGTTGCCGGGCTCACCGGCATGCGACATGTCGCGTGCAACGGTCTGCGCCGGCGCACCGACTTCGCCGCGATCCAGTCGCGCCATCACGTCCGGCGTCAACTTCTGCTGCCAGACCTCAAATCGTTGCCGGCGCGCCTCGATGCCATTGAGCGCGCCGTTGAGCGCATAAGTTGCTTCGCGCACATCATGGCGCGCCCCCTCCGGCACCCGTGTCTGCCACTGCCATACGGCAATACGGCCTGCGTGCTCGGGCTGCGCTGCCAGCTCCGGGTGATTCACCAGGTCCAGATCCAGCGCCTTGCCGGCACGCTCGTAATTCTCCTTGCCGACCAGTGGCAGATAGCCGCGGCCGTGGTACTTCAGCGCGTCACCAGGCGCGTCGTTGCCCATGCGCCCGCCGTACATCAGCTCAGCCAGGTTTCCCGGGCGACCACGCAGCGCTTCCTGGCGGGCGCTCTCCAACGCGGCGTTGCCATTGCGCCACGCAGCCTCCACCGGGATCTGCGAGATTCCCCGGGTGAAGTTGAAGCTCTCGTTGAGCCGGCTCAAGCCGCGCGACTCGTGCCCTGCCTGGGCCATGAAATTGGCCAGTTCAAGCGGGGAGTCGATGCCGGCTTTGGTCGCCTGTCGCAACAGCTGCGACTCTCTATCGGTCGACACAGTACAACTCCTGAATCTTCATCAGCGCGGATTCCCTTCCGCCGGTTGGAGCTTGGCTCATGGAAGCGACACCTCGGCAACACTGGATGGGTCGAAGTCCTCGAACCTCACCCTGCCCAGCTCCGCCGCCGAGTAATCCCGGATGTTGGTCGCTTCGGTCTCGATATCCACGACCTTGCGTCTCACCCCGTCAACCCAGCAGGCCTTGTCCGCGGGCGCATAGCGGAACCGGTAGGTGCTGCTCCAGCGCTCGCGGCTACCGCCGTTGGTGATCACGCTGAAGGTGCCCTTCTCGACCATTGCATACGCAAAAGGGTCGCCGGCCAGGCCACCTCGGGTGGAACACGGCACCAGCTTGTCGTTGCGCGCGGCCAGCTGCCAGCGCCCGCGCCCATCACCGCGCAGCAACAGCAGCACCCGGTTTGGCCCGTGCTGGCCGGGCACCAGCCCTTCCGGCGTCGGCTGGTCGATGACCAGCAGCTGATACTCGATGCCATCGCCGTTGAGTTCGCCCCTTACGGCTTCCAGCAGGTTCGCACCGGACGGAACAAATGCCAGGGCATCGTCCATGTGTGCGCCAACCCTGTCTTCCATCCCCTCCCACTCCTTCAATGTGGTCATGCCGATACCCGCCTCCCTGCCCAGCCGGAACGCGTTCCGGCTTATCCGCGCCTGCGCGGACAAGGATCATAGCCTTGCGTACGGCAAGGCCGCGATGATGGCGAGCGTCACCCGATGCAGGGGCTGACAGCGTCCTCATTGGACGGAAGAACCCCTGCATTCGGTGGCACTGGCGCGTCATTTTCATGACGCGTGGGGAGCTTACCGCGAGGCGTTCTGCCGCGTCGAAGTGCGAGGAAATCGAAAAGCGGAATTGATCACAGAAAACGGGGCTTAGCGTGAATGGCGCCTTACCTGATGAACAGATCCGCCGTGCAGGCCGTTCTGGCGATCCCGCATTGTCCCTGCGGCAGCTGATTCCATGCCGCCTTCGCGTTGCATTGCTGCATCGCGACAATGACCGCCCCCTGTTCGGACATGGCGGTGGCAACGCTGGTGGTTTCAGTGCCCAGACCCGCGTGTGCGACTGCCACGCATTGCGCCTGGAACAGGGTCGCCAACGTACATTCGCCCTGCCCGAACTCCCTGCACTCCTTCATGGAAGCACGCTTGGCCTTGCCCCGCGAACGCATCGAGTTGCTGATGAAGGTATCGCCGCGGGCATCCATTGCCACGCCGCGCACGGTCTGCGCCCAGTTGGGGCGATTGTTGTACGGGGATCCTGAGCTGCTTACCGGAATGGGCGCACAGCCCTGTACACCCTGGCCACCGATGGGATACATGCCCTGCGGGCAGTTGCCTTCGGCAAGCGCGGTGAACGGCGGCAGGCCTGCAATCAGCAGACACGGGAGAAAAGCGAGGTGGATTCGTTTCATGGGGAGACTCATTCCTTTGCTGCCCATTGTGAGAGGCGGGACGGCCTGAGCAGATGATCGTTGCCCAAACTTGCCTCCCGGGTTGGGAAGGCTTCGCAGAGCAAACACAGGCCCGGGCTGGCCGGGTACAAGATCATTGGAGAACTCGGCGATTCCAACCGGAGTGCGCTGCAAGCCCGATGGTGGCGCAGCCACGCTGAACGCTCAAGGTCAATCGCGTCAGACTGTGCATCAACGCAGGCTCGACTGAAGTAAATCACCCAGTTGAAGTAGAGCCGGGGCACAGCAAGTTACTGTCGATCACATAGACGCCGTCGCACCAATATCGCCTTCACGTCGGCATGTCGAAGCTTGCCCAAGCCGTTGCCCTGAGCAATCAACACGCTCCAAGCACTGGCTGTCAGGATCCTTTAGCTAGAACGCCTCATAGACCGGCTCAGAACACGCTGAGTAGGCGACTTTGCATTGCGTTCCAGCCGGATCCACGCAGATCTTTTGTGCCTGCGCAATGGCTTCCTTCAAGTCTTTACCGCTCGCAACGCCACCACGCGCCCCATTGCCTTGGCTCTGAGGAACGACCCAAGCCGCACACTGGTTCCGGTACGCGATGAGTACTCGGCAGTCGCGAGCAGCGCGCATGCCGCATCCCTCGAGAGCGACACGCTCCGCATCCTCTTTCGTAGCCCTCCCTGTCGCCACGCCTGCTTCGTTCGTGCTGGGCGAGGAAGCAATGGCACCCCACGTCTTATGCCACTGGCCAGCGGGTTCCGCCCCACGGGCGCCCCCCCCCGCTCCAGGGATGGGGGCACACCCCCCCACCCCTTGATCGCCGATGGGGTACTGGCCGGCCGGGCATCGGCCCTCCGCATTGGCGTTATTGGCAACGAGGAGTGCAGCAAACAGCAGCGTCAGAGTCACGAACGCCGGATTACCGCGTAAAGGTTTGAAATCGGCCATTGTCTTGAATCTCTGAAAATTCACGGCGCCTCAGTCTCACAACTCATTGACCTGTTGCATTTCCTCGCATACCTGGGCTTTGAGTCGGAGCAATCGCGTTATTGACAACAGGGGAGGTTGCTGCGACAGGCGCCCCCACCGAACCACGATCTCCCGACGGCGCCGGCGGCGGAGCCGACATGCCCGGCGGACGACCATCGGCACTCGGCGAGGCACTTGCACCACCGCCTATCTGCGAATATGCCATGAAGGTGCCCAGGGTACCCTGGAAGAACATCGCTGCCATTGGGGGTGTAGTCAGGATCAACGCGGTGAGGATCAGGCCCATGCCTCCCTGCTGCATCGCCTGGCTGGTCATGCCGTCGGACATGCTTTCCTTGAGGATGAATTCCTGCACCAGCGCTGTCGTCCAGAAAGTGGCCGCTACACGTACCACCATGTCCAGTGCGATGGATACCATCGCTGCAAGTACGGCCATGGAGAACATCGTGCCGATGCCGTAGAACAGCCAACGTTGGAACAACTGCTTGGTCTGGTCGAACAACAGGCAGAGGATGAACAGGGGGCCAAAGCCGATGAACAGCGCCATGGCGATTTCATACAGCATCAGCATCGCACCAGCGGTGATGGCTGGACCTGCGGTGCCCATGCCGATGAAGAACAGTGCCCGCTTCTTGTCCTCCAGCAGCTCCCCGTCATTCATGATCTGGATGGCGTCGATACTGGAAAGCGCCACCTGCATCCATGCCAGGCTCTTGTCGATCTGAGCTTCGGGTGACTCGTTCGAGCCTGTCACGACCTTCGTGATTTCTGCCTTGACGTCGTGGGTGAGGAAGCTCTGAAGGTTGGTGCCGAAAGCGCCCATCGTGGTGGCCGCGCTGACGATCAACGCCGCACGCGCCATATTGGTCACCAAGACCATCATTGAGTCCCGGCTGCGGCCGGTCACGATGCGGAAGCCCTGCACCAGCACCCACAGGGTCATGAGCGTGAGGGCGATGCCGCCGACCCACTGCATCATTTCCCCCATCATGTCGATGCCGAACTTGTTTATCTTGCTTCGCAGGAAGTCGAAGATGAACTTGAAGAACACGAAATCCCCGATCGATTGGACACGTGCAACGTGCCCCATCAAATCCTGGAATCCGCCATTGAAATCAAAATTGGCAATCGACCTGATCATTTCCGCAATCCCTTGATGTATCCCTACCGGACAACCTCGTGGAGCGGGTGCCTATGCACCTGCCCCAAGCGGCGTCAGTCGACGTGCAAAGCGCGTTCCAATGCAGCCGTCTTGACCAGCTGCGAGATGACGCCCGGCTTGCCCTTCAATGCCACGCGCGCCAGCACGCGCTGATTGGCCATCATTGACTCCTGATAGGCGTCGTAGGACCGCATGCGCGCCTCCCATTCCTGCTGCAGCTTGGCGATATCGTTTGCCGTACGCAGGGAGTCACTGTTCACGGCCGAAAGAGTTCCCGCAAGGTTGCCATTGGCGCCGCCTCTCCAGCCCATGATCTTAGCCAACGACGCATTGACACTGGGGATGGTCTTCTCGATGAAATCCACCGTCTCGTTGCGCTTCCGGTTTTCCATCATCTGGATGTTGACGCACAGCTGCTGCTGCTGTGCGTAGAGATCACCGGAGGTATCCAGCACAAACTTCTTCAGCAGGCTGCCAGCGCTGAAGCCCGCCGATGTACGGCAGAGGTCGGCGACCATATAGTCGTCTGGAACCCGCTCCAATGTGGCGCCTGGCGGCAAGCCGAAGTTGTTGATCATGCCCTGGATCTGGACAAGCGCATTCTGATATTCCTGGAACGTCCTTCTCCAGCGATCAACCTGAGCCGCATACTCAAGCCCATCAGCCTTGAGCTGTGCTTTTCCTTGGGCAACATCCTTCAGCGCCTGCGCGAGATTACTGAAGTCGATAACAGGGTAGCCACCGGCCGAAACCGACGTGGTGGAGAACATGACCATGCTCCCCAGCAGGATGGCTGCCAGGCGCTTCTGACGCAGACCGCGTTGGCGCTTGTGATTTCGGGATGTCATGTTCATGTTCTTCTCCAGGGGAATGGATTTCATTCGGCGCTGTTTGATCCAGGGCTTTCAAGCCGCATCGGTTTCGGCAGAGACCTTGGCTTTACCAGAGCCCTTTCGGTTCTTGTAGAAGTCCTCCAGCCACTGTTCCGGCGTGAGTTCATCCACGGTGATCCGATTGCGGACTGCAGCCGTCTGCAGCACTCGATGCATGATGTCGATGTTGTCGGTCGAGGCCGAGATCACCGACAGGATGTCGTCCATGCCGCGCAGGTTGAGCTGGCAGACGCTGGAAGCATGGCCCTGCTTGACCAGGAAGCAGCGCGAGCGCTCGTCCAGTGCCGTGACCACCTTGAACTCCGCCTCGGTCAACTTCAGGCCATCCATGTAGTCGCTCTTGCTGGCGTTCGGGTTCGGCAGCAGGATGAGCGTGGCGGTCTGCTCGATCAGGGCAGCGGAGATATCACTCTTCAGCGCGTCTTCCGGGCTCTGCGTGGCGAAGATGCCCAGGCCGTTCTGCTTACGGATGGTCTTCTGCTTGTTCTTCGCGAACTCCTTCAGGCCACCCTCGCCGTCCAGGATCTTCCAGAATTCGTCCATTACATAGATCAGCGGTCGACCGTCGATCAGCGATTCCAGGCGGTGCAGCAGGTAATTGATGACCGGCACGCGCACTTCGGGATTGTCGATGATGTCGGTGTAGTCAAAGCCGATGATGTTGGCCTTGCTCAGATCCACAGTATCGATCGGATTGTCGAAGACCCAACCCAGCGAATTGCCCGAGGTCCAACGGCGCATGCGCGCATAGAGGCCGTCGTCGCCCATGTTGGGCAGGCTCTTCTGGAAGTTGGTCATGCTGCGCAGGTGCATCGGTGTATCCAGCATGCTCTCCACTGCGCGGTAGATATCCTCTTCCTCGCGCGCGCTGTATTCGCGCTTGCCGGCCAGCACCTTGATCAGGTCGGCCAGGAACTGCACGTTGGCTTCGTTGTTCTCGCACTGGAACGGGTTGAAGCCGGTCGGCGCACCGTTCTCCAGCGCGAGGTAATTGCCACCACAGGCGCGTACGAAGATCTCCGCGCCGCGGTCCTTGTCAAAGAAGAAGATGGTCGGCGACGGCTCGTACTTCTGCACCTGGCTGAGCAGGAAGTTGATCAGCGCGGTCTTGCCGGTACCGGACTTGCCGATCACCATGGTATTGGCGATCGCCTTCTCACCGAGCGAATTCTCGGATGGATGGGTGGCATGGAAGTTGAAGTAGTACGGCTGGCCGTTGGTGGTCTGCAGCGTGGTCACGCAGTCGCCCCACGGGTTGTTGTGCTGCTTGCCGGTGGCGAAGTTGTGCAGCGGCGACAGGCCAAGGAAGTTCAGCGAGCTGACGTTGGCCAGCCGCGTGCGGAAGCGCCAGTTGGCCGGCAGCTGCGAATAGAACGACGAGGTGACTGCCAGATCCTCCTTGGTCGACACGAAACCGGCGTTGGACAGCTCGGCACGGGTCGAGGCCACGTTCTGCGACAGCTTCGCCTGGCTGTCGCCATACACCGCGATGATGAAGTGGTATTCGCCCAGCACGAAGTTGCCTGACGACAGATGATCCATCGCCTGGTCGAGTTCGACGATCTGACTGACCGCCTTGTCGCCCGAGGAGATCATCATGCCCTTGGTCCGGTCCAGCACCTTCAATGCGTCCTGGCGCCCCATCGGGCTGAACGAATGGGTGATGACGTACTCATAGTCCAGATATTTCAGACCATTGAGGATGCCCGGATAGGTCCCCTCGGCATACTCCTTGATATTCAGGATCGCGCCGAAATGATTGACGCCATTGGGCGTATTGATCACGAAATCGCCGGTCTTGGCCGAGAACATGTGCCGGCTGACCGGAAGATAGTCTTTCACTGGCGCCGACAGTACCGGCACCGGCTCATCGATGCGGTTGATCAGGTAGCCGAACAGCTCAAGCGTCTCGGAAAACACCACACCGTTCTTGGCTTCGTACATACCGAGCCGGTAAGGCGCGTAGTCGCGGATCACAGCCTCGACGTTGCCGGCGAGCTCCATCAGCTTCTCGACGGCCTGCTCCTGCTCGGCGCGCAGCTTGTCCAGGTTCGCGGACTTCTCCACGAAGCGCTTTCCCGCCACCACCGGGCGATAGATCATCGTCAGGTACAGCTCGTTCTGCATGATGCGCTGGGAGGACAGCATGCCCATGTACTGGTCGGACACATCCTGGTTGAAGCGCTGCTTGTAGTAGCTCTTTCCCTTCAGGGTGCGACGGCGCCGGATGTCATGCACCCAGAAGGCAACGTTGACGAAATCCGGCGCGCGCAGCGTCTGCAGTAACCGGTTGAAGGTGTTGTGCCGATGCTCAAGCTCCCATTCTTCGCGCCCCACGAACGGCAGCCCTTCCAGGTGCCACGTCAACAGGTAGTCGCCGCCCGTGGTCTTCACCACATTCGGAGCCACGTGCGACGACAAGGGGATGAATTCGCTGATGGAGGTATCTGGGTTGAACATACGACTGCTTCCAAAAGGTACTGCCGACAAAGATGCGGAGTTGGCCAGGCGGGCGTTCAACGCCCGCCTGGCCGGATCCAGCCCTCAATCCCTGGGGGCTGGCTTGTTGCGGTAGTGATTCGGGTTGAACACCCACATGCCATCATGCTCCTGCACGTTGCGCACCTTGAGCTTGAACATCAGGCGCAGGCCCAGCAGGCGGAAGATCATCTCGTCACGCTTGGCCATCTGCCGCATGATGAAAATGGCCACCGGGATGGTCAGCAGAAACCAGAAGTTCGTGTACATGCTCAGCAGCAACAACCCACCCGCCACCATGAAAAATGGCAGGTAGGGAACGCCCAGGAACATCGCTGGGCGCGTGCAGCCCCGGAACAGGACGTTCTTATGCACTGTAGTACTGGACGGCGTGCTTGATCATTTCAAACGCCATGCCAGCGCCGTCGCCACCACCGACCTTGTCGCAGCTGCCAGCCTCCTTGCCGAGCAGCATGCGCGCGATCTGGCCTGCCGCGCCGATCAGCACACCGCCGATGAGGATCGGGGCCACGTCACCGATGCGCTTGTGGGCAAATGCGATCTGGTAACCGGCGAAGATCACGGCGATCGTGACCACGGCGATCGAGGCCATGTTCAGCAGACCGTTGATGTTGGAGAAGAAGCCGCAGACCTTGCCATCGGTGCCGCCGAAGTCGGTACCGCCTGCCAGGGCCTGGGGAGCGAACACGGCACCTGCGAATGCGACGGCCATCAGCATGGTCTTCAGCGTGCGCTGGGCCTGGACGAGGTCGAGATTGAATCGCTTCATGGATTGATTTCCTTGTTGATGGACTAACACAACTGAATCGACCAGCCGGGGGACCGGTCGCACCACGACTTCGTCAGAACACGAAGGCCGCATCCCCTGCGGGAATCTGCTGCACCGGCGCACGGGGCGCCGGTGCGTTGTAGAAATTCTGGGTGTCCGCTGCCGGCGCGTTACGCTCATTCCAGGGGCGCAGCATCACCGGCGCGTTCGCGCCAGCAGCCATCCCGGGCAGCTGTTGCGGCATGGCTGCCCCACCCTGCGCCGCACCAGGCTGCTGATACTGCTGCGGAGCCTGCTGCGGCATGTCGTTTCCGCCCTGCGCCTGTGGCTGCATCATTCGATCGACCGAACCCAGCACCACGCGCGATACCGCCTGGTCGGCGATGTTCAGCAGGCTGCCGCGGGCCATCGCACCGGTCGATGGGTAGACGGTGTAGGCCCGTGCCGGGTCATTGGACGGTACGTACACCGGCGCATTGGCCTGGGCGACGATGCGCGCCTGGGCCGGCGAGGCCGTCTGCGGATGATGTTCGACCCTGACCACCCGACGCTCGCCGCGGCTGACCACGTCAATCGGCGCGACGGCGTTGCTTGCGACCTGCTGACCGCGGCGGATCGAGTCGTAGATCTTCTGCACGTACCCGTGACGGAAGCCGGTCTCGAAGTTGCCCGAGTAGTAGCAGCTGAACGACTTGCCCCAGTCACCACCGGAGCGCTTGTAGCAATCGGCGAGGATGCGCGAACCCGCCTGCAGGTTCGGGCACTGCTGGAAGGCCTTCTCGTAGGAATCCAGCCCGTACTTGCCCAGGTTGTAACGGTTGACCTGGGCCAGGCCAATGGAGAAGTTGTAGCCCTTCTCCTCCAGCATGCGAACGGTGGCCAGCGCCTCGTCGAGGGCCTTGGGCTGGCGCACCAGGGCGCCGCCGACCACGCCGATGGCATAAGGGTTGCGCGACGATTCCACGTTGATGACGTGCTGCATCACGTCCATCGAGACGGCCATTTCCGGGCACGCCATCATTTCCAGTCCTGGCAGCATTGGTCAGCCCTCCTGCCCCTGGGCACGCCCAGGATTGAAGTCGATGCCGGTGATGTAGCGCGAGCCGGCATGCGCCTTGATATGCACGACGATGTCGATGGTCATCATCAACAGTCGCTTGATGACGTTGAACTCCAGGCCAGAACCCTCGGCCGAGGCCTTCACCATCAGCGCCAGCTGGTCCCAGGTCTGCTCCGGGCTACCGGCATGGCAACTGGTGATCGAGCCCGGGTGGCCCGATGCGCAGTTGCGGATGAAGTAGAACGCCTCGTCACCGCGCAGCTCGGCCAGGATGATGCGCTCGGGCTTCATGCGCAGGCAGGCTTCCATGCAACTCTTTGCGCTGACATTGCTGGTGCTCTGCCCACCCTTGGAGTACAGCAGGTGCACCACATTGGGTTGGGTCAGAAACAGTTCGCGCGCGTCCTCGATCGTGACCAGGCGTTCGTTGTCCGGGATATGATTGACCAGCGCTTTCATGAAGGTGGTCTTGCCGCTACCGGTCGCACCGGAGACCACGATGTTCTTGCGGTACATCACCGCACGACGGAAGAACTCTGCGTACTCGCGCTGCTGGCGCAGTTCCAGCAGCTCGCGGTCCTGCTCGCTCAGACTGCCATCCTGTTCCAGGATCTGGTTGAAGAAGCCATCCTCGTGGTACTGGGTGAGCGACTTGGTGTGCTTGGACGGCAGGCGGATCGTGATCGAGACCTTGCCGGCATCACAGGCAGGTGGAATCACGAACTGCGCACGTTGCCCGGTCGGGAAGGTGAGCGAGACGACCGGATCGGCATCGGTGATGCGCTGGCCGGTGTTGCTTTCGTTCACCACGGCGGTGCAGAACTGCCGGGCCCGCTCGAACGTCAGGCCCGGCACCTCCACCCGCTGCCACCCCGCCCGGGTCTCCAGGTACAGCTCACCGGGACGGTTGATGCAGATTTCCGTCACTTCCGGGGATGTCATGTACTCGGCGATGCCCAGCACTTCGTACTGATAGCGCAGGAAGTCGCTGGAAACGAGGGCGAGGGGTGACACTTCGGCGTCCATGGTTGTTCTTCGGGTTACCGGCGCGGGTTGAGCACGTTGGTGAAGTCGACGTCCTTTGCGACGTAGACGTTCACGACGGTGCCCTGGTTGATGGTGACAGTCGGCGGGCGATTCGAACTGGTCAGGGCTTCGTTGGCGAGACGCTCCATCGTGCGCGCGGTGGCGCTTTCATAGGGCGAACGAACGGCAAAACCATTGCTGGAAACCGTCGTCGACTCCGGGCCATGCTCGGCTGCGGCGTACTTGAAGGCGTCGGCGATCAGGCTGATCATCAGCGCCGATGCAATGCGACTGCCCCAGTGCGCGCTGTACTGGCCAGGATGACCGGCACCACCCAGCTGATCCACGCCCGGGCTGGACATGGCCACGTCGATGCCATTGGGCGTGGTGATGCGATCCCAGATCACTTCCACGCGCTTGCCCTTGGGACCACCACCGTACGCACCGTAGATCTTGGACCCCTTGGGCAGCAGCAGGCTGCGGCCGTTGATCGAGTACACCGGCTCGGTCAACAGGCACGACGTATAACCTGCAAGATCGGTGATGATGCGGGTCTCGAGAACACAACGCAGATAAGTGCCACGCACAAGCAGTGCATCGGGACTGCGGATGTAGGAAGCATTGGACACATCCTCCACGTCAGGCCCGCGGCGCACCTTGGCCGGCGGAGCATTGCCGTTCTGCGCCTGCAGCGCAGCCAACGTGGCCTGCATGTAGGGATCGTCGTTGTCCCCTGCTGCGGCCTGGCCGCCAGCATCGCCCGTGCCCACGCCTGCGCCACCACTACCGGCAATGCGGCGATCCAGCAGACTCGGGCCACGCTCGACCTCGCGCTCGGGTTCGGCACGAGGAATGAACGTCGGGCCCATCGTTTCCTGCGGCGGTGGCGGCAGCATCGGAATGGGTTCGGCGGCTTCCCGGGCGGCCTCGCGAATCGCGGAGGGTGCAATGATCGGCAGGTCGGGGGTGCTCGAACGTGCAACCTGCGGCGGCGCCTTGACTTCTTCAGCGTCTTCCTTGCCCTTGCTGAGCAGCAGGAAGCCCATGGCCAGCAACAACACCAGGATGCCGCCGAGGAACAACAGCGCCTTGCGGTTCAAGCGCTGCTCTTCCGCAGAGCGAAGCTGCGGGGCACTTGCATCCAGGTCCGGGGTTGCCTCGGCCTGCGCATGCCCATAATACGGGTTCGTCGGTGGCTCCTGAGCCGCAGGGCCCTGCCCGTACGGAGACGGATTTGGATCGTTGCCGGGAGTGTTCTGCTGGCTCATTTCTTCACGTTCCTTCGCAGGCCGACGACGAAGTCGCCGTGGCGGATGACCAGGTACGGGTAGGTCCCGTGCACGATCAGCGTATTGCCCTCAACCGTGGTGTTGACCACGAAATCCTCGCCGTACTCCTTCTCGCGACCGAACACGGCCGGGAAGATGCCGGTCTTGTATTCGGGCGAGTTGGGCAGTTTCAGATAGGTGAAACGGCCATCGTCGTAGGCGTTGACCGGGATCAGCCACCCCATCTTCTTCGCCTTGCTGGTCGAATAGGAGTAGTTGAAGTTGTATTGGCGGTCCTTGGCCAGCTCGGTGCTCAGCAGCGGCTGCGCCTCTTCCTCGACCGCTGCCTGGGCAGGCCCGAACACAGTGTCATTCGGATAGACGAAAGCAATCTTGTACTGTACGCCGGCGCGACGGGCCTGCTCAAGCTGGCGCCAGTCGGTGGCAACGACCTTCAGCTCGAAAATGTACGAATGGGTTTCGGTACGCACCATCATGTTGGTGTCGACGTCGACGTTCTTCGGCTTGAGATAGAACACGTTCTCGCGACGGGTGAGTTCCCAGCCGCTGCTGAAGCCGGTGCTGTAGTCGAGGATCTTCTCGTTCGGGCTCAGCTCGATCTGGGTGGTCAGGCCCAGGCCGGTGCGAACCGGGTAGATGCGGTCCTTCTCATACTCGTAGTGGTCAACTGCCTGTGCCATCGCCGCGCTGGAAAACACCAGCGACAGCAACGACAGCAGCGCCCACGCGCTTCCCCTGACTTTTCGACTACTCATCGGTTGCTTGCTCCATCAGCATTTCCGGTGGAATGGTTCGGTGCCGGCATCATTGCCGGCTGCCCCGGCGCGCCCTGCCCCGGCATCGGCTGCCCCTGGACCGGCTGCCCCTGCATGGGCGCACCCTGCATCGGCTGCATCTGCCCATTGGCTGGCACTGCGACAGGCTGACCGGTGGCGGGGTCGATCATGGTGGCGGCGGCCGGATTGTTCGGGCCGTACATGCCCTGCGCCTGCTGCGCAGCGAGTTGTGCCTGCTGCGCAGCATCCTGGGCCTGCTGCTGCATGGCACCGTCATCCGGCACGGGCACGCCGCGCGCATAGTCGTTGTCGACACGGTACTCCGTGACCTGGAACGCCAATGGATTGAGCACCCGGTCCTGTTCGGACAGCGCGAGATTCTGGTTGTATTGGAAGCGCATGGTGACCAGCTGGTTGTCCAGATAGGTCGATGCACCGCTGCGCTTGTCGAGCAGGCTGCGCTGGATGCGCACGGACGCGCCACGGAAGCTGCCGTTCGCCTGCACGCCCAGCGGGGTAATGCTGAGGATCTTGACCCTGATCGCCTTGCCCCGGCCGTACATCACGAACGGATTCTGCGGATTGTTGCTGGCATAGCGCTGCTTCATGCTTGCGGCGACGGCATCACTGGACATGACGAACACCAGCTCCCAGTCACGCAACCCCATCACCGCGGAGTCGTACGACTCGCGCGCCAGCACGTACTGGGCGACATTGCTGCGGTTGACCGCCTCATTGGTGGTGATCGTCTCGCCCTGGAACGTACCCCTCAGGCGCGCCACCGTAGCGGTACCCGTGTAGGCATCGGCCATCACCAGGAAGGGCACCTTCTCCTTCAGCGGCAGCATGTAGTAGTAGCCGCCAGCCAGTGCCAGCGACATCAGCAATGAGCCGGTGGCGACCCACCAGGCACGGCGCTCACTGCGACGCGCCATGTCGGCCACGGTGATCTCGTAGCTGACCGCCTTGGCGACCGACTGCTCGACCTTGGGACTATTGCCGGGATCCTTCTTGCGGAACATGGATTCTTCCGTACTGCTGAAACATCAATGGGCGTGGCACCCCTGCGACAGGCGCGGGGAGCGGCACGTTCGATGATTTCGAGGTGGACTCAGGTGCCGCTGTTGGAATCAGCGCCCTGTGCCGACGCGGTCGGCGTCGAGCCAGCGCTCTGTACAACGATCTGGTTGCCAACGATGGAGACGGAGATGCCCTGCGCTGCATAGGCCGCCGTCAGATCGATCACGGCCTGCTGAGCGTTGGTGGTGTCGATGTTGGAAACCGCGCCGTACAGGGTGAAGTCCGAGCTCAGGCGGTAATCCAGCGTGCGTCCGGAATCCTTGGCCCAGCGCTCGAGCATGGCTTTGAGCGTGCCATCCATCGGCGAGGCCTGGTAGACGTAGCTGGAGTACAGCGGGATCTCGGTGGTTGCCGCAGCAAAGCGGTTCACCGGCTTCCAGCGGCCTCCGAAATCGGGAGCGGACTTGGTGGCGCAACCGGCCACCATCAACGCCGCCACTGCGGCGATGGACATTTTCGCGATAAACGCCTGATTCATACGGGCTTCACTTTGACGTACGAAAAAGCAGTCCCGAGCATTGGTCCCCTGGTCGTCCGGCGCTGCGTCGCGCACGCCGGAATCGGAGCGACGCACTGACTGGCAGCACGCCCACTCCGGCTCCCCTGCAGCCAACGGCTGCCAACCAAGTCGCGGGGCCGCCAGACACTGCCGGCGACACACCCGCATACCTCACCAACGTCGAAACCATCCATGTTTCATGGCACAAACTCCTGGCCACCCTGCTCTACAACATCTGCCATCCATCACACATTTCTGAACGGCATGCACAGGGTCGCACAACCACGCGTCAATTCCATGTCAGACAAGTCTGAAAATCCATGAACAAATGCCGAATTCTTGACTCAACTCACGTTTTCACGTCAGTGAATATGAATCTACGTCACAAATTTAACGACGTGAATTAGACGTTAAGCATGGGAACGTCGACTTTCGGCAGCAGCCGCGAGGTGAAGTAGCGATCCTTGTAGTAGCGGATCTTGTCGCATTTCACCGGATGCGGTATGCCCTCGTACAGGAACACTTCCTTGTCCGGCCCCATCGCCTTCAGCTCCTGCGGCAGCATCAGTGCCCGCCGCTCCTCGGTGAAGCTGTGGGTCTTCTCGCGGGCGTGCGTGACGTTCTTCTTGCGGATGGTGGTGTAGCCCAGCATGTCCGAATAGTCGTTGGCGTCCTGCTGCTCGCGCGGCGCGTACAGGATCTGCAGCGCGTGGTTGGTGATGATCGTGCGCGAGACTTCCCGGCCGTAGGTGGCATCGAGCTGGGACATGCTCTGGATGATCGGCAGCAGGCGGATGTTGTAACCGGCCATGTAGGACACCGCCGAGGCGATGATCTCGACCTTGCCGATCGAGGTGAATTCGTCCATCAGCAGCAGGCACTGGTACTTCAGGTCCGGGTTGGACTTGGGCAGTTCCTTGGTGTTGAGGTTGATCAGCTGGCTGAAGAACAGGTTGATGATCAGGCGGCTCTCGGCCAGCTTGTTCGGCTGGATGCCGATGTAGATGGTCATCTTCTTCTTGCGGACGTCGGTCAGCAGGAAGTCGTTGCTGCTGGTGGCCTTGTCCAGCACTGGGTTGATCCAGGGATTGAGCGGTTCCTTGAAGGTGCCCAGGATCGAGGCGAAGGTCTCGTCGGCCTGGGACAGCATGTTGGCGAACGCCGAACGCGCGTTGCCACTGAGGAACGAACGCTCCGACAAGGCCTTGAGGTACTTCTTCAGATCGGTGCCATCGCCCGATGACAACCGGTAGACAGAACCCAGCGTCGGCGTGCCCGAGCCGCCCGGGAAGCCGCTGCTGCGCTCGTCGTCCCAGTTTTCGAACAGATACAGGGTGAAGGCCATGAACGCGTTGCGCGCCTGGCTGACCCAGAACTTCTGGTCCTCGGCGCCGTCCGGATACAGCATCGCGGCGATGCTCATCAGGTCCGACACCCGGAATGCCGGATCATCGGAGACATAGCTGAGCGGGTTCCAGCGGTGCGTGCGCCGATCCTCGGCGAAGGGATTGAACAGGTAGATCTCCTGGCCCTGGCTGGCGCGCCAGCCGCTGGTCAGGTCGAAGTTCTCCTGCTTGATGTCCAGCACCACCAGCGATTCGCCGTATTCCAGCAGGTTCGGGATGACCACGCCCACGCCCTTGCCTGAACGGGTGGGTGCCGCAAGAATCACGAACTGCTGGCCATCCAGCCGCACCAGTTTGCCGCCATGGCTGCCGACCACGATGCTCTGGCCGGTCTTCTTGAACATGCCATGCCTGGACAGGTCGGCGCCGGTGGCGAAACGCGCGTCGCCATGCAGCGAGCGCTTGTCCTTCTTCAGCAGCAGCACCAGACCGGTCACCAGCAGGACCAGCAGCGGCAAGCCGAAGCCCACGTAGCCGGCCCACTTGATCTTGCCCACGAACGGCGCAACCTGCGGCTGGCCGATGGCGTGGTAGTACTGGTAGTACGTGTTCCAGGTGAACAGCTTGGTGTCCAACCCCAGGAACAACAGGGTCAGGTAGCCGGAAAACACGAAACCAAGCAGCAGGGTCGCCAGCGTGACGATGGCGATGAGCAGATACTTCTTACTGGGCAACACCCGAATCCTCCATGATGCGCACGAGGGCGCGACGGCCTAGCGGCGGCGCCAGCGCGACGCCTTCTTCCGCAGGTTGTTTTCGTTCTCCAGCCCGGGCTCTTCGCCCTCTTCACGCACCCGCTGCAACAGCAGTTGGCGCGCTTCGGCCAGTGATACAAGGTCGGTCAGACGATCCCCATCGTCGGCGACGACCGCATGGCCGACCACATCGCCCGGAGCGTACACCGGCTCGTAGGACACTGCTACCAGCTGATAGCGGCCACGGGTTTCCAGCACATGCCTGAATTCCTGCATCGCATTCCTCCTTGTCGGGGCAACACTGCGTCCCCTGCCCCGCCATGATGCCCATCGCAGTGTCATCGGCGTATGCACAAGCGCTACGGTTTCTACGCGAAACTGTCTGCGGATATCCAAGGAGACTGCAATGGACTGGGTAGCACTTGCACGCACGCTGGCCACCGAGGCCCACACGGGCCAGACGGACAAGGCCGGCCAGCCTTACATCTGCCATGTGGCGCGGGTGGCGGCCGCGGTGCGCGGCGACGATGACGCCGAAGTGGTGGCCTGGCTGCATGACGTAGCCGAAGACTGCCCGGCGTTTGCCGCACGGATCGAGGTCTTTCCCGCCCCGCTGCGCGAGGCGGTGCAACTGCTCAACCGCGACGCGGCCCCCGACGCGGACAGCTACTACGCGCGCATTGCCGCCCACCCGCTGGCACTGAAGGTGAAGCAGGCCGATCTGAATGACAACGCCGATCCGCAGCGCCTGGCGATGCTCGACGCGGCGACGGCCAGGCGCCTGCGCAGCAAGTATGCGCACGCCCGGACAGCGCTGGGCATCTGATTGCGCCGCGCGGTGGCGGGTGGGCGAACGTGTCACCGATCAAACGCTGATTTACCCTGAGTGCTGCTGCCCTTGTTGCGGTGCAGCAGTACAATGACCGGCTCCCCGCCCCCATCGCGCCCCGCATGAGCCCCAACTCTTCCTTGGCTGCGCGGCTGACGCCCCGTCAGCGCACCCTGATCATCCTTGCCCTGTCGCTGGGCGGCTTCGCCATCGGCACAAGTGAATTCGCCAGCATGGGCCTGATGCTGGAGATCATCCGCGGCCTGTCGATTTCCGAAACCCAGGTCGGCCACCTGATCAGCGCCTACGCCATCGGCGTGGTCGTCGGCGCCCCGATCCTCGCCTTCGTCGGCGCCAGCTTCCCTCGCCGCAAGCTGCTGCTGGCACTGATGGGCTTCTATGCCGTCGGCAACCTGGCCAGCGCACTGGCGCCGAACTACGGCACGATGCTCATTGCGCGTTTCGTCGCCGGCCTGCCGCATGGCGCCTACTTCGGCGTGGCGATGCTGGTTGCCGCCGCGATCAGCCCGGCCGGCCAGCGCGGCCAGGCGATGTCGCGCGTGTTGCTGGGCCTGTCGATCGCGATCCTGGTCGGCAATCCGCTGACCACCTGGCTGGGCCAGCAGCTGAGTTGGCGCACCGCCTTTGCCCTGGTCAGCGTGCTGGCCATCGCCACCGTGGCGATGATCGCGCGCTTCCTGCTGCCGGATCCGGATGAAGTGCGCACCTCGCCGATGCGCGAACTGCGCGCCTTCAATACCACTCAGGTGTGGCTGGCGCTGGCCATCGGCGCGGTCGGTTTCGCAGGCATGTTCTGCGTGTTCACCTATCTGGCACCCACCCTGGTGCAGGTCACCGGTGTAGCCGAATCCTGGATGCCACTGGCGGTGGGCGTGTTCGGCGTCGGCGCGATCATCGGCAACATCGCCGGTGGATGGCTGGTCGACAAGTTCCACTTCAAGGCCGCCGCCGTGGTGCTGCTGTGGTCCATCGTGATGCTGCTGCTGTACCCGCTGGCCGCACAGTCGGTGTGGACGATCGGCCCGATGATCATCACCGTCGGCACCATGGGCGCACTGGCGGCGGTACTGCAGACGCGCCTGATGGACGTGGCCGGCGAAGCGCAGACGCTGGCCGCCGCCTCCAACCATGCCGCCTTCAATACCGCCAATGCGCTCGGGCCGTGGCTGGGCGGCATGGCAATCAGCGCTGGCTTCAGCCCGGCCAGCACCGGCTATGTCGGTGCCGCCACCGCCATCGGCGGCCTGCTGCTGTGGTGCGTGGCGGTGATGCTGGACAGGAAGCGCAAGACAGCCGGCGTGGGCAGTCACTGACCTTCGCGCCGGATCGTCAGCTGCTGCCCGCGCGGCGGCGGCGATCCGGCCGCAGCAATGCCGTATCGCCGGCCGCAAGTGTCGGGCGCGCCAGCTCACCGCGCTTGACGCGCTCCAGCACCCGCCGCGAGTTGGCCGCGCAGTCGATGCCCTCCGGCCGCGCCTGGATGTCCTCGATCAGGGCCAGCAGGTGCGCCCGGCTCTCTGCCAGCCGCAACTGCAGCGCCTCGATGTCGGCCACCTTCTGCTGCAGCATTGAGATCAATGCGTCGTGCTGCCACTGGCCCATATCCGGTGGCAGCAAGGCGCGTATCTCCTCCAGGCTGAAGCCGGCGCGCTGCGCACCGGTAATCAGCTCCAGCAGCAGCACCGCCTGCTCCGGGTAGTCGCGGTAGCCGTTGGCCTGCCGCTGGACGACCAGCAACCCTGCCTCCTCATAGAAGCGGATGCGTGACGCCGCCAGGCCCGTGCGGCGGGCCAGCTCACCGATCTTCATCTGCCTGAATCCTCGACATCGGAACCCATTGACCTTCAATAAAACTTGAAGGTTAGCGTAGCGCCATTCCCCTGTCCTGGAGCTGTCCCATGTCGCTGTTCTCGCCCCTGGCGCTGCCTTCCGGCGCCCTCATCCGCAACCGCATCGCCAAGGCGGCGATGGAGGAGAACATGGCCGACGCCGACCACGCCCCCTCCGAAGCGCTGCTGCAGTTGTACCAGCGCTGGGCCGACGGCGGCGCCGGGCTGATCATCACCGGCAACGTGATGGTTGATGGCCGCGCCATGACCGGCCCCGGCGGCGTGGTGCTGGAAGATGATCGCCATCTCGACCGCTTCAGCGCCTGGGCCGACGCCGCGCGCTCGCGCGGGGTGCAGATGTGGATGCAGATCAACCACCCAGGGCGGCAGATGCCGGCCGCGCTTGGCCAGCCGGCATTGGCGCCTTCGGCGGTCCCCTTGGACATGGGCGCACTGTCCAAACAGTTCGCACCGCCGCGGGCGATGACCGAGGCGGATATTGAAGACGTGATCGCCCGCTTCATCCGCAGTGCCGAGCTGGCCGACCGCGCCGGTTTCAGCGGCGTGGAGATCCATGCCGCGCACGGCTACCTGCTCAGCCAGTTCCTGTCGCCGCTGTCGAACCGTCGCGAGGATCGCTGGGGCGGCAGCCTGGACAACCGTGCGCGCCTGCTGCTGGAGATCGTGCAGGGTGTACGCGCCACCGTGTCGCCTACGTTCGCAGTGGCGGTGAAGCTCAACTCCGCCGACTTCCAGCGCGGTGGTTTCTCGCCCGAGGACGCGCGCGCCGTGGTGGAGATGCTGGCGCCCCTCGGCGTGGATCTGGTCGAACTGTCCGGCGGCAGCTATGAGATGCCGGCCATGACCGGCGCCGCACGCAACGAACGCAGCGTGGCCCGCGAAGCGTACTTCCTCGAATTCGCACGCGAGATCGCCACGGTGGCAACGATGCCGCTGATGGTCACCGGCGGCATCCGCCGCCGCGAAGTGGCAGAACAGGTGCTGGCCAGCGGCGTAGCCATGGTCGGCATCGCCACCGCGCTGGCGATCGAGCCGGATCTGCCGCAGCACTGGCAGCAGGGCCGCGATCCGGTGCCGACACTGCGCGACATCAACTGGCGCAGCAAGCCGCTGGCGGCCAGTGCGCACATGGCCGCAGTGAAGTATCAGCTGGGCCGGTTGAGCCGGCGCCGCCCCACCGCACCCACGGTTTCACCGGTATGGGCCCTGCTGCTGGCACAGGCGGCCGCAAAGTGTCGGACCCGCCGCTACCGGCGCTGGATCGGCGCCCGCGCCATCGCACACTGAGCCGCGCGGTCTTCTCATCGCCGCAGCGATGCTCCAACATCTGCAGGATCGGCGGCAGTTCCGCCGCCGGTCGCAGCATGGAGATGGAGCCCACGTGGCAGCAGGATCGACCAGGAACCGCGAGAAGCTGCTCGATGACCTGCTCTCGCTGGGCCGTAACTGGGCGCTGGCGATCGCCATCGCAGGTGCCGGGGCAGCAGTTCACTACAGCGAGTCGGTGTACGAAGCAGGACTCTGGCGAGGCCTGCTGCCTACCATCTGCTTCCTGGTCGCGATCATCTGGATCGTGCTCAGCATCATCCGCTTCGACCTGACCCTCCAGCAGCACTTCGAGCGCAAGCGCACGCGCTGGCTCAGCCGCCTGCTCTATGTCGTGCTGCTGGGTACCGGCATCACCGCCGTGTTCTTCGTGACCGAACTGGCGTCCAACAACCACATCGCAAGGATGTGCGACGCCGTGGCCAACGAACCGGCCAGCCGGATCCACCGGTCCGCCGAGTGCCAGCGCCTGTACCAGCATCGGGCGGCGTACCGGCAGCGGCTGGAATCGGCCGAGGGCGAGTTCGACTGAGCCGGCTGCGCATCGCGTGCGCGAAAAACACATGGCGTGGATATGCGGTCGGGCACAGTGACTGCGCCTCCCTCGCAGCGAACGAACGCCGCCGACATGCACCACCCGCCTGCCCCTGCCCGCCACGATGCCATCGCCCTGCAGGCAGGCGTACTCGGCAGTTTGCTGGGCGTGACGCTGTTCAAGGCGATCGCACTCTCCGCACCGGCCAGTGGATCCCTGATCGTGATCGGGCTGTGGCTGCTGGCCTGCGCGTTGCTGGCTGCCTGGGCACTGGCCGCCTGCCTGGCCTGCCTTGCGCTGAGCCGGCGCGTATTCGTGCTGATGCTGGCGCTGAGCATGATCCTGATGATCTGCGTCGCCTGACAGCAGCAGGCGCTGGACTATCGCGCATCTGTTACAGAATAACAAGTGCGGTTGGACGGATTGCTCGTGCCCGGGGTCACGGATTTGAATTCCATGGCCAGCCCGGCACCACCCGAGACCTCCCCATGATCCTGCAGCCCCTGCTTCGCGCCTCCCTCACCGCCTTTGCCCTGGCCACGCTCAGCGCCTGTGCCACGTATGACGACAGCAACATGCACCAGGCCTGCCAGGAGTCGCCGCATCTGAAGGACCTGCCGCCCGAAGTGGCTGCCCGCGAGAGCCGCTGCAACAAGAGCATGGAAGTGTGGTCGAGCGAGCGCAAGGGCAGTGACAGGCCGATCGACCTGAGCGGCAAGAAGAAGGATCTCTGAGCCGCCGGGCATCTTGATCGCTCCAATGCATGCGGATGACCAGCCCGTCACGATCGGGGGGGCAGGATAAGTCCTCCCCATCACGACGACTTTCCCGATGCCGGCCACTGGTCACCCTGTCATCCATGCCTTTGAAGCTGTGTTCGACCTGTCTGGCGGGGTGGAGCGCATTACGGCGCTCACCGTCATCTGCCGGCATTGCTCTGAAACCCGCTCGGCCAGCGAAGACAATCTGGTCCAGCTGCCGGGCGGGGCCTTGTTCCGCTGCGACGGATGCGGCAGTCATCAGGCGGTGAGCCATGCGCGGGTTGCCGATTGGCAGGTGAATTCGCTTCTGGGTGTCTGAGGCTGCAATACGACGGTGCCACGACGCAGGCTGTTGGCGCAGGGATGATGATGCAGTCAGAGGGCGCCCCGTGAGCCACCTCGTCCGCCACGAGGGACCGATGAGGGCCAGGGCAAAGGAGCTGTGCAGGGCGCAATGACATCACCTCGGCTAAGCTGCGGCACCTTTCTTCGCGCACGGCCATGCATCCCTTCCCCCTTCCTGTCTCGGCACCCGATCAACTCGCCTACCGACTGCTGCAGGACAGCGACTGGGCCCGTTCGGCCGACGCCACCAATGCCCCTCCCGAACTCCGCGCTCTGCTGGCGATGATCCTGGATTCTCCAGAGCCGCTGTGGATCGCATGGGGCCGCGACAACAAGGCGTTCTTCTTCAACGATGCCTACCTGCCGATGCTGGGCGGCAAGCTGCACGGCGCCATGGGCAGCCGATTGGAAGACGTCTGGGCGGACGTCTGGGCCGACGTCGTGGATGCTGTCAACGACGCTTTCGGCGGCACAAGCCGCAGTTTCAAGAACATGCCGTTGATGATGGACCGTGATGGCACGTTGCGCGAGACATTCTGGACGTTCTCCTACTCGCCGCTGCGTGCCGGTTGCGGAGGCGTGGCCGGCATCATCTGCGTCGTCAGCGAGCAGACCGAGCGGGTGATCGAGCGCGACCGGCACACGCGCCAGGTGGCGGCCATCACCGAGCAGGCACGCGAGGCCCACCTTGAACTGGTACGCGCCCGCGAACAGCTGCGGCAGTCGCAGAAGCTGGAGGCCATCGGCCAGCTGACTGGCGGCGTTGCCCACGACTTCAACAATCTGCTGCAGGTCATCACCGGTTCCGTGGACATGCTGCTGCATACCTGGCCGGCCGAAGATGCGCGCCTGCGCTATGTACAGGCGATCGAAACCGCCGCTGACCGCGCCACTCGCCTGACCGCCCAGCTTCTGGCGTTCTCGCGCAGGCAGAGCCTGTCGCCGCAGGTATTCGACCTCTGCGAGAGCGTACGCGCGCTTTCAGACATCATCACCACAGTGCTGGGTGCACGCATCTCCGTGTCGGTGAACCTGCCCGACGCCCCGTTGCCGGTGCTGCTGGACCGGACCCAGCTCGACACCGCACTGATCAACATCGCGGTGAACGCGCGCGACGCCATCGACGGCCACGGCAAGGTGACGATCGATGTGGAACAGCTGACATCGGTGCCTTCCGTGCGGTTCGCGGCGCCGATGAAAGGCAACTTCGCTGCGATCAGCGTCAGCGACACCGGTGCCGGTATCGATCCGTCCGTGGTGGACCGGATCTTCGAGCCATTCTTCACCACCAAGGGAGTGGGCGCGGGCACCGGGCTTGGCCTCAGCCAGGTGTTCGGCTTCGTCAAGCAGTCCGAGGGCGAAGTGGACGTACAGAGCCAGGCCGGTGTCGGTACGCGCTTCACGCTGTATCTGCCGCTGGCGCAGGCTAACGCCTCCATCGAGCTGCCGACCGCGCAACCGGGATTGCTGCATGGTCACGGATTGTGCGTGCTGGTGGTGGAAGACAATGTGGATGTGGCCGAATTTGCAGTCGGTGCGCTGCGCGAGCTTGAGTACAACGTCGTACTCGCGCGCAATGCCGACGAAGCACTGGCGGAGCTCGAGCGCGACGCTGCGCGTTTCCACGTGGTGTTCAGCGACGTGGTCATGCCCGGGACCAATGGGCTGGATCTGGCCCGCACCATCCGCAGCCGCCTGCCCGATCTTCCGATCATTCTCACCAGTGGCTACAGCGAACTGCTGGCCCGCGATCCAGGCCACGGTTTCACGCTGCTGCGCAAGCCCTACTCACTGAAGCAGCTGGCCTTGGTGATGACCGAGGCCAGCTGTCGCTCGCAGACGATGGTGACTGCGCATTAGCGGGCAGATCACCGGATCGGACCGGTCCAGGAAGCAAGCGCTGAATCAAGGCCGGACATATCCCCCCGTGTGCCACAGACCCAGGCAACGATGCCATCCGGGCGCACCAGCACCGCCCCCAGGCCCGATGTCGCATCCCCAGTATCTGCGGCGCAGGCGATGGAAGGCTGCCAGCGTTGGCCATGCTGCGGCGGCGAAGACGCCGGGTCGAAAACAAGCAGCGCCCCCTGCCCCGCTCTCAGCAGTTCGCCCAGGCGGCGGCCATCGACCAACCGGAAATCCGGCGCGTTCCTGCCGACCAGCGGGTGGTCTCCGTCAAGATCCAGCTGCTGCGAAACACCCCAGATCCGCTCGGCCAGATACGTGGCCCCATCGCGGGTGCCGGCCAGGTCGGCCATGATCGCTGCCAGCGCGCGCGAACCGGGCCCGGGTCGCATCAGCGCAACCTGCGCGCGCGACCAGTCCAGCACCTTGGCACCCACCGGATGGCGCTCCGCCTGATAGCTGTCCAGCAGCGCCTCATCGGCCTTGCCCCGCGCTACGGCGGCCAGCTTCCAACCGAGGTTCATCGCATCGCCGATGCCGAGGTTCAGTCCCTGGCCGCCCAACGGCGAATGCATGTGCGCGGCATCACCTGCCAACAGCACACGTCCGCTGCGATAGGCCGTCGCCTGGCGCGCAGCATCGGTCCATGTCGTGGCCAGGTGCAATGCAGTGATCGTTGCCTCGCGGCCAGACACCCGCCGCAGCAACGCTTGCGCGGTGAGCCGGTCCAGTGGCGTGCGATGGCCGGCGCCACCATCGAAATCGGCCAGCGCCAGCATGCCTGGCGGGTTGAAATTGCACATCCCGTGATCGGTGAACTGTCGGCCTGGTGTGAGTACACACCCATCTGCCAGTTCGACCAGCAGCGTGTAACCGGTGAACTCCGGCCCGGTTCCAGCGAAGAGGAAGCCCGATTGTTTGCGTACCGTGCTGCGGGCCCCATCACAACCGACCAGCCAGCGGCCGTGGACCCTGCCGGAGCCGGTGTGCACGGCAACCTGCGCCTCGTGCGCATCCACCGCCTGCACCGCACGCCCGCGTTCGATGCGCACGCCCAGCGCAGTCGCACGTTCGGCGAACACCGCTTCCAGGGCCTGCAACTCCACCGCCATCTGGGTGCCCGCCGGTGTCGGCAGGCGCCAGCTCCAGCGCGCCTGGTCCACATCGTCCAGTGCAAATGGAATGCCCGCGAAGTGCCCACCCAGCGCACGCGGCTGCGCCAGCCAATGGGCGGTGCCGGGCGGCGGCGCGCCCTTGTCGGGCTTGAGCACCTGCGTCGCGGCGACCGCGTCCAACAGGCCGCGCCGATCCAGCGCCTCCAGCGAGGGGGCGTTAAGGCCGCGCAGCCCGAATGGCAGGCGCTTCAACGGCGAACCGGCGGACCCGGCCTGCTCCAGCACCAGCACCGAACACCCGGCCAGGGCCAGTTCGCAGGACAGGAACAGGCCAACCGGGCCAGCACCGGCAATGACGACGTCGTACAGCATCGAGATTCCTTGTGAGCGCCGGGTCGGCGCTCTGGCGGATCAAATGTTACACTCGGTGTACGTTTTCACAAGTGAACCGCCCATGGCCCCGCCTCCTGGCCGCCGCGAACAACGCAAGGCCGTGACCCGACAAACGATTTCGGACGTCGCCACCGAGCTGATCATCCGGCGCGGCTTCGAGGCCGTCTCCATGTCCGAGATCGCCGAAGCCGCGGGCGTCTCACGCAAGACGGTCTTCAACTACTTCGCCAGCAAGGAAGACCTGGTGTTCGACCGGGATGAGGAGGCGCGCACGCTGCTGCGCGAGGGCATGATGGCGCGCAGCGGCCTGACCCCGCTCGCGGCCTTCCAGTCGCTCGTTCGTGAGTTGCTGGAGGCTGGCCATCCGCTGCTGCGCATCAATGCCGGCGCTGTCGCCTTCTGGGGCACCGTGGCGGAGAGCCCGGTACTGGTCGCGCACGCGCGACGGCTGCAGGCGCAGTTGACTGACGATCTGGCGCGATTGATGGCCCACGCTGTCGGCCGGCCCGAACATGACGCCGAAGCGCGACTGGGCGCGGCCATGCTGCTGGCGTCGATGGTGGCGGCCTATGAGAAAGGACTGGCAAGCCAGCTGCAGGGCAAGGACCCGCGTGAGGCCATGCGGCAGCTGATCGTGCGCGGTGCCACCGGGGTACTGGTGGCCTTGGCGGGCACCCCGTATACGGACCCCGGCGCGCGTCCATAGCGCATCCGGGGAATAGGCGTCGAAGTATCGCAAATGCTAATCTTTCTCATTTGCAGACACGTGACCCTCCCCAATGCCCCTGACCATGCCCCTGCAACGCACCCTGTGCCTGGCACTGACCCTGCACGTGGCGCCCCTTGCGCATGCAGCTGAGTCCTCCGCTGCCGCACCCAAGGATCTGGACAAGGTCGAAGTCCGCGGACGCGCACAGACACTGTATCGGGTAGACGATGCCGCGGTCGGCACCCGCACCGATACGCCCCTGGAGCTGGTCCCACAGTCGATCCAGGTCATCCCGCGTGAACTGATCGACGACCAGGCCGCGCGCCAGGTGACCGACCTCTATCGCAGCATCAGCGGCATCAGCTATTTCAGCTATGCCGGGGTGACCCTGCGCGGCTTCCGCCAGGAGAACGTGCTGTATGACGGCCTGCGCGGCGACCCGTACGCAGGATTTTCGGTGCCGCAACTGTTCAACATCGAGCGCGTGGAAGTGCTGAAGGGGCCGGCAGGCGCGCTGTATGGCGGGGGTGATGCGGGCGGTGTCATCAACTACGTGACCCGCAAGCCGAAAGCCAGCGCCGAACGCCGCATCGAGGTCCAGCTCGGCGACAAGGACTTCCGTGCCGGATCGATCGAGGGTACCGGGCCATTGAATGCCATCGGCAGCGTACGCTATCGCGCCGGGCTCTATGCCGACAGTGAACAGGGCGTGCGCTGGAACACCGACAGCGAGAGCGTGATCGGCGACGCCTCGCTGGCCTTCGACGTTGGCCAGACCGGCGAGCTGGTGCTGCAGTTCACCGACATCACCCAGAACCTTGGCGGCAACCGCCTGCGTGGCGTGCCGGTCAACGATGCAGGCACGTTCCTGACCGACCGCCGCTGGAACCACAACGAGGCCAGCGACTTCCTCGACATGCGCGCCAAAGTGGCGCTGGCGCAGTACCGTTTCGCGCCGAGCGACACTCTGGACCTGGACTTCGCCGCCCGCTGGTTCAGCAACAACGAACACCAGATGTACCACGAGCCGATGGGCCTGATCGATCGTGACCGCGATGGCGTGGCCGAGTGGATGACCCGCCAGCTGCGCAACCAGATACGCGACAACGAAGCATTCACTGCCAACGGCAATGCCGTCTGGCGGGTGGCCACCGGCACGGTTGAGCACAAGGTGCTGTTCGGCGCCGATGTGTACCAGCTGGATGCGGATTTCACCGCACAGACCGCGAACAGCGCTGACCTTGCGCGTGGCGCCGGGCCGGTGCGCGGCATCGACCTGTTCAATCCCGTGTACGGCGCCAGTACCTGGCACGACTACAACCTGGCGGCCCTGCCCTGGCGCAGCACATCCACCCGCAGCAAGCGCCATGGCGGCTACCTGCAGGACGAACTGGCACTGGGCCCGCGCTGGCATGTGCTGGCCGGGGTGCGCTGGGATGGCTTCAAGGATGAGGATCGCATCACTGGCAACAGTGTGGATGGCAACGATCTCAGCTGGCGGCTGGGCAGCACGTTCACCGTGCGCGAGGGCCTGAACGTCTACGCCAACGTCGCCAGTGGTTTCGTGCCGCAGAGTGCCGCCAACCAGAACCCGGCCGCTGGCGGACCGTTCGATGCCGAGCGCAGCAAGCAGTGGGAAGTAGGCATGAAGTCGCTGCTGGCCGACCGTGTGGCCTTGAACATGGCGGCCTACCGGATCGACCGCAGCAACATCGTGCAGGCCACCGGCGAGGTGATCGGTGGCGTGAACCAGTTGGCCGCGCTGGGCCTGGTACGCAGCACCGGCATGGAGCTTGACCTGCTGGCCGACCTCAGCGAGCGCTGGGTGCTGAATCTGACGTACGCCTACAACGATGCGCGGGTGAAGGACGCCGGCCCGAATGGCATCACCAACGCCTCAGGCGACCGATTCGCCAATGCGCCGCGCAACAAGCTGGGGTTGTGGACGCGTTATGACCTGCCGGCGATCAACTCCGCCATCGGCTTTGGCGCGGATCACGTCGGCGAACGCGTCAGCCTGGATGGGCAGACGGTCAAGGCCTACACCGTGTTCGACGTGAGCTGGAAGACCACGTGGAGGCAGTGGCAGTTCCAGGCCAACGTCAAGAACCTGTTCGACAAGGTGTACGCGGCCAGTGGCTTCATTGAACGCAACGGGCATTTCCCCGGAGATCCACGGCGGGTGTATGTGCAGGCGGCCTACAGCTTCTGACCGGAAGCACGTGTAGCGTTGATCCACTGCCGGCAAGCAGATCGTTGCCTGGCACTGGTCCACGCCTGTCCGAAACCGTCGGCACTTCCAGTCACTTGTGCACGATCTCCTCCGCCTGTAGCGTTGCCGTTGCCCAAGGAGGGCTATCAACGGAGTGAAGCATGAAGATTGGATTCAAGCTGTCTGTTGCTATTGCGGCTGCTGCACTGACCCTGGGAATCGGCAGTGCCTCCGCGCAGTCCCGCTGTACCCCTTGCTACACCGCGTATGACGCGTGCCTGGCGGCGGGTAATGGCGAGAAGGTCTGTTACCCGGCGTTTGCTCGTTGCCTGCGGAACAGCGGCTGCACCATCCCGTAAGTCACGCACTGCCGTGATGCGTGCCGGCCCCCATTTCGGGGGCTGGCATTGGCTGGCAGGCGCTGCGCCTTACTACTGAAAAGGTTCCATACGCGACTGGCGGTGTGATTTCATCCCATCCGCATCGCATGGTTCTCGCGCGCCTGCACATCAATTTCCTGCTGGCGTTGCCCGGCAGTCTGCTGGCGCTCCAGGTCGACCGCTTTCATCTGCTGCAACGACTGCGCAACCGGCGTCTGTACTGCTATATCCGTGGGCATTGAAACGCGCAGGTGGGCGGGGTCGGTCATCTCGCCCTGCACCACGAACACGTTCCGCCCTGCGGGAGCGTCGGCCGTCTGGGCGCTCAGCAGCACGTGATCGGCACGTTCAAACTGGTTGCGGCGGGCCAAGGCCATCACGCTCGCCACAAGACGCTCGCTGTTCTCATCGTGGGTACGTCCCGCGCTGGCATCGATCGCGGCCACGCCTTCGCGCACCTGCTGCAGCAATGTGTACTCACGGTGGCCAGGACCAATGTCGGCCAGACGGGTCGGCGCCTGTGAGGGATCCGGCACGTCGTCCACGGCTGCGGTAAGCGGGCTGCGGGTAATAGTCCGATATGGGTCGTCCGGGTGGAACTGGGTTCGCTTCTCCAGGCACTCCAGACGAAGCTCGCGCGCGTCGTTGAGTTCGGCGATACGTGAGGGATCGGTGATCTCGCGCAGCGACATGTGACCGCCGCCCGCACTGATGCTGGCCCATTTCCTGTCCGCCTCGAAGTACATCGCGTAGTAGCTGTTGCCACCGATGACGTTCGGATCGACCGTCGAGCGCCCTTCCAGGGCCTGGGTGGCTTCCAGCACGCTCAACCGGGTAAGGTACTGGCCGCCTTTCGTCCATCCCATCTGGCTGATGGCATCGACGCTGGTGTTGCCTACACGCGGGCCTCCGGCGTAGTCATTGTTGAGCATGTTGGTCCAGATCTGTTCCAGCTTCGCGGGGCCGCTCTTCTGCTCAGCCGCCTGCAGCAACACGCGCGGCGTCCAGCAGTTGGGATCAAGTTCATGCCGTTCAAATGCCCGGTCGTGAGCCAGCATTACATCCTTGCCGGGAAGATTCAGTGCCAGGTCTGGACGGCGCTCGTTCATCCACTGCTGCCGCAACTCAAGATCTCTTTCGAGCAGGGTCTGCCCAAAGGACTCCCATTGCCGTTCGGTCAATTGTGCATTTGGAAACCGGGATCCCTCTTCCTGCTGGCTCTTCGCGTAGTCCTGTGCATAGGTGTTCGCGACGCGTCCCGGCAGGCTGTCATTGCGTACAACACCCAGTGCCAGTGTCCCGTATCCATCGGCTCCCGGCAGTTGCGACAGGTAGTTCCAGTAAAGCTCGCGGTTACCGTCTCTGGCATAGCTGCCAAGGACGCTCAGATCTCGCTCGGTCAATCCACTCATACCCTACCCCTTCTCTTCCTTGAATCACCGATCACTTGGACCGGGTGCGCGCGATGACGTCCCTGACGGCCTCTTCCATGCGCTTCCAGTCCTTCAGAAACACTCTCTTGTAGTCCAGGCTGACGGACAGCTTGTTGTCGATGTCGACGAAGTAATGAACGCAGCCCGCTGCCACTTCCCCAGGCTCACTGATCACCTCGCGCCCCTCCAGCCGCACGCCGTCGCGTCGGAATTCCTCGCCGTCACATTTGATGAACGAGCTGATCCGACCATCGCCCTGGCGTGCGATGTACCAGTCTCTCTCGTAGGCGGGATTGCGGACAGGCGGCTTCCCGTACCGCGCCTCATACTTCTTCGCGTACACCACCATCTTCGCTTCATCGATTGCATAGGGCGTCAGGCCCAAGGTCTGCGGCTTTGCAACGCGTTGATCGAGACGGTCCCTGGGATCCTCCCTTTCCACAGAGCCCTCCTCCGTGATGGCTTCATTTGAAGACAGCCTTGAAAGCAGTGTTTCGACGGGAACGCGATCGACGTAGTTGATCCGGATGGGAATCTCCTTCCGGAAATCATTCGTACGCGGATTCGCCCGCGCACCCGGCGCCGTCGGCTTCATGTCTGGCCACTCGATGACCAGCGTCACGCCCTCGCCCGGCCACGGTGCCATCTGGCTGTCCAGGTAGTTGGCCGGAATGCGGAAAGTGTTCGGCCCGAGCTTCACGTCCACGGGCGCATCGGTATAGGTGTGGCCGTTGATCGTGCGGCCGGTCTGGGTTGCGCCGGGCATGGCGGGATTCCTTTCGTGTTCGTTGGACGGTGGCCGCGCACAGGCGCCGGCACTCACTGCAACGGCAAGTGCAAGCGTCAGACACCGGCTGGGGGACATCACGTGCATGGGCATTCCATTGCAGGGTTCCAGCGCCACTATAGGCAACCGGCCGTCCACGGAACAGGAACCGCATCGCAGCCCTTCCTGAAACCAGGCTGCGCGCCACATGCGCTGCCTGCAGTACTGCGGATACTGCTTCGTCACTCCACTCCAGGTCTCAGCCGTTGCTGTCCGTGCCTTTATGGCCGCGATAGGTTTCACCCCACTCGCGCATGGCAAGCAGCACCGGCACCAGCGTGCGACCGAATTCGGAAAGCTCGTACTCCACCTTCGGCGGCACTTCCGGGTACACGTGGCGGATCACCACCCCGTCAGCCTCCAGTTCCCGCAGCTGGCTGGTCAGCATGGACTGGGTGGCGTTGGGCACACGCCGGGTCAGCTCCATGAAACGTCGCTTGCCTGTCATCAGGTGAAACAGAATGATCGGCTTCCACACGCCGCCCATCACCGACAGCGTGACTTCCACCGCGCAACCGCTCTTGCCATCCCAACGCCTGCTACGCATGCATACTCCGGAAAACCATAGTACCTACGGAAATTCATCGTTCTTGTTGCGATAACGGTGCGAGCCTAGCATGGCCCCATTCCTTGAATGTGAGGCCCAGCATGACGTTCAAAGCACTGCTCACCCGCAAGACGAACAACCAGGTTTCGACCGAGCTGGTCGATTTTGATGAAGCTGATCTGATGGACGGCGACGTTCTGGTGGACGTCGAGTACTCCACGCTGAACTACAAGGATGCGCTCGCCCTGACCGGCAAGAGTCCGGTCATCCGGACGTTCCCGCTCATTCCCGGCATCGATCTGGCAGGTGTGGTGCTGGAATCCAGCAGAGCCGACTTCCAGCCAGGCGACCGCGTTGTGCTCAATGGCTGGGACCTGAGCATGGGACATCACGGCGGGCTGGCCCAGCGCGCGCGCGTGCGGGGCGAATGGCTCAACCGGATTCCCGGCAAGTTCAGCACCCGCGACGCCATGGCCATCGGTACCGCAGGCTATACCGCCATGCTGTGCGTACTGGCCCTCGAACATGCGGGGCTGACGCCCGAAAAGGGCGATGTGCTGGTGACCGGCGCCAACGGTGGCGTCGGTTCGATCGCGGTGGCGATCCTCTCAAAGCTGGGCTATCGCGTGGTGGCCGCCACCGGGCGCCCGGAACACGCCGAGTATCTGCACAGCCTGGGCGCCGCCGAGATCATCGATCGCGCGCAGCTTTCAGAACCGCGCGAGCGGCCGGTGAGTGCCGAGCGCTGGGCCGGGGTGGTGGATGTGGCCGGTGGCCCTACCCTCGTCAACGCCATTGCCGAGACGAAATATCGAGGCGCCGTGACCGCCTGCGGGCTGGCGCAGAGTGATGAGCTGCATGGCTCGGTGCTGCCCTTCATTCTCCGCAACGTGACGCTTGCCGGCGTGGATTCGGTGAATGCGCCGCAGGAGGTTCGCCAGCGCGCCTGGGATCGGCTTGCGACTGACCTGGACCCGCAGAAGCTGGAAAGCACCGTGCAGCAGATCGGCCTCGCCGAGGTGCTGGATGTCTATGAGCAGATCATCCCGGGCAAGGTGCGTGGGCGGATTGTCGTGGATGTGAATGCGTGAGCAGGTCGTCTGGATCAACTGCATCTGATGCAGCTTCCATGCTGCGGCGAACGGTGAACATGCAGTGAAACGACGCGGGCGGTGGTGTCCCCAAGCCCCTGCCGCTCGCATACGCTCGGGTTCCCATCGCTGCCTGGACACCCGACATGCCAATGACTGCATTCGCGCTTGCCGCTGCGCTTTCGGGCCTGGCCGACATCACCTGGGAGCGCGAGCGCGCCGAGGATGCGCACCAGCTCATGCTGTGCCAGATCCATCGCGATGCGCTGAAGCAGAACGAGGGCAAGGACGATGCCTATCCGCGTGCCAAAGCGGTCTGCGACCTGCTGGCACGCGAGTACAAGGACAAGTGGGATTTCGATGCGCAGGATGCCCTGGCCGCTTCGGCGGTGGATCTGGATGAACTGATCCGACGCGGTGATGTGGTGGAAGTACCGCCGACGAAGCAGGATCGCGCCTACGAGTGATGCCTTGCCCGCGAGCGAGGACGCACGCATCTTCAAGGGCCCTTATCATGTGGGCCTGGGGGCGCTGTACGCCCCACTGAGGCTTGCGGGGCAGTATCTGGATGTCTATGGAATGGTGCCCTTCGGGCTGGGGCCGACGCGTGACCCGTTCGCCCCATTGGTCGCTGCGGCTTGATGGCGAGTACGTTGAACTCAGTGTCTCCGGCCAGCAGTACCGGCTGCGCGTGGATGATGATCAGCAGGTGCAGGTCCATCGAGGGGTCTTCTGGTCACGGGTCGAACTGCAGACCGGCGATGCTGCCGGGCTGTGCGTGGACGGGCTCCCCAACGGACCAGCGTCCCGGCTTGCGGGGGCCCTGCAGCACCTGCTCTTTGCGCGAACCACGCGTGGACGCAAGGCCCTCTTCGACACGATTCTGGAGCAGATCCAGTCCTGGTTGAGCGACGCGGATGCCCTCATCGATCGTGGCAGTGCCGGCCGCCGCTGGATCACCCATGAGCAACAGCAGGCGCTGCTGGCGAAGCGCTCAGACCTGCCCCTGCAGCCGCCTGAGCTGGAGCAGCTGTTCCGCGACGAAGACGTGCATGAAGATCTGCATGCGGACAGCCATCGCGCAGCGCTGGACGCCCTGCGCGACTGGAACCTGGATTGGCCCGCTGCCTGGGCCGAAGCCAATGAGGCCATGACCCTGCGCGAGCTGGTGTTGGCCAAGGGCTTCCTGGGCCGGGTCGAGAGCAAGCCGCTGACCGAGGAACAGGCCCGCGCCGTCATCTGCTTCGACAATCGGGTGCAGGTCGTGGCCGCGGCCGGCTCCGGCAAGACCTCCACGATGGTCGCCAAGGCCGCTTATGCCATTGACCGCGGCTTTGTCGAGCCCGAACGCATCGTGATGCTCGCCTTCAACAAGGATGCTGCCAAGGAACTGGAGGAGCGTGCGCAGCGAACCTTCGATCGACTCGGCATGGGCAACACCGTGGTTGAGGCCCGGACCTTCCACGCCCTGGGCCTGGCCATCATCGCCAAGGTCACCGGCCGCAAGCCCGACATCCCCGAATGGACCATTGACGCCACGCTGGGCTTCAACAAGCTGGCCGAACTGGTGGACGACCTGAAGGATCGCTCGATCCACTTCCGCACCCAGTGGGACATGTTCCGCCTGGTGTTCGGGCGCGACCTGCCGGCATTCGGCGCGGAAATGGAGGCCGATGGCTACGAACGCGATGGCACGCCCTACATCCGCACCCTACAGGGTGAGCGGGTGAAGAGCCTGGAAGAATGCGTGATCGCCGACTGGCTGTTCTACAACGGCGTGACGTACGACTACGAGCGACGCTACGAGTTCGATACTGCGACAGACACCCACTGCCAGTATCGCCCCAACTTCTATTACCCGCACGCCGGGCTGTATCACGAGCACTTCTCGCTGGATGCGGATGGCCAGGCGCCAGAGCAGCTTCCCGACTACGCCGAAGGTATGCATTGGAAGCGTCAACAGCATGCGGCACGCGGCACCGCCCTTGTCGAAACCACTTCGTTTGGTCTGCGCAGTGGACATGCCCTGCAGGAACTTGCGGAGAGGCTTGGCGAGTCCGGTGTCGAACTCGACCCCAACCCCGACCGCGAGCTGCCCGAGCAGGGCGCAAAGCCCATGCCGGACGCGGATCTGATCGGGCTGATGCGCACCTTCATTGCCCATGCCAAGAGCAACTGCCTGACGCTGGACGATATGGCGGAGCGCCTGCGACAGATGCCCGAAGACCAGTTCAAGGAACGGCATCGGCGCTTCCTGGAAATCGCCAGCCCTGTTTTCCAGGCTTGGGACAACGCACTGGCTGACGAGCACGGCATCGATTTCGAAGACATGCTCAACATGGCGGCCGGATTGCTGGAACAGGGCCGCTATGAATCGCCCTACGAACTGGTGATGGCGGACGAATTCCAGGATGCCTCGCGCGCCCGCGCCCGGCTCTGCCGAGCCTTGGTCAGCCGCCCCGGCCGCTATCTGTTTGCGGTGGGCGATGACTGGCAATCGATCAATCGTTTCGCCGGTGCCGACGTTTCCGTGATGACCGGATTCCGTGAGTGGATGGGCCATGGCCAGGTGCTGAAACTGGAGCAGACATTCCGCTGCCCCCAGGCGCTCTGCGATGCTTCCAGCCGTTTCGTCAGCCGGAATCCAGCGCAGATTGCCAAGGCGGTTCGTTCTGCCGCACCGGCAATGGGGCCAGTGCTACAAGCGTTCCAGATGAATCGACGCGAGGAGCTGCAGGATGGCGTTCGCCAGTACCTCGCCAAGCTGCATCACCAGTTGCTGTCCGGGGCGGTGCCGCAAGGGCGCAAGGGACGCGTGACGGTCTTCATCCTGGGCCGCTACCGCGCGGACCGCAGCGCGATGCCTTCGGATTGGAAGACAGTCTTCGGCAGCACGATGGACGTGGAGTTCCTCACGGTCCATCGGTCGAAGGGACGCGAGGCGGACTATGTGATCCTGCCAGGCATGGTCAACCGCAGCTTCCCGAGCCTGCGCTCGGATGACCCGGTGCTTTCCCTGGCAATGCCGGAGGGTGATACCTACCCGCTGGGCGAAGAGCGGCGGTTGTTCTATGTCGCGCTGACGCGTGCGCGACGCTCAGTGGCCATGTTCACCCTACAGGGGAAGCGTTCGCCGCTCCTGGACGAGCTGGTGAAGGACGGAGCAGTGGAAGTGACCGCGATTTCAGGCGCGGCCATCTACGAAGAGCGCTGCCCGGTGTGCAAGGTCGGCGTGTTCGTGGACCGCAATGGGCCGCATGGGGCTTTCCGGTCGTGCTCCAGTTATCCGTTGTGCCATAACAAGCCGAAGGGTGGGCGTTAGGAATGGGCCCGTGGAGTCTCTTGCAACCCGCTGTGCGGGCGTTCAAGTGGACATTGGCCGAAATGCAAAACGCCCCTTCCGGGGCGTTCGCGTTGTGGCGGAGAGAGTGTCTGAATTCAGTGGATTCCCTAGCTTTCGTGCGCCTCCGTGGAACCAGTCTCAGCCGTTGCGCCAGCTACGTTTCACCATCCGGTCTGGTTCGTACGCCTTCGCGCGAAGCCGCGCATGCTGGGCGGGTACATGGATGGGTAGGAAATGGGATTGAAGATCAATCGCCTGACGGCGAGACGGGTGACGACGATCACCGAGCCAGGCTACCACCCGGACGGTGGCGGTCTATATCTGCAGGTGACCGCGTCCGGTGCCAAGAGCTGGGTGCTCAGGTATCGATTTGAGGGGAGGCGCCCAGAAATGGGCTTAGGTCCGCTGCACGTGGTCAGCTTGGTGGAGGCGCGGGAGGCGGCAGGAGCCGCGAGGAGGCTGATACAAGCGGGCCAGGATCCGCTCGCAGGAAGACGGGCGGCGGCGGTCGCTACAGCCAGTATCCCAACGTTCTGGGAAGCCGCCACCGCATACATCGCGGAGCGCGAAGCAGGATGGACCAACCCTAAGCACGCCGGTCAATGGACCAGCACGCTAGAGACGTATGCCAAGCCGGTCCTGGGAGACCTGCGGGTGGATCGTATCGAGACAGATCACGTCCTTGCCGTCCTGCGCCCGATCTGGGCCACCAAAACAGAGACTGCAAGCCGCGTGCGGCAACGCGTTGAAGCAGTCCTGGACTCGGTAACCGTCCAGAAGAAGAGAACCGGAGATAACCCGGCGAGATGGCGTGGCCACTTGGCATTGATCCTCCCAAAGCCCACAGCCGTGACAAAGGTCGAGAACTTCGCCGCCCTACCCTACGCGGAATTGCCTGCCTTCATGGCCGCATTGCGGACCAGGCATGGGGAGGCAGCGCGCGCCTTGGAATTCACGATTTTTACCGCTGCACGAACCGGGATGACGCTCGGCGCGAGCCCGGGCGAGGTCGATCTTGCCGCCGGAACATGGACCGTTCCTTGGGACAGGATGAAGGGGAAAGTCGAGCACACTATCCCATTGTCGAAGCCAGCCCTGGCTCTGGCGCAGACGCGTATGAAGCGCTCCCTACTATTCCCCAATGACCTCAGCAGCGAGGCACTGAGCGAGAACGCCATGCTGGCGCTGCTAAAGCGCATGGGTTTCGGACATGTGACAGTCCACGGATTCCGTTCCACCTTCAAAGATTGGGCGAGCGAGACTACGGATTTCCCGGATGACTTATCCGAGGCGGCTTTGGCCCACCAGATCCGCGACAAGGCTAAGGCAGCCTATAAACGCGGGAAGATGCTGGAAAAGCGCCGAGTCATGATGGACGCGTGGGCTGTGTTTGCAACTGGCCGCGTCGACAGGGTGCGCTGAGGCTCCGAACCGAAAAATTATCAATAACTTAATAAATATCAATGATTTATGATGCCCCAGCCAGTGCTATAGGCAGTCATCGGTGGAATTGCTCAGGGTCCTGCCATCCTCCGCCAAGTGGCGACAGTCTCATCATTTGAGATAGATCATGTGATTTATGTCACATTTTTTCTTGATCAGAGATGTTGACGGGCGCAAGTCTGATGTTCAGAATGCGTTTCATGGATAACGTCTATCTCCAACTCATCGCTGCCGAAGAGGCCAAGATCGAGGCCCTTAGACAGCGAATTCACGAATGTGAAGAGAAGATCAGAGTGCTTCGCACGCTCATCCCTCGCGATGAGCTCGACGATGCGCTCACCAAGATGCTGAGTTCGCGGAACCCGATCATTGAGGCTAGTGCTGCTACGGTGCCTCCATCTGCTCAAACGACAGAAGCTGTCTCTACAACCGCGGCTGAGGTTCCTGAGGTTCCTGAGGCTGCTGAGCCCGGCGAACTGCTTGAGCTCGATGTCTACAAGGATCCGACTCGTAAGCTTCCAACAGCAGCTCTTAACATGCTGGCTTTTCTGGCAGAGCCCCGGACGCGCCGTCAGATGGAAGACTTTGCCCTGCAATCCGGCCGTCCCCTTTCGAAAAGTGCACTTAGCACGTTCGTTTGGACCTACCGCACCCAGTACGGTTTTGTCGTCGTGACCCCTTCGGGCGACGTGCAAATCACAGAACGCGGCAAAAAATATCTTGCGCAGCACCACAAACAAGAAACCCCCGAATCAGCTGTAACTGATTCGGAGGTCGTATCAACACAGGCTGCTGACCTGACCCCACCCGAGGGCATAGATCGGGAAGGAGGGTTCTGATGGTGCTAATCCGCCATTCCTGCACGTTATAGGCGCTTAGGCGGCCTAGAATTGTGCAGCTTGTACGTGTAGGCGTCAAGCTTTGAGGTCGCCATAAAAAAGCCCAATAGCGCTCCAACGCTATCGGGCTTGGCATGGCAGTGGGGGCGTCCCTCTGCCACCTGTAGCTGTCTTTTGCAGACGGACGAACTGTAACACCCGTTTGACGCTACGGGCAAATATCGCCTCCAAAGCTCCTCGAGGACTTTGGTATGGATCACATTGCATCCAAGCCGAAGAGTGTTCGAGTGCGCGCATACACCAGGATCCGTTTCGGAAGCTTGGAACACGTATGCCAGCACTGGCGCTCTTATCCGCATCAGCTGAGCCTGTTCTGATGCATAGCGCCCGGTCAAGCCGGGCGCTTCTTTTTGCTCAATGCCGGCGAGTACCCGCCCTGCCAGCCCGCTCCCACGCCTTCATCGGGCCCTTCGCCCTGGGCCTCGTCACCGCCGGCGCCTTGCGCGGCTCCAGCGCTTCCTTGACCCGCTCCAGCTCCTTCGTCCCCGCCTCAGCCGATCTGCCCAGCTCTCACTCTGGCCTTAGTCGGGACCTCGCCTTGGTCTTGCTCACCGCCGGGGGCCGGCGCGGCGGCTGGGTAGCTATCTCTAAGAGACAATGGCCAACACCAGTGCCACGATCAGTGCTGAAGTCAGCAGGAACGAGGCAAGTACGAAGCCAAAAGCTGGCAGATGCCCCCCTCCGTTCAGCGCGACGAATGTCTTCGTCCGAGCCCACAAGTACCACGCCACTGCCGCGAGCCCGATCGACGGCCCAAGAAGCTCCCACCCCTCCGCCCCAGCCGAGGTGGCCGCTTGAGAAATGGCGAGCATGATGACGAAGGGACAGGCGATGAAGGCCTGAATAGAGAAAGGCTCCCTCAGGGTCTCTCTATTCACCGAGAGGCGCTGCCTCCATAGGGTGCTCAGCGCCGCACCCAGCGCATAGATGCAGAAGATAGCGGACCTGGTCAGCAGCAGGCCCTGCTCGCTGCCAAAGAGCAGCTTGCCGACAGGGCCGGAGACTGCCAGCGGAGCCATCCGCATCGCCATCTCAATGGCGTGGGCTATTGCCACAGACAGAATCAACATCAGGACCGGGCTGATCGCGTCCGCAAAGCGCTGCTCCTGATCCTTCGCGAACTCCCGGCGAGTGTATTTAGCGACCTCACCGGGCCGAACCAGCACACGCCAAAGCGTTCGCGGATAGAACACGAGCCAGCCGACTAGCTCGTACAGAAACTCCTCAAGGGATCGGAGAAGTCGTATCAAGTCCATTGGATCGAGTACGCCGAGGAGAGGTTCGACCGAGCTTACAGGTTAAGCGGCCATAACATGGAAGGCCCGTGCATCCATCCAACCCCATCAAGTAAGTGTCGCCTTGCCCGCCCTGATCCACGCCCTCATGGGATCCCTCGCCCTGGGCTTGGTCTCCTTCGGCGGTCGGCGCGGTTCCAACGCTTCCTTGATTCGCGCCAGTTCTGCGGCCCCGGCCTCGGCCAAGCGCCTCGCCTGTTGCTGCTGCTGGCGGGTTGGCGGCAGGCCAGGCAGCGGCGGCTCCGGCTGAGTCGGGGTGCTGTCGGTCAGCCTGGCAACTGCTTGGCGCAGGGGCATATCGGGGTACAGCCTGGCCGCACACCAGCGCTCGGCGTAGCGCTTCGCCTGCCGGACATTGGCGGCGCGCACTTCCTTCACCTGCCACATCTTCTGGCCTTCCATCCACAGGCGCACGCCAGGACCGCCATCGGCGGTAACGCTGGCAGTCTCGCGGCCGTTGTACCAAAGCGCCCAGCGCTCTCCGGTCTGGACCCAGCCAGAGGGTGTCGGTGCTGCGCGGGAGCCTTGGTAGCCGTGCGAGGGAAGCATGGTCGGAAGGATACGGCCGGCTGTCGCACATCCTGCGAACGCTGCGGCGACCTCCCTGAACCGTTCCACATTGGTAGATCCACCATGCATCCAGATTCACTGCCACGACGTATGTCGGATGTCTGCGCACCGCAGGCAACCTATCAAGGAACGCACAGTGAAAACTCTTAAGCGAATTGCCGCCGCAGTGAGTCTCGCCGTACTCGTTTCAGCAGCTTCGTCCAGCTTCGCCGCCAGTCCAGTCATGGTCGGTGGGGCGGAGATGTATCCGACCAAGACGATCGTCGAGAACGCCATCAACTCCAAGGACCACACCACACTGGTCGCTGCGGTCAAGGCAGCAGGCCTGGTTGACACCCTCAACGGAGCCGGCCCCTTCACCGTTTTCGCCCCCACCAACGCGGCCTTCAACAAGCTACCGGCAGGCACTGTGGATACGCTGGTAAAGCCTGAGAACAAGGCTCAGCTGACGAAGATCCTGACCTACCATGTGGTTCCTGGCAACTACAGCTCCGCCCAGCTTATGGCGGACGCCAAGAAGCATGGCGGAAAGGCCACCCTGAAGACGGTTCAGGGCGAGTCGCTCACCGTAGCGCTTCGTGATGGGAAGCTCTGGGTGGTCGACGCCAAGGGAGGCAAGGCTGGGATCAGCATCGCCGACGTTGGCCAATCGAATGGCGTCATCCATGTGATCGACACCGTCTTGATGCCGAAGTGACCCAGCGCGGGCCGTAGGCACCTCAGGGTGCCTACGCTTGCGAGGCCGGCGAGGGATCTGGCATAAACAATCTGTCAAATCCAATTTCTTAACTGTTCATGCTGTATGGTTGACGCATCAGGCTCCTCTCAGGCGCGAAATTCTTCGCCCCCGTGTCTAGCCCCTTACAGGCACGACACATGACACCCTCAACTGCTTTCCGGGTCCTTCGGATCCGCCCTCTGCTGCGCATCAACGGAATGATCGAGCGAGTCGAGACTCTGCACGTTAAGTGCGGCGCATGTGGGGACGAATCGCGACGGTCGCGAGGGTATGGGCTTGCTGATGTAGAGGGGGGTGTAGAGCTCACCTGTCCAGGCTGCGGGGTGACGGGAATACTGACCGGCGACCAAGCTTGGATTCTCTGGGCCGAGCAGATGAGGCAGGACAGAGTCTTGGCGCTAGCAGGGGTGGAGCCGGACGACCTAAATCGCCCCTAGGTCCTGAATTACCGCCTGCCCTTCACGGAGCACGACGGCCAAAAGTCGACCACCCGCCACCTGCCTACCTGCCTGCTTGTTGAGCCAGGTCGCTTGGATCCTGCCGGCCGCGAGGACATCCGCTGGAGCAAAGCTATCCGGCCTGCCAACCAATGGCTCCCCAGGAGAGGCCAATCCTCCATCCAAAGGATGCACAACCGATGGCCGGGAACTGTCGCTCTTGGCATAGGCAATTGCCATCATCCGCGCACTCTTAGGCGACCAGCCTCCCAACACCAACTCGGTCCCGAGTTGGTCGAGAGGCAGGCCGGCCTCGGCCGCTCCCTTTTCATAGTCCGGCCATAGCCGGTCCACAACCAGCCCCAGCTCGGCAGATAGCTGCTCTATCGTGAAGTCAGCCCGGAAGCTTGCTTGGAGGGCGAGCTCGTAGATGCGAAGAAAGAACTGTGTGGACCCGCGTGCCGCCAACACCAAGTTGTGCTGCGGGATCAGGAGCACCTTCGCGCCGGACGAATGGACTCCGGTTCGGGCGTCCTCAGCAAGGGTATCAACCGCAACAAGGATCTGGTCAGGGCGCAGCAGAACATTGAGGATGCTCATAGCGGGCTCTTCTAGGCGTCCGCAGAATATCGCCTTCCCCGCCCCTGCCTGTCGAGACCACCATGACGACCGAAATCACGGAAATCCTTGATCGCCTCCAAGCCTGCGAGGCCGGACTCGAGATGCACCGCGGCTACCTAAAAGCCATGGAGTACGCGCTTCGGGTCTCTGTGCTGACCCACCCCGAGCCTGAGCGGCTGACCGAGAACTGGCTGCGACTGCTGCCGAGCATCGCGGCAAAGCACAGAGAGGATGGAGGCGACCTATTCGCTGCCGCCTTTCAACAATCGCTCACGGTTCTTACGGAGCAAATAGGCGCAGGAAACACGCCTCCTTAGGCTGCTACGGCGAACGGCGTCACGAACGCTACCAGGAGATCCATTGCGGTAGCGTTTACGTCGTCCGCGTTGCCGCGCTGATTGAATCTAGTCCAATCTGCACGGGCCACGCGCCGCAATTCGTCTGGTTCGACTGGAAGCCACTTCATCGGCCAGAACGGGAGGCGGCGTTGCACAACCCTGCACCGCTGCAGTTCCACGATACCGTTGTGGCTACTCGCGCCCAACACACGCGAATAGGCTACCGATAGCCCATCCTCTGGCCCCTCCATGTACTGGAGGAAACGTTCGCCATCGAAGAGGAGCACCCCCGTAACCCCAGCATTACGATTGAACCGGGTCGCGTCGTCCACAATCTGATCCAGCTTTCCATTGGACAGGCCCAGCTTGTCGCCGGCGATTTCCTCGCCTGCACCGCTCACATATACAACAGCCCTGATGGGCATGGCGCCACTCCTATATGAGAAGCAACCGTAGCAGCCGTTGCCAAACGAGAGAGTGAGGAATCAACGCTTTGTGATGAATCGTTCATGGCGATCTCACGGTGAACAGGGAAAGTCCTCACTTCGCCCATGCGGTAGACCGCGCAGCATGTTAGCTACTTTCGAGGTTGCGGCAATGCCTGATACAGGACTGTTCTACGTAGTTGATGTTGAGTCGGTGCTCGATGAACAGGGAAGAATCGCCTACGTCTCGAGCTTAGCGGTACGTTGCGCCCGCTGCAGTACGATTACTAGCTCTACAAGAGCCGAACTGGAAGCGTTGCCTGGTGGCACTGTGCTCACTTGCGGAAAGTGCGGGGCCAGGCAGATGGTCAGCAACGCCCGTTTGGTGGAGTGTGAGCACTTTCTGGGCAATGGTCGTTCAGCACCAAGCGTAGACTAAGCAGAGCCAGAGCTGCATTGCCGTTGAAATCGTTTCGAAAAACGATGAGCAATGCTAGGCGAATGTCCGTTCAGTCGGAAGATTCCTGCTGCTTGGATGAAGCTTGCCTCGCGTAGCGAAGGACCGTTTCTTCGTCTTGGAGGGCGATTTTGATTGAAGAAAGCCATCTCCCCGCTGCACCACGATTTTCAATCAAAATTGCAAGGTCATCACAAAGACAATTGGCACACAGATAGCCGCCAGGACTTGGCCTCCGGCACCTCTTACACGGCAGCAAAGTAGTCTCTGACGGGCTACGGAGCTGATAGGCAATCCGCACCATCAAAGCCTCTGCATCCGTGCTCCTATCTCTCAACCTATCCACGGATCACCGCTCCTTCCACAGAAAAGGGGCAGCGCAAGCCTGCGCCACCCTCTCTCAACTACTCGCAGTCGATCTTACTTATTCGACTTATGAGCCCCGCCTTCATTGGCGTTGCGCTCTTTGGACTCCTTGTCCTGGCGTTCCTGCTCCTGTTGCTGTTGCTTCTGCTTCCCTGCATCCGGCTCCGCCACAGCCGGCTTGTTGGTATTGGATGCATCACGCTTGAAGTCATTCATAACATTGCTCCATCGCGGTGGACTCACCGCATAAGAAGCATGCACGCCCCCCTGTTAGCTGCAGGTCGCTTTGCAAGAGAAGACTGAACCGGGCACATGAATGAGCCCATTCGACCAACAGGCGTACAGTCACCTCGGTACATTCGAGGAAAGTGTCATGAGCAGGGATAAAAATTATGTTGACGTGGAACGAGAAATTGTCCACTGGCGCGCCAAGTTCGGGACTGGCGAATTCCCAGGGGCCAGCTTCGGACTAGATATCCAACCGATCATCAAGATCGCATGTGATATCTACACAAGAGATCCCCACGGAAGCCGCGAAGCTTGGGCTGACGACTTGATTCGAAGGCTAGAGATGCGTTCTGGCCGTACAGGCAATGAGGCCGCTGCAAGACGCCTTGGGTCTCGATGCTGGGACCATCTCCTCTCCTGATGCCCCCTATTTTTCTGACAACCAACCTCTCAAGCAGTCGCGCTGCACGACCATCTAGAGAGCCACACACCCAACCACCTGCAGACAAATGGAACGAAGATGGACGGCGCATCTATACGCCATCCATTCCAGCTTCACAGTCGTTCTCACTTACCCTCGCAAGACTTCAGCATTCCAAACATGCTCTACTAGATTCGCGTACGGCTCTCACTGAACATCTTGAGCTGGATTCGCTGCTCGCAGGAAAGCAGCCTCAATGGAACGATCACTTCTGCGTCGAGCATGTACCCGTATCGCTTGAAGCCTTTCACTCCGATACTTGACCCGTATCCATATCGCTCGCAGCCCTTCAAGTTGGTGCTGGATGCGTACCTGTAGCCCTCGACGTCGTTCATACATAAGTCACTCCATCGCGATGAATTCACCGCAAGACGATGGTGCGCGCTGTCTCGTTACTACACTGCGATACGACACGAAAATAATGAACGGGAGGCGCAGCAAGCCACCAGCAGTAGCTGGCCTGCCGGGTCGGCCGCGCGGTGAACACGCCGCGGAACAACGTCGAAGACCTGCTGCAGCAGGTCGCATAGGCGCGCTTCAACCGAACCCCAGGGGCATCTCGGTCCAGTGCAACCGGTCAGTAGTTCGTCACATCCACGGCCATCACGATCCCGACCACGGCCTGGTTTGGCGAGCCGCCTGTTCCGATCTTCGGAATGGTGATGGCGTTACCGAACAGGCCGTGCTTCCCGCTAACGCCCTGCCCGTTGCCGATCCCCATCACGGTGAAGCTGTTCTGGAACGTGCTGGTCGCCGGCGCGCAGATCACCCCGGCGACCGTCTTGCCGGTGAAGTCAGGGAACCTGTCCTCTTCCATACCACCATTGGGAAAGACGCCGCCCACACCGATGATCCGCATGGGCTTTGCGCCCAGCGCATACGTCAGACGGCCGTTCGCATCCCACAATGCCAGATACTGCGCATCCTCGTTGGCGGGGCGATCGAACACGTAGGCCCAGCCCTGTAGGCGCGCGGGCGTGTTCGTCCACAGCGTCAGCCTGAACTGGTTTGCGCCGATCTCCTGAAGCTGCGGGAAGAATGGGTAGGGGTCGCCGATGAATGCAACCATCGGAGCCTCGGCATTGATCACCATCTCCGCATACTTCCAGTTGCCTCCCGGGTTGTTACCGGGGTACATCACCGGGAACACGTCGATGCGTATTTTCTGCTTCAGTACGAGCGACGGGGTGTCCTCGCTAATCAGCATGGTCCCAGCGTCGCTCAGAATCTCCACCGCTGCCTTTGCCATCATCGCACTCCGTAGTAGAACTTGACCGGCTTGATAGTGCCGACGAACTGACCGCTGCCATTCTTGTTCAACGCCCAATACACCCGGCCATTCGCGTAACCAACCACGGGAACGTAGCCAAGCGAGTCGGAGGGAATGATGGGGATATAGAAGAACTCCCCAGGCGGCAGATTGGCAGCAAAGCCATTGCCAGGCGTAGCATCCGACCACGCCACACCGCACAGCAGGCCCAACCGGCTGGCGAGGTCCCATAGCCGATTGCCGTTCTCATCGTTCACTTCCATCACAATCTGCATGCCGCCTCCTGTCGGTTGCGGAGGGCCGGGTTCCCAGCCCTTCTTGGTTGATCACGGCACAACACCCCATCGCATACGCAGACGCCCGTTCTGGTCGTAAACACGCCAGTTTCCGTCGCTGAATTCAGTGCGCATACCGGCGCTTGGAGATGACACACGGAACATGTCAGACAGCACGTCGAAGGCAGATATCTCACCCGTAGCGGATAGCTGCACGCCAGCGATCTTCTTGTCAGCACGCACGTTCACTCCCCACTGTGCGGATGCCTCCTGGCCCCCTGCTGCCCACGCTGGCGCGGTGGTTGCTCCGTCAAGGACCTGACTGAACATCGGACGGAACATCCAGAAGTAGGGAGCAGACGTATCTGCACCTGCCGCTGCGCGGATGTAGACCGCCATGCGCGCACGACGGGCGCCCGGCGGGGCCTTGGAGATCACGAAGGGGCGCGGGAGGCTAGTAAGGCCACTGGTGGCGGAGTTACCCCAATTCGACGGCACCCAGGTGCCAGACGGCGATGCCAACTGGTTGCCCGCAGAATCATAGAAGAACAATGCGAGCTGCGAGTCGCAGCGGTGAAGCTGCATGTATGCCGAAATGGCGTAGGTTCTGCCGGGTTCGATTGCAACGTCGGTATCCATACCGAACACTCGAATTTCACCAACTGCCGTGCCGCCCTTGGCTACCGAACCCAAACCAGTGACACCCGACTGGTTCCAGGCGTTGCCGCCGGTCGGATTCCCAAGCTCGTTGAACCAGTCACCCGCGTTACCCCACCAGCCCCAACCGTTGCGATTCCACATTGGGAAGGTGGAATTAGGCAGTAGATTGCCAGACGCACCCAGCGAATTCATGGTGGCGTCCATCGTCACTACAACCGCCGAATCGGCTTTGCCACCAAGCTGTGCCTGCACACCCTGCACCGCGCTGGCGTTGGCCGTGATCTGACCATCATGGCGCGTAGCGGTCGCGTTTAGGGTGCTGAAGCCGCTAGCAAGTGCATCTACGTTACGGCCTTCGTCGAACGTAGTAGCGTATCGACCCGTCTCCAACTTGGCACGACGGAATGACGCGTTGGAGTCGGTGTCGTAGCTATAGACTACGATCTGCACCTTGGCGCAACCTGGGGGAGTTTCGCCAGTGAACTCGTAGCGCTTCCAGGTGCCCGGAGTATGGGTTGCGTCTGCACGGGGAGTCGTTCCGATGCGGTTATTGGCAGCGTCGAAGAACTCCATCTGCGCAAACACTGCACCGCGAACGTTGTTTCGGTACATGTCTACGCTTCCGGTGAATGGAGTGTAGGAAGCTCCACCGAAGGGGACTGCTTGGAACAGGTAGCGGTAGTCACCAGGGCGAGCGAGGAGTTGCAGAAATGTACCGCTCCAATCGGTGTAGCTAACAATAATCCCATCAGTACCTGCCCAATTCGTCAGACCGTCCGACCACTTCGGGTTCTGGAGCAGGTTCGGGTTGGACGATTCCAGCCTTGCCTCAAGCCGGCCTGTCTGCGTCACCTGCGCGGCGAGACCCTGTTCCGTCTGCGTGACGCGTGTGGTCAACCCGCCAATCGCCGATGCGTTGGCGTTGGCCTTGCCATCCACATCGCCAACACGCGACGACAACTGCGTGAGCTGCTCAGCCTGACTGTCGAGTCGCCCACTTTGCTGCGTAACCTTAGTGGTGAGCCCACTGATAGCCGAGGAGTTGGCAAGCTCCTTGCCTTCCAGATCCGTGACTTTTCCGCCGATCTGAGTGAGTTGCTCTGTGTGCGCAGAGACAGTCTCGCCCTGCTGGCTCACCGTGGATGCAAGCCCGCTGATGGCTGACGAATTGGCGGAAACGCCGCCCTCCGCAAAGGACACCCGATCGGTAAGGCTGGTGAGGCTCTGCGAGTTCGCCCGAACCTGCCCGTCGATCGTGTTCACCTCAGACCTAAGCTGAGCCACAACCGTACTGTCCGCCTTCTCACCGAGGCTCACACCGATCTGATCGATCTGTTGGCCCATCGCAGCGTGCTCGGCCGCGTTGGCTTGTGCCAGTTGCTGGACGCTCGCCTCGCTTGCTGTCTTGCCGTTTCCATCCGGCATACGAGCGTTGATAAGCTGAATTGCCTGGGCATTGACCCCATCGCCGCTGATTCGTGCTTCACGCTCACTGGCCACCAGGCCCGAGCGCACGCCAGCCACATCGCTTCCTTCGTAATCACCTCGCATTTGCACGGCAAGCGATGATCGCTGGAGCGCCTCGACTGAGTCCGCGGCGATTCGAGCTAGGGTCTCCTCCTGCACCAGGGCGACCGACGCGCCGGGTTGCGGACGTCCCACCGCAACGTAGTCGATAAGGTAGTAGTCCGCGACGGTCTGAGCATCCCCGACTTGAAGGCGGATTGCGTCGATGGTTGCCGGCCACCAGGCAACGTCCTGCACGTCGATCGTGGCCACGCCATCACCGTCCCATACAGGCTCTCGTGCACTGGCGCTCTTCGCCGCGTTCCAATCCTGATCAACGGTGGTGATCCATTGCAGGAGGCCTTTCCATGTCGGCGAGCCCACGCGCTTTAGACGCAGCTTCACAAAGCGATAGGCGCTGCCGTCCACGGCCAGCGCCACAGGCGACTGAACCCACGGTGCGGTGGCATGGTTGGCGGGCCGCAGCCAGCCGTCCACGAGCGTCGGCGCGCCGTTGCCCGTCCACCCTTCAATGGTCTGATTGAACGGCCAGAGCTTGATGCTGTCGAACTGCGTCCCGCTGCCGGCCGCGACCTCCGACACCGCGCGCGCCAGCGATTCGTCCGCGCTCTGCCGCAGCTGTTCCTCGCGGGTGATCGCCGCCTCGCGCGCCATCTTCTCGTTCAGCAGCGCATCGATCCGTGCCTGGGCCTCGGCGCTGATCGCCTGCATGGCTTCGGTCACGCCCTGCTGCCGCAGCAGCGCCTCGGCGACCAGGTCCTGCGCCGCCTGTGCCAGCCCTGCGGCCCGTGCCGCTGCCTCGTCTGCGATCGCTTGGATGCGGGCACTGATCTCCGCCGCCAGCTTCGCCTGCTGCTCAGCCAGGTGCTTGGAGGTGGTGGGCGGAACAACGCCAACCACGGTTCCCGTGCCTGTCTTGCCGCGCATGGTCGGGGTGATCTGGAACCACCAGGTCTTGCCGCTGCCGTCGCTATAGACGTACCGCGTCTCGGTGGTGCGGTGGATCTCCGTCCAAGGGCCGTCCTGGCTCTCGCTGCGCGATATGACGTAGATCACGCCCTCCAGATCGACGGCGTCCCATTCGAGCACGACGCCGTCGGCCACCGGCGTAGGATTGACCCCATTTGCCGGCGGCACGTCCGGCGCCTTGAAGGGCACCGGGAACCACGTGGAAAAGCGCGGCGCCACCGGAGACGCGGACGGCAGCCCGCCCACGCCGATTTCCACCAGCGTGAGTTTCCTTGCTTGCATTGCTGATTACCTCGCGTTGAGTGCTTCGCGCAGCGCTGAACTGCTGGCGTTGCGTACGCCCTGGGTAGTGGTGGACACGAGTTGCCGGAGCAGCTGGTTCTGTTCGGCGAGCAGAGCGTTGCTCTGCTGTATGGCGGCGGTGGTCTGCGTCTGAGCGTCGTTGTTCACGACCAGGTCGAACACGGCCCGGCTGAAGTTGTCCGGCAACGCCTCGATGGCGTCGGCCAGCGCGCCCATGCTGGTGCCGTCGTCGGTGTTCAGGTCGCCGACCTTCATGCCGTCGATGAGGCCGGTGACCCGGCCATACAGGCTGTTGTAGTCCTGCCCGCTGGCGTACAGGTTCCGACCAAAGCCCAGTGCGGCCTGAGCGGCCGCCTGCGCGGCGCTGGTGTCGCCACCGGACACCGCCCGCTCCAGCTCCTTCATCGCCTCGCCCAGCTTCTCCTGGTCCGTCAGCGGCGAAAGATCGCTGATCGACAGGCCGTACTGCGTGGCCTTCTTGTCCTTGTCGATCTGCGCCTGCAGCTTGCCCATGTTTGTGGCACGAAGCGCCTCGATCTTGGCTAGGTCCTCCGCCCGAGCGCCCGACAAGCCGAGCGCCTTGGCGTAGTCGTTGGCCGACTTCACCTGCTGGCGATACGTGCGCTCGATCGACAGCGCCTGCGACTGGTACTGCGTCAGGTTGGCCGTCATCAGCTGGGTGCTCACGTCGGCCATGAGGCTGGCGTAGTTGCCGAGCAGCCCGGTCACCTTCTCGACCTGGGTGGCCAGGTCTGTGCCGGCGACGCTGGCCAGGTCCTGGAAGTAGTCGACCGCCTTGTTGACCCTCTCGACCTCCAGCCCGTTGAGCGCTCGGCCCAGCTCATCGGCATTGCCCACGGCTAGCGCGATCGACGCACTGAGCGCGGTGAATACGTCCGCCGACTCGAAGTACCCGTCGAGCTGGCCACCGAACCCCGCCGCCTTGACCGCCTCGGTATACAACCGATTGGTCATGTCGCTGAGGTAAGCCTCCAGCTGCGCCTTGGCCTCGGTGGAATCGGCCGACAACTGGAGCTTGCCCAGGTCAACCTTCACGCTGCCGAGCTTCTGGGTAAGGTCCACACCCAACTGCTTGGCCAGATCGGTGGCAGCACCACGCACCTGGCGCGCGGCCATATCGAACGTGCGATCGATGCCAGGATCCAGCGCGCCGAACTGCGTCCACTTCTTGTCGCTGCGGAACAGGCCGCCCTTGGCCTTGATATCCGCATAGCTCTGGCCATCGAACCCGCCGAAGCCGTAGCTGCCGGTGATGCCTTGGCCTGTGACCTTGGGCGACTGTCGACCGAACAGCTTGGCGTGGATGCTGGAGCCGGACAGGATCGACGCGACCTTGTCGTTGAAGCCAAGGGCACTGAAACCCTTGTCGGCCAAGCCCACAGCGCCGGCGGTGGCGATCTTGCCGGCCCAGCTCTCCCCGTTGGCGATGTTCCAGCCCTGGTCAAACAGCTGGGCGTTCTTCATCATGCCGGCGACAATCCAACCAATGATTGGCACCGCCGCAGCCGCCGAGCCGGCCGCACCAACTCCGGCACCGGCACCAGCGCCGGCGCTCCCGCCGCCAATCAGCCCCGAGAAGCTGGAACCTGTCATCCCGGCCATGCTGGTCACGTCGCCGAAGCCAGTCAGGGTGCCCGCTGCGGCACCTGCCGAGCGGCCGAAGCCGAACAGGCCCTGGCCCTTGGAAAGCAGCCCGGCCACCGTACTCACGCTCTGGCCACCGGCCGCAGAGCCGTTGCCGCCGAACAACCCCATCAGGCTCTGCAGGTTCAGGCCACCGCCCTGCCCGCTCATCCCGTTGAGGATCTGCGTCTGGATCGGGATCACCAGCTTCTGCTGCAGGAACTCCCGAGCCAGATCGCGCAGGCCCCGCTTGGCCGCGTCCTTCAGTTCATCCCACAGGTTGTCGAAGTCCCGCATGCCGCCGGCAACGAAGTCGGCCATGGCGTCTGCGGCATCGCTCACGCCGTTAACGACCACGCCGGCCCACGCCTCAACGTTGGCCGCGGCCTCCTCCACGCGCAGCGACAGATCGGCCGATGCTCGGGCGGCGCCCAGCATGGCCTGCTCGTACTGCTCGTAGCTCGCTGCCCCCTTGGACAGCGCCAGCGCTTCCTTGCTGCCAGCGGCGTCCACCGCCTTCTGCAGCTCCTGCCGCATGTCCCGTTCGTTCATCATCTCGCGCCGCGAAAGCTCGCGCGCACGGCCCACCTTGCCGAGCATGGCAACCTCGGCATCCATAGTCGCAAGGAGTGTCTCGGGGCCGGCCAGAGCCTTCTCCACTTCAGCCGCTACCTTGGAGTACTCAAGCGCGCTCTGAGCCATCAGCACATTGGCGTCGGCTTGGGCGATGTTCCCCTTGACAAGCAGGCTGTTGTACTCGGACATGTTGCCGAGGTGCTTACCCATCGCCTCAGCCAATGGGCCCTCGATAGCCCCAGCAGCCTCCTGTGCCTGGCGATGGTATCGGGCGATCTCCTCTGCCCGCTGTTTGGCGTCACGATCCGCCCTTTCACGCTCCGCCTTGCCAATGTTCCCAGTCAGCCGATAGCCCACGGAATCCGGCTTGAGCGCGGATTCCGGCAGTGTCTGCCCGTTGTCAATTACAACGACGCTGTCAGCCAGGTCCTTCATGCGGCGTCGCTTTAGGGCAGCGTCCACACGTTCAAGATCCGCCTCTCGGTCACGGACGTACTTGTCCCATGACTTCGCGTTAGCTTCGCTGTTGGTGTTCTGGAACAGCCCTCCTTCCCACCATGATGCGTTCCCCGCTCGGGCTCTGGCCGCAACGTCCTTTGCGCCGGCGATCTGCTCCTCGATCCGCATGCGCTCCTGGATCAGACCGGCATAGCTTTTATCTGGAACAGACTTAAATCCTTGCGCTATTAGCGATGAGAGATTTCCAATCATCGACGCAGCTTCGGCGGCCTTGGTCGTTACTGTGGCCAAGCCTTGGACAATTACACCGAACCCTTGCCGAAAATCAGGGTCGTTCAGGAGTTCAGAGAAATCCGATAGTGCCGGAATGATCTCCTCCGCCACGCTTACCTTTAGCCCCTTGAACGCCAGATCGGCTTCAAGTGTGACCTTGCGGAGGCGTTCGGTCGCCTTGTTGGTCTTTCCATCAATGATGGCCCCTGCCGCTTGCGCTGCATTGCCCCACTGCTGGAACCCAGCGCTGTTGTTGCGCAACAGCGGGATAAGCGCCGATGCGTCGCTGGCAATAGCCTCCATGTAGAAGGTCAATTCCGTCTGCGACAGGTTCGCCCGTTCAAGACTCTTGAAGTAGAGCCCTAACGCATCAGGCCCCGACAGCTTGCGCATTTGTTCGGCGGTTACACCGGTTCGCTTGGCGATATTGTCGAAGAAATCTGCAAGGGCTCCGCCCCCGGTTTGGACGTAGTCGCCAATCTTGTCCTGAACGTCTTTGAAGATATCCGCCAGCTTCTCGTGGCTCATGCCAACAGTGTTTGCGCCTGCCGCCATGCGCTGAAACTGCTCCGAGGTCGTCCCCGAAAGCTTGCCAAGCTTGTCGTACTCCACGCCAAGATCGGCGACCTGACGCGTCCACTGAACCATGGCGGCACCACCGGCCGTCACGCCAGCGGAGATTGCCAGGCCGATCGCCGTACCGGCGCGCCGCGCGGATCCCTGCATGCTCTGCATTCGCTGATCAAAATGGCGCGCAGCCTTGCCGCCATCGCGCTCAAACGATCCCGTCTTAAGCAGAAGATCAACGGTAAGAGTGTATAGAGACATAGGGGGTCCATTACGAAAAAGCCCCGCATATAGCGGGGCTTATTGGTACTACTTGGATGGTCTAGGGCAATAGCACATCGAGAAGCGGCAGCACATCCAGAACGAGTGAGAACAGGGCAAATGCGCTGCCTAGCGATAAGACTGTCTGGACTAGAACTGGATATTCGAAGTCCGCGTCGTACAGAACCCTCATCACTCCTTTGACGACCAGCAAGCAAACTGTAAAAAGAAGCGTCGCGGCCGCCTCCGCAATTCCTCCCATCGAGGAATTCATGAATACTGAAGATCCGACATAGACGCCAAAACATGCAGCGGCGAGACCGGACTCGGATTCAATGAAAATGTCCAATCCATTCTGAAAGAATCGCCCTGCTGGGGGTATGAGACCAAGCATCACTCTGATCAAGCAGCCCATTACAACTAGTATTCCGCAAAGGACTACAACCGAGGCAGATGAGAGGCCGATTATCCCAGATCGCAACAGTTCAGAGGCAGAGGCCGTAACCCCAGGGATGGTTTGCTGAAAGAGTAATAGTAGAGAAAAACTGACCGCAGCCCAGAACAACCACAACTTCGCCGACTTCTTCAAATCTTCAGCAAACTTGACATCGTGTTTGTCCATAAAAGAATTCCATCTTCCGACTAGAAGCGATAGCGGCCTAGGCTGGGATTTCTTCAAACTCCATATACCCTGAGAAGTACTGCCGGCTGATGTTCTCCGCCGACGGCAGCTGTTTCGGATAGCCGTAGAGCGCCGAGCGCGCCGCCAGCCGCGGGTCGAACGCCTTGCTGACCATGTCCCGGTACTGCGGCACAACGCAGGAGCGCCTGCGTCCCGCGATCGCTGCCGCCACCGTCTCCCAATCGGACCCGCCAAGTCCACCGCCGCGCACTGCAGCAGTGGCCCGACCCGACAGGGTGCACGTCAGCCGGCGGTACAGGGTTCCAGGAACCGTGTTGACCTGGCCGCCCTTGGTGCGGGTGTGCGCGCTGGTGTCGATTGTGGCCACCGCCCAACCGTCGCTGATACCCACCTCGACTGCCCGGAAGATCGCAATTTCGCCCACGTCGACGTTCGTGGCAGTTGTGTCGATCTCGACGGACACCGTTGATACCAAGGCGCTGGCCTTCGGGAAGAGCCAGGCGCAGACACTGCCGTCTGGCAGTCGCACGGTGGTGGCGCTCGCGCCGGCGGCGCTCACCTGGACGCCGGGCGGAATGTTGAGGCCGAGAATCGCGATGATCCCCGGCACAACAGCTTCGGCCAGGGTGATCGTGATCGCCATCGAACTGGTGCGGCGGATCCGAGACGCCCTGCCAGGCTTTCCATCGAACAGCGCCGAGCCCTGGTCCGCACTGAGCCACGTGCCACCGGTGAGGGTCACCGTCGTGACAGCCGGCATGCCATATCCAATCAACACGTCATCATCCCCACACTGTCAGCACCACGTCCCCCGTGGCAGGGTTGCGCTCTACTCGGCGCACCAGCACCGGCTTGCCGTCTTCCAGCCCATACCGGCTGTACGTGAGCCTGCCGATCTGACCTGGCAGCGGCGCCAAATCCTGATCACCGCGCACCGCCAGTTGGTAGAAGTGGCGCGGCACCCGGTACAGGCCGAGGACGCGATCAATCTCCTGTTGCGCGTCGGCCGCATGCCAGAACAGCGAGATGACAGGATCAGCAGCTTCCGCCCGCTGGTAGTGGGCATGCAGCGGGCCAGCCCCATACACCTGCCCACGGTAGAGGCCAGTCAGCTCATCGCGGCGCGCCTGCGGAACGTCGACCACGTCGGTGACGAGATCCGATGCGGCCAGCGCCTGGGCGTTCGGGCGGTAGGCCATACGCCGGGTCAGGTTCGGAGCATCATCGGGCACCATGACCAGGTCAGCCGCCAGATCGTCTGCCTCAGACAGATCAAAGGCGAACGGCCCTGCGTGGGTTTCGGGCGCGATCACGCGAACGAAGCGCAGCACTCCGGCCGGATCCTGATAGCACCCGGCGCCGTAGCTGGGCAGCAGGGCATTCAATACTGCGCGACCGGTGATCGCCGAGCCCGCGTAGTATCCGATACCCATGTAGCCCGTGGCCTGATCGATCGCCACACAGTCGCTGGCCGACCACGCCTCGCGGCCCAGCCGCGCCATCACGTCTCCTACTGCCTGCTCCAGACTGGCGGGCATCATGCCAGCGCCAACACTGGAAGCATCCACGACCACAGGCGTCACCGGTGGTGACTTCAGCAACACCTGTTGCCCGTCCGGCGCCTCGCTGTAGGTGCCGACCTCCATCAGGTCGCCGCGGTCCATCACGGCGTCGACGTAGACCCGTCCGTCGGCCACGAACATTGAGGTAGCGTCGGAGTTGGCCCCCATCGCCGGAATGCTCGCCACTGCCCCGATTACCACGGGCTGCGGCTTCCATGCCAGGGACGCGATGTTCGGCAAGAAAACGCCCCGGTTGAGCGTCTCGTCCAGATAGTCGTGCGCATCGCGCAGGTGCAGCGTCTTGGTGCCGTCGTCGTTGATCTCGATCTGTTCGATCGCGCAACGGAAAGCTGGGACGGCGTCAGCCCGCATGCAGCTCTCAGGTGCTAGCAGGATCTGCACCGAACTGCCTGAGGCACCAGTGCCAGCCATTCCGTCCAGCAATCCTTCCGCATCGACCAAGACGCACTCGGCGGCCGCGGCCTGGGATACCGGGTCACCGCCCCACGGCCAGAACGCCAGCTCCTGGATCAGGTTGACGCCCTCGGCCACCAATCCCTCGTAGCGAACGTTCGCCGGGCTATCGCCGGGCGCAGACAGCCAGTCCACGTCGGCCAAGCGCGTGGGGCTAGCGGTTGAGCTGGGGAGCCGCCAACCGGCTGCAGCCGCGTCGCTTCGCGGCCCCCACTGCCCTGCGTTGACCGCAAGGCACAGCCCACCGGCCTTGGTGGCGGCAAGCGACGCGGCGAAGAACAGCGGCCCGGACAGCTGCAGCTCGCGCACCAGGATCTGCGCGCCGTTGAGGTATAGCCGCAGCTGGCGAGGGGTCGAGAACACCACCTGCAGCCCGACAATGTCGCCGTGGGTCGCTGTCGGCAGGCCAGTGGCGATCGCACCGCCCGCCTGCAGCAGGCGCCCGGCCGCGAGATCCCAGCCGATGCTGGCGAGGTCCGCACCCAGCGCCTTGTTCAGCGCTGCGGGGCCGGTGGCGAAGCCTACGAGGGCTGCAACGGCGTCATCGCCCCACACGGCAAACTCCACGCCCACCGTGCCGGCATCAAGGCCGAAGTCGGAGCGCGCGTGGCTGGCCAGCGTGGTGGCGCCGGTGGTGGCCAGGGTAAGCCCGCCATCTCGCGCAGCGAGTAACGGGCCAATGGGCGTGGCGGCGAACCGCCCGAAAGTGTCGGTCATGGTCATCCCAGTCCATCGAACCAGTCCTGCGCCTCGTCCTCATCGGACCGTGGCACGAGAGCGTCGAGGTAGTGCTGAAAGGAGCGCTTTGTCCCGCCCTGGCTGTGCGAGGCGGTTATATACGCGGCGAAGGCAGCGGGCTTGATGTACAGGCTCACAGGGTCGATGGGGTTCCGCTTGTGGAACTCCCACCATTCCAGGAACTCGCGGCGCGACATGGTGGCCCGCAGGTCCGACACCGTCCGGTGCAGGTGACCGGCGAGGACCTTCCAGAACCAGTCCTCGCCGCGCTGCCTTAGCCGTTTCCCGCGTCGGCCTGTGCCTGGGCAGCATCCTCGCCGAAGCCGGAGTGCTTCATGGCCACACGCTGCAGCTCAGCGGCAACCAGCGGCTTGAGCTGCGCGGCCTGCTCCACGTTCATGACGGGCTTGCCGTCCTCGTCGCAGATGGTCGCTGCGATCAGCTTGGCGCGGTCACCTTCGCCCCACAGCTTGCGGAACTCCGCATCCGGCAGCTCGCGGACATGGAACTGCGCCTTGGCTCCGTTGGGCAGGGTGATCGTGTCGGCGTGCACGTCCTTGGACGCGAACATGCCCAGGTTGGTGAACGACTGCAGGACGCTCAGGGGCTGCTGCGGCTGGGTTTGGGGGGTGTCATTGGTCTTGCTCATTGGCCGTTTCCTCGAATGGCGACAGGGCGCGCGGGCCGCGCACGGCTAACCCGCGGAGGATCCGCGCGCCCCGTCAGAGAGATGGCCCGCCGAAGCGGACCTGGGTGTACGCCGTTGCCGCAGCCTTACGGCGTCGGGCGGTGCGTGGTGACGGCGCCGGAGCCGCGGATGGTGATCGTCGCCTTCCAGACGTCGTTGTCCTGGCTGGTCACCGCGAAGTTCTGCACGAAGCCGTCGAACTGCTTGGACAGCACGTCAGTGGGCGGGGTGATCTTCCCGGCGATTGCGGCCGGCTTCGCCACTCCTTCGGTTTCCGACTTCGGCGCGGTCACCAGCCAGTTCACGACGGCGCCGGTCTCGTGCAGTTCTTCCAGCTTCTCGTGGTCGACGCTGTCGTAGATGATCTCAATGCTGGTGCTGCCGGTCTGCTTGCGACCAGCGACGAACTGGTCCCAGTCGTCGTCGTAGTCGGAGATATCGATCTCCGATGCCTGGCCATCGGGGAAGCCGACCGAACGCAGGCGGGTCACCTTGATGACCTCGGCCGCGCCGATGGCGACGAACAGCTGGGAGTGCTTCGACTTGATTACCTGTCCCATAGGGGTTTCCTTTGTGTTGCGCCCGTCGCCGGGCATGAAAAAGGCCCCTTACGGGGCCAGTGGTTTGCCGTTGTGTGGTTCAGCGCAGTTGCAGGAGCCTGGCGTCGAAGGAGATGCCAAAGGCGTCCGTGCCGTCGCTGTCAGGCGTCGGGTTGTAGGACTCGATGCTGCCCACGCGCTCGATTGCGTCGCGGATGGCGACGGCCGCGCCGTTGGCCTGCGTCAGGGCTTCGCCCCACACGGTCAATCGGACTCGCCAGCCGTCGGCCGGCGGCGCCTCGGACAGCATCGCAGTGGGCGAGCCGCCGACCACCTCCCAAGTCGCGTAGGGGAGTGCTGCATCCTGTGGCGCGGTTCCCGGCCACAATCGGATCGGGTCGCCCAGCATGTGCCGAACCGCTGCATCACCCTGCAGCAGGGACTGGATCAGGGGAACCATCATCGCCAGCCATCCTTCTTCAGCTGCTTGTCCAGCGCCGCCCAGGTTTCATTGATGATCACCTGCGCCGCCTCCGGCCCCTTGGCCTCGCCTGCCGGCGTGAGGAACGGCTCGGCTCTCATCTTCCTGGTGCCGAATTCCTTGAAACGCCAGTAATAGGCCCAGCCCGCCTCCTCATAGACCTTCCCGACGCGGCCACGGCGCCGGTTGCGCTTGGTGTTGGCGTACTTGCGGCGGCGACCGGTCTTAACCCCAACCGTGAAGTACTCGCCGCCTTGGCCTACACCTGCGCGCTGCCGGCTTTTGGTGTTGGCCCGACGGGTGACGATCTGCGAGGCCATGAACCCCGATGCTCTCGGAGCCCGGCGCCGGGCGTCGTCGCGGATGACGTTGCCACCCTTGCGCATACCGGCTTGCACGGCTCGCCCTTGAATCGCCTTGGGTGCCTCTCGCAGTGAACGCAGGAGGCCGTCCAGGCCGTCGATCTTTACTTGCTCAGCCATCGGACACCCCGGCATCGACCATCAGCGTGATATGCCCGCGTGCTGTCGCATCCGGCAGCACCGCACGAATCGCGTACACCTGCCCGTCGAACACCACGCGCATGACCGGCACTACCCCGGGCAGGTAAGGGATCTCGATGCGTGCAGTCACCTCTCCATGCTCGGCTGCGGCCGCGGTGAACTCCCGACCCGAGAGCGGAACCACCTCTGCCGGCACGTCAGCCCGCCATCTACGCCATTGCTTAACGTCCCCGCCGAGCGGATCACGCACCGGGCCGTAGTCCTGCAGCTCGATCCGATGCCGGTATTTGCCGGCCCGCCTCATGGCAGTACCCGCCGGTAGGGGAACATCAGCCGGTCCAGGGTCGGGTTCTCAGCCAACTGCGAGCCAGCCACCACCGCCTCGCGGTTGGCGTACAGGTCACCCAGCAACAGCAGTACGGCCGCGCGCAGCGGCCCCGGAAGCGGGCCAGGTGTCGTCGTGAACTTCACCGGATAGGCTTCTGGTTCACTGTCGAGCGTGGCTGGCTCGATCGGCAGCGGAGAGCGACCTTCGCCGACCGGGGTCCACTCATAGGTCGCGGCTGCCAACGCATACCCCGTGGTGCGCTCCACCGACTCACGCGCGGCGGTGATGAAGGCGCCGATCAGCGCGTCGTCCGCATCGTGGATAACTACCAGGTGCGCCTTCGCTTCGCTCAGCGACACGGGTTCCTCTGCCGCCGGGGTCAACGTGCGCAGCATGGGTCATTCCTCCGGCGTGGCCGACTTGATGGCATTGGGGTGGGGGTCGATCAGCCCGCCAAGGCGCAGCGCCTCAACGTGTGCCGCGCTGACCTGGATCACTTGGCCAACCTTCCCGAGGTGGTTGTTACTGAGAACCAGCGCCGGCACGGTTTCGCCCTCCGGCGGAGCCGGTACTTCATCCGATGGCGGCAGGTCGTTGTCCGCCTCCACGGTTTCGGGCCTCTGGCTGTCTCCGCCCTCGTCCGTCTCCGGCTCACTGACGGCATCTGCCGCGCCAGCGTCGGGGCTTGCGGCGTCCGGCTGCTCGCCCTGACCAGCCGCTGCGTCCACTACCGCAGCTGGCGCTTCCTGCGCGTCGGCCGGACCGCTGGCCGCTTGCGCGGAGGTGTTCTTCTGCTTTGCCATGATCGTCTCCGAGGGACGCCCGCGCTGGGGCGTCCCTCCGTTCGTGGGCCGAGGCGGTTAAGCCGCAGCGCCGTGCTTGAAGGTCTTCACCGCGCCGCCCACGTCGACCAGGTTGCCGCCAGAGCGCATCCAGGCCATGAAACCCACCTGGCCCTTCTTCACATAGGCCGAGTCGTTGAAGCGGAACAGGGTCACGGCCATCACGTCGCGGATCTTGTAGTAGCTGAAGTCGCCGAACGCGATCGAGGTGGCGCCTGCGGCCGGGGCCGGGGCGTGCTGGTTGATCTGGATATCGCGATTCAGCAGACGATCCGGCGCACCGCCCGGATTGCCCTGCTCGTAGCCCGGCACGAAGATCGGCCGGCCCTGGTCGTCCTTCACCTTGCGAATCAGCTTCAGCATGTCGTCGTGGAACATCCACTTGGCCAGCTGGCGATACGCCGGGTCGACGCTGTGCTCCAGGTCGACCAGGTCGTCGTAGGTGACGATCGGCAGCGCCGAGACAGCGCCGATCTTGCCCACCGTCGCGGCAGTAAAGGCACCCATCGGCTGGCCAACGCCGGTGCCGACGGAGTAGTGGCGGTTGGTGACGCGGCCCAGGCGGGTCTGCAGGCGCTTCTCGATGAAACCGGCGATATCGGCCGTGCTGTCCTGCAGCAGCTCCCACGGCACGGTCACCACCTTGGAGCTGTACTTGTACACCTGCAGGCCCTTGGTGCCGAAGGCCACGTCCTGGTCGTTGGCCGACTGGTTTTCAGCGACCAGTTCGCCCTCTTCGGAGGTGCCATCGCTGGTCGGATACTGCATCGGCTCGCCGCCGGAAGTGCTGAACACATCAGCCACCTGGCGCATGCCGCCGAATGCCTTCAGAGCATCCAGGATCTGCTCGGCCAGCGTGGTCGGAACGGTGTAGCCACCCTGCTCCGGGTTGACGGCCGGATTGCTCGACATGGCCGCGTTGACTTGCTTCCAGTCCTCGGCGCTCAGGGCGCTGTCACCGCCACGCGCCCAGCGGTCGAACAGGCGCTCCTCGTTGGAGAGTTCACGGCCGCCGCGGTTAGCAGTGTCGTGCTCACGCACGCCCTGTTCGCGCAGTGCCTCGTCGGCCGTAAGGTCCATGACCTTCTGATGACGCTCGATCGCCGCGTCGATGCGCTCGATCTCGGCGATGTTGTTGTCGTACTTGGCCTGGTTCTCCGGCGTCCACTTGTTGCCGTCGCCGGTGCTGGTATCCAGCAGATTGCGGGTTTCCTTTGCCAGCGCGGTGCGGCGCTCCCGCTCGGCCTGAATGTTGAAGGGCATTGGTGATTTCCTCGTGTCGAAAAAAAACCGCCTTTCGGCGGTCAGGATGAACTGCGGGCGGGAGTCGCTTACGCAGCGGAGCGTTCCAGCAGCGCCAGACGGCGCGACAGGTTTGCCTTGTGGGCGGCGGCGGCGGCGCCGTCGTCGGGTTCGGTGGCACGGTTGGCCAGTGCGGCAGGCGCGTTGTCGTAGGCGGACAGGTCCCAGGTGTTGGATGCCTTCTTCTTGCCCACGATCTCCACCACCTCGTCTGCGAAGCCGTGTTCCTTGGCTTCGTCGGCCGTGAACCAGGTCTCCTCGTCCATCCACTGGACGATCTGCTCCTGATCCTTCCCAGTACGACGGGTGTAGTCGCCGGCCAGGCCGGCATCGATCTTGGCCAGCAGCTCACCGGTCTTGGTCATGTCGGCCTTGTTGCCGACCGTGATGGTCCATGCGTTGTGGATCATGAACGCGCCGCCTTGGCTGATCTCGACCTTGTCGCACGCCATGCAGACTCCGGTCATAGCCGAGGCAGCCAAGCCATCGATGTGGGCGATGACAGTGGCCTTGTGCTGGGCGATGGCAGTCATCATGGATCGTGCCGCAAACACGTCACCGCCGGGCGAGTCGATGCGCAGATGAATCACATCAGCATCGATGCCGGCCATGGCCTGCGCAAACATCGTCTCGTCAATGTCGCCCCACCACCCGCCGATGACGCCGTGCAGGTAGATGGTTGCCTCCTTACCTTCGGTCTCCGCCCGGATGGGCTTGGACTGGCCGGCGTTGTTCTTGGCCAGCTGCAGCAGCTTAGGAATCGGCATCGTCAGGGTTCCTTTCAGGGTCATCTCCGCCCGCCTTGGCCGGTGGCGCGGGTTCTTTCGGTTGGTAGAGCTTGTCGCCGCCCTCGATGGGAGGCAGGTTCTTGAGGCGGCGGACTTCGTTGACGACCATCCAGCCTTGGGTGCCAGGGCCACCCAATGCCTTGCTGAAGTATTCGGCCTGCGTCTTCGAGTCGCCGGCCATGAACATGTCCACGTTGTGCTCAACGAAGTAGCGCGGCGCGCGGAACAGCTTGCGGTTCAACTCGTCCTTGATCCGCTTCAGGTGCGGGCCCAGCGTGTACTTCACGAAGCCGATGCCCATGCTCTCGATGCCACTGCCCCAGCTGGTCGCCTTGGTGGTTTCACCGATCATGTGGGGCGGCACACCGAAGGCGCGGGCCACATCGATCACCTGCCACTGCCGGGACTCCAGCAGCTGCTGGTCGACCGCCGACATGGTCAGCTCGTGAACCTCCAGCCCCTCGGTCAGGACCAAGGGGATCCGACGGTTGCCCTGCACCCCGCCGTACTTCTTGACCCAGGCGTCGCGGAAATCGTCCTGCTGCTCCTTGGTCATCTTGTTGGGCGTTCGGATGGCCACTTCGGGCTTGCCGCCCTCACTGAAGAACTTGCCGGCGTGCTCGTCACCCTGGATGGCGATGCCGATGCCATTCCGCGCGCCCCACTGGATAACCGACATGCCGTGCACGCCGTTGAAACCGAAGCCAGGGAAATGGAGCACATCGTCCTGGTCAACGGTGAAGTACCCGTCCGCGTCATGGAACGTGTACTGCAGGCGCGTCGGTTCGCGCGGGCTGGTCTTTTCCTGCTTGAGGATCATCACCCTGTCGCGTGGCCAGGGAATCAGCCCGGTCGCCATGCCGGCGCGGTTGCGCGTCACGTACACCACGCCGTCACCGCGCAGCAGCATCTGCCCGACGATGAACTCCCAGCCGGTAGCGCTCGACCAGCCGGAGGAGAACTGCTCGTTCAGCAGCCACCAGTAGTCGTGCTCCGCCCGCTTGCGATGGCCGTCCACCCGCTCGAACACAGGCAGCGGCAGCTGGGCGATCGCGCCGGCCAGCAGCGAAACGGCAGCGAACACCGCCGAAACCCGCATCGCCGATTCCGGGCTGACCACGGCTCCGGAGGCCGTCGTCGGGTTCCCGAACACCTCGAACATGCGCATGTCGGAGGACTGGATCACCTCGCCGTCGACCAGGTTGCTGATCGTCGGCTCGATACGGTCGCGGGCATCGGCCCGCCGGTTCTTCTCGAATAGTCCGAACATCAGTCGATCACCACGAAGCCTTGTTGGGTTGTGCCGGTGTCCCGCGCCTGCATGGCGCGGCCCATGGCCATGATTAGCGCCACCGCGCCGTCGATCTTGCTTTCCATCTTTTCCTTGCGGGGATAGACGTGTTCCTTGGCATCCACGCGCGCCACTACGTTGCCCATCATCCAGGTCATGGCCGCGTTGCCGTCGTGCCACAGGCGCCGCGACAGGATGAGCGCCTCCACTTCTTTCATGGGCTCGGACAGATTGCGCACTGACTGCGCCATCTCCACGGTCGGCAGCCCTTCCTGTTCAAGGCGCGTCATCAGGTACGCCGCTTGGGCCGGGTCAAAGGCAATGTCCCGCACGTCGACGCCCTGTGCCGCAAGCTCTTTCAGCTCCTCTTCGATGAACGCGTAGTCCGTCATGTTCCCCGGCGTGGACACGATCAGCTCGTCCAGCAGGAACTGCTGGTACTTCTCGTTTTCCTCCACGGCCGACTCCGGCACGTAGAACCGGGGAATGACGTAGTAGCTATCGCCCTTCTCGAACAGCAGCACCACGGCAGCCACGTCCAGCTTGGATGCCAGATCGACGCCGACCCAGCACGGACAGCCCGCAAAGTCCGACACCTCAAACCGGCGTTTCTGCCGCTGCCAGGCCAGCATGTTCATCCATGCCAGCTTGGCGCCGACCCAATCATTCAGGTGCTTGGTACGGAACGCGCTTTGCTTACTGGCCGACCGCTTTGCCTTGGCGAGCTGGTCGAGCAGGAACTGCTCAAACACGGAAACGCCGTAGTTCGGGTTGGCCTTGCGCAAACTCGCCGGATCGTCCCAGCGGTCGCCCTCGTCTATACAGTAGATCGCCGCGAAAACCGTCTCGTCAGTCACCTCACCGCGCAGGATGCGGATGGCATCGCCCCGCATCTCGAAGCATGGGCCGGAGAGGTTGGTGCCCGCCGTGGTGATGATCGACAGCAGGGGTTGCTCGCGCGCGCCCATGCCGGTTTCCATGGCGTCGACCATGTGGTCATCGTCATGTTCGTGGTACTCGTCCACCAAGGCCGCATGCGGGCTGGAGCCGTCGCCGGGCTTGCCGATCATGGTCTCGAACTTGGACATGTCCTCCATGACGAACAGCGGGCCCGGGTTCTTCGGGTTGCCCGCCTGTTCGATACCGAAGCGGGCACGCAGCGCCGGCAGTTTCTGGACCATTTGCCAGGCCGGGCGGAACACCTCGTACGCCTGTTTCTCGCTGGTAGCGCCCGAGTAGACCTCCGCGCCCGCCTCGCCGTCAGCGCAGAACAGGTACAGGCCACGGGCAGCCAGTCGCAACGACTTGCCGTTCTTTCGCGGGATCTCCTCGTATGCGCGGCGGAAGCGCCGGTGGCCGGTCTTCTTGTGGACCCAGCCGAACAGATTGCACTCGATGAAGTGCTGCCAGGGCTCCAGCACCAGCAGGCGCTTCTGTGCCGCCCACTTTCCTTTCGTGTGCGGCATCTTCTCCATGAACCGCACCGCGCGGTCCGCCTTCTCGGTGTCGTACTTGTAGGGCCAGTCGGCCCCCTTGCGCTTCAGATCATCCAGGAAGCGCTGGCACGCCAGACGGATGAACTCGCCGGCCGGGATCTTTCCTGACGTGACGCCCTTGGCGTATGCCTTGGCTGATTCGCTCGGCGTCATGGATCAGAACTCGTCGAATGGGTTGCCCTCCGGGGTCTTTTCGGTCCCCAGCTTCTGACGGTCAGCCGGGGTCAGGCCCAGGCGCGCCAGGCAGCCGATCAGGTGGGAGTACTTGGCCGCAACGAACTCGCCGCGGTTCGCACGGAACTCGGAAAGCAGCGATGACGCCACCTCCATGATGAAACGGTCTGCGCTGGTCAGGACGCCAGGCAGGGCGCACTTCTCCAGCTCCTTCCAGACCACCGCGACCTCGTCCGGCAGATGGCCGGGCACCTTGCCCAGGGCCTTCCCCGTCTTTGGCACCTCGGCCCTGTAACGCTGCGGGTTGCGCTTGTCCGCCCCCTTGAGCTTTGCCAGCTCGGCGGGCTGCTTGTGCCTGGCCATCGCCGGTCAGCTCCAAATCCAAAATTCAAATTCTGTGGACGCGAGAAGAAAGGGGGGCGCGCGTATCGGGCGAGGAAGGCCCTCAACTTTGGCCCTCCCCCCTCCCTTTTCGTTCAGATTTCTGTGGATAACTCGCGCCCCATGCAGGCGCGCCCTGCGGGCTGAGATCCCGGCCGAATCCGCCGTTCTCCCGCGCTGTCTTGGCGCTATGGCACGGCCGGCACAACGGCTGCAGGTTGCTGTCGGCGTTGTTGGAGTCGTCCCCGTCGATATGGTCGACCTCAGTGCCCGCGCGCACCCTACCCTGCTCAGCGCAACACCTGCACAGGGGCTCACGAGCCAGCACCACCGCACGGATCCGGCGCCACAGTGAGGAGTTGGTGGGCAGCGCGCGGCGCGCCTGTCTCTTGCGGACCTGAGCGCTGGTCTCCTTGTAGGGGCGCCACCCGGACGCACGATGTTGCGGTGGCCGGGTGGGCATCAGTAAGGCATCCCGTCCAGGTCGAGACGCGCAGGCTCGGCACCTTCGTCCTGCACTGGTGCGCCGGCCTCCTCGCCCAGCAGCTGCGCCACCGCCTGCACCAGCAGCCCAACGTGCATGGCCAGCTCGGCGATCTGCTTGCCCTGCTGCTCGATGATCCCGACCAGTCGATCGATACGGCTGTCGGTGCTGCTCTCGATCAGCCCCGCCAAGGCTGCGACAGCAGCAGCGCGCGCTACCTCTTCAATCCGTGCAGCGTCCATCACCAACCCTTGTCGTTCGCAGTACCAGGCCGCGGCGTATCCACCGCTCGACCCGCTCCCAGTTCGGTTCCATGCCCTTGGCCCTGGCAACCCGGACCAAGGCGGCCAGATACCACCGCAGCCACCACCTCATGCGGACAGACGCCGTCACGTTCGCAGGCATCAGAACACCTCCACTTCCCAGCCACCGCCGTCTCGCTTGGGCCGGACCTTCACCGCAATGAAGCGAAACGGGTACATGGCGGCGGCAATCTTGATCTTGGCCCTTGCATCGTCCTGCCAGTGGCCCTTCACCTCGTGACATTCCATGACGCCGTCGGCAGCCATGACCGCAAAGTCCGGCGTGTAGAACGTGTTGTCGGCCAAGCGCAGCTTCATGCCCTCAAAGCGGTGCCACTGCACCTCACCGGTGGCCTGCAGCGCGCGCAGCCGCTCGGCATACGCCGCCTCGGTCTTATTCATCTCGCCGGTCTTCAGCCGGCCCAGCGCGAGCACTCGACGGTTCATTGCGTCACCGGCTGCCGGTCAGCTGCGATTACCGCTTGGCAGGCGCGGACCTGGTCGTCGGCGTCACGCCCGATTTGAACAAGAGCACCCGCGACCTCTGCTCGTAGTTGGGCGTGCGCATCACGTTCGACGGCGCCGGCGACGGCTTCGGACAGGCGAGCGGTATTGCAGGTGGCGAGGTCGTCGCGCAGCTGGAGGCTGCCATCACGCACGCCAGCAACAACAGCAGCAGGGACGGTCGCGGCCGTAGTGCGGTCTTCTTCATGCTTCGCTCCAATGACGGCCAGCTGCAGAGCCTTGCTCTGCTCGCTGGCTCGGGTCTGGTTCACTTGGTCCGCCAGTGCTTGGGCGCCGGCGGCACGCTGGTCGGCTTCCCTGCCCTCTGCCCGATCACCGCGCCAAGTCCAGCCAGCACCGAACATGGCGACGGACCACAGGGCGAACGCGGCGGCTGCGATGGCAATGCGGTTCATTCGGAGCCTCCTGCCCTGATCGTGTCGCTGTCCGGGTCGAACGGTGGCGGCTCCAGGCTGGCCGCGCGCATGAGACCTTCAAGCCTGTAGATATGGCGGATCAGGCGAAGCTCTCTGGCTTCCATCCGCCCTACTCGTTCGCCCAGCCTGGTCACTTCCTCACGCATCAGCTGGATCACGTTGACCTCGGCCCCTTCCCTGGCTGTCTCTACGAACTGCTTGCGCCACCACAACGCCACACCGCCGGCGCCAACCATCAGCCCTCCGACGGCAGTGCCGATTGCCTGCCAGTCCACGTCCAGCCCGGTCACGGCGTCACCGTCCCGCCGGCCTTGCGATAGACGGCCACCAGGTCAGCAAGATGGTGTTCGTGCTGGCCGTACCCGGCGCCGGGCAGGCTCGCCCAGATGTTGCTGACCGCCTTGATGGCCTCCGGGATCTTGCCTGCCTGGATCAGCGGCAGCGCGCGGCGCTCCCGGATCTGCTGCAGCGCGATCAGGTCCTGGCTCAACGGCGTGAAGTCCTTCAGGCCGAGGGTCTTCCTGTAGGCGTCGAAGTAGCGGCGCAGCACCTGGTAGCGGCCGGCCGCAGTGGACTGGATTTTGAGCTTAGGCAGATCCACCAGCACGCGCGGGTGGTCACCGTAGTTCGTGAAGAGCCGCCCGCCAACGATCACGTCATAACCGCGGTCCTTGGTGGGCTGCTTGCCGTTATCGGTCCCCTCGGACCAGGCCAGCATGTCGAGGAAGGCCACGACGTTCACGCCGCCAGCCTGTTGGGGAGTGATCTGCGCCATGGCGTCTCCGAAATAGAAAAGCCCCGGCTGGGCCGGGGCTTGCGTCTGGATGCTGGGAAGATTGCCGCCTTTTTCGATGACCTAGGAAGTCATCGTTAGGCAGCGTGCGTAAGCGCCTTGTTGAACTGCCTTGCAGCGCGCGCCTCGGCAGCGCGGAAGTTGGCCAACATCCACTCATAGACAGGTCTCCAGAACCGGCTGTAGGCCGACCAATCGGCCCCGATGGCAGCCGCACGCTTACGACCGCTCAGGTGTTCAAAGCCGCTTCCGCCACAGTCCCCGCAGCTCACGATGCCTGCTCCCGCCGGATCCGGCAGAACCTTCTTCCCAGCGCAGCGCGAGCAATCGCATGCACCGGACATCTCGGCGATGACCGCCCCAGCCAGCACCCCGAGTTGCTCCATCGTGTTGTTCGGCCATGCCGCCGAACGCGCATCTTCCAGCGCCTGTTCGGACCGGCGAACCTCCCGCCGTTGGGTATCCGTAACCACGCCCCCGCACCAGCCCATACTGGCCTTCGCGATCCCGAACTCCGTACGCGCGTCGGCAAGTGCGTGCATCTGTCGAGTGAACTCGGGCGCGACCAACGCAACGACTGCCTGCCGCAGCTGCTCCCGACGGCGCAGGCCGCTCTCGGGCCACCACAACGCCTGCAGCAGCTCATGCCCCAGGCCTTGAGGAACGTCTGCCAGCGCAGCGACGATCTCCTGCGTCGACGGACCACCGCCGACTCCATCAAAGCTCATCGACTTTGGGCCAGTCCGGCTGGACAGCAGTTCGCGGGCATCGTTCAGTCGCATTCGCCTTCCCCTTGGTGGTTTGCTCGTGCAGCGCGCGATCGCGCCAGGTGTTTACTCAATGCGGCCCTTTTGAGGGCCTCTATCTGGACCAGGTGAGGGTCGATCACGCAGGAACATCCGGCCGGGCCGCGAGTGCGGCGGTCATGCTCGCTGCTCCCAGCTTGCCGTCAGGTGCTGCACTTCGCCGCCACGCGCCTTGAACTGCTCCACGGTCTCGGCTGGGCAGCCAGCGCGTCTCGCGGCCTTTGCTCGCTTGGGCCGGGAAACGGTGTTGTGGTCCATCCGGCGCTCGCGTGGCGCCCGCTGGGGATTGACCCTCGGCGCCATGACCTTCGTGTTCTTCATGCTGCTGCCCTCAGTTCGTTGATGTAGGTCTGGTTTGCAATCAGCTCATCGTCTGAGCCGTACGTCTCGTGGAAGATCCGCGAGCCATCCATCAGGCTCGGGCCGTAGATCTGGCGCATCGTCGCGAAGGTGTTCCCCTCCATCGGGTAGCGCTGGTGGTGCCACTTGCAGAGGGCGAAGCCGTCCATGTGCCCGCGCCGCAGGTTCCCGCTCTTGGTGTGGTTGTAGTCGCAGCCGTAGACCACCAGCTCCGGCTCCAGCAGCTGCTGCTGCAGCAGCACCAGGCAGGCCATGCACGGGCCGGTCTTGGCCAGCTCGATGCGGGCGCTCTCTTCCCTTGTCGGTGGTGGTGCCTTCGACCACATCAACGCAACTCCGGGATCGGGCCGGCGTAGCGCGTGATCGGAATCTGCCGCATGCCATCGCGCCACACCCGGGTGCCACGGGTGGCGTACAGCACCAGCGGCTTGATCCCGTACCCATAGGCCAAATACCAGCCGGCCACCGCCACCGGCTCGCACACCGGGCGCACTTCCAGTTCGACGTGGTCCTGACTCATGCCGCGGCGTCCTGAGCGGAGCCGAACAGCTCGGCGATCTCGGCCAGCCGCTTCCGCGTGCGTTCGTTTGCTTCCGGGCTCGCCTCGACTCGGCCGGCCAACAGCGCCAGCGGGTTGAACGCCGGCGTGGCCGGTGGCAGCGACAGGTACTCGGCCACCTGCTCATGCGCCAGGCGGCCAGCGTTGACTGCCTGCTGCAGCGCTGCGTCGCGGGCGCTAGCGTCGTGGCCCAGCGACGGCTGGTAGACGGCGCAGCCGCCTGCAGCGCGCGCCTCCTTCACCAACCGGGTATAGACCTCCAGGAATGCGGCCCGGCCCGCAATCTTGTCGCCAGCCTCTACCAGCGGCAGTGCCGCAGTCCACGCATCACGGGTCTGCTCACTCCACACCAGCGTTACCGCCTCGTCAGCGGCGCGGATGGCCACGGCCCATGCTTCGTTGGGTGCCGGGTGTCCGTCGTCAATGCGCTCCATGATCGCGGCCAGGCTGAGCTTGCCTTTCACCTCGCGCCGGCAGGCAGTCAGCGCGTTGGCCAGCACCGGCAGCGAATAGGTCGCCAGGTCGGTGACCATGTAGGCCGCAGCGGCCGGACGGATCTGCTCGCCCATCACTTCAGCCGTGGCCACCAGCATTTCGACCAGCCTCTCCTGATCGGCATCACTGAGCATTGGCGCTCCCCTTCATGCGGCGCAGCAGCGCCTTGGCGTCGTCGGCGGCCGAGGCGTTGGCCTGGGTCTGGTCCTGCTGCAGGGCGATGGTGGCGGTCACTTGTCGACCGGTGGCCCACTGGGTCCGGTACGCTTCAGCGCCGGCCAGCAGCACACCCAGGTCGTGCATGCGCTTCACGGCGTACTGCTCGTTGACGCTCACGAACCACCCAGCCACCAGCGGCGCCTCGTCACGTCCCAGTCGCTTCACCAGATCCCGAACGTTGGTGTTGACCTTGGCGTTGCGGACGGGGTCCACGCCGTGGCGATTGCGGTAGGCGGCTCGGTAGGCGCCCCACGTCGCTTTGCAGGCCAGCTGCATCTGCTCCTCCAGCTCCGCCTTCGTCGGCGGCGTCGCCACCGGCGGCGCAACTGGCGGTTCATCTGACGGTTCAATGGGGGTTATATGACGGTTAGGCGGCACGGGGCGCACCTCCAGACCTGCGCCCGCTGCCTCACCCCCTGCGCCGGGCGCATCCCCTTCTGCACCGGGCGCACCCCCTGCATGGGGCGCAGCACCTGCGCCCGGTGCAGCACCGTTCTTTGCGGTCTTGCGGGTGCCCTTGGACGGCGCAGCGGCCGCGTTGAACTTGGCCGGCGTGACCGAATAGACCGTGCTGCTGTTGAACCGGCGATCACGCGCCAGCAGGCCAACGGCCTCCAGGTGATCCATGGCGCTGCGCACAGCGCGCGCCGACATGCAGCAGCGCGAGGCGATTGTGCCGACGGCTGGCCAGCACACGCCGTCGTCGTTGGCTTGGTCAGCCAGCGAGATCAGAACAGCCTTCTGCGTGACGCTCAGGCCCTGCAGCGGCCAGCACTGCGACATGATGATGGTCGACATGTCAGAGCCCCAGCGTCATGTTTTCGCCCGGCGCAACCGGCCACCAGGTGCAGGCGCTCCGGCCCGAGATCGAGCAGGGCTTCTTCGGCCCGCGCCAAGCACGGCCAGCTTCGGCCAGCTCGGGGAGACGGCGTGCCAGCACGTATCGGCAAATGTTGGTCTCTTGAGCAAGCTCATGGCTGGTAAGGCCGGGATGACGCTTCACTGCAGAGGCTGCTGCGGCTTGCTGGTCTCCCTGCAAACCGGATTGAACGACGTAGCGTGCGGCCTCGTGACTGGTGCTGAGGTCGGTTGATCGGGCCGGATGGTTCATCGACGTGCCCTCCCCTTCGCCGCAGCGCGCGACACGTTGCGGATGAGGCGATGCGCCATCGTGATCAGCGAGTTAGCCTCTTCCACCATCAGGCGCGCTTCGTCGCTGTCGATCTGGCGATCGGCCATCGCATCCACTGCAGTGCCAGACAGCCGCCCCACCCGCGTGGTGATCTCCAGCAGTTTCGTCTGGATGGCGCCAATCTCGTCCGACCAGCCTCCCTCCGGCGCCGGCGGGACCGTGGCGACGGCCATGCCGAACTGCCCAGCCAGCGCCTGCATCCAGTCCAAGGCGTAGTCGTTGCCGCCTGCCTTCTCCTGCATCCATTCGGTCAACAGTTCGGCAATTTCCAGCGTCACCGATTCACCCTCCAGCCCGCGCAGCTTGGCGCGCAGCGTTTCCGGGTGCATGGACTTGCCGCGGCGGTCGGCCAGGAAGGCGGCTGCGTCCACGACACCGCCGGGCGTCTTGCGCACGGAGTTGTAGAGAACGTCGAGCCAGTTGAGAGCGGATGTGCGGCAGGTCATGGGTCACCTTGGGGAAGGCTGTGTTTCAAGGTTTCGGGCTGGGCCCGGGTGGCGCACGATGGGCGCCATGCAGATCAACAAGTCAGGGATGACGGCCAGGGATGGCCTTTCAGGCGCTGTCGACGGGCCCAATACGGTGGGCGTCCGGATCATCGTTTGCGGGCTCGGCCACTGGCGTAGCCTCAACACCGAGCAGGCGCTGGATCTGAGGCAGCGCGGGCAGAGCACCCTCCTCCGCCCAAGCCTCGACCTCTTCTACGGTCAGCTGCAGCAGGACGGCGAGGTGCTTGTCGCTGCCAATACCGAGCCTGTCGCGCAGCGCGCGCTTACTGAGGCGAATGTCGCCCTTCACCTCTACGCGCAACTGCGCGCCTACCTCACCCTGGGATTCGGCCGGATCTGGCCCGAAGACGTCCGGGCGGAGCTGGTGACGGGAGACGCCAGTCGCCATTTCAATTGCGATGCAACGTTCTGCTGGGACGCGACAGCGGTCGTACCAGCCGGATACCGACGGCGGCTTGATGCCGAGGAGCTGAGCAAGAGCCTGCTGGCTACCTGCCGACTGAACTGCTCTATCGAGGGCTGACATGTTCATGCCAGCTATTAGTCCACAGCTAATAGCTTATTGCAAGCTGGCAGCTGCACGAATTCGATTAGTTACCAGCTAACCTCCAGTGATGGACATTCGAGAAATCCGCAGCCGCAATTTTCGACACCTGATCGATGCCCTTGAAATGAAGGGGGTCAAGGGCCGCCGGGATCAAGGCGCCCAGCTGGGCGGCTTCTTGTCTGCGTCCTACGTGTCCCAGCTGCTCGGCGGGAAGTACATCGGCGACGATGTGGCGAAGAAGATCAGCAGCGCCCTGGGGAAGGACCATGGCTGGATGGATCGACCCCAGTGGGGTGAAGACGGGGAGGTATCCGTCTCACCAATCCCGGAGAATGAGACGCCACCCGGCTATGTTCGCTTCGACTTGTTTGAAGGGAGTGCAGGGATGGGCGTAGGGATGGTTAACCAGGACTACCCAGAGGTGGTGAAGACCATCGAGGTTGCAGAATGGGAAGTCCGCAGGAAGCTCGGTTACCTACCTAAGCCAGGCAGGATCCAGATCATCACCGGCCGTGGGCCGTCGATGCGGCCCAAGCTCGAAGACGGCGACATTGTCTGGATCGACACCAGCTGCGACTTCTTCGACGGTGACGACTACTACCTGATCAACATCGGTGGCGAGACGCAGATCAAGATGCTGCAGAAGCGCGGCGACGGTCTCTACGTCGTAAGCGTCAACACTGACTTCCCGGCCTATCGGCCAGATCCTGGCGATGTGAGCATCCTGGGGAAGGCACTAATCCACGCAGGTTTGCGTAAATTCTAGGTCCCGGTCTGTGCTAGCGAGAAGAAGAGGCCCCGCCAGTGCGGGGCCTTTTCTTTTTCTCAGTCACGGCCGGTCGGCTTGCCGAATGGCAGCGCGCATAGTAGCCAATGCACCATGTGGCTCCGCCTCTCGGGCGGGAGTCACTGAAGGCGACGAAGCAGCAACGCCCGGATCGCGCGCCTCCGCGATCGCGTTCGCTCTGCGCAGCTCCACAAGAATGCCCTGCAGAAGCGGCTTGATGCCGAAGATTGCGAACGGAACGAAGATCCACAGGACGGTCACGACCAGGCCCATCACCACAAAGAAAAGCGTCACGCCCGTAGAACCCCACTCCATAGTTGATCCTTCCTCGTATAGACCGGGAACGTTAGCACGGCCGAAACACCACCTAACTCAATTCATCAATTCATTAGCTGATAGCTGTTGACTAACGATTAGCTCTCGACTAACTTTAGCTCCAGCCGCCCACCAACACCCCATCCCGGGGCCGGGCGCAGGAGATCAGCATGTCCACCCTTTCCCTCGGCGTTCGCCAGTCGACGCCAACCGTCACTGCCGACAACCACAACGCCAAGGTGGTTTCCGACCTCGGCGCCGCCCGCCTCCTCCAGTCCGCTGACGAAGCCGAGCGCTACGCCGGCCAGCTACTGGAAGCTGCCAAGCAGCTGCGCGCCGCGCAGCAGGGCGCAGCTGCATGAGCGCCGCCCTCGCCCACCACTCCAGCGCACAGCGCGCGGCAGCCGCCGCAGGCATCGTCGCCCGCGCCGGGCGCCGTTGGGGCCTGCTGCCCTACCAGGTCGTCGTAGTCGCCAGCATCGCCGCCAATGCCGTCCTGCGGCAGGGCAAGAGCGCAGCAGGTGCTGTCGCTGCGGCCCGCCGCGCAGCGCGCGCACAGGCAGGTGCTGCATGAGCGCCGCTGCGGAAGTGCTGGCGGCGAAGCTCGCCGGCCGATGCTCAAACGGCCTCGAGCGTGGACAGGGCACCAACCTGCACGCGATCCCATCCGCGCAGGTGCGGCGCCACGGTGGATATGTCGAAGCCACCGGCAAGGCGCTGTGCGGAGCAGCGCCAGGCCGCCGTTCCGTGGGCTGGACCGCCTGCGAATCGCATCCGGTGACCTGCCCTCGCTGCCAACGCGCCCTCGCGCGTAGCAAAGGCGGTTCCGCGTGACCGACCACGACTTCTGCGCCGCCATGGCCGTCGGCATCCCGCCCATCAAGGCCCCTGCGGCGCCGGCTCCAGTCTGGATTGGCATCGATCTGGCCAACGGCCCCGACACGCGCATCGAAGTCGGCAGAGCCGCCGACGGCACGTTCTACGCCATCAACCAGGAGCAATCCCCATGACCCAGCTGAAAGCCTTCTACGTCGATGACATGCCGACCATCTACGCCGCCGCGACGGCTGAAGAGGCCGCCCGTCTGTATGAGGAAGACGTGGGCGATCCCTGCGATGACGGCTATCCCCGCGAGGTGTCCGCCGCAGAGCTGGATCGGTCGATCCCCGAATTCGGCGAAGACGAACGGCCGACCGGCGAGATGACGACCATGCGGACCTGGCTGGAAGAAGCCAGCCCGGGCTTCCTGTGCGGGGCCGAGTGATGCGCCACCTGGCCCTGCCCATCTACTGCGCCGTCGTCGTGATCAAGCCACCGTTGCTACTCGTACTTGCGTGCAATGTGCGCGAGCCTCTTGGCGCCTTGCCAATCCGTACGATCTGCGCCTGCGTTCTCTTTAAGTCCTTTGCCGAGGTTCATTCCAGGCTCCTCGATAGCCACAAGTTCAATGCTGAGCCAGGTCGCCAAGGCCTGCCGGAGATTGGAGAGTCCTTCAGCAACTTCTCTGTACCAAGACAAGTCGCCCTCTACGTTGTACCGCTGACCTGGCTCAGGCGTAAACAGGTGGACTCGCCGCTTCTCAGCGGCAGAGAGCACTGCCACTCCCTTCGTTACTTCGTTCTCAACATGTCTAGGCATGTATTGGCTAAAAGGAATCAGTTCCCGTGCCTGAGCCGAACTAAGTACGGAGAGAGACTTGGCCATCTGATCGTACTCCCACGCATCGGCCACCCCCGCTGTGGGCAGTTCGAGTACGGCGCGGATAGTAATCGCCTGAATTGCAAGGTCATCGGCGAGCACCTTCGCAAGCGCAATCGCCTGCCTCTTCTTCGCTGTGCGATCGATCCATACGGGCAGGATGCCTACAAGCAGAGCAACTACCGCCGCGAAGCCAGTAGCAACGGCCGATATGGCGGTCCAGTCAAGTCCAGTCGTCGCAGCTTTACCTACGTGCACCAAGACACTCATCTGAAGATCCCCCTGTGGACTCGCCGGCATTCTGCCATGGCCCCAGCCTGGGAGGTATGTCGTGCATAACCAGCTCGACATCTTCGATCACGACGCAGCCCGCATGGCAGCGGCCAACCGCGCCGCCGCCGAGCGCGCCCTGAACGATGTGCAGTTCACCGCAACCGTGCGCCAGGAGCGCCACGACTACTACGTGGGCGAAGCCGAACGCTGGGAACACCTCGCCGCGCACAGCGCGCGCTCCACCCACAGCAAGGACATGCAGGCATGAGCAATGGCTAAGTTGCAGGAATCAGGGCTGGTCGATCAACTCCCGCGCAAGCTTCGATCCGTAGTCGAAAGCTTCCTGGACGCTGCTGAATTCTTCGCGGTGTCCGTCGGACAGTCTGCGGCTGGGGAATCCATCCACGTAAACAGCCTGAACCGCAATTTCCCCGGTCTCAAACTGCCAAATCTCCACGTCGAAACCGATTCCCTTGTACTCGCCATCCCGCATGTAGTGCTGGATGCTCTCCATGACCGCTTCTCCGGTGGTGACGCGACGGATGCTGGCCGAACTTCCCGCGCGGATCAAGTGGGGGTAATCCATGGGTAAGGGAATGCCAATCGGCCTGTGCGGCGTCTGCGATGACCCGCTCGACCTCGCCGACGCAGGCGTCTGCAAGTCCTGCGGCAACGGCTTCTGCTGGAACGAATGCGGCTCTTGGCATCACGGCCAACACACCTGCTCTACATGCATGGACGAGGACGAGGAACTGGAAGAAGACGAGGCAGACACACATGGCTGACCAGCTCCGTACCGCTGCACCGGTACGCAACGTCACCAGCGCGCGGTTCATTGCGTCGCCCGGCTCGAGCGTCCTTGCCGCTCGATTCCAATGTCTGTTGTCGTGCGGCCACGTCGTGATCCGCCCAGGTGAGCACGTGCGCGGCACAAGGTTCTCCCTGCGCGCGCCCCACACAGCACCGTGCAACCAATGCCCGAAGGAAACCACCCGTGCGTGACGGTCGCCGCGTGATTGGCGCCACACAAGCAGCCGTCCTTCTGGAACAGCTCGAAGTCCATATCGAGGAGTGCAAAAAGCCATGACCCAGGAACATATCAGCCACCCAGAGGCGTTGCCGAACTGCGCCGCCGGCCACCGCGCGCGTCACATCCACGACAAGCGCTGTGCGTCCGCCGGCGGCGGTCACCTGGTCGAGTGCGCCTGCAGGTCGACCAGCAAGCATGCCGACCCCGATGCGGCCATTGCTGCATGGCGTCGACTTAACCGCCCGGCCCGCAGCGCGCGCTCTGCATCGGTCGATATGCCGATCGACAACGTTCTGCAGTTCCAGCTGGGGCTGGCCGACCGTCCTACTAAGGCTCGCCGCATCGGAGGCCATCATGGGCGCGGCTGAAAGACTGGAAGAGCTGCTATCGCTCGATCGCGTGCGCCAGATGACCGGCATGGGCACGACCTTCATCTACGGAGAGATCAAGGCCGGCCGCTTCCCGCGCGCTATCCGCATCGGTCGCCGCGCACTCTGGATACAATCCGAGGTGCAAGGCTGGGTTCGGCAGCAGATCGCGCAGAATCGACCTTTGCAGGTGGATGGGTAAACGGGCGGGTAGCGAAGGCTGTAGAAACGAAAAAGCCCCTATTTCTAGGAGCATTTTGCAAAGACTGGCGGAGAGAGTGGGATTCGAACCCACGGAAGGTTTAACCCTTCGCCGGTTTTCAAGACCGGTGCCTTAAACCGCTCGGCCATCTCTCCAATCGGGTCCCGGTCGCCCGGGCAGCGGCGTATTCTCGCACGTGAAGGGCATTTGCCCAAGACCACCCTTGCCCCCGCCCCTCGCATCCGGCACGGTGGGGGCTGGACTGCATCTGGAGCCCCCATGGCCCACCTCGATCTGGCCAACCTGCGCACCACCCTGCTGGACGATACCCAGCTGGCCGCAGTGGCCCTGCATCGCACCTTCGCCGGACACCTGCCGGTCAACAGCGGGCATTTGGTGGTCTGCGATCCGCTGGTGCAGGCCGAGGCGCCGGCGCTGGCCGACTACACCGCGCCGTTGGGCCGGCATCCGGTCGAAATCATCGTGCACAGCGGCCGCCCGGCGTTGGCCGTGGTCTGGTTCAAACCCCGCGAAGCCCTCACTGCGTCTGCCCTGCACTGGCAGATGGCGCGCTGGACCACGCAGGACCTGACCGGCCTGGATGAGCACAGCTTCATCGGCTACCCGGTCGACGCCGGCATCGGCTGCTTTATGGACACCGACACCCAGCAGGCACTGCTGGCCCTGATCGAACGGGCCGATGGCGACGAAGGCAGCGAGTGCTCGGATGCGCTGATCGACCATGATGGCCTGGACGAAGGCGCAGAATACCGCCCCTGGGGCGAGGACTCACCGCATGGCCTGGTCGTGTTCACCAGCGGCTGGGGCGACGGCGTCTATCCGAGCTACTGGGCGCTGGATACGTCCGGCATTCAGGTCGCTCTGGTCACAGATTTCCTGTGCATCCAGGGCGGTGATGGGCGCGACCAGCGCGAGATCGCCGACCAAGCCTATCGCGACAGCCTTCCGCCTGAAGAAGCCGAAGCACTGGCACGACTGGTAGCGGCGGTGGAACGCGACGATGCGAACGCACTGCGCGACCTGCTGAAGAATGCGCCGCAGCGCGCCAACCAGATCGAACCGGGCTGCGGCGGCACCGGCGTGTTCGAGGCGATCCGCCTGGACCGTCCGCAGGCATTGCGGGTACTGCTGCAGGGCGGCGCATTGCCGGCGATGCCGGAGCGCCTGCACATGAGCAAGGTGACCAGTTACCTGGACTACGCGCGCTTCCTGAAGAAGCCACGCAGCGCGGAACTGATGGCGGTGCTGGAAGCACCGGTCATTGCCGGGCCCAGGCCGGTCGCACCGCCGCGGCGCAGCTTCTGGGAACGGCTGTTCGGCCGGAACTGACCGGGGCCGGAAGGCAGCAACGCCGGGCATGGCCCGGCGCTACCGTTTCACGGATTGGCGGTGCAGTTGCGGGTGGGTGCCTCAGCCCGCGTCCACCGCCAGCGCGCCCAGCGCACTGGCCTTGATCCGCTCCTTGGCCTTTTCACAGGCGCCACCGCAATCCAGGCGCGAGGCCTCCAGTTGCGGCGGCAGGTGCTCGGCCAGGAAGTCGATGAACACGCGCACCGCCGGCAGCAGGCCGCGGCGCGAGGCGAACACGGCATGGCACACGCCCTGCGGCAGCGACCAGTCCGGCAGCACCACTTCCAGCTCGCCGTTGCGCACGGCGTCGGCGCACACGGTTTCCGGAAGCATGGTGATGCCGAAACCGTCCTTCACCATGCTCTGCAGCAGCGGGAAGTCGAAGCCGGCCACGCGCGGCTGCAGGTCGACCCGGCGCACTTCGCCTTCCGGCCCGTGCAGCTCCCAGCGTTGGCGGGCTTCGTCTTCGCTGATGCTGAGGGTGACGTGCTGGGTCAGCTCTTCCGGATCCTTCGGCCGGCCGGCGCGGTCCAGGTACTTCGGGCTGGCCACCAGCAGTTCCTGCACCTGGCCGAAGCTGCGCATCACCAGGCTGCCGTCATCGTCCAGGCGCGAACGCACGCGCAGGGCCACGTCGTAGCCTTCGTTGATGATGTCCACGCGGCGGTTGCTGATGTTCAGCTGCAGGCGCACCTTCGGGTACTGCTCAAGGAACTTGGGCAGCAGCTTGGGCAGCTGCATCTGCGCCAGCGACACCGGCACGCTGGCGCGCACCACGCCGCGCGGCTCCGCGCTGAGCCGGTCCACCACTTCGCGCGCGGCCTGGGCCTCGGCCAGCATCGTCTGCGCATGGCGGTGCACGCTGGTGCCGACGTCGGTGACCGCGAAACGGCGCGTGGAGCGCTGCAGCAGGCGCACGCCCAGGTCGGTCTCCAGCTGGCTGATGCGGCGGCTCAGGCGCGACTTGGGGATGCCCAGCGCACGCTCGGCGGCAGCAAATCCGCCGTGGTCGACCACCATCGCGAAGTAGTACAGATCATTCAGGTCATGCATGCCCGAGTTCCATATCTAGAACAATACGTGGCATTCAAACACCTTTATCCCGCCTTTGCAACAACCTATCGTTCTCTCCGTCGGCGGGGCCACCCCGCCCCTCCCTCCCAGAACATAGGTGACTGCCATGAAGCTTCTGCATCTCGACGCCAGCGTGCTTGGCGAGAACTCCGTCTCCCGCCACCTGACCGCCGCCGTGGTGGCCCGCTTCAAGCAGCAGATCGAAGGCCTGCAGATCGATTATCGCGATCTTGACGCCAATCCGGTACCGCATCTTCGCAGCAGCTCGCTGGACAAGGCGGACGCGGCCGAAGCCGCCGATGCTGAACAGGTGCTCGAGCAGTTCCTTGCCGCGGACATCGTGGTGATCGGCGCGCCGATGTACAACTTCAGCATCCCGTCCACGCTGAAGGCCTGGATCGACCGCGTGGCCGTGGCCGGGCGCACCTTCAAGTACACCGAGAACGGCCCGATCGGCCTGGCCGGCGGCAAGCGCGTGATCGTGGTCAGCAGCCGCGGCGGCATCTACACCGATTCGCCGGCCGACTTCCAGGAACCGTTCCTGCGCCAGACGTTCGCCTTCTGGGGCATCAACGACATCGAGTTCGTACGTGCCGAAGGCATCGCCTACTCGCCGCAGCACCGTGAAGACGCCATCGCTGGCGCGTTGGCGGCCCTGCCGTCGCACGAAGCGGCTGAAGCCGCCGCTGCATAAGCGTTCCAGCGTTCGGTGCCCCTCTCTCCTCGTCTGGGCGCTGAACGCGGGCCGGGATCCCCTCCCCCATCCCGGCCCACCCTGGCGGCCCCGCTTTGCGGGGCCGCTTTTCTGTGTCTGGTCCGAGGGCTCGCCATCCATGCACGGTGTGGATCTACTGCACGTGTGCGTGGATTCGGTGCCATGCGCGGCGCTCACCAGAACGTTAGGCTGGGGCCATGAACTACATCGTGACCACTGCACACCGCAGCGAATTTCCGCACCCGATCACCCTGCGCCGTGGCCAGGCGCTGGTGGTGGGCGAACGCTATGAAGGCCCGGAGGGCTGGGACGACTGGTTCCTGTGCGAAGCCGAAGGGCAGCAGCCCGGTTTCGTGCCGGCGCCCGTGATCGGTCGCACTGCGCAGGGTGACGCGTTTGCCACCGAGGATTACTGCGCACGGGAGCTGGATGTGGATCCCGGGCAGGTGCTGCGTGGGCAGCGCACGCTCAATGGTTGGGCGTGGTGCGTGCCGGAGACCGGCGAACCGGGATGGGTGCCGCTGGAGAAGCTGCGGGCCATGCGGTAATCGCGGGGTTCATCCACGCATGGCGTGGATCTCCTGAGGCATCGGTGAATTCATGCCGGGCGCGTGCAACATCCTCCAGTAGATCCACGCCATGCGTGGATTCGGTGCCATGCAAGCATGGCACCCACCAGAGCTACAGCGGTGCCATGCATGCATGGCACCCACCCGATCAGAGAATCAGGCGATGGTTTCCAGCCCACCCATGTACGGGCGCAGCGCTTCCGGCACGGTGATACTGCCGTCGGCGTTCTGGTAGTTCTCCATCACTGCGATCATCGCGCGGCCAACCGCCACGCCCGAGCCGTTCAGCGTGTGCGCCAGTTCCGGCTTGCCGGTGGCCGGGTTGCGCCAGCGCGCCTGCATGCGGCGGGCCTGGAAGTCACCACAGTTCGAGCACGAGGAGATCTCGCGATAGGTTTCCTGCGACGGCAGCCAGACTTCCAGGTCGTAGGTCTTGATGGCCGAGAAGCCCATGTCGCCGGTGCACAGCAGCACCTTGCGGTACGGCAGGCCCAGCTTCTCCAGCACCACTTCGGCGCAGCGGGTCATGCGCTGGTGTTCGGCGTCGCTGTCTTCCGGGCGGCAGATCGAGACCAGCTCGACCTTCTCGAACTGGTGCTGACGGATCATGCCGCGAACGTCGCGGCCACCACTGCCAGCCTCGGCACGGAAGCACATCGAGTGGGCGGTCATGCGCAGCGGCAGGCGCTCGGCCTCGACGATCTCGTCGCGCACGATGTTGGTCAGCGGCACTTCCGAGGTCGGGATCAGGTAACGCGTGGAGTCGCCCACGGCGGTCTTGAACAGATCGTCCTCGAACTTCGGCAGCTGGCTGGTGCCACGCAGTGAATCGGCGTTGACCAGCAGCGGCACGTTGGTTTCCTCGTAGCCGTGCTCACCGGTGTGCAGGTCGACCATGAACTGGGCCAGCGCACGGTGCAGGCGCGCGATCGAGCCGCGCAGCACGGTGAAGCGCGAGCCGGACAACTTGGCCGCGGTCTCGCCGTCCAGCCAGCCGTTGCGGGCGCCCAGTTCGACGTGGTCGAGCACCTTGAAATCGAACTGGCGCGGGGTACCCCAACGTGCCTGCTCGACGTTGTCGTTCTCATCGGCACCGGCCGGCACGTCATCGGCCGGCAGGTTCGGAATGCCCATCGAGATCGCTTCGATCTTCTCGCGCAGCTCGTCCAGCGCCACTTCCGAGGCCTTCAGCTCGTCGGCGAAGGCAGCGACCTCGGCCATGATGGCCGAGACGTCCTCGCCCTTGGCCTTGGCCTGGCCGATGGCCTTGGAACGGCTGTTGCGCAGGCTCTGCAGCTCCTGGGTCCGCACCTGGATGCGCTTGCGATCGGCCTCCAGGGACTCCAGGGCAGACACGTCGAGCTCGAAGCCGCGGCTGGTGCGCAGGCGTTCGGCGAGGTCGGCGGGCTGGTGGCGGAGCAGGGCTGGATCAAGCATGGCAGGTGTCGTGGTGGGTATCAGGGATGGGATTATCGCTTGTTATACGGATTTCTGCCGCCCGGTTCATTCCCGCCGTGGCAGAATCGAGCCATTCCGTACTGGTCCGGTCCATGTCTGCACCCCGCTCGTCGTCCGCCAAGTCGTTCACTGTGCATATCCCGCGCAACGCCCTGAAGATCGCCGGCATCGCCTTCGGCGTGGGCGTATTGCTGTTCGTGCTGGTCTGGCTGACCGGCCGCGACAAGGAGTTCTTCCGCGCCGATCCGGCTGCCCAGACCCCGCAGGAAACCGCCCAGATCGAGCCCCTGCCGGAACCGCTGGCCGCTGCCGCCGGTTCCAGCGACATGCCCGATGCCAAGCCGGCACCGGTGGAGGAAGAAGCGCCGAAGCTGGTGGAAACGGCCCCGCCGCCGCCCGCGCCCGTGGCTGAAGCGGCCCCGGCTGCACCGGGCCCTGCGCCGGCGGCCACCGGCAACAGCCAGCCGATGCCGATTGCCGGACAGTCGCCGCCACCGTCCTATCCCGCCGCCGCCCTGCGCGCCGGTGAAACCGGTACGGTGGTGGTACGCGTGGACGTGGACGCCACCGGCTATCCGAACAACGCCACGGTGATCCAGCGCAGCGGTTCACGCGAGCTCGACCGTGCCGCCACCGACGCTGTGCGCCGCTGGCGCTTCACTCCGGCGCAGAGCAACGACCAGGCCGTACCCGGCAGCATTGAAGTGCCGTTCGACTTCAAGACGCAGTAACTGAACGCTTCCCGGCAGGCAAACTGAACCCTGCCGGTGGCGTTGACGCAACGCTGACACTTCCCGTCCGTGGCTCGGGCAACACTGCCCACGTCGTCCATTGACGGAAGGAGTTTGCGATGACCGCCACCACCCACGAAGACCTTCATTCGCCGCAGCTGCCGCAGGATTCAAGCGCGCAGCACAAGCCCACGTCGCCCTGGATGTGGATCGCGCTGATCATGGCGATGTTTGCCGGCGCCTTGCTCTGGCTGCGTCATTCGAACCAGGAAGACGTGGCACCGGCGCCGGTCGGTGAGCGCATGCTGCCGGCCCCTGAGCAGCCCGCGGTGACAGATGCAGCGGCCCCTGCCGCGCGCCAGGCAACCCCGGCTACTGCTTCGCGGAAGGCCGCGCCGGCAGTGCGCAATCGTGAAGCCCGCCCGCTGGCCAGCAACCGCATGCCCACCTACCCCGCCGCCGCGCTACGTAGTGGCGTGCAGGGCAGCGTGATCGCCAGCCTGAATGTCGATACCCGCGGCAACGTCGCCAGCGCTGCGATCGTCTCGCGCAGCGGCGAGCGGAGTCGCGATCTGGATCGTGCGGTGCTCAATACCGTGCAGAACTGGAAGTTCCAGCCGGCGGTGCATGACGGCCGCGCAGTAGCAAGCGTAGTGCGGGTCCCGGTGGACTTCCGTACCGAGCAGCGTTGATCGCGGACGAGGGGTTCGTGATGTTTAGACGGAGGCTTCGGCCTCCGTCCTTTTATGCGGGAAAGCGTGCCAACCAAGGTTGGCACCTACCAGGAGATGTGAGCATGCCAACCAAGGTTGGCACCTACCGGGAGATGTGAGCGTGCCAACCAAGGTTGGCACCTACCGGGCATTGCGATCGGCCGGGCATGACCCGGCGGATGCAGTAACGATCAGGCCAGGTTGAATCCGGCGCTGCGGGCCAGGCCGTCGAAGTCCGGGAAGGACGTGGCGACGTTGGCGATATCGTTGATGCGCACCTCGCCGTCACTGATCTGGCCGGCAATGGCGAACGCCATGGCGATGCGGTGGTCGCCGTGGCTTTCGATGGTGCCGCTGCCCAGGCGCACGCCACCATGCAGGGTGGCACCGTCTTCAGTTTCGTCCACCTGCATGCCCAGCGCGCGCAAGCCAGTGGCCATCGCTGCGAGACGATCGGATTCCTTCACCCGCAGCTCGGCGGCGCCGGTCACCACGGTCTGGCCTTCTGCAGCAGCTGCCGCCACGAACAGCGCCGGGAACTCGTCGATCATGTCCGGCACCAGTGCTTCCGGAATGCGAGCACCCTTCAGCGGGGCGTAGCGCACCACCAGGTCCGCCACCGGTTCACCGCCCTGCTCGGCCGGGTTCTCTTCGGTGATATCCGCGCCCATCAGGCGCAGCGCGTGCAGCAGGCCGGTGCGGCGCGGGTTCAGGCCAACCTGCTTCAGGCGCAGCTCGGAGCCCGGGATGATGCTGGCAGCCACCAGATAGAACGCCGCAGACGAGAAGTCGGCCGGCACCACGATATCCGTGGCACGAAGGCGTTGGCCGCCGCGCAGGCGCGCCTTGCCCGGCGAGAATTCGATGTCCACGCCGAACGCGGACAGCATGCGTTCGGTGTAGTCGCGGGTCGGGTGCGGCTCGACAACGCTGGTTTCGCCCTGTGCGTACAGGCCTGCCAGCAACACCGCCGACTTGATCTGCGCGCTGGCCACCGGCGAGGCGAAGTCGATGCCATGCAGCGTCTGGCCGCCATGCACGTGCAGCGGCGGCGTGCCGTCATCCTGGGTGTCGATCTTCGCGCCCATCTGCGACAGCGGGCCGGTGACGCGGCGCATCGGTCGGCCCGACAGCGACTCGTCGCCGATCAGCGTGCAGTCGAACGCCTGGCCCGCCAGCAACCCGGCCAGCAGGCGCATGCCGGTACCGGCGTTGCCGCAGTCCAGCGGCGCATCCGGCGCCTTCAGGCCGTCGATACCGACGCCGTGCACGATGCGCTGCGACGGGCTGGGGGTTTCGATGCGCACGCCCAGCTGGCTGAAGATGCGCGCGGTAGCGCGGGTGTCTTCGCCTTCCAGGAAGCCTTCGATATGCGAGGTGCCATCGGCCAGCGCGGCGAACATCACCGAGCGGTGCGAGACCGACTTGTCGCCGGGAATGGTCAGGCTGCCCTGCAGCGGCTGGCCCTTGCGGGCGATCCAGTGTTGCGCGTTGCTCATCGTTCGATCATTCCGTAAACACCGGCAGCGCCGGCGATGCATCAGGGGAGCGGCGGCCATGGCCGCCGCAGCAGCACTCAGGGCACGGCCACCGGATAGGAGCCCAGCACCTTGATCTGCGCCGAGTGCGCTTCCAGTTCGGCCAGTGCGGCCTGCATCGGCGCGTCGTCGATGTGGCCGGCCAGGTCGATGAAGAAGCCGTACTCCCACTTGCCGTGGTGCGACGGCCGCGACTCGATGCGGTTCATGCTGATGCCGTGGCGGGCGAACGGGCTGAGCACGTCGAACAGCGCACCGGGCTTGTCATGGATGAACACCAGCACCGAGGTGCGGTCGTGGCCGGAGGTCGGGAAGATGTTGCGGCCCACCACCAGGAAGCGGGTGGTGTTGTCGGCATCGTTCTGGATCGGCTTGGTGACCACCTTCTTCAGGCCGTACACGTGGCCGGCGCTCTCGCCACCGATGGCCGCTGCGTCATCGGCGTTGCGCGCACGGCGCGCACCTTCGGCATTGCTCGACACCGGAATCTTCTCGGCCTTCGGCAGGTTGGCGCGCAGCCACGCCGAGGTCTGCATGAACGACTGCGGGTGTGCGTAGATGCGCTCGATGTCCTCGATGCGGCCGCTGCGCGACATCAGGTACTGCTGCACGCGCAGTTCCACTTCGCCACAGATCTTCAGGTTGGAGGTCAGGAACATGTCCAGGGTGATCTGGATGGTGCCCTGCCCCGAATTCTCCACCGGCACCACGCCGAAATCGGCGTTGCCCGCTTCCACTTCCTGGAACACTTCCTCGATGCTGGCCATCGGCAGGCCCAGCGCGGAGCGGCCGAAGTGCTTGAGCACCGCCTGCTGGCTGAAGGTGCCTTCCGGGCCGAGGTAGCCGATCTTCAGCGGCTCCTGCTGGGCCAGGCAGGCCGACATGATCTCGCGGTAGACGTGCACCAGCAGCTCATCGCTGAGCGGGCCTTCGTTGCGGTCCACCACCATGCGCAGCACCTGCGCTTCGCGCTCGGGGCGGTAGTAGTCGACGGCAGCAGCCAGCTTGCCCTTGGCCTTGCCGACCTGGTGGGCGAAACGCGCGCGCTCGGCGATCAGGCTCTGGATGTCGCGGTCGATCTGGTCGATCTTCGAACGCACATCGGCCAGCGCCAGCGGCGCCAAGGTGGGCGCCGGGTTCGACGCAGCCTTGGACGTGCTCTTGCCCTTGGCCTTGGTGGAGGCGCTGTCCTTGGCCGGTTCGGCCTTCTTCGGCGCCTTCTTGCTGGATTTGCTGCTTGCCATCGGAATTCCCTGTTGCGGGGCACGCACCCGACGGTGCGCGCCGTTCATTGCTCAACCGTGACGCTGCTGGAAATCGGCCATGAAGGCGACCAGCGCCTCGGCCCCGGCCAGCGGCATGGCGTTGTACAGCGAAGCCCGAATGCCGCCGACCACCTTGTGGCCCTTCAGCGCCAGCAGGCCAGCGGCCTTGGCTTCGGCGACGAAGCGGGCGTCAAGCTCGGCATCGGGCAGGAAGAACGGAATGTTCATGCGCGAACGGGCCGCATGTGCGACCTCATTGCGGTAGAAGCCGCCGGAGCCGTCGATGGCGCCGTACACCAGCGCGGCCTTGGCGGCGTTGCGCTTGGCGAACTCGGTCACGCCCCCTTCGGCCAGCATCCACTTGAACACCAGGCCGGCCAGGTACCAGTTCCAGGTCGGCGGCGTATTGAGCATCGAATCGCGGGCGACGTGCGAGCGGTAATCGAAGATGTCCGCGCGCGGCTGGCCACCACGCTCGAGCAGGTCGCGGCGGATGATCATCACCGCGATGCCGACCGGGCCCAGGTTCTTCTGCGCGCCGGCGTAGATCACGCCATAACGGCGCACATCCAGCGGTTCGCTGGCGATGGACGAGCTGAAGTCGGCGATCAGCGGGACGTTGCCGGTATCGGGCACATCACGGAATTCGACGCCGTGGATGGTCTCGTTGGCGGTGATGTGCACGTAGGCGGCATCGCGCGACAGCTGCCAGTCGGCACGCGCCGGCAGCTCGCGGTAGCCGTGGGCCTCGCTGCTGGCGGCGATGTTGACGTCGACGTAGACCCCGGCCTGCTTGACCGCGGTCTTGCCCCAGTGACCACTGACCACGTAGTCGGCACGCTGGCCGGGGCTGGCGAAGTTGAGCGGGATCAGCGCCTGCTGGGTGGTGGCGCCACCGGACAGGAACAGCACCGCATAGTCGTCGGGGATGTCGAGCAGGCGACGCAGGTCGGCCTCGGCTTCGGCGGCCACGGACATGAATTCCGCGCCGCGATGGCTCATTTCCACGATCGAAGCGCCGGACCCGTGCCAGTCCAGCATTTCCGCCTGCGCCTGGCGCAGGACCGATTCCGGCAAGGTCGCAGGGCCGGCACTGAAGTTGAACGCGCGCGTCATGTCACACCTGTGGGGCAAGACCGCTAGTATGCCGCAGTGCACCAGCCTTGCGGCCTTGTGGCGCAAGGGAAATTTGGTTTCATTGGAATCCATTGGCGACGCGACCGGGTAGTGCCGGCCGCTGGCCGGCAACCTCATGGATTCAGGGCGGCGGTTGCCGGCCAGCGGCCGGCACTACCGTCACCGCGCGACCGTCAGCGCGCGCCGAACCAGAGCAGCAGGCTGAGCACTGCCGCCAGCAACAAGGCGCTGGCCAGCAGCCACGGCCAGCGCCGGACCCTGCGCGGCGTCACCGGCAGCACCGGCGCCTGTTCCGCGTCGTCGCCGGACTCGTCCTCGGCCGGCAACGGCCGCCGACGTGGATCATGCGGCACTTCCAGCACGAAACGATGCTGGCCATCGAACACCACCTGGTCGCCGGCCTGCAGCCAGCAGTGGCGCACGGCTACGCCGTTGACCCGGGTGCCGTCGGCACTGCCGAGGTCGCGCAGCAGCACACGATCACCGTGCACTTCCACGCGGGCGTGCTGTTCGGCGAAGGCCGGATCGTCGATGGCGATGTCGGCGTCGCTGCCGCGGCCGATCAACCGTGCCCGCGACAGCGTATAGCTGCGGCCATGATGCAGGCCGCCGACACCGCGCAGCAGGCGCTGCTGCTCATCGGTGCCATCGTCGTTCTTCGGCGCGGGTGCCTGCAGCAGGCTCTCGACCTCGCCCTGCAGCACCATCTCCACGCCGTCCACATAGACCGCATCGCCTGCACGCAGCAGCGCCATGCGGCGCACCGGCCGACCATTCACGTGGATGCCACGGATACCGTTGCCGACCTGCAGCCACAGGCCGCGATCGTCCATGCAGAACTGCGCCAGCAGCAGGGCGCCGTGGCCGGCGTCGCCGAGCCGCACGCTGCCGTTGGCCTGGCGCACGATGCGTTGCACCCCGGGCCGCAGCGGCTGGTCGGGCTGTTGTTGTTGACTGAAGTGAACAAGCAGGTTCTGCACGCGGCGCAGCCTAGCAGGTTGGCCGCCAACGAAGAAGAACCTGCGATGAGTGCTTGGCGCGACGGCCCTCGATGCGCACAATGCTCGCCCTCATTGATCATCCCCGCCCTGCGCCAGGAGCCTGCATGTCCACCATCGATGTCCGCCACGCCCACGCCCTGCCCGACGCACAGGCACGCGCCGCGATCGAACAGGTCGCCGCCAAGCTGTCCGAGCGCTTCGGCCTGAAGTCGTCCTGGGCCGCCGACGTGCTGAACTTCTCCGGCAGCGGCGTGGACGGTGCGATCGAACTGCAGCCGGGCGCCGTGCGCGTGACCGCCAAGCTGGGCTTCCTGCTGTCGGCGATGAAGGGCATGGTCGAGGGCGAGATCCAGCGCGTGCTGAAGGAAAAGCTGGGCTGAACCCCGGCGGCGGCCGTCACGGCCGTGCAACGCCAGTGCACGCTACTCTCGGGGCAGGCCCAACTCCCACGGGAAGTGCGATGAACCAGTACGAAAACGATGACCGCCGCAACGACGACGCCTCGTTCGGTGACCAGGCCGAGCGCTTCTCGCGCAAGCTGAGTGACTCGGCGCAGCAGGTCTGGCTGGCCGGCCTGGGCGCTCTTGGCCGTGCACAGGCCGAAGGCAGCCGCTTCTTCGACGGCCTGGTGAAGGAAGGCGAAGCCTGGGAGGCCCGCCGCCGTGAACGCCACGGCGAACAGGGTCCGGGCTGGCGCGACAACGTGGAATCCTCGCTGGATGAGGCCCGCGAGAAGGCCTCTGGCACCTGGAACAAGGTCGAAAAGGCCTTCGATGACCAGGTGCAGGGCGTGCTCAAGCGCCTGCATGTCCCAACTGCCGATGAGGTGACCGCGCTGGAAGCCCGTATCGACGCCCTGCACGCGCGGCTGGCCAAGCTGGAAAACCGTGCGGCCTCGGGCGCCGATGCTCCCGCCCCGGGCAGCCATCAGTCGCCAGGCAGCGTGCCCTGACGGCCATTGTTGCAATGCAATAAAATTTGATTGACAATCGCGAGCAACCCGCCAATCGCTTCGGCTGCCGTTTGTTCCCTCCCCTCACGGCTTCAGGATTGGCGGGTTTTTCGTGCCCGCCGTATGCCGATCTGAGCGTTCCATCACGCTTCCTGTCAGGAACGTCCTGACCCAGCCGGATAGTGCGACCTTTACACTGTCGTCTTCCGCATTCGCCCCTTCCGCGCACCTCCTGCATGCTCCCTTGGATCCTGGCCCTGCTGTCGGCCCTGCTTACCTGTTCCCTGGCTGTTGTCTATCTGTGGTGGATCAAGCGGCGGCAGAAGGAGATGCAACTCGGCCTGCAAGCGCTGGCCGGCATGCACTGGCGCGAGTTCTCGGTACTGGTCAAGCGCATGCTGCGCGAACAGCGCGGCCTGCGTGAACTGAATGATCCGGCGGAGGAATCCCGCGAGCCGAGCAGCGACTTCCTGCTCAGCGACGGCCCCAACCAGTGGCTGGTGTCCTGCAAGCATGGCCTTGCCTACCGTATCGGCACCGCCGCAGTGAACGAGCTGGGGGCTGCTGCGCGCCTGGCCGGCGCCAAGGGCGGCGTGCTGCTGACCGAAGGCCGGATGGAACGCGACGGGCGCAGCGCTGCCGAGAAGCAGGCGGTAGAAGTACTGGACGGTCCGCGCCTGTGGCCGCTGCTGCAGCCCTACCTGCCGGCGGAAATCGAAACCCGTGTGCGCGCCAGCGCCCGCCATGAAGCCTTGCGCCGGATCGCCATTGCCGCGCTCGGCGCGGTCACGCTGGGCCTGCTGGTGGGATTGAGCCTGCAAGGCTTGCATGTGCAGGACACCGCGCCTGTTGCCGAGGTGGCGGATACCCCCGCGCCGGTTGCGCCTATGGTTGAAGCGGCACCCGAACCGGCACCGGCCCCCGCCACCACGCCGCCGGCCGCTGCGCCTGCACCGGCCGCGCCCTCAGCCGACGCGCGCAGCAACCCCAACCCGGATGCCGCCACGCTGGAGCGCTTCCAGGCCGATCTTTCCCGCGCCTTGGCCGGCAAGCCCGGTATCGCCAGCGGGGTCTGGCTGACCCGCCAGACGCTGGCGATCAACCGCACGGGCGAGCTGGACGCGGTGTGGCCGCAGGTCTGCGAGGAAGTGCTGCACTACCCCGCCCTGCGCAACGTGCGCATCCAGCTCAATGCCCGCCCGGGCGTGAATGAGCCGGTACGCTGGCGGCAATGCGCCACGTATTGATTGGGACCAACATCCACGCATGGCGTGGATCTACTGAATCCCGATGCACGAATCTTTGGTAGGTCCACGCCATGCGTGGGCGCCTTTGCAGAGTCGAGCCACGCTCGACTCATCGCGCATCGAGCGAACCCCTTGGTAGATCCACGCCATGCGTGGATGGAATCCCTATCGCGCGCCCGGCGCGAAGCGCGCCACCAGGTCCCAGGCATCCCCAAGGAACACCTGGCGCACGCGGGTGATCGGCTGTTCGCCACGCCAGGTCAGGCGCTCGATCACCAGACAGGCGGTGCCGGGCTTCACGTCCAGCAGCCTGGCGGTGGCGGTATCTGCCCCCCAGGCGCTGATGCGGTGCTGGGCACGGGTCCACGACACGTTCTGCAGCAGCCAGCTGCCTGGCGCGGTAGTACTGAAGTCGACCTCCAACACCTCCGGCACCCCCACCGGGCTGATCAGGCGATGCTCCAGCGCCAGCGGGCGACCATCGGCCAGGTGCAGGCAGCGCATCGCCAGCAGGTTTTCCTGCCCGGCCAGCTCGACTTCACCGGCATTGCCGGCATCGGCAAGGCGCAGGTCGCGCTGCAGCAGGCGATAGGTGTACTGGTGGCCGCGCGAGCCAACCTCCATCGCGATATCGGGGATCTCCAGCGCCACCTGCTCCAGGTGCGGGGGTTGCCGCGCCACGAACGAACCGGCACGGCGGCGACGCTCGATCATGCCGCTCTCGGCCAACGCGGTCAGCACTTTGTTCACCGTCATCCGCGAGCAGCCGTACTGCTCCATCAGCTCGTGCTCGTACGGAATCCGGAAGCCCGGCGCCCATTCTCCGCTGAGGATGCGGCTTTCCAGATCGCTGCGGATACGCTGGTTGAGCGTGGCGGACTTGCTGGCCTTCACGTAATGGGGTCTCGGTAGCGGGAGGCGATCAGCCCAGCACGCCACGCAGGGCGGCGGTAAAGGCGGTGGTGATCGCCTCGCGCTGCAGGTGGCGGGCCTCGGCCACGCATTGGCGGCCCTGGCGCCAGACCGATCGCAGCGCGCCATTACGTGCGGCGAACACCCAGCTGTCAAGCCATGCGTCATCCTGTCGCGCCTGCAGCGCCGGGTGCCCGGCATCCAGTTCGACCAGGTCGGCACTGGCGCCGACCTGCAGGCCAGCGGCCACGCCCAGCGCCTGTGCACCACCGTGCAGTGCGCCTTCGAACAGGAAGCGGCCGGTACTGCGGGTGGCATCCGGGGCCAGCACGTTGCGACCGCGCAGGGTCAGGCGCTGGCCGTATTCGAGCAGGCGCAGTTCTTCGGCCGCATCGATCAGCACATTGGAATCGGAGCCGACACCGAAGCGCCCGCCCTCGCGCGCGAACGCCTGCATCGGGAACAGGCCGTCGCCCAGATTGGCTTCGGTGATCGGGCACAGGCCGGCCACGGCCTGGCTGGCCACGATGGCGGCGCGCTCATCGTCGGTGATGTGGGTGGCGTGCACCAAGCACCAGCGCGCATCCACCGGTGCATGGTCGTACAGCCACTGCACCGGACGCTGGCCGCTCCAGGCCAGGCAGGCCTCGACTTCACGCACCTGCTCGGCGATATGGATGTGCACCGGGCCGTCGGTCAGCGGCAGCAACGCACTCAATTCCTCGCCGGTGACTGCACGCAGGCTGTGCGGCGCGATGCCGAGCACCGCATCCGGCAGCGCGGCCAGTGCCGGCTTGGCGGCGTCCAGCAGCTGCGCGAAACCGTCCACGTCGTGGATCAGGCGACGCTGTGCCGGATTCGGCGGCGCCCCGCCGAAATCGGCATGTGCATAGAACACCGGCAGCAGGGTCAGGCCGATGCCGGTCTGGTCGGCGGCGGCAGCAATCCGTGCACTCATCTCGGCGCGGTTGGCATAGGCGCGACCCTCGGCGTCGTGGTGCAGGTAATGGAATTCGCCGACGCGGGTGAAGCCGCTTTCCAGCATTTCCATGTAGGCCTGGGCGGCGATGGCTTGCACTGCGTCCGGGCGCAGATGGGCCAGAAAACGGTACATCAGCTCACGCCAGCTCCAGAAGCTGTCACCGTCACCGCCGCCGATCTCGGTCAGCCCGGCCATGCCGCGCTGGAAGGCATGGCTGTGCAGGTTGGGCAGGCCCGGCACCAGGATGCCGACGCGGGAGTCGCCGTGCTGGGCGCCCTGCCCCATGTGGATCGCCGTGATGCGGCCGTCCTGCACCTGCAGGCGGACATCGCGGGCCCAGCCATCGGCCAGAAGGGCGTGGGTGGCATGGAAACAGAGCGGGGAACGCGAATCGGACATGGCTGGACAACCCGAAATGGACGCCTATATTGTATAGACATATAAGCACAGCCGCGTTGTGGATGCCATGCACGTCGATACCCTCTGGTCCAACGTCCACCTGATCACCCTCGATGGCGAGGGGCTGGGTGTCATCCGCGATGGCGTGCTGGCCTGCGCCGACGGCCGCATCGTCCATGTCGGCCCGGCCGGCAGCGACGCCCACCTGCAGCCGACCACCCGCATCGATGGCGAAGGCCGCTGGATCTCGCCCGGCCTGATCGACTGCCACACCCACCTGGTCTACGCCGGCAACCGCGCCAACGAATTCGAGCAGCGCCTGCAGGGCGTCAGTTATGCCGAGATCGCCCGTGCCGGCGGCGGCATCGTCTCCACCGTGCGCGCCACCCGTGCTGCCACCCCGGAACAGCTGGCCAGCGAAAGCCGGCCGCGCCTGCTGGCGATGCGTGCCGAAGGCGTGACCACGATCGAGATCAAGTCCGGCTACGGCCTGACCCTGCCCGACGAACGCAAGCAGCTGCAGGTAGCGCGTGCGCTGGGCGAGGAGTGCCGGGTCAACGTGGTGACCACATTCCTCGGCGCACACGCGATTCCGCCAGGCCGCGAGGCGCAGGAATACACCGACGAGGTGTGCAACGTGATGATTCCGGCCATCGCCGCCGAAGGCCTGGCCGAAGCGGTGGACGTATTCTGCGAGAACATCGCCTTCTCGCCGGCGCAGGCGCGGCAGGTCTTCGAAGCGGCGCGCGCCAACGGGCTGGCGGTGAAGATTCATGCCGAGCAGCTGAGCAACCAGCATGGCGCCGAACTGGCCGCCAGCTTCGGTGCCCTCTCGGCCGACCATATCGAACATCTGGACGATGCCGGCATCGCCGCGATGGCCGCCGCCGGCACCGTCGCCGTGCTGTTGCCCGGTGCCTTCTATTTCACCCGCGATACCACCCTGCCGCCGATCGCTGCGCTGCGTGCGGCCGCCGTGCCGCTGGCGCTGGCCACCGACAGCAATCCGGGCACTTCGCCGCTGACCAGCCCGCTGCTGGCGATGAACATGGGCGCCACCCTGTTCCGCCTGACCGTGGATGAGTGCATCGCCGGCTTCACCCGTGAAGCGGCGCGCGCGCTCGGACGCAGCGACCGCATCGGCCGCCTCGCCGTGGGCCTGGACTGCGACCTGGCGATCTGGGACATCGATGCCCCCGCCGACCTGGTCTATCGCATTGGATTCAACCCGCTGCACGCGCGCGTGGTGCGCGGACAGCCCGACCTGCCTGCCTCCTGGAGCAACACATGAGCAACACCCTGGTTCTTCGCCCCGGCCATGTCACTCTTGCCCAGTGGCGGCAGGTCTATCGCGGTGCGCCGCTTGCACTGGACCCGGCCGCGCTGCCGGTGGTGCGCGCCAGTGCTGCGGCGGTGGCCGCCATCGTCGCCAAGGGCGCGCCGGTGTATGGCATCAACACCGGTTTCGGCAAGCTGGCCAGCGTGCGCATCGAGCGCGAAGATCTGGCCACCCTGCAGCGGAACATCGTGCTCTCGCATGCCGCCGGCGTGGGCGAGCCGATGCCGGCCAGCGTGGTGCGCCTGATGATGGCGCTTAAGCTGGTCAGCCTGGCGCAGGGTGCGTCAGGCATTCGCGAGGAGACGCTGCTGCTGCTGGAAGCGATGCTGGTCAAGGGCGTGCTGCCGGTGGTGCCCGCACAGGGCTCGGTGGGTGCCTCGGGTGACCTGGCGCCGCTCTCGCACCTGGCCAGCGTGATGCTGGGCGTAGGCGAAGCCTTCATCGGTGACGAGCGCCTACCGGCAGCCGACGCACTGGCACGTGCCGGCCTGCAGCCGATCGAACTGGGCGCGAAGGAAGGTCTGGCGCTGCTCAACGGCACCCAGTTCTCCACCGCCTATGCGCTGGCGGGCCTGTTCGAGATCGAGACCGTGTTCCAGGCCGCACTGGTCACCGGCGCGCTGTCGGTGGAAGCTGCCAAGGGTTCCGACACGCCCTTCGACCCGCGCATCCACGCGATCCGCGGCCAGCGCGGGCAGATCGCCACCGCCGCCACCCTGCGCGCGCTGATGCAGGGCTCGGACATCCGCGAGTCGCATCGCGACAACGACGTGCGCGTGCAGGACCCGTACTGCCTGCGCTGCCAGCCGCAGGTGATGGGCGCGGCGCTGGACATCCTGCGCCAGGCCGCGACCACGCTGGAAATTGAAGCCAACGGCGTGTCCGACAATCCGCTGGTGTTCACGGACACCGGCGAAGCGCTGTCCGGTGGCAACTTCCACGCCGAGCCAGTGGCCTTCGCCGCCGACATGCTGGCGATGGCGGTGTGCGAGATCGGTTCGATCAGCGAGCGCCGCCTGGCGATGCTGGTGGACCCGGCCCTGTCCGGCCTGCCGGCGTTCCTGACCCCGCGCCCGGGCCTGAATTCCGGCTTCATGATTCCGCAGGTGACCGCCGCTGCACTGGTCTCGGAAAACAAGCAGCGCGCCTACCCGGCCAGCGTTGATTCGATTCCGACCTCGGCCAACCAGGAAGACCATGTGTCGATGGCCGCGCATGGCGCGCGCCGGCTGATGCAGATGGCCGAGAACGCCGCCAACGTGATCGGCATCGAGCTGCTGGCCGCCGCGCAGGGCTGTGATTTCCATGCGCCGCTGCGCTCCAGCGCCGCGCTGGAAACGGTGCGCGCCACCCTGCGTGCGCAGGTGCCGACGCTGGAAGAAGACCGCTATTTCCACCCCGACATGGTGACCGCCACGAATCTTGTGCGCAGTGGCGCGCTGGCGCAGGGCCTGGGCGATCTGTTGCCGACTGTGGAACCGCAGGCATGACGACTCTTCCTGAATGGTTGACGGTGCACGAGGGCGATGCCCCCCTCATCGTCAGCTTCCCGCATACCGGCAGCGAGCTGCCGCACGACCTGATCGGCGACTACCACTCGCCGTGGCTGGCCCGCCGCGATGCCGACTGGTGGGTGCACGAGCTGTACGACTTCGTGCGCGGCATGGGCGCGACCACGGTGCGCTCGGCGATCTCGCGTTCGGTGATCGACCTCAACCGCGATCCCAGCGGCGTGTCGCTGTACCCGGGCCAGAACACCACCGGCCTGTGTCCGCTGACGACCTTCGACAACCAGCCGCTGTACCACGCCGGGCACGAACCGGACGAAGCAGAAATCGCCCGTCGTCGCGACACGTATTTCCTGCCTTACCACGATGCGCTGGCTTCGCAGATCACGCGCCTGCGTGCACGCCACGGCACCGTGGTGGTGTACGACGCGCACTCGATCCGCTCGCATATCCCGCACCTGTTCGAGGGCGAACTGCCGCAGTTCAACCTGGGGACTGCCGGTCCGTCCGGCGCACCGGACACCTCCTGCGACAACGCCCTGAGCGACGTGGTGGAGAACCTGCTGAAGATCAGTGGCATGAGCCAGGTGCGCAACGGCCGCTTCAAGGGCGGCTGGATCACCCGCCACTACAGCAACATCGCCGGCGGCGTGCACAGCCTGCAGATGGAGCTTGCCTGCCGCGGCTACATGCACGAACCCCTGCCGGACCAGGTGGACGAACACAGCTGGCCCACCCCGCTCGACCCCGACCACGCCGCACCACTGCGCCACACCCTGGCGCAGGTGCTCAACGCCTGCCTTGAATTCGCTACGAACCGGAGCGCCGCATGACCCGCAACGACCCGTCCCGCACCATCGCCGCGCCGACCGGCACCACGCTGAACGCCAAGAGCTGGCTGACCGAAGCACCGCTGCGCATGCTGATGAACAACCTGCACCCGGACGTGGCCGAGCGCCCGCAGGAACTGGTGGTGTATGGCGGCATCGGCCGCGCCGCACGCGACTGGGAGAGCTTCGACGCCATCGTCGAAACGCTCAAGCGCCTGGACGATGACCAGACCCTGCTGGTGCAGTCCGGCAAGCCCGTGGGCGTGTTCCGCACCCACGCCGATGCACCGCGCGTGCTGATCGCCAATTCCAACCTGGTGCCGCGCTGGGCCAACTGGGACCACTTCAACGAGCTGGATAAGAAGGGCCTGGCCATGTACGGCCAGATGACCGCCGGCAGCTGGATCTACATCGGTGCGCAGGGCATCGTGCAGGGCACCTACGAGACCTTCGTGGAAATGGGGCGCCAGCATTTCGGCGGCGACCTGACCGGGAAGTGGCTGTTCACCGGTGGCCTCGGCGGCATGGGTGGTGCACAGCCGCTGGCTGCCGTGATGGCCGGCGCCTCCTGCCTGGCCGTCGAGTGCCGCAAGAGCAGCATCGACATGCGCCTGCGCACCGGCTACCTGGATACCTGGACCGACAACCTGGACGAAGCGCTGCGCCTGATCGATGAATCGTGCAAGGCCGGTACGCCGAAGTCGGTGGGCCTGCTCGGCAACGTCGCCGACGTGCTGGCCGAACTTCTCAAGCGCGGCGTGAAGCCGGACCTGCTGACCGACCAGACCTCCGCGCACGACCCGGTGAACGGCTACCTGCCGCAGGGCTGGACGGTCGAGCAGTGGGACGAGAAGCGCGTTTCCGCCCCCAAGGAAGTGGAGAAGGCCGCGCGCGCATCGATGGCCAACCACATCTGCGCCATGCTCGGCTTCCACGCGCTGGGCGTGCCGACCGTGGACTACGGCAACAACCTGCGGCAGATGGCGCTGGAAGAAGGTGTGGCCAATGCCTTCGATTTCCCGGGTTTCGTGCCGGCCTACATCCGCCCGTTGTTCTGCCGCGGCATCGGCCCGTTCCGTTGGGCGGCACTGAGTGGCGACCCGGAAGACATCGCCAAGACCGATGCCAAGGTGAAGGAACTGATTCCGGACAACCCGCACCTGCACCGCTGGCTCGACATGGCGGCCGAGAAGATCAAGTTCCAGGGCCTGCCGGCGCGCATCTGCTGGGTCGGCCTGGGTGATCGTGATCGACTTGGCCTGGCATTCAACGAGATGGTCGCCAACGGCGAACTGAAGGCGCCGGTGGTGATCGGTCGCGACCATCTGGACAGTGGCAGCGTCGCCTCGCCGAACCGCGAAACCGAAGCGATGGCCGACGGCTCCGATGCGGTGTCCGACTGGCCGCTGCTGAACGCCCTGCTCAACACCGCCAGCGGCGCGACCTGGGTGTCGCTGCATCACGGTGGTGGCGTCGGCATGGGCTTCTCGCAGCACGCCGGCATGGTGATCGTCTGCGACGGTACCGAGGCGGCGGCCAAGCGGATTGGCCGCGTGCTGTGGAACGACCCGGCCACCGGCGTGATGCGCCATGCTGACGCGGGCTATGAGATCGCGATTGAATGCGCGAAGGAAAAGGGACTGGATCTGCCGGGCATTCTCGGCTGATCGAGGTCCGGGTAGTGCCGGCCGCTGGCCGGCACCGCCCAAGCATTGCCCGTGCCGCCGTCCGCCGTCCGCCCCCCCCCCCTGATGCGGGGACGCTCTGGTAGATGCCGACCTTGGTCGGCGCTCACTCCGCTACATCAGTGCCGAGGCGACCACCGATGCCTTTGCTCGAATCCTGTCCGACGTATCATCCTTCAGCGCTTCGATCAAGGAGACGACTTCTACTGCACCCTTCGTCGAGGCCATGCTCTTCAGGTAAGCAATCAACACATTTCTGTGTAGATCACTATTAAGCAACCTGCAGATGAAAGTCTCCAACCATTCTGGTGCCACGCGACGCATGTACGGAGTTGATTGGACAAGCGCGGAAATCAAAATCTCGCTGTCACTTGTCTCGACGAGATGAAGAAGCCCCCAGATGACTTCATGATGTGGAGTGTCATCGGCGAACATCGAGAAGAGGACTCCCAGCTCGCGATTGGCGAATTCCAGGCCTGATAGCGCCTGAACCGTCCGGTCAAATGCGGCAACTTCTTCTGAAGTAAGCATCATTCGCGAAGCCCGCAGCAGCTCGTCCAGAAGTTGGTCTTTCATCACAGCTTCGTTGGCGGAACCTGGCATTACTTGCACCGGAGCATCAGCGGAGTGGTATCCCACTGAACCAACAGCAGCAAGAGGTCGGCATGCCAGCCCGGCTCACTCCCCATCGTCAGGCGATTCGCAGTCTTCAACAATGGATGGGATCCACTTCGATTCGTCGTCTACTGGCTGTGGCAATCGCCCTTCAAGCCACTCAAGCACCTCATCAGGCTTGATGCCGGGTAGCGTCGATTCGATGCGCCAGCCCAGATACCAGCATGCGGGACCATTGAGATAGGGCGGTGGCGCCGTGGGCAGGAAGCGAGTGGGGAGAAGCTCCGACACAGAAAGCGTGTTGAGCACATACGCCAGCTCCTGCACCGCGCTCCACGCCAGCGGGTGTTCCAAGGCAAGCGAAAAGCCGACTGACCAAGTTCCATCGTCGCAGCGCTGCCAGTGGATGGGCCCGGACATCGCAGGAATCTTCTGCAGGTATGCCACCAGTTTTTTGAATTCACGGGGCTTGGCCATTATTTTCTTCCAGTTGCGGGCGACCGCAGATTTACTCGATCCGGCAGTCACAGTGTTACGAGGTGGCGACGCGGCCAACAGACCTTCAATGGACAGGTCTATCCGGCTGGGGCCTGATCCAAGATCGCCGCGCTCCGGTCCGACGTTGTATCTGAAGGCCCCGCGCGCCAGAAGGGGCAATCGCGACAGACCTGCTACCAAAGGCTTCCGCCTTGCTTCATCCCTGCTCACCTTTGTGCCTGAGTGGAACAGAGATCCGGCCTGACTTGACCCCAACTCCCGCCGTGACCAACATGCGCCATCACCGCTGATGGATCACCGCGATGTACCGCACCCTGGCCGTTGCATTGCTCTGCACGCTGTTTGCGATCCCACCCGTTTCGGCGCTTGAAACTGCCGGCGATCTTTCCAAGCAGCTCAGCACCCAGCTGCAGACCAACCGCGAGCGCTACGGCATTGCCGGCCAGGCGGTGCTGGTCGCCCACAACGGCCAGGTGCTGTACCAGGGCGCCAGCGGTGAACGTGATCCCGCTACCCATGCGCCCGCCACCGTCGAGACCATCTTCGCCGCGCAGTCGATGGCCAAGCTGCTGACCAGCACGCTGGTGATGCAGTTGGTCGACCAGGGCAAGGTGGATCTGGATGCACCGGCCAGCCGCTATGTGCCGGACCTGCCTGCAGTATGGCAGGCAATCCACGTGCGCGATTTCCTCAACCACAGCTCGGGTATCGGCGAGTACTACGACCGCGTGAACAACCGCTGGGTGAGCAAGGGCTACCCCGGTGTAGCCCCTGACCTTGGCGCTGCACTGAAGGTAGCCGGCGCGACACCGATGCAGTTCGCCACCGGCAGCCGCGTGCAGTACACCCAGGCCAACTACCTGGTGCTGACGGCGTTGCTGCAAGCGCACTACCGCAAGCCCTACCCGGCCATCGCGCGCGAACGCATCCTGCAGCCATTGAAGATGACCAGCACCTCGTGGGGCGGTGCCAGCGTGCCGGCCCGGCGCGCGGCGGTGCCGTACATCGGCAAGGATGGCCAACTGCAGCCCGCCAATGAAGATCCCTGGCCGGACTACGGCTGGGGCCATGCCGACCTGCAGACCACCGTGGGCGACATGAACCGTTTCCTGCAGGCGCTGGCGAGCGGCAAGCTGGTGCGCACGGCGACCCTGGAAAAGCTCTGGCAGCCGCAGAAGCTGGTCGGTGGCGGCAGCAATTTCTTCTCCACCGGTTGGGACACCACCCGAAGCGACGGCTACACCCAGGTAGGTCACGATGGTGGCACGAGTGTACGTGCGCGATTGGCCTACAAGGGCACGCTGGCCAACGGCTACTGGGTGTTCGTGTACCTGACCAACGGCAGCGCCCGCAATGTCTGGTCCAGCACGCTGGTGGAGAGCACGATGGCGGTGGTTGCGCCCGGGGAGTTTCCGCACGCTGTGCTGTCCGAGCGGCTGATCGGCTATGCGGTGGATGACAGCACCGATGCGAAACCGCGGATGCGTAGCTGGCTGCGCAACAGCAATGGCGTTCTCACCGATGAACTGGAACGTGCGATCAATGCCGATGGCTATGCCATCCGCGAGAGTCTGGGTGCCAGCAAGGCACTGAAAGTGTTCGCGCTCAACGCCGAGTTGTATCCGGATTCGGCCAATGTGTGGGACAGCCTGGCCGAGTGTCATGCGGCATTGGGCGAGAAGGAAGCAGCTGATCGGTTCTACGCAAAGTCGAAGACGATGACGAAACCCTCGCCATAAACCCTGCTGTAGAGCCGAGCCCATGCTCGGCTGCTCTTCGTCGCGATGGCAGACAACCCGCGCTGCGCGCGATCAGCCGAGCGTGGGCTCGGCTCTACAGGAACGCGGCGGGCGGCCGTACGCCGCCGATGGGTGACGTGGCGCCGTCGACCTGTTAACTTGCGCGACACCTTCGTGGTTTACAGCATTTCCGCATGTCGCTCTCGTCGTACCGCCCCATCCCCTCGCTGCTGTCTCTGACCGTTTCCCTTGGCCTCGCCTCCACTGCCGCTGCAGTCCCGCAGGCCACCACGCTGGATGCGGTGCAGGTCACCGCTGCTGGCGATGCCAGCGCGCAGGCGCGCGAGGCGCTGAAGCGCGTACCCGGCGCCAGCAACGTCATCGACGTGGCCAAGGCCGACAGCCGACTGTCCAGCAATGCCGATGTGCTGGCCTACCAGCCGGGTATCAGCGCGCAGTCGCCGGGCAACGAGGGCACCAAGATCTCGATCCGTGGCTCGGGCATCAACCGGGGCCCGGGCGCGCACGCCTCGGGTATTGCGGTGTCGATCGACGGCCTGCCACTGACCGGCCCGGGCGGCACGCCCTACGAGCTGCTGGAACCGCTGTGGCTGTCGCGCGTGGAAGTCCTGCGCGGCGCCAACGGCTTCGAGCGCGGTGCGTTGGCGCTGGGTGGTGCCATCGACTACGTCAGCCGCAGCGGTCGTGATTCGGCGGGCGTGCAGCTGCACTACGAAGCCGGCAGCCGTGGCTACCAGAAGCGCGGCATCAGCTGGGGCGGCGTCAGTGGTGATGTCGACTACTTCCTGGCCTACACCGATACCGAGTTCGACGGTTACCAGCGTCATTCGCGCGGCGACGGCAAGGGTGCGATGGCCAACATCGGCTGGCAGATCACGCCCGACCTGCAGACGCGCTTCTTCGTGCGCTATCGCGAAACCAATCATGAAACGCCCGGCCGCCTGACCCGCGACCAGATCCGTAACGATCCGCGTGCCGCGAATGCGGCCAACCTGGCCATCGATGCGCGTCGCCCGCAGCCGGGCAGCACCTGGGTGGGCAACGTCACCACGCTGCAGATCGATGAGGACTCCTCGTTGCAGGCCGGGCTGGTCTATCACAAGTACCCGATGGACTTGAACGAGAGCCTGTACCGGCAGCAGCTGGACTACGCCAACCTCAACGCCACGCTGGACTACCGCCGCCGCCACCGGCCGTTCGGCCTGGACAGCGAGACCACGGTCGGCCTGCGCGTCACCCACGATCTGGACGCCGATGTGCGCGAGTCTCTGCGCTTTGCCAGCAACGGCTATGCCGCCGGTACGCGCACGCGTGACTTCCGCCACCACGGCACCGACAGCACGCTGCACGCCAGCAATACCCTCACCTTCAATGACCGCCTGCGCATGCAGACCGGGCTGGCACTGATCAACACCCGTCGCGATGTGCAGGTGACCTGGCCGAGCAGCGGCGGCCGCCTTCGCGACCACGACTGGGACTACGCGCCGCGACTGGGCTTCACTTGGCAGCACAGCGCCCAGACCCAGTGGTTCGGCAACCTCAGCCGCTCGGTGGAGGCGCCACATCCATGGTCGATGATCTGGGGCTCGAACCAGTACTTCGGGCCAGGCAATGGCCCGTCCAGCGGCCGCCAGCGCGCGCCGGTGCCGATGCGGAACCAGACCGCCACCACGCTGGAACTGGGCGCGCGCGGTGACGCGGCGCTGGGCCGCTGGGAACTGACCGGCTACTACGCACACGTGAACCACGAACTGCTGAGCGTCGAACTGCAACCGGTGCCGAACCTGTTCATCGCCGAGAACAACGCCAGCCCCACCGTTCACCGCGGCATCGAGGCCGGATTGGACAGCACGCTGTGGCAGGCTGCACCGGGCCGCCTGTCGCTGCGCCAGGCGTATACCTTCAGCGATTTCCGCTATCGCCACGACGCGCGTTTCGGCAGCAACCGCCTGCCCGGCCTGCCGCGCCACGCCTACCAGGCCGAGCTGCGCTTCGATCATGCATCCGGCCTGTACGCCGCGCTCAATACCGAATACGCCTCGCGCATCGCCGTGAACTACGCCAACAGCTACTGGGCCGACAGCCACGTGATCTTCGGCAGCCGCATCGGCTACGACGCACCCGGTGGCCGCTGGCAGGCCTGGGCGGAGATGCGCAACCTCGGCAACCGCCACTACGCCGCCACGGTCACGCCGGGCTACGACGACGCAGGCAGGGATATTGCCCGCTCGACGCCGGGCGAAGGCCGTGGCATCTACACTGGTGTGCGTTTGCGGTTTGACTGATGACCGCAGGCGGCGCCGGGTGTGATCCGGCGCCGTCGTTCCAGGATCAGCCGATACGCCAGGCCGGCAGGCGCTCGCTGCGCTTCCAGATGGAAGGTGCGAAACCAATCAACGCCAGCGCCGCCAGCCACTTCGGTGAGGTGTTGAGCAGTGTCGAGGTAAGCGAACCATCGACGGGGGCGGCCATTTCCTGCCACGGGTTGTAGCCCAGGTAGACGACGCTGCCAGCCCACCACAGCAATGCCACACCGACACCCACCAGCAACAGAGCCAGCGTGCGGCAGGTCCATCGCTGCGAGGTGGTGCCCCACTCGCGGGACGCCGCTACCAGCAGGCCCACCACCAGCAGCGACACCAGTGCAACCAGCCCGATATCGACCTTGTGCCCGATACGCTCATAGCTGCAGGCGCGGCATCGCGCCTCTTCCGCGGCAGTGGCGGCTTCGGCGCCATCGGCCTGCCGGGCTGCGGGCTGCGCCAGTGCCGCAAACGGCATCAATACTGCCAGCAGCGTCACCATGATCCAACGAAACAACGTCCTGTTCCTGCGTGCAGCGACATCCATGCGCTCTTCCTCGTCAGTGGTTGTACGTCCAGGGCCGCAGCACACGGCCGTCCCATACGCCGCCCAGACCTCGTTCCGTGGGGGCGGCCATCCAGCGTCCTTGTTCCCGACGCAGTACGACAAGCTCCCGGTAGACGAAATCGCCGGAACACTAATCCCAGGCGACCGCGATCATAGCCCACTGCCCATCGACACTGAAAACGGGCCGGGTCAGATAGGCGACGTGGTCGTATGTCCGAATCGGCCCATGCACCGTTGCCCTGCACCCCTGCTCCCGCAGCGCTCGAAGCCCCGCGCCGTCCATCCGCTGCGCACCGGCCAATGCGCCCGCAGGTACTGGCGTGGACCGGCGATTGGCGGGAACCAGGTCCGCCTGCAGCTGCAATCGCAGCGCATGGATGTCCGGCGGCCACCGGTCGTCCAGCGGCAGGACCAGATCGTCCACCTCCTGGCAGGTCGAGGCACTGCTGCCCGCCCAGCAATAGGGCAAGGTCTGCTCCATCACGTAGATGTCCTCCCCCACCGGGTCGGTCAACTGCGGCTGCTCCTGCAGGCGCCATCGATCGACGCGCGTGGACGGCGTCTGCGGTGCGCTGGGCACCTTGCCGCCGCCAGCGATGCAATGCGTCGCCAGGCGATCCGTTGTTGGCAGTCACGGTTTGGCTTGAACGAGGTAGCTGTCATCACGACTTCGGCAACGCTGGCCACAGGCCCTGTCCAAAGCTCGTATAGCGGACAGGCTCCACTCGAACACGCTCCCAGCCGCCCTTCCTGCGATGCAGAAGGTAGAGGACACGCATCGCCGTTCCTCCACTGCACCGATCCGAGGCGACCGATGCCATTGCCCAGTTCCCGTCCAGGCTGAACACAGGACGCTGCAGATAGACAACGCCCAGATCCGGATTGCCCGGGCCACCCGTGCATCCCTCGATACCGCGCGCGCGCCGTTGCTGAAGCTCGTCCCACGTCATCCGTTGCGCCCGCACGTGTGCAAGCTCGAACGCGAGACCGGGTACCCGTGAAGCCCGACGGTTCGCAACCTGCAGCATCGACTCCAGATGCTGCTGCAATTGAAAGGACGCCGCACTGTCATCATCGCGCCACTCGACGACGCTGTGACGAACCTGGCAGACCGGGGCGGGATATCCTTCACCGCAGGAAGGCGCAGTCCATTCCATCACAGCGAATGGAATGTCGGGCTCCCAGCTGGGCGGCTCGAAGTGTGCTGGCGCGACGTCTTCCAACCGCACCGCTGCGGTCGCGAACCCACTGTTTCCGGCCAGCATCGGGGAGGAGACTCTCTTCATTGGAGTCGGTGGAACCGGCGGCTTTCCTGGCGGTGTCGGTCGCAGGTCGATGAGCTCTGCCATCACTTCGGCCTGCATCCGTGCCGTTCCCAGATTGATCGGCGGCGGGCCGACTTCCCGCCGCCACTGCGGGCGCACGCTGGCCATCAGCGCTACGACCGCAACCATCGATAGAACGACCGTTGTGGCCAGGGCGCGTTTCCGTGCAATGCGCTGTCGCATGAAGATCCTGGAAAAAGTGAAGCACAGAGGAAATCGCCCGGAATTGCAGTACTACCCGGCCAGCACTACCGCAATCGGGTAGCGCAGCGGCATTGCATCGACAGCGGCCGCGCACTGCAGACCCGAGGCATGGGAAACGGTGGCGCCGGTCAACGCGACGATCATGGCCACCGCGTGCGCGGCCAGCCGCACGCACGACTTCACTGCCGCGGCTCCTGGGCAACCTCAATGCACTGATGGAAAAATGGCGCAAGTTCTTCATGCCGCCGCCAGCGGGCGCGTGGCATTGCGGCCAGGGACCTCAGAAACCTGATACTGCATGCGGACATCCTTGCCGGGCACGCGTAGGCGGTGGTGGACGGATTCTAGCGCGATGGGGCCGTGGGTCCATCACCCACAGTCCGCACTGGCGCCGGCCTTGTACCCGCGCGCCGGCGGCTGGATTATGATTTTCCACCAGAAGAGCTATGCGCCACGGCATGCACGCCTCCCAGTTCACCCGCGCCACCGCGCTCGTGATGTTCGTTCCAATGATTGGCCTCGCCAGTTGGGGTTCGTGGTTTGGTAGCCGCTGCTTCAGCGATGGCTGCCTCGGCGTCCTGGTGGCATGGCTTGCCGCCGTGGCCACCTTTGCGATGCAGGCGTTGCTGGTGCTCCCGACGCATGCCTGGGCCCTCAAGCGGCAGGGATCCCCCGCCTCCCGCAGCTACCTGCGTTGGCTTGGCGCGTCGGCCATCGGTGCCTTCCTGCCCATCGTGCTCGGCTGGGGCTACCTGATGATCTTCCGATGACCTGCTGCGCGTCTTCCGCACACGTATAGCCAGATCAAGGAGGCGCGGCGGCCTTCAGCAACTGCGCTGCTACCCGATCAAACGGAGCGATGTCCTGCAGTGCGCGGCACATCGCCACGGCGCCTTCCACGCTGGCGATCACCAGGCTGGCCAGTCCATCCGCCGCCGCAGGTTCGTGGCCGTCGGCAATGAAGGCTGCGGCGAGATGCCGCTGCCAGCGCGCGAACACTTCGGCAGCGGCAACACGTGGCTGGCTGGGCACGGCCTCCACCGGCTCCTCCACTGCCGCGGCCAGCACCGGACAGCCCGCGCGGAACCCGGAACGCAGCAAGCGCTCGCGCCACATCGCCAGGAACTGCTGCAGACCCTGCACGGCCCCAACCTTCAACAACTCAACGAGGAGCGCCTCCACCTTGTCACCAGCCATGTGGGTGGCGCGCGCCAGCAGCTCCTGCTTGCCGCCGGGAAAGTGGTGATAGGTGGAACCCAGCGGCGCCTCGGCCAGCTTGGTCACCTCACGGATGCTGGTGGCATTGAGACCCACGCGCGCCAGCATCTGTGCCGCAGCATCAATCACGCGTTGTGGCGCATCAGAGGGGCGCGGGCTCACGGCAGGCTCCTTGCCAGGACGGTCGTCATAAATTAGCGTATCGGCGATTCTATAACAGTCGTCATAACCATGAATCTCTGGTTCCGCCTGCTCCACCTGCTGCTGTGCAGCCTGTTCCGGCCGAAGCTGGAGGCGCCGTTCGGGGTCTCGCGGCTGCAGTTCCGGGTACTGCCCAACGACCTGGACAGCAACCTGCACATGACCAACGGCCGCTACTGGAACATCTTCGATCTGGGCCGGCTGGACCTGATCCTGCGCATGGGCCTGGGCCGGGTGGCGCTGCGCGAGAAGTGGGCACCGATCGTCGGCGCCGGCACCATCCAGTTCCGCCGCGAACTCAAGCCGTTCCAGCGCTTCACCCTGGAAACACGCCTGGTCGGCTGGATCGGCTCGCGCGGCATCATGGAGCAGCGCGTGCTGATCGGGCCCGAGCAGAAGATCGCCACCCGTGCGCTGCTGGTCACCGGCATCTACGACCGTCGCGCGCGCCAGTTCCTGAGCATGCCGAGGATGATGGAAGCGATCGGCGTGGTTGCCCCGCCGTCGCCGCCGCTCAGTGCAGCCGCCGAGGCGCTGCTGGCGGCCGATGCGGCGTTGAAGCAGGACGACGCCTGAGCTTCAGATGGCGGCTATCTGCATGGGGTGATTTCCCCCGCGACGCTGGCGGCCCGCGCTGCAGTTGGATGTCGCACCCGATCGGCATAGCCGATCCGCTGGTGATCAGTTTCCATGCTCCAACGCGCGTTTGACCGCTGCCTCGGCCAACGGCGCCATCACCGCATAGCCCTTCGCCGTCGGATGCACGCCATCCTCGGCCAGCTGCGGATCGAGTCCTCCGGCGGCATTGACCATCGGCGTGTAGTAGTCCAGATAGACCAGCTGCTGCGCATCGGCATAGCGCTTCAATGCCGTGTTCAATGCGCGCACCTTGGGCGCAGGTGCCGTGCCCGGCAGCCACGGGTAATCGCTGACCGGCAGCACCGATGCCAGCACCACGGCGATGCCATGTGCACGCGCCAGGTCCACCATCGCGTGCAGGTTGTCTTCGATCATCGCCTGCGTGGACGGGCCGGTGTTGCCGGCAATGTCGTTGGTGCCGGCCAGGATCACCACCACCTGTGGCTTCAGTGCCAGCACGTCCTGCGGGAAGCGCACCAGCATCTGCGCCGTGGTCTGGCCGCTGATGCCGCGGTTGAGCCAGCCCTTGCCGGGGAAGAATCCAGCGCTGCCTTCCGCACCCCAGCCTTCGGTGATCGAGTCGCCGAAGAACACCACGCGCGGCTGGCCCGGCACGGCCGCAGGCAGTCGCGCGTTGGCATCACGATAGCGCTGCAACTCCGGAAAATCGGCCAGGCGCTGCTGCATGAAACGAACCTCGTCGGGGCGCAACTGGTCGATGGGCGTCTGCAGCAGCGGATTGACTGCGACGACTTCGGCGGCACCCAGCGGAGAAGCCAACGCGAGACCCAACGTCACGACGGTTGCAGCGGCAAGCTCAACAGGTCCACGCATGCGGGTACTCCTGAAATCATCTTGCGCAGTCTAACGCCCTGCCCTGTGCTCAGCGTGCAGCCGTACGCGCCGCTACACCCGTGACTTTCGCCGGCATCCACATGCCCGGCGTCCAGCCGCTGGCGGCCAGGATCGTTTTCGGGTTGTCCTGCTGGATCAGCGCACGCACCGCATCACGCTTCTCCTTGGCCTGCAGGTAATAGGCCTTGGCGATGCGGTAACCCACCCAGTACCCCAGGTCGTAGGGTTCCTGCGAGCCAGGCTTGTAGTTGTACAGCCACGGCGACAGATCGGTGCTGTCCAGATCCAGCGCGAACGCGCTTTCGATATGCACTTCCCGGCCACGGGTCCAGGCCGCGTGACGCCCATTGCCGACGTTGCCGGAAATCAGCTCGGTGATGAATTCGGCGATGCCTTCGCCCAACGACACGCGCAGCACCGTGGCACGCGGGTCACCCGGCTCGAAGTCGATCAGGCCGGTCTGCTGGATGTGCACGTATTCGTGTGCGATCACGTGCACGAAGCGATCCTGCACATTGGCATGCATGAAGTCGGCCGCGCACAGCGCTTCCAGACCAATGATCACGCCGCTTTTAGAGGTCAGCCCGACCGGCCGGCCGCGGCCCACCGCGATGGTCACCGGCGGGAACCGGGTCTGCGGGTAGATCGCCTGCAGGTTGGAAAACACCTGTACCAACCGTTGCTTCACCGCGGGCAGTTCGGCCAGGCAGTTTCGTCCCTGTGCATACAGCTCGGGCTGGCTGGCGATGGACTCGGCAATGCGTTCGGGAGTGACCCGGCGCGCCTTGGCCAGTTCGGCCAGGCCGGCCGAACCCTCGGCCAGGTATCCACGCAGCTGCGCAACGCCGGGCTTGCCGCCAGCGCTGTCATAAAGTGCATAGAAACGGTTGACATCCTCGGTGAGGATCTGCGGCCCTGCCGGTACCGCTGCGGTGGCCACGCCTACCGCCCCGGCACAGGCCAGGGCCAACAGGCCGCGCAGGATCATGAACATCGCTCCGTCCTTGGTGGAGTGCATGCGAAGCGCGCAATCTATCACTCCGCCCGGCCCACTGCAGCAGGCGGATGCGGGCGCACCGGCGCTGTGCCAGACTCGCTTCGGCACCTGCCATGGAAGATGGAGCACCGCACGATGATGATCGTTCCCGCGTACTGGGCCGAAGCCCGCCTGCAGGCCCGTTTCCGTGGCCGGCCGGTGGTCGTTCGCCGCTTCGGCTGGTCCGACGAAGGCTCTGCCGAGGCGCAGATGCACGCCGATCGCCGCGCCAACGAAGCCCTCAATGCCATCCTCGCCGGGCAGGCGCTGCCGCGACGCGAAGTGCGCAGCAACTACGGCGTGGAGGGCGTGCCGATCCGCGAGCAGATCGTGCAGCGCGACGGCGACGTCATCATCACCCGCAACAGCTACGGTGCGCTGTGCCTGAACACCCCGGACGTGCTGTTCGCCGACATCGATCATGCGCAGCCACCTGCCGGTTGCGTGATGCCTGCAATCATCGCTGCAGTGCTGCTGTTCGCTGGCGCCATCATCGGCACTCTGCTCTGGCACTGGCTGGTGGGACTGGTGCTGGGGGTGGCAGCGGTGCTGCTGGTCAACACGGCGATGCTGATGCAGCGCAAGCGGCGCCTGGCCGCGGCCGGTGGCGCCGAAGGCATGGCCCTGCAGCGGGTCGCGGCCTTCAGCGAACAGCATCCGGACTGGCATCTGCGTGCGTACCGCACGCCGGCTGGATTGCGCGTGCTGGCCATGCATGCCACGTTCCTGCCCGAAGACGAGCAGCTGCAGGCGTTCTTCAGAACGCTGGGCGCCGACACCCTGTACGCGCGCATGTGCCGGCTGCAGCACTGCTTCCGTGCGCGCCTGACACCAAAGCCGTGGCGCGTTGGCCTGAGGTACCGCATCCGTCCGCCGGTGGCCGCGTGGTCAGCCGAGCAGGCCAACAACCCGGATCGCCTGGCCTGGATTGCCGAGTACGAAAAGAAGAGTGCCGGCTTCGCCGCGTGCGCCTACCTGCGCAGTTTCGGTGATACCACGCGCATCCATGCCAAGGCCGAGCACGTGCGCGAACTGCACGACCGGTTGGCGCATGCGCAGGACCGCCTGCCGTTGGCGTGAGCTCGGGTGCTCAATCAGCGCTCTGCACGAACGGCTGCCCTGCCAGGGTAGTGCCCAGCCGCAGCGCAATCTGCTGTTCACCCTTCTCGAAGGTCGTCGCGCACTGCTTCCCGCCCTTCTGGCACCCCACTTCCGGAAAGCCCTCCAGCGATTCCGGCGCGCCCTGCGCCGGCTTCACCTGCCATCCCGCAGCATCCAGCAGGCGCTTGGCCTTGGCGTAGGGCATGCCGGCGATGATCCCCAGCTGCGCCAGCTCGGTGGGCAGCGACTGGGCATGGGCGTTTGAAACCAGGACCAACGACAACGTTGCAGCAAGAACGATGGCTTTCATTGCACCGACCCGGGACGAACTCACAGGGTCAGCCTAGCCCAACTGCGTGGCATGCGAATGTGCCGGTAACACGTCGTTACCGAGTCTCCACAGTTGATTGCAGAGCACGTGCGGCTGGTTACAGCCGAGCGTGGGCTCGGCGCTACAGCAGGATGCAGGAAGGCCACCCGGAGGTGGCCTTCCTGTTCCACTACTTGGCGTTCTTCACGTAGGTGTCGAACCAGTTCAGCATTTCCGATACCAGCTGCTCGTTCGACTCCAGCGCGGTGTACCAGTGCGGCTCGTTCGGCAGCATCACCAGGCGGGTGGTACCGCCGTTGCCGCGGATCGCCTGGTACAGCTTGCGCGACTGGAACGGCTCGGTGCCCGGGTTGGCGTCGTCCTCGCCGTGGACCAGCAGCAGCGGCAGCTTGATCTTGTCGGCATAGAAGAAAGGCGAGGCCTTCAGGTACACGTCCTGCGCCTGCCAGACCGAGCGGCGTTCGTTCTGGAAGCCGAACGGGGTGAAGGTCTTGTTGTACGAACCACTGGTCGCCACGCCGGCCTTGAACAGCTTGGTGTGCGCGATCAGGTTGGCGGTCATCAGGCCACCGTGGCTGTGACCGGTCACGCCGATGCGGTTGCGGTCGACCACGCCCATGTCCACGGCCTTGTCCACCGCCGCCTTGGCATCGGCTTCCAGCTGCTCCAGATAAGTGTCGTACGCGTTCTTCGGGTCGCCGACGATCGGGAACGAGGCGTTGTCGATGATCGCGTAGCCGGCCAGCAGCATCAGGCGGTACGGCTGCAGACGGGTGAAGGTCTGCTGCGAACCGGACACCTGGCCGGCCTGCGCGGCATTGGCGAAGTCGGCCGGGTACGCATACAGGATCGCCGGCACGCGCTGGCCTTCCTTGTAGCCCGGCGGCGTGTACAGGGTGAACGACAGGTCCACGCCATCGGCACGCTTGTAGGTCACCAGCTGCTTCTTGATCTGGCGCACCTCCGGGGTCGGGTCGACCAGCCTGGTCAGCGCGGTCGCGGTGGACGCGAACTGCGCCTCGCCGGTCTTCGCATCAGCCACTGCCTCACCCTGCTGGCGGATGAAGGCATTCGGGGGATCGATCACCGACTGGTGCCAGGTCAGGTAGCGCCCCGGCGTGCTGCTGAAACCGAGGAACTGTTCGTAGGCGTCGGCACTGCTGCGGAACAGGCGCTCGCTCTTCAGGGTGCCCAGGTCCAGGCGGTCCAGGAACGGACGGTCGCCCTGCGGCGACGCGCCACGGCCGCTGAGGAACACATGGTTGCCCTCACGGCGCACCACCTGCGCGCCATTCGGCAGGCGGGTAAAGACCAGGTTGCCGGGGTTGCCATACAGCTCGTCGCTGGACATGTCCCACAGCAGGCGGCCTTCCTTCTTCGGCTGGTCCACATCGACGATGCGGGTCTGCATCCAGTGGCGGTTCTCGTCGTTCTCGTACTGGAACGCCACGGCCGGATCGGCGGTCCACGCGAAGCCCTCAAATCGCTGCGCGGTACGGGTGATTTCGGTCGGCTTGCCGTTGAACGGGGCCTTCAGCATCAGCACGCGGTCGCGGTGCGGCACGTTGACCTTCCAGTCGCCCTTGTCCAGTGCCTCGGCATAGACCAGGGTGGCCGGATCGGTGGCACGCCAGTCGAAGCCACGCGGGCCTTCCGGCACGCCATGCACCGGCACGCGGTCGGCCAACGGCAGGCTGGCAATCGGCGTGGATTTGCCGCTGGCGATGTCCAGCACGGCCACGTCGTTGGCGAAGCGCTGGTAGGTCACCGCATGCGAGTACGGCGCCTTGATCGATTCGGTCAGCACGTGCACGCCATCGGGTGCGGCGCTGACGTCGTTGAACAGCGCCGGCTGCCCGACCGGACGCACGCTGTTGGCGGCGGTATCGACCACGGCCAGCTGCGAGGCACCGTAATAAGCGAACAGCTTCTCGTCATGCACGCTGGTCAGCGTGTCGCGGGCTTCGTAGGTGCTGCTCTCGCCACTGCTGCCCAGCGACTCCTGTGCATCCGGGCCAGTCGGTACGCCGCCGTTGGACGGTGCCGGGCCCTGGTTGGCCGGCACCAGCTTCACCAGCAGGTTCTGGCTGCCGCCCAGCCACTGCACGGTGTTGCCGAAGATCGGATTCAGCTGCACATTCGGCACCTGCTTCACCTGCCCGGTAGCCGCATCGCCCACCCACAGCTGCACGCTGGTATCGACCGCATTCTGGAAGGCGAAATGGCTGCCATCGGCCGACCACAGCGCGCCGGTGGCGCAGCCCTGCGGCAGGTTGACCTTGGTCTCCTTGCCGCTGCCGATGTCGACCAGGGTGAAATCGGCCACGCAGGCCGGAATGCCGTAGCCACCTGGCGTGTCATGGCGGCTGCGGTTCTTCGGCTCCAAGCGCACGCCAGCCAGCTTCAGATAGGGCTGGGCGACGCGGCTGATTGACGGGTAGGTCTGCGCGGTGGTCAGCAGCAGGCGCTGCCCGCCCGGGGCCACGTTCGGCGCCGGCGGCGGCGGCGCCTTCAGCACCTTGAGCAGGTGTTCCGGCGGCTTCGCGTAATCAGCGAAAGCCGGTCCAGCGGCCAGCAGGCCGACGGTGGCAACGGCAACAGCCGCCGCCAGAGAGGTTCGACGGATGAGCATCCTTATCCCCTGGAGTGTGAATGGGCGCCCGGAATCGGGCATGGACCCGAATCTAGCACCGCAGGGGTTGTCGTGAATGGGCCGGAAGGACTAGTGGCCGGATGGGGCAAAGTGAGCCAAGCCCGGCAGGCCGGCAACGGGCCGGCATCTGCCGGGCGTGGCCTGGCACTACTGCTGCGCGTGCAGGTCCCAGGTGGCCAGGTAATCGGGATCGACCACGATCATGCCGCTGGTGCGCATGCGGTACTCGCCGGGCTCGGCTGGTTGGTACTGGTCCAGCATCGGCGGCAGATAGCGCTCGTGGCCATCATTCTCGTCGGCCAGCACCACGCCCTCGTCGGCGCTGATGCGCAACACCGTGCCGGCGTACTGCTCCAGCCCCTTCACCTGGCCGTCGCCGCCATAGCGGGTGACCCCGACCAGGACGACCTTGCCGATCATTTCTTCCGCCTTGGCATCGTCCAAGGTCGGCAGAATGGGAGTGAATTCGTCGCTCATCGGTGCACCTCCGTAGCCTGCAGGACATCGTGGATGAGGTTTCCGCTTCGCAGTGCGCGTCGCTGGCAGCCGAGCAGGTACCCAGCCTGGAGCCTCTGCATCGAGAGTGCCAGTACGCCCATGAACCCAAGGGTTCCTGTAGCAGGATGCTGCCATCGCAGGCGGAAGGGACAGGTGAAGGCCGAAATCGGTCCTCGCCGGTCAGAGGGTTGCGCCTGCACCCACGCTAGAATGCACGCATGCGCACCGTACATGCCCTCCGCTACATCACGCCCTTGCGGGAAGGTGGCTCCCTGCCGGCCGTGGTCGAGACCGACGACGACGGCATGGCCGTGCTGAAGTTTCGTGGCGCCGGCCAGGGCCCGAAAGCGTTGATCGCCGAGCTGATCGCCGGCGAGATGGCACGCACGCTGGGCCTGCCGATTCCGGAAATCCTGTTCGTCGAGCTGGACCGCGAGTTCGCCCGCACCGAGCCCGACCCGGAAATCCAGGAGCTGATCCGCGCCAGCGAAGGCCTGAACCTGGGCCTGGACTACCTGCCCGGTGCGATCAATTACGATCCGGCGGCAATGCCGGTGGATGCAGACCTGGCCTCGCGCATCGTCTGGTTCGATGCGTTCACCAGCAATGTCGATCGCACCACGCGGAACCCGAACCTGATGGTGTGGCATCGAAAGCTGTACCTGATCGATCACGGTGCGGCCATGTACTTCCATCACGACTGGGCCAACGCCGGCGATGCGTGCGAAAAGCCGTTCGTGCTGATCCGCGACCATGTGCTGCTGTCGTTCGCCAGTCGCATCGCCGAGGTGGATGCCGAGCTGGCCGCGCGCCTGACTGATGCCGAGATCGAGCGCATCGTCGGCCTGGTGCCGGACAGCTGGCTGGTCAACGAGCCGGCGTTCGACAGCCCCCAAGCCTACCGCCAGGGTTACATCGATTATCTCAAGCACCGCCTGAAAGTGCGTGCGGTGTTCGTGCAGGAGGCCATCCGTGCCCACGCTGCACACGTATGACTACGCGATCATCCGCGTGGTACCGCGGGTGGAACGCGAGGAGTTCATCAACGTCGGGGTGATCGTCTCCTGCCCTGGCGCGCGCCATCTGGAAGCGGCCATCGAGATCGATCCTGCGCGCCTGCAGGCCTTCGCGCCGGCGCTGGACCAGGAGGCGCTGCAACCATGGCTGGATGCGATCGTGGCCATCTGCCGCGGCGACGCCAGCGCCGGGCCCATCGCGCAACTGCCCGCGCGTGCCCGCTTCCACTTCCTTACCGCCAAGCGCAGCTCGATCGTGCAGATGTCGAGCACGCATGTGGGCCGCACGGCGGACCCTGCGGGTGTGGTGGAACACTTGATGACGAAGATGGTGCGGGTACCGGCACCTAGCGCGTAGCGGCGACTGGTAGAGTCGACTGTTAGTCGATTAACGCACGCAGTGCGGGCTCTTCGGCGGCATTGAGAAAGGCAGTCGACTAACAGTCGACTCTACCGGGTCGACTCTACCCGGTCGGTTCCATCACCATGCGCGTTCGCCTGCCAACTCAAGCTCGCTCAACGGCCAGCGGCACCATCCATACGGATGGTCACCGATCTGCGCGGCAAGACCGGCTCGAACGGGATTTGCCAGAATGTAGCAAGGGTGCCTGTGCAGCGACGCGTCACTGCGGATCGCATGATCGTGATAACCCGCCTGCCAGATTGCACCCTGGCTCCCTCGCCGCCGGTTGATTGGAAAGCTGCTGCGCGCCTTGAAGCGCTGCACGCAGTAGCCCAGCGAATGGCCACGTAGTTGAGCCAGCCAGTGGATGTGATCCGGCATGATCACCCAGGTAAACGATGCAGTCAGGCCTTCCCGATCCATCGATCCGAGGAGCTGCATGGCAAGGTCGGCATTGGCAGGGCTATCGAAAACGCGATGGCGGTTCCGGCACACCATGGTGATGGTGTAGACGTTGCCGACTATGGATCGGCGGCCGGCAAGCAGTTGAGGGCTGGGCATGAGTTCGAGAATGCCCGCCAGGATGGATGCTCGACATCGGTTCACTGCCAACGTCAGGATCAGGGACCATCTCGATGCAGCGTCCGGGGATGTGGAGTCGGCTCTACCCGGCCGGTTTTACCCCGTCGGCCTACCTGGGCAACGCAAACGCCATCACGTAATCGCCGTTCGGGGTTTCCATGAAATGGTGGCCGCCAGCCATGATCACCACGTACTGGCGCCCGCCCTGCTCGTACACCATCGGGTTGGCCTGGCCGCCGGCAGGCAGCTTGGCGTGCCACAGTTCCTTGCCGGTCTTCAGATCGATGGCACGCAGCAGGTCATCGGTGGCGGCGGCGATGAAGATCAGGCCGCTGGCGGTCACTACCGAACCGCCGTTGTTCGGCGTGCCGATCTCGATCGGCAGACCGGAACGGATGCCGAACGGTCCGTTGCCGCGCGCACTGCCAAACGGTCGGTCCCACAGCAGCTTGCCGGTGCGCAGGTCGATGGCACGGATACCGCCATAGGGCGGCTGCTTGCACAGCAGGCCGGTGAACGGCAGCCGCCAGCCGGCGTTGACCTGGATGGCGTAGGGCGTACCCACCTGCGGGTCGCCCGCGCCTTCGGCACCGCCCTTGTCGAACCGGACCTTCTCGCGTGGCAGCCAGCCCAGCCGGTCGGCCTCCGCGCGAGGCACCAGCCGGTTGTAGTTGGGCATGTCGTTGTAGTTGGCCACGATCACGCCGCGGCGCGTATCGATGGATACGCTGCCCCAGTCCGAGCCGCCGTTGTAGCCGGGGTACTCGATGGAATGGCGCTCGCTGCTCGGCGGCGTGTAGAACCCTTCGTAGTACGCCTTGCGGAACTGGATGCGGCAGACCAGCTGGTCAATCGGGGTGATGCCCCACATGTCACGCTCGGTCAGGTCATGTTCGCGGCGCAGCGTGTGGTACAGCGAAAACAGCTGGGTGGGAGAACGCTGCTCGGGTTCGACGCCGCCGACCGGCACCTTGCGCTCTTCGGCGGCGGTCAGGAGCTGGCCGTTGCGGCGATCAAGGATGTACATGTCGCCCTGTTTGGTCGGCAGCAGGATCGCCGGCACCTTGCCCGCCGCCGTCGGGTAGTCGATCAGGCTGGCCTGCGACCCCAGGTCGTAGTCCCACACATCCTTGCGCACTGCCTGGAAATGCCAGACCGGCTTGCCGGTGGCCACGTCGATCGCCACCAGCGAGGTCGCGTAGCGGTTCTGGTTCTCCGTGCGCGAACCACTCCAATAGTCTCCCGCGGCATTGCCCAGCGGCAGGTAGACCAGGCCCAGCGCCTCATCACCGGTGGCCGTGGTCCACATGTTGGGCGTGCCCCGCGTGTAGGTCTGCTCGCGCGGCGGCAGGCCGCTGCGCTCGGGCTGGTCCATGTCCCACGCCCAGCGCAGCTTGCCGGTGATGGCGTCGTACGCCTGGATCACGCCCGACGGCGCATCGCGGCGCTGCCCATCCAGCACCTGGTGGCCGGTCACGATCACGCCGCGCACGATGGCCGGCGGCGAGTTGATCGACACGTAACCGGGTGGCACCTCGCCCATGCCCAGGGTGATGTCGACCTGGCCGTTGTTGCCGAAGTTGGCGCAGGGATGGCCGCTGTCCGCGTCCACCGCGATGATGCGACCATCCAGCGTGCCTTCGATGATGCGCGCCCAGCACGCCGGTCGACTGCCCGGTGCAGCACTGCGGGTGACAGTGGGCGGCGGCTCCGGCAGGGCCAGATCGGCAGCGACATCGGCCAATGCCGCGTCGGCAAGGGTCGGCGTGCTGGGCTGCTCGTAATAGCTCACACCACGACAGGCAGCGGTATAGGGAATCGAAGCATCCTTCACCTTTGGATCGAACCGCCACAGTTCCTTGCCGCTGGCAGCATCAAGCGCGATCAGGCGGTTGCGTGCGGTGCACAGGTACAGGCGGTCGCCGACCTTCAGCGGCGTGGTTTCGGCACCCCAGCGCTTCTTCGGCATATCCCCGGTACGGAACTGCCAGGCCGGTTGCAACGTGGCCACATTGGCCGGGGTGATCTGCTGCAGCGGCGAATAGCGGGTGCCGGCATTGCTGCGGCCCCACGCCGGCCAGTCGCCCTCGGCGGGCTGGTCAGCCGGCTGCAGGCCCGTGGTATCCCGCGTAGGTTCCAGTCCGGCGCTGACTGCGCCATCCGGGAACGGCAGGTGCCCGTCCACTTCCCCATGCGGGGCAAAGGCCAGGCCGAAGGCGGCCACGAACACAAGCATCAGCACGCCCGCCACGCTGCGCGACAGGCGTTTTGAAACCGGCTCGCGCAGCGTCGGCGACAGCAGCGCCAGCACGATGCCGAGCGCGGTCACCAGCCCGAGCCGCGGTACCCAGCGCCAGTAGTCGCTGCCCGATTCCCACCAGGTCCACAGCAGCGTGCCGATGAACACCAGCGCATACAGCAGCGCGCCGCTGCGGCGGTTGCCGAACAACAGGATTCCGCTGGCCAGCAGGCCGAGCCCGGCGATGGCGTAGTACGCCGAGCCGCCAAGGCTGAGCAGCCACGCACCGAGGCCACCGATAACCAGGCCGAGCACGACCAGCAGCAGCGACAGCACGGTGACGAGGGGATGCCGGGAGGCGCGGACGGGAGCAGGAGCGGACTGCGGCGTGGCGGACATCGTCGATCTCCGGGGGCAGCATGCGCCGTTATCCCACCGCCTGCGTGAAGCGCGCGCGTATGCGTGGCATCCGGATACGACGACGCCGGCACAGGGCCGGCGTCGTCGGGTACCTCAGGCTCGCGGCAGGATCACTCCTGCGCGGCGTCCTCGCTGCTGGCAGCAGCCGGTGCGCCGTCGGCCGTGGCCGGGGCGGCGGCAGCCACCTCGTCCTCGTCCTCGTCGATCGAGGCATCCATGCGCTCCACCGCCTGCAGCTTCTCGTCCTTGGAGAGGCGGATCAGGGTCACGCCCTGGGTGTTGCGGCCGACACGGCTGATTTCCGAGCCACGTGTACGCACCAGGGTGCCGCCATCGGAGATCAGCAGGACTTCGTCGCTGGAGCCCATCAGCACCGCGGCGACCAGCTTGCCGTTGCGCTCGGTGGTCTGGATGCCGATCACGCCCTGCGTACCACGGCCCTTGCGCGGGTAGTCCGGCAGCGGGGTGCGCTTGCCATAGCCGTTCTCGGTGGCGGTCAGGATGTACTGCACGCTGGCGTCGTCAGCGCCGTCGATCACCGCATCGCCATTGGCCGCGGCTTCTTCGACACCGTTGTCGTCCTCGTTCTCGTCCTCGATGCCACCGGCACTTTCGGCCACGATCAGGCTGACCACTTCCTCGCCGGCCGGCATCTTGATGCCCCGCACGCCGGTGGCGGTACGGCCCATCGAGCGGACCTTGTCCTCGCCGAAGCGCACGGTCTTGCCGTTGGAGGCGAACAGCAGGATGTCGCGCTGGCCGTCGGTCAGGCCGACGCCGACCAGTGCGTCGCCCTCGTCCAGGTTGATCGCGATCTTGCCGCGGGCCAGACGGAAGGCGAACTCGCCCAGCGGGGTCTTCTTGACCGTACCGTTCTTCGTGGCGAAGAACACGAACTGGCCATCGGCGTACTCGCGTACCGGCAGCACGGCCTGCACGCGCTCGCCGGGTTCCAGCGGGATCCAGTTGATGATCGGACGGCCACGGGCGTTGGAACCGGCTTCGGGCAGCTGGTAGACCGGCAGCCAGAACACCTTGCCCGAACTGGTGAAGGTCAGCAGCGTGTCATGCGTGTTGACCAGCCACAGCTGTTCGATGAAATCCTCTTCCTTGGTCGCCGCCGCACTACGGCCACGACCACCACGGCGCTGCGCGCGGTACACGCTCACCGGCTGGCGCTTCACGTAACCGGCATGCGACACGGTGACCACCACGTCTTCCGGCGCGATCAGGTCGAGGATGTCCAGGTCTTCTTCGCTGTGGCGGATCTCGGTACGACGCTCGTCGCCGAATTCGGCCTTCACACTGACCAGCTCTTCGCGGATCACCTGCAGCAGGCGGTCGGGATCTTCCAGGATGTGGATCAGCCCGGCGATCACTTCCAGCAGCTGCTTGTACTCATCGGTCAGGCGGTCCTGCTCCAGCCCGGTCAGGCGGTGCAGGCGCATTTCCAGGATCTGGGTAGCCTGGATCTCGGTCAGCTGGTAGCCGCCCTCGATCAGGCCCACGCCCTTGGGCAGGTCTTCCGGGCGCGAGGCTTCGGCGCCGGCGGCACCCAGCATCGCACCGACCAGGCCCGGCTCCCACACGCGGGCCAGCATGCGCTCGCGTGCTTCGTTCGGGTTCGGCGAGGTCTTGATCAGTTCGATCATCTCGTCGATGTTGGCCAGCGCGACGGTCAGGCCTTCCAGCACGTGGGCACGGGCGCGCGCCTTGCGCAGCTCGAACACGGTACGGCGGGTGACCACTTCGCGACGGTGGCGGACGAACGCCTCCAGCATCTGCTTGAGGTTCATCAACTGCGGGCGGCCATCGACCAGCGCCACCATGTTGATGCCGAATACCGATTCCATCTGCGTCTGCTGGTACAGGTTGTTCAGCACAACCTCGGCAGATTCACCGCGCTTGATCTCGATGTAGATGCGCATGCCGTCCTTGTCGGACTCATCGCGCAGCTCGCTGATGCCTTCGATCTTCTTTTCCTTGACCAGCTCGGCGATCTTCTCGATCAGACGCGCCTTGTTCACCTGGTAAGGAATTTCAGTGACGATGATCGATTCGCGGCCGTTGTCGGCCACTTCGATATCGGCCTTGGCACGGATGCGCACGCGGCCACGGCCGGTGCGGTAGCCGGCGACGATGCCGGCGGTGCCGTTGATGATGCCGGCGGTCGGGAAATCCGGGCCCGGGATGTACTCCATCAGGCCGTCGACGTCGATTTCCGGGTTGTCGATCAGCGCGATGCAGGCGTTGATCGATTCGCTCAGGTTGTGCGGCGGGATGTTGGTCGCCATGCCCACCGCGATACCGGCCGAACCGTTGACCAGCAGGTTCGGGAACCGGGTCGGCATGACCGTCGGCTCCAGTTCCTTTTCGTCGTAGTTGGGCTGGAAATCGACGGTTTCCTTGTCGATGTCCGCCATCAGCTCATGCGCCAGGCGCGACATGCGCGCTTCGGTGTATCGCATTGCCGCGGCGGAGTCGCCATCGATGGAGCCGAAGTTACCCTGGCCATCGACCAGCATGTAACGCAGCGAGAACGGCTGTGCCAGGCGCACCAGCGTGTCGTACACCGACTGATCGCCATGCGGGTGGTACTTACCGATGACGTCACCGACGATACGCGCCGACTTGAAGTAGGGCTTGTTGCTGTGCGCGTTGAGTTCATTCATCGCGAACAGCACGCGGCGATGCACCGGCTTGAGGCCGTCGCGCGCATCCGGGAGCGCGCGGCCCACGATCACGCTCATGGCGTAATCGAGGTAGCTCTTGCGCATCTCGTCTTCCAGGTTGACCTGGATGATTTCCTTGGCGGTTTCTGCCATTCGGGTTCCGTTGTCTGGTAGCGGTCCAGTCCGGCGCAGCCCCCTGCGGGAGGGGGTCGTGCCGGAACCTCGATTCAACCTGCGGATATTACCACAACAGGCCGTTTTCCGCCTCCCTTTACGGGTATTTTACCTGCACAAATCAGGAACTTAGGGGGTTGCCGGCCCGCGGCCGGCACCACCGGGGCGGAGGTCACGCGGCCCCTCCCCCCGCGCGTCAGCCGCCGAAGGCGGCGCGCATGTTCTCCGGGGTCGGGTTCAGGATCACGCCGCGCTCGGTCACGATGGCGTCGATCAGCTCACCCGGGGTGACGTCGAATACCGGGTTCCAGGCAGCGATGCCCTCTGCCACCGTGCGGGTGCCGCCCACGCCGTACAGCTCGCCCGGATCGCGCTGCTCGATCTCGATCTGGCTGCCGTCCACGGTCTCCATGTCCACCGTCGAGGACGGCGCCACGACCATGAACTTCACGCCGTGATGGCGGGCGGCGATGGCCAGCTGGTAGGTCCCGATCTTGTTGGCGGTATCGCCGTTGGCGCAGATGCGGTCGGCACCGACGATCACCCACTGCACAGCGCCGGTCTTCATCAGGTGCGAGGCGGCCGAATCGGCGATCAGCGTGGCGTCAATGCCATCCTGCTGCAGCTCCCACACGGTCAGGCGCGCGCCCTGCAGCCACGGACGGGTCTCGCCAGCGAACACGCGGGCAATGCGGTGCTGGGCCATGCCGGCGCGGATCACGCCCAGCGCGGTGCCGAAGCCGGCGGTGGCCAGCGAGCCGGTGTTGCAGTGGGTCAGCACGCCGCTGCCGGCTTCGATCAGGCCTGCGCCCAGCGCGCCCATGTGGCGATTGGCGGCCAGGTCTTCCTCGGCGATGGCCTGCGCTTCGGCCTCCAGCTTCGCCTTCCAGTCAGCACCGGCGGCATGCAGGCAACGGCGCATGCGCGCCAGCGCCCAGGCCAGATTGACGGCAGTCGGACGCGAAGCGTTCAGACGCTGCAGCGCCGGTTCCAGCTGCTGCAGCGCGTGCGCACCGTCTGCAGCCTGCACGTCACGTGCGGCCAGCACCACGCCCCAGGCGGCGGCGATGCCGATGGCCGGCGCACCGCGCACGGTCAACGCGTGAATGGCTGCAGCCACTTCGTCACTGTCATGGCAGACCACATGCTCGACCACGAACGGCAGCTTGCGCTGGTCCAGCAGTTGCAGGGCATCGCCGGTCCACAGGATCGGGCGGATATGGTCGTAACGGGCGTAGTCGATGTCGGAGGCAGTGTTCATGGGCCCATTGTAGGGCCACGCCCCCCGGGGTTGGAGCCCGCCCGGGCTCAATTCACCGAGAACTCGGCGCGGCAGCCACCGTCCACCCAGATGCCGTTGCGGTTCCAGCCCCAGGTACTGCCTTCCACGCACGGGGTGCTGGACAACTGTTCGGTGACGACGGCGCCGACCGAAATGCTCGCGCCGCAGAAACGGCGCTTCTTCGACTTCGATTCACAGGTCAGCCGGCGTGGTACGTCAACGAATCGGCCGTCCTCGTCAGCCACTTCGAAATCCCCCTGGCAACCGCGGCTGGTCCAGACTTCATTGCGCTTGTAGCCCCAGCCCTGCCCTTCGCGGCATGGCAGCGCCGACAGCTGGCGCAGCAGGCGCACTGGCGCGCCATCCAGGCGCACCGGGCAGCTCTGCGGGCGACCATTGGATTCACAACGCACCACGCGGCGGACCAGGCGCTTGCCCTCGCTGGCTACCGGTGCGCCAACCGCAGCGCGGCGTGCGCGGAACTCGGCGCGGCAGCCCAGCGTGACCCACACGCCACTGCGGTCGGTGCCCCATTCGCTGCCACGGATGCAACTGCTGTTGGAAAGCTGGCGCACCAGGTCGACGCCGTTGCTGACATCGATATCGCAATGCACCCAGCCCATGTCGCGTGATTCGCAGGTCACCACTTCACCGTCGTAGCCGGCCTGCTGGGCAGATGCCGATGACGGCAGCCAGGCACCCCAGAGCGCGATGGAGTAAACCGGTGCAGCGACAACCGCAAACCACTTGACCAAAGCCTTCCCCAGCAGGAATGGATGAACTGCGTGCCAGTGTCCGGCATCTGCCGTGATAAAAGCATCATCCTGCTTACCGAAGCAAGCGCGGAATCGCGGAATTCCGTTCAGTCTTTGACGTTCAGGAACGCAGGTCGCTCATGCGTGGGCAAAGTCGTAGGCCAGCACGTCGGCAATGCGCGGCGTGCGGTTCATCGCCATCAGGAGGCGATCAACCCCCACCGCCACGCCCGCGCACGCCGGCATCGATGGCAGCGCGGCCAGCAGCGCCTCGTCCAGCGCCGGCTGCACCTGGCCACGTTCATGGCGTCGCTGCAGGTCACGCTGGAAGCGCGCGCGCTGCTCGTGGGCGTCGTTCAGTTCGTGATAGCCGTTGGCCAGCTCCACCCCGCCCAGATACAACTCGAAACGCTCGGCCAGGGGTGGTGTACCGGCACGGATGCGCGCAAGCGCCGCCTGGCTGGCCGGCCAGTCATGGACCACGGTCATCACTGCGTCATCAAACTGCGGCTGGATGCGATGGGTCATCAACAAGTCCAGCCAGTCATCGCGGGTCAAACCGACCGGATCGATGTGCACATCACCCAGCGCGGCCCGCAATGCAGCCTCATCGGCCTTGAACGGGTCAACGCCCACATGCTGCTGGAACAGCTCGCGGTAGCTCAGCACGCGCAGGGTCGCACTGCGCCCGACCAGCGCCAGCGCCTGGCCGACCAGCTCGGCGGTCTCCTGCACCAGGCGATGATGATCCCAGCCAACCCGGTACCACTCCAGCATGGTGAATTCCGGGTTGTGGCGGCCGCCCGCCTCGCCATTGCGGAACACGCGGCCCAGTTCGTAACAGTCACCCACGCCCGCCGCCAACAGGCGCTTGAGCGGATACTCCGGCGAGGTGCGCAGCCAGCGGCGGCGTCCGCCGGCATCGACATGGCCGGTGAAATCGGTATGGAAGCTGTCGATGTTCGGCTCGGTGTTGCCGGCCACCGACAGGATCGGCGTTTCCACTTCCAGCACATCGCGTTCGGCGAAGAAGCGGCGCACCAGCGCATTGAGCGCGGCGCGCTGCTGCAGCGCGCGCAGCAGGGCCTCGCTCACAGGATGCCCTCCGGGCGCGGGTGGTCCAGCGGCAGGGTCAGCAGATCGCGGGTGTCATCGATGTAACCGCTCGCCAGATAGAGGCGACGGGCCAGCTCGTTGTGGTGGTTCACTTCCAGGCGCAGGCGGCTTACGCCGCGGCCCCGTGCCCGCTGTTCGCAGATGGCCAGCGCCTGCTTGCCGCGGCCGCGACCACGCGCACGATGGCTCAGGTACAGCTCGTCCAGCAGCATGAAGTGGCCGCCCTGCTCCAGGCTGAAGCCCATCGCGATCACTGCGTAACCGACCACCTCGGCCGCCTCGTCCAGCCACAGCAGCACTTCGCCGTTGCGTGGGTCGGCCAGCAGCGCATCCACGCCGCGACGCACGCGCGCGTCGTCGAAGTCGATCCTGTCTTCGGCATAGAACTCGCGCATCAACGCGATCAACAGTTCTTCGTCGGCACGGGTGGCCAGGCGGAAATCCAGTGGGGCAGTCTGCATCGGTGTTCCTTTGTGCTTCATGCCGGGTGCCGGGCACCCGGTGGCGTCATCATTCGTGTTCGGCAAGATAGGCCAGCAGGCGGTCCTCATCCCACACCGGCACGCCCAGCGACTGTGCCTTGTCCAGCTTGGAGCCGGCCTCGGTACCGGCAACCACGAAGCTGGTCTTCTTCGACACACTGCCGGAGACCTTGGCACCCAGCGCTTCCAGGCGTTCCTTGGCGGCATCGCGGGTGAGCTGGGCCAGGGTGCCGGTCAGCACCACGGTCTGCCCATCCAGCGGACCCGCCACGATCTCGGCCAGCGCCGGCGCCTTGGCCAGGATCTCCCGCATCGCGTTCTCGGCGGCCAACAGCATCGCACCGTGGCCATCAGCGTCCAGCCATTCGGCCAGACCGCGCGCGGTGTCATCGGGCAGACCGGCGTTGACGAACTGGCCATGCTCGGCATCGAGCACCGCCTGTGCGCCGGGAAGCGCAGCCACCAGCTTTTCGGCGCGCAGGCGGGTGATCCCGGGGATCTCCGACTCGACCAGCAACTGCGCCAGATCCAGCCCGTCGCGCAGCTTGGCACTGGGCGCATGCACGTCGCTGATGCGCACCTGGCCGACCTGCAGCAGGTCATCGATGGCCTGCTGGTTGCCCTGCTGCTCGAAGAAGTGGCCAAGCGAACGCGCCACTTCGCCACCGATGTCCGGCACACGCTTGAACAACGGCCACGGCAGGTGGCGGATCAGCTCCAGGTCACCGAACCACTGCGCCAGCGCTTTGGCCGTGCTCTCGCCCACGTGCTCGATGCCAAGCGCGAACAGCACGCGCTCCAGCGTGGCCGCACGGCTGGCGTCGATCGCTGCGATCAGGTTGTCGGCCCACTTGGTGGCGATCTTCTTCGTGTTCCATTCGAAGCTGGCCGGCTGCGCCAGCGCCTGCGCGCGCCAGCCCGGATCGTTGCCGTCCAGCTTGAGCACCGCATTGAGCACCGCACCACTGCCCTCGGCGGGAAGGTGCAGCTTCAGCGCCGCTGCCAGCGCCGACGGCTCCTCGGCGTCCAGCACCAGCTTCAGGTGCAGCAGCGTATCGCGGCTGAGCCGGTACAGGTCGGCCACGCTCTTGACGATGCCCGCGTCGACCAGGGTTTCGATGTACTTGTCGCCGAGACCGTCGATGTCCATGGCGCGGCGCGAAGCGAAATGGGCAATGGCTTCCTTGCGCTGCGCCGGGCAGGACAGTTCGCCCGAACAACGCCACGCCGCCGCCCCCTCCTCACGCACGATCTCCGAGCCGCACACCGGGCAGCGCGTCGGCATCTGCCACGGCGTGGTGCCCTGCGGGCGGCGGTCGAGAATGACGCTGACCACCTCGGGAATCACGTCGCCAGCGCGGCGCACGATCACGCTGTCGCCAACGCGCACATCGAGGCGCGCGATCTGGTCGGCGTTGTGCAGGGTGGCGTTGGACACGATCACGCCAGCCACAGCCACCGGCGCCAGTCGCGCGACCGGCGTGGCAGCACCGGTGCGGCCGATCTGGATCTCGATCGCCTCCACCGTGGTGCTCTGTTCCTGCGCAGGGAACTTGTGCGCGATGGCCCAGCGCGGCGCACGGGAGACGAAGCCCATCGCCTGCTGACCCGCCCGGTCATCCAGCTTGTAGACCACGCCATCGATATCAAACGGCAGGCCGTCGCGGCGTTCACCGATAGTGCGGTAGTAACCGAGCAGGCCGTCGGTGCCCTCCACCACTTTGCACAGCTCACTGACCGGGAAGCCCCAGGCGCCGAGCTGGGCCAGGGTGCCCGAATGGGTGTCCGGCAGCTCGCCGCCCTGCACTTCGCCGGTGCCGTAGGCGAAGAAACTCAGCCTGCGCTGCGCACTGATCTTCGGGTCGAGCTGACGCAGCGAACCGGCCGCCGCGTTGCGCGGATTGGCCAGCACCTTGCCGCCCTGCAGGCGCGCACGTTCGTTGTAGGCCTCGAAGTCGGCGCGGGCCATGTAGACCTCGCCGCGCACCTCCAGCACATCCGGCCAGTCCTTGCCGTGCAGGCGCTTGGGAATGTCACCGATTTCGCGCAGGTTGGCGGTCACGTCCTCGCCGGTACTGCCATCGCCACGGGTCGCGCCGAGCACGAAATGACCGTCCTCGTAGCGCAGGCTGATCGCCAGGCCGTCCATCTTCGGCTCGGCCGAGAACTGCAGGCTGCGACGGCCCAGGCGCTCGTCGATGCGGCGCACGAAATCGGCCACTTCCTCGTTGCTGAAGGCATTGGACAGCGACAGCATCGGCACCGCGTGGCGCACTTCCGGGAAGCGGCCAGAGGGGCGCGCACCGACCTGCTGGGTCGGGCTGTCGGCACGGGCCAGTTCCGGGTGCTCGCGCTCCAGCGCTTCCAGCTCGCGCACCATCCGGTCGTAGTCGACGTCGGGGATCTCCGGCGCGTCCAGCTCGTGGTAGGCGCGGTTGGCCTGGGCGATCTGCCGGCGAAGGTCTTCGGCGCGTTCGGCGGGGCTGGGGCTCATCGGGATCCGGTGGTTCTGGGATGGCCGGGGATTCTACCGCGCCCGGCCGTCAGGCCCTGTAACGCCTCCGCCTTTGCAGCGTCGAGCGTGCTCGACGGGCACTCCCCGCTCCGGCAGGTGCCAACCTTCTTCCTCGTTCCGGCAGGTGCCAACCTTCTCCCTCGTTCCGGTAGGTGCCAACCTTGGTTGGCACATCTGCATGGCCCGACGCCACAAAAAGCAGCTTGCCGCTCACCCTCACCGGCGCTAGCGTGCGACGGTCTGCCCTTCGGAATCCTGCCCGTGCCCCAGCCCGCTTCCCGTCGACGCTTCCTGCAACTGGCCGGTGCCGGCCTCGCCGTCGCCGGCAGCGGGCTGCCGCGACTCGGCCATGCCCAACCCCCGACAGCCGCCCCGGCCCCCGCCGAAGGTGCGGTGCTGCTGAATTTCAACGAATGCCCCTACGGCCCCTCGCCCGCTGCCCAGCAGGCCGCGCGCGACAGCATCGCCGGTTGCGGCCGCTACCGTTTCGCACTGGCCGGACAGGTGCGCGACGCCTTCATCGAACAGGCGCGCATTCCGGCCGATCACGTGCGGCTCTATCCGGGTTCCAGCGAACCGCTGAACCGTGCCGCCGTGCTGTGGACCGGCCCGCAGGCGGGACTGGTAGTCGCCGATCCGACCTTCGAGACGCTGGGCGAGGTCGCGGCCGCACACGGTGCGCACGTGCAGAAAGTGCCATTGCGCGACGACGGCGCACATGACCTGCGCGCGATGGTCGCCGCCGCACACGCGCGCCCGACCGGGCTGCTGTATGTGTGCAACCCGAACAACCCGACCGGCTCGATCAGCCCGCCGGATGAGCTCGCCTGGCTGCTGGCCCACAAGCCTGCGTCCACCCGCGTACTGGTCGACGAGGCCTACCTGCAGTACAGCGAGCAGCCGAGCCTGATCGCGCAGGTGGCGCAGCGCGATGACCTGATCGTGTTGCGCACGTTCTCCAAACTGTATGGCATGGCCGGCCTGCGCCTGGGCGTGGCGGCCGCGCATCCCGACCGCCTGCGCGAACTGGCCAGCCTGGGCGACAACCCGCTACCCGTGCCAGCACTGGCCGCGGCACTGGCCAGCCTGCAGGATCCTCAGTTGATCGCGCAGCGGCGCCTGCAGAATGCCAAGGTGCGGCAGGCCACCGTCGCGTGGCTGGGCAAGCGTGGTTTCAGCTGCGTGCCGTCGGAAGCGAACTGCTTCGTGGTGGATGTGCAGCGCGACGGTGCCGCCTTTGCCAAGGCGATGGCAGACAACGGCGTGATCATCGGGCGCAGCTGGCCGATCTGGCCGCAGCGCGTGCGCGTGACCGTCGGCACCGAAGATGAAATGGCCGCGTTCCGCAGGGCATTTGCCAAGGTCGCCGGCGTACCGGCCTGACCCTGTTGGTGGGGGCGAACCTTGGTTCGCCCCATCCACGCATGGCGTGGATCTACTGTTGTGGGTGCCGACCGCTGGTCGGGGTGGGTGCCGACCGTTGGTCGGCACACCATGGCGCTCACCAGCGCGGGGTCTTGGTCAGCGGCGGCGCCTGGTGCTGGCGATCATAGGCACGCAGTTCGTCACGGATGTGCGCGATGCGCTGCCGGCCGAGAGCGTTGCGGCTGTCGTCCAGCACCACGCCGTCGAGCAGCTCGGCCATGCGCTGCACGGTGGGCAGCATCTTCTCCCAGGCATCCAGCGCGGTCAGCGGCGCCGGCAGGGTCAGGAAGAAGGCGATGGCCGGGGTCTCCATGGCGCGGATGTTGGCCATGTCGAAGCTGCCCGGCTTCATTATGCTGGCCATCGAGAAGATCGGGCCGCGCTCGGGGTGGCCTTCCACCAGGCGGTGGAACACGTTCATGTGGCCGAACACCAGGCCGGTCTTCTCCGCCGCCACCACGATGTCTTCACCACGCAGCTGTTCGCCGGCGCGAGCGGCCACGAACAGCGACACGATCTTGTCGAAGTCCTGGGTGGCGCGCTTGCCAAGGTCGCTGGCCGCGCCGGCGTCGGTGTCGGCCAGGCCAAGCTCGGCCTGCTCGCCTTCCGAGCCCATGCCCGGCTCTACGCGGCCATCGGCCACAGTGACGCCATCATCGCCCAGCACCGGCTCGCGACGCTCGCCGCCGGTCGGTTCCGCGCTTTCCACGCGACGCCCCTGGGGCTTCTTCTTCGGACGGCCAAACAGGAAGATCGCAGCGATCAACAGCAGGCCGGCGGCCAGGATGCCGATGCGCAACAGTGCCGTGTCGGACATTCGATAGGTTCTCCGGCTAGTTCATTCAGGTAATTAGGATGGCACGTCAGGCCGCGCCCGCCAATCGTGCGGCTTCTTCCAGGTCCACGCTGACCAGGCGGCTGACGCCCGGTTCGCGCATGGTCACGCCCGACAGCTGGTGCGCAGCCTCCATCGTCGCCTTGTTGTGGCTGACGAACAGGAACTGCACCTTCTCGCTCATTTCCTTGACCATGTTGGCCAGGCGACCGACGTTGGCTTCATCCAGCGGTGCGTCCACCTCGTCCAGCAGGCAGAACGGTGCCGGATTCAACTGGAAGATAGCGAACACCAGCGCTACTGCGGTCATCGCCTTTTCGCCGCCGGACAGCAGCGAGATGCTGGACACGCGCTTGCCCGGCGGGCGCGCCATGATGGTCACGCCGGTGTCGAGCAGGTCTTCACCGGTCAATTCCAAGTAGGCGTGGCCGCCACCGAACAGGCGCGGGTACAGCGCCTGCACGCCGGCGTTGACACGGTCGAAAGTGTCCTTGAAGCGGCCGCGGGTCTCGCGGTCGATCTTGCGGATGGCATCTTCCAGGGTTTCCAGCGCTGTGGTCAGGTCGGCGTGCTGCGAATCCAGGTAGTCCGAGCGCTGCGAGGCCTCGCCATACTCGTGGATGGCGGCCAGGTTGACCGGCTCCAGCCGGCGCATGCGGCCATCGATCTGGTGCACGGCCTGCTCCCAGTCGCCCAGGCGGGCGTCCTCGGGCAGTGCATTGAGCACGTCCTGCAGCACGAAACCGGCCTTTTCCACCGCCGCCTGCAGGGTATCCGCGCTGAGCACCAGCGCCTGCTGGTCAAGCTTGCGCTGCGAAATACGCTCACGCTGGGCCAATGCCTGTTCGTCGCGCTGGTGGCGAGTCTGTTCGTAGTTGCGCAGCTCGGCGTCGATGCCGTCCAGCAGCGTGCGCGCCTCGGTCAGCACGCGATCGGCCCGAACGCGCTCTTCCAGCGCATTCTGGTGCTCGGCCTGCAGCGCTTCGACCGGCGAATCACCTTCGTCCAGCTGCGAATGCAGTTCGCCCAGGCGCGAATCCAGCTGCCCGCGCTGGGTGCCCATGCGCTCCAGCGCCTGGCTCAACGAGGCCAGCTGCGCGCGCTGCGATTCCAGGGTCAGGGCCAGCGAGTGCGCTCGCTCGCGTACCGCACGGGCGGCGTCGCGAGCCAGGTCGCGCGCCTCGGTCAACTGGCGGCGCTCGCCCTCCAGCCGTTGCCGGGTCGATTCCAGGTCGCCCATGCTGCTGACCGCGTTCTCCAACCGCGAGCGCGCTTCACGCGCTTGTTCGTTGTTGGCTTCAATGGTTTCCTGCAGCTGCTTCAGCTCGCCTTCGATGCGATCGATGCGCGTGCGCGCTGCCTCCACCTTGCCCTGCTGGCCCTGCAGCTGGCCGGCCAGTTCGGACACCGCACGATGGGCCTGGTACAGCGCACGCTGCGCGTCTTCGCGCTGCTGTTCGGCAGCCTGCAGCTGCTCTCGGAAGCCGGCCAGCTGTTCTTCCAGCTCGGCCTCGCGGTCCTGCAGCTGCTCGATCTGCTCACGCAGTTCCTGGATCTCACGTTCGCGCAGCAGCGCGCCCTGCGCGGCGGCACCGGAACGCGATACGCGCAGCCAGCCCTGGCCCAGGCGCTCGCCACTCTGGGTGATGATCGAATCGCCTTCCGGAAGGCTGGCCTGCAGCGCCTTGGCCTCGGACAGATCCCTGGCACCGTGCAGGTGTGCCAGCAGGCGCCGGATCGCTGCCGGGCCACGCACGCGTGCAGCCAGCGAGGTCGGCGCGACCTTCAGGTCCGCGCCATCGTTGGCGACCAGCGCAATGTGGCCCTCGCCCAGTTCGCCCAGCGCGTCGACCAGGCTGGCCGGGTCATCGACCAGCACGCCTTCGATCAACTGGCCGAGCGCGCTTTCCACCGCGTTTTCCCAACCGGCATCGACATCCAGGCGTTCGCCGACACGCGCCGCCGAATCCAGCCCACGCGCCTTCAGCCAGGCCACGGCAGCACCCTGCTCCTGGCCCAGCGCGGCCTGCTGCAGGGTTTCCAGCGAAGCCAGGCGACCGCGCAGGCCATTGGCCTGCTTGCGTAGTTCGGCCAGCTCGTTCTGGCCATTGCGCTGCTGTTCCTGCACCGCCGCCACGCCCTGCTTGCGCAGCTCGACGTCTTCGCTCAGTTCATCCAGCGCGGTCTTCTGCGTGTCGTGCTGCAGGTGCAGCTGCTCGAAGGCTTCTTCCAGCGCGTCCACGTCCAGCCCGGCGCGCTCGGCGGCCAGGGCTTCACGACGCCGGTCGGCATCGAGGATCTGCTTGTCCAGGTAGTCCACGCGCGTGCGCTCGACGTCGCCGGCGCGCGAGGCTTCCGAACTCTGCGAGGTGTGCTGTTCCCAGCGCTGCTGCCAGCTGGCCAGCCGGTCTTCAGCCTCGCGCAGGCTTTCCTGCTTGATCTCGTTTTCTTCCTGCAGTTCTTCCAGCTGCGGGGTGGCAGCCTCTACCGCCTCCCGCAGCACCCTCAGCTTGGCCTCGTCGCCACTGATGTGCTGCCCCAGTTCGGCCAGGGCCTGCTGGGTTTCGTCGCGCGCCTTGTGCAGGCGCTGCGACAGCTCGCGCTGGTGCTGGATCTGCTGCTCCAGCCGGGCCAGCGTGCTGCCGACCTGATAGACCGCCGCCTGCGCGGTGTTGAGCGCATCGGCGGCCTCTTCGCGACGCACTCGCGAGGTTTCGATGCGGGCCTCTGCGTCGCGCTGATCGGCGATCAGCTGCTGCAGCTTGGTCTCTTCCTGCGACAGGCCTTCGCGCAGCTTCGACAGGCGCCCATCGAGGCCACGGAATTCCAGCGCCTTCCACTCGGCATCCTTGATCCGGCGCTCTTCCTGCAGGGCCTGGTACTGCTCGGCCTGCTTGGCCTGACGCTTGAGGTGTTCGAGCTGCTTGCTGATCTCGTCGCGCAGGTCACCCAGCCGGTCCAGGTTCTCACGGGTGTGGCGGATGCGGGTCTCGGTCTCCTTGCGGCGCTCCTTGTACTTGGAGATGCCGGCCGCCTCTTCCAGGTACACGCGCAGGTCTTCCGGGCGCGCCTCAATGATCTGGCTGATCATGCCCTGCTCGATGATCGAGTAGCTGCGCGGGCCCAGGCCGGTGCCGAGGAACAGATCGGTGATGTCGCGGCGACGGCACTTGGTGCCGTTGAGGTAATAGTTGCTGGTGCCGTCGCGGCTGACCGTGCGCTTGACCGAGATCTCGTTGAACGAGGCGTACTCGCCGGAAATCGTGTGGTCGGAGTTGTCGAAGATCAGCTCGACCGTGGCCTGCGACACCGGCTTGCGGGCATTGGACCCGGAGAAGATCACGTCGGTCAGCGAGTCGCCACGCAGGCGGCTGGCCGAACTCTCGCCCATGACCCAGCGCACGGCGTCGATGATGTTCGACTTGCCGCAGCCATTGGGCCCCACCACGCCGGTCATGTTGGTCGGCAGGTGCAGGGTGGTCGGATCGACGAACGACTTGAAGCCGGACAGCTTGATCGTGGAAAGACGCATAGGGGTTCCGGACTGGGGCCGGCAAGCGGCCTGCGTTTACCCTCCAAGCCATTGATCCTGTTGGGATCGATGCCCGTGGAACGGGTGTGACGCCCTGAGTATACCGATGTGGACGTGTTCTACGAATGGGCGTGGAACATTGCCCACCCCGTCGGACGGACCTGGCCCGACACCGCGGAACGGCGCCAAAAACAAAACGGGCACCCTTGCGGGCGCCCGTTCTGCGGTGATGCCAGGCCTTGCGGCGTGGGATCAGGCTTCGGCGACGACGACGACCTTGACGGTGGTCTCGACGTCGGCGTGCAGGTGGACCAGCACGTCGTATTCGCCGATGTTGCGGAAGGCGCCTTCGCCCAGGATGACTTCGCTCTTTTCCAGCGGCAGGCCGGCGGCGGTGAAGGCCTCGGCGATGTCGCGCGGGCCAACCGAGCCGTACAGCTTGCCTTCGGTCGAAGCGTTGGCGGCGATGGTCACGCTCGCGCCTTCCAGCTTGGCCTTGCGGCCTTCGGCGTCAGCGTGGATGGCCTGGGCCTTGGCTTCGTATTCGGCGCGCTTGGCTTCGAACTCGGCCTTGTTGCTCTCGGTGGCCGGCACGGCCTTGCCCTGCGGCACGAGGAAGTTACGGCCGTAGCCCGGCTTCACGTCGACCAGGTCGCCCAGGTTGCCGAGGTTGGTGACTTTCTGCAGGAGGATCAGCTGCATGGTATTGCTCCAGATAAGTTATTCGTTAGCGAGGCGATGCCCCGCAACAAAGGCTGTCCGAATAGCTGGCACAGCGGGGGCGGCGCCGGGCCGCCCCGCCGGCATCAGACGTCGTGGTTGTCGGTGTACGGGATCAGGGCCAGGAAGCGAGCGCGCTTGACGGCGGTCGCCAGCTGGCGCTGGTACTTCGACTTGGTGCCGGTGACGCGGCTCGGCACGATCTTGCCGTTCTCGGTCAGGTACTGGCGCAGGGTGTTGAGATCCTTGTAGTCGATCTCCTTCACACCTTCAGCAGTGAACTTGCAGAACTTGCGGCGACGGAAGAACTTGGACATGGGAAGGCTCCTTAGGCGGCGGAAGCGGCGTCGTCGCCGGCTTCGTTGTCAGCGGTGTTGTTGGACTCGCCTTCTTCGTCGTCACGACGACGGCGCTCACCGCGCTCCGGCTTGTCACCCTTCTCGTCCTTGCTCTTCATGATCAGCGACTGCTCGGTGTCAGCCTCGTCACGCTTGATGACCAGGTTGCGCAGCACGGCGTCGTTGAAGCGGAAGCTCTCGGTCAGTTCGTTCAGAACGGCCTGGTCGGCTTCGATGTTCATCAGCACGTAGTGGGCCTTCACCAGGTTCTGGATCGGGTATGCCAGCTGGCGGCGGCCCCAGTCTTCCAGACGGTGGATGGTGCCGTTGCCGTTCTCGACCAGCGACTTGTAGCGCTCGATCATGGCCGGGACCTGCTCGCTCTGGTCCGGGTGGACCATGAACACGATTTCGTAATGACGACTCATGTTTTTTTCTACCTTTCGGATGTGGCCTTGCGGCCGGACAGCCCCCCGCCGTTGATACCGCGGTGGGGCAAGGATTCCCGCCGGGGAGGCAGGAAGCCGCGCATTATGGCGCAGATGGGGGTACCGGGCAACCGGCGGGTCACAGGGCAACCTGAACCGGGGGCGCAGCCCCCCCCCCCCCATGCCGACCCAGGCTGGCCGCTACCGGAGCCCCGTACAGTCCACGAATCCGCCTGGATTCACCCCAGGTCGACGTGAAGGCGGTGCTGGCCGCATTCCAGGCACTGGAACAGGCAGCCGACCATCATCCCGTCCCGGCTCAGGTGCGCCAGCACCCAGTCGGCGTCGCGCGGATTGACCTCCGCCACATCGGGCCGGACCTGGTCGAGGATGGGCAGCAGATCGTCGCTGCCGGCGAAACCGAGGAAGGCACAGGGCCGTTCACAATGGCTCAGCCAGACCGATTGCTGCCAGGACGGGTAGCCCGGGGTGCGCTCGCAGATCTCAAGCAGCAGCTCACGGGCGATGCTCGGCGGCGGGTCGACGGGGTCTGGCGAGACCCCTTCGATATCACTCCAGCCGGTGAATTCACCCTCGTAGCTGGCCGCCGCCCTGCCGTCGGCGATACACCAAGGGCAAAGGTAATCCGGACGCAGACGGGTGTAGAACGGCCCCCGGTAGCGCAGTGTGCGCGGCTGGCCGCAGCAGTCACAGATACCGTCGACCTCTTCGAAGGAGAGGGCGTAGGCGTTGGGGTGATAGGTAAAAGCCGGTCGTTCCATCGGCGGGGTCCCTGCCGAGCCCCGCGTGCCGACCAAGGTCGGCAGCTACCGGGACGCGCCGGGCCGTCAGGCCTTGTCGGCGTCGGTGGTGAAGCTCTCGCCGCAGCCACACTCGGCGGTGGCATTGGGGTTGCTGAACGTGAAGGTCTCGCTCAGGCCGTGCTTGCCGAAGTCGATCACGGTGCCGTCCACCAGCGCAAGGCTCTTGGCGTCGACATAGATCTTCACGCCGTCCTGCTCGAACACGGTATCGCCCTCGCGCTCGTCGCGTGCCAGGTCGGTGATGTGGCCCCAGCCGGAGCAACCGGTCTTGGTCACGCCGAAACGCAGGCCCAGCGCACCGGGGGTCTGGGCGACAAAGCGCTGCACGCGCTCGAAGGCAATGGGGGTCAGGCTGACGGCCATGGGGCTACTCCAGAGGTACGGGGACATTATAAGGAGCCGTTGCCGCGAAAAATGCCTCGCAAGCAGAACGCTGCAACCGGTAAACTCCCGTGTTCACAGATCGAGTCGATCAGCAGAGGATTCAAGTCATGACGGTGGTCAGCGTTGAACATGCGCTTGCCGGGAAGATCCCGGAAGGCGGCGAAGTCACGGTACGCGGATGGGTGCGCACGGTGCGCGGTTCAGCGAATCTGGCCTTCGTGAATGTGAGCGACGGCTCCTGCTTCGCCCCGATCCAGGTCGTGGCCGGCGACAGCCTGGCCAACTTCGACGAGATCAAGCGCCTGACCAGCGGCTGCTCGGTCATCGCCACCGGCACCCTGGTGAAGTCGCAGGGCAAGGGCCAGTCGTTCGAGATCCAGGCCAGTGCAGTGGAAGTGGTCGGCTGGGTCGAAGACCCGCTCACCTACCCGATCCAGCCCAAGCCGATGTCGCCGGAGTTCCTGCGCGAAGTGGCGCACCTGCGCCCGCGCACCAACCTGTTCGGCGCGGTCACCCGCATCCGCAACTGCCTGGCCCAGGCCGTGCACCGTTTCTTCCACGAGAACGGCTTCAACTGGATCAGCACCCCGATCATCACCACCTCCGACGCCGAAGGCGCCGGCCAGATGTTCCGCGTGTCCACCCTGGACATGGTGAACCTGCCGCGCGATGAGAAGGGCGCGATCGATTTCAGCCGCGACTTCTTCGGCAAGGAAACCTTCCTGACCGTGTCCGGCCAGCTGAACGTCGAGGCCTACTGCCTGGCGCTGAGCAAGGTCTACACCTTCGGCCCGACCTTCCGCGCCGAGAACAGCCACACCACCCGCCACCTGGCGGAGTTCTGGATGATCGAGCCGGAAATCGCCTTCGCCGACCTGGCCGAAGACGCACGCCTGGCCGAAGAGTTCCTGAAGTACCTGTTCCGTGCGGTGCTGAACGAGCGCAGCGACGACCTGGCCTTCATCGCCGAGCGCGTGGACAAGAACGCGATCACCAAGCTGGAAGACTTCATCAACGCACCGTTCGAGCGCATCGACTACACCGACGCGGTCAGCCTGCTGCAGAAGTCCGGCAGGAAGTTCGACTTCCCGGTCGAATGGGGCCTGGACCTGCAGACCGAGCACGAGCGCTGGCTGACCGAGGAACACGTCGGCCGCCCGGTGGTGGTGACCAACTATCCGGAGCACATCAAGGCCTTCTACATGCGCCTGAACGACGACGGCAAGACCGTTGCCGCGATGGACGTGCTGGCCCCGGGCATCGGCGAGATCATCGGCGGCAGCCAGCGCGAAGAGCGCCTGAACGTGCTGGACGCGCGCATGGCCCAGTTCGGCCTGGATCGCGAGCACTACAGCTGGTACCGCGATTTCCGCCGCTATGGCTCGGTGCCGCACGCCGGCTTCGGCCTGGGCTTCGAGCGACTGGTGGTGTACGTCTGCGGGCTGTCCAACATCCGCGATGCGATCCCCTACCCGCGCGCCCCAGGCAGCGCGGACTTCTAAGCCCCATACGACCACGGAGGTACTGCCCCCATGACCCTGTTCTTCGCCCTCTGTTTCGTCGGCGTTGCAGTGGCCGGGTTCAGTGCCTTCGTGATCTTCTGGCCGCTGACCCTGGTGCACGTGCGCGACCGCCATCCGGCGCTCGCCGCGCGCTTCGGCAGCGGCGCCTTCCTCAAGCCCGATGCCCTGGCCTGGCTGCTGCGCCGCGACTATCGGCAGCAACCGGACCGCTCGCTGTCCGGGCTGGCGACACCTGCGTGGGTATCGCTGCTGACCCTGCTGGCCGGACTGGGCATGGCCGCCCTGCTCTGGCTGGCCTCGCTCTGGTAATACACCCATGAATGACATCACCACCTCGCGCGACAGCTGGTGGCTGGCCAGCCTCGGCAACACCCTAATCTGGGCGCGCCTGCGCGTGCGCCCGGCCGGCACCGCCGAAGTGCTCGACAGCGATGGCAACACGCTGAGCTACGACAGCGAAGACACCGCCCGTTCGCAGTTGTTCGACGCCGAGTTCGTCGAGTACGACGGCCTGGACGAGGAGGACGCACTGGTGCGCGGCTTCAGCCTGCACGAAGTGCAGCCGCCGCAGGCCGACAGCGACGAGGGTCTGCGTGGCCGCATGATCCAGTCGCTGGGCGGGCGCGCCTGATCCCTGCATGTTCACCCCGCGCGCCTTCGCCGAGACCGACCTGCTCTGGCTGGACCGCCTGCTGGCGCGCGACCCGTTCGTCACCGTGCTCACCGCCGGCAGCGATGGCCTGCCGGAGCTGACCCGGATGCCGGTGCTGTACCGGCGTGACGGCGACCAGATCGAACTGCGCGGCCACTGGGCCCGCGCCAACCCGCAGTCGCGCCACAGCGGCGCGGCCAAGGTACTGGTCGATGGCCCACACGGCTATGTGTCGGCCAGCTGGTATCCGGACAAGGAGCCCGCCGCGCGGGTACCCACCTGGAACTACGCCGCTGCCGAGCTGCGTGGCCAGCTGCAGACCTTCGACGACGCTGATGCGCTGGCCGAACTGGTCGGCGCGATCAGCGACCGCTTCGAAGCCAGCGTCGGCCAGGCCTGGCAGTTCGATGCCGCGCGCGCCGAACACGGCCCGGAGCTGCGCGCCATCGTCGGCTTCCGCTTCCAGGTGGAACACGTGCAGCTGAAGCTGAAACTCAGCCAGAACCATCCCGACGCCAACCAGCAGGCCGTGATCGCCGCACTGGAAGCGCTCGCCTCCCCGTCCTCCCATGAGCTGGCGCAGTGGATGCGCTGGCACCGTGAACAGTCCGCCTCCAGCGGCTGATCACCCCAGCTTCCCGCGACGGCGCGACCAGAACGGCCGCGCCTTGCCCCCACCCGACGCCAGGGATACCGCACATGAAAGACATCCACCGCCTGCTGCAGAACAACCGCGACTGGGCCGACCGCATCGCCAAGGAAGACCCTGGGTTCTTCCAGCAGCTGTCCAAGCAGCAGCATCCGGAATACCTGTGGATCGGCTGCTCCGACTCGCGGGTGCCGGCCAACCAGATCATCGGCATGGCCCCGGGTGAAGTGTTCGTGCACCGCAACGTCGCCAACGTGGTCGCGCACACCGACCTGAACTGCCTGAGCGTGGTGCAGTACGCGGTGGACCAGTTGAAGGTGAAGCACATCCTGATCGTCGGCCACTACGGCTGCGGCGGCGTGCACGCCTGCCTGCACAATACCCGCGTCGGCCTGGCCGACAACTGGCTGCGCCATGTCGGTGACGTGGTGCAGAAGCACCAGGGCATCCTCGATGCGATCGAGGATGACGAGCTGAAGCACGCGCGCCTGTGCGAACTGAACGTGATCGAGCAGGTCGCCAACCTGTGCCGCTCGACCATCGTCGAGGACGCCTGGGCACGTGGGCAGAAGCTGATGGTGCACGGCTGGGTCTACAGCCTGAAGAACGGCCGGGTCAGCGAAATGGGCATCGATGTCGGTGGACCGGAAGAGCTGAAGCCAGCCTATGAAAAGGCACTGTCCTACGTGCCCCGCCAGGGCCGGCGCGACTGACCTCACTACGGACCACGACCATGCTCGCCTCGCCGATCAACCTGCACGCCTGGATCGAAGAAAACCGCCACCTGCTGAAGCCGCCGGTGGGCAACAAGATGATCGACAACGGCGACTTCATCGTGATGGTCGTGGGCGGGCCGAATTCGCGCACCGACTATCACTACGACGAAGGCCCGGAGTGGTTCTACCAGCTCGAGGGCGAGATGGTGCTGAAGGTGCAGGAGGACGGCGCGGTGCGCGACATCCCGATCCGCGCCGGCGAGATCTTCCTGCTGCCGCCCAGGGTGCCGCACTCGCCGCGGCGCCCGCCCGGCGGCATCGGCCTGGTGGTCGAGCGCAAGCGCCTGCCGCACGAGAAGGACGGCGTGATCTGGCACTGCGAACGCTGCAACCACAAGCTGCACGAAGAGTTCTTCCCGCTGCAGAACATCGAGACCGACCTGCCCAAGGTGTTTGCGCACTATCACGCCAGCCTGGAGCTGCGTACCTGCAGCCAGTGCGGGCATGTGGATCCGCTGCCGGTGCCGGCGGCGGGCTGACGCCCACACCGGTAGGCGCCCACCTTGGTGGGCGCATGTATCCACGCGCGCCAACCAAGGTTGGCCGCTACCAGGAAACGCGGCGCTCGAAGCGTGGCCGCGTCTACCGGGCCATGCCCCAGGCGCTACACTGGCGGTCCCGTTGCAGCCTGTTGCCCGACCATGTCCGACCTGCTCAGCCGCACCCACGCCATTGCCCTGGACGCCGCCGATCCGCTGCGCCCGCTGCGTAACGAATTCCTGATTCCGCGACATGGCGGTGGCGAGCAGACCTACTTCGTCGGCAACTCGCTGGGCCTGCAGCCGCGTGGCGCCCAGGCCGCGGTGCAGGAAGTGATGAAGCAATGGGGCGAGCTGGCGGTGGAAGGCCACTTCACCGGCCCGACGCAGTGGCTGTCCTACCACCGTCTGGTGAGCGCGCAGCTGGCCCGCGTGGTCGGTGCACTGCCCAGCGAAGTGGTGGCGATGAACACGCTGAGCGTGAACCTGCACCTGATGATGGTCAGCTTCTACCGACCGACCGCGCAGCGCCCGGTGATCCTGATGGAAGCCGGTGCATTCCCGACCGACCGACACGCGGTCGAAGCGCAGATCCGTTTCCACGGGTTCGACCCGGCCGAGTGCCTGGTGGAAGTGCAGCCGGACGAAGCCAACGGAACGATCTCGCTCACCGCGATCGAGCGCGCCATCGCCGAACACGGTCCGCGCCTTGCACTGGTGCTGTGGCCCGGCGTGCAGTACCGCACCGGCCAGGCCTTCGACCTCGATGCAATCATCCGTGCTGCCCGCCTGCAGGGCGCGCGCATCGGCTTCGACCTGGCGCACTCGGTCGGCAACCTGCCGCTGCGCCTGCATGACGTCGCACCCGATTTTGCCGTGTGGTGCCACTACAAATACCTCAACAGCGGCCCGGGTGCGGTGGCCGGCGCGTTCGTGCACGAGCGCCATCACCGCGACACCACGCTGCCGCGCTTTGCCGGCTGGTGGGGCCATGAGGAAGCCACCCGCTTCCAGATGGCACCGCAGTTCACCCCCGCCATCGGTGCCGAAGGCTGGCAGCTCAGCAATCCGCCGATCCTTGGCCTGGCGCCGCTGCGCGCGTCGCTGGACCTGTTCGAGCGCGCCGGCATGGAGGCACTGCGCAACAAGTCGCTGGCGTTGACCGGCATGCTCGAAGCGCTTGTACGTGCACGCCTTTCCGGCGTGCTCGACATCATCACCCCGGCCGAGCCGCAGCGCCGCGGCTGCCAGCTGTCATTGCGCGTGATCGGTGGCCGCGAGCGCGGCCGTGCGCTGTTCGAGCACCTGCGCGGCATCGGCGTTCTCGGCGACTGGCGCGAGCCGGACGTGATCCGCATCTCGCCCACCCCGCTCTACAACCGCTACCTGGACGTGCACCACTTCGTCGAGGAAGTGGAAGCCTGGGCCGGCCTCTGAGCCGGTCCCTCCCCTACTGCTGGACAGTTCGTTGATCGCACATGCTTCCCGCTCGTTGAGCATTATCGGTGCCGGCCTCGCCGGGTCGCTGCTGGCCATCCTGCTGTCACGCCAGGGCTGGCGCATCACCCTGTACGAACGCCGTGGCGATCCACGCGTGGCCGACTATGAGAGCGGCCGCTCGATCAACCTGGCGCTGGCCGAGCGTGGCCGCAATGCGCTGCGCCAGGCCGGTGTGGAAGACGAGGTCATGGCGCGCGCGGTGATGATGCGCGGACGCATGGTGCATCCGCGCGAAGGCGAACCGCAGCTGCAGCGCTATGGCCGCGACGACAGCGAAGTGATCTGGTCGATCCATCGCAGCGACCTCAACACCACGCTGCTGGAACTGGCCGAACAGGCTGGCGCGACCGTACACTTCCACCGCCGCCTGCACACCGTCGATTTCGACGCCGGCTACGCACGCTTCATCGACGACCGCGACGACAGCCCGCATGACATCCGCTTCGACACCCTGATCGGTGCCGATGGTGCAGGCTCGGCCCTGCGCGCGGCGATGAACCGGCGGGCGCCGCTGGGCGAGGACATCGCGTTCCTCGATCACTCCTACAAGGAGCTGGAAATTCCGCCGGCCGACGATGGCAGCTTCCGCATCGAGCGCAACGCGCTGCATATCTGGCCGCGCGGCCACTACATGTGCATCGCCCTGCCCAATCACGAAGGCACCTTCACCGTCACTTTGTTCCTGCCCAACCAGGGCGATCCCAGCTTCGCCACGATCAATACCGGCGCGCAGGCCGAGGCGCTGTTCGCGCGCGAGTTCGCCGACACCCTGCCGCTGATCCCGAACCTGCGCGCAGACTGGGAACAGCACCCGCCGGGCCTGCTTGGCACGCTGACGCTCGATCGCTGGCACCAGCAGGGCCGTGCCGTGCTGATCGGCGACGCCGCGCATGCGATGGTGCCGTTCCACGGCCAGGGCATGAACTGCGCGTTCGAGGACTGCGTTGCGCTGGCCCGCCACCTGATGGAGGCCGATGATCTGGAAGGTGCGTTCGCCGCGTTCGAAGCCGAGCGCAAGCCGAATGCACGTGCCATCCAGCAGATGGCGCTGGAGAACTACCTGGAAATGCGCGACCGCGTCGCCGACCCTGCATTCCTGCTGCAGCGCGAACTGGAACAGGAACTGCAGCGGCGCTGGCCGACCCGCTTCGTGCCGCACTACACCATGGTCACCTTCCTGCACACGCCGTACGCCGAGGCGCTGCGCCGCACCGAACTGCAACGCGACATGCTGGTGGCCGCCACCACCGGCCATGATTCACTGGACAACATCGACTGGGCCGCGCTGGAAGCGCAGATTCACGCGCAGCTGCCGGTCCTGGAGGGCGCGCACTGATGGCTGACAGCTTCCTGTTCTACGATCTGGAAACCTTCGGCCAGGACCCGCGGCGCACGCGCATCTCGCAGTTCGCCGCCATCCGCACCGACGCCGATCTCAACGAAATCGACACCCCGGTCAGCTTCTTCGTGCGCCCGGCCGATGACCTGCTGCCCTCGCCGATGGCCACCCTGGTTACCGGCATCACCCCGCAGCAGGCACTGGCCGAGGGCATCAGCGAGGCCGAGGCCTTCGACCGCATCAACGAGCAGCTGTCGCGCCCCGGCACCTGCGCGCTGGGCTACAACACGCTGCGCTTCGACGATGAGTTCGTCCGCTACGGGCTGTTCCGCAACTTCCACGACCCGTACGAACGCGAGTGGCGCAACGGCAATTCGCGCTGGGACCTGCTGGACATGCTGCGGCTGATGCGCGCGATGCGCCCGGACGGCATCCAGTGGCCGCTGCGCGAGGATGGCGCCACCTCGTTCAAGCTTGAGCACCTGGCCGAGGCCAACCACGTGCGCGAAGGCGATGCACACGAAGCACTGTCCGACGTGCGCGCCACCATCGGCATGGCGCGGCTGTTCAAGCAGTCGCAACCACGCCTGTGGGACTACGCCCTGAAGCTGCGCGACAAGCGCTTCGTCGGCGGCCTGCTGGACGTGGCCGCGATGAAGCCGGTGCTGCACATTTCCATGCGCTACCCGGCCAGCCGCCTGTGCGCGGCACCGGTGCTGCCGTTGGCCGTGCACCCGACCATCAACAACCGGGTGATCGTGTTCGACCTGGAAGGCGAGATCGACGATCTGCTGGAGCTGCCGGCCGAGGTGATCGCACAGCGCCTGTACATGCGCGCCAGCGAGCTGCCCGAAGGCGCGGCACGGGTACCGCTGAAGGAAGTGCATCTGAACAAGGTGCCGGCGCTGATCGCCTGGAACCACCTGCGCGCCGATGACCACGCGCGCCTCGGCCTGGATGTGGCTGCGATCGAAGCCAAGGTGGAGCGCCTGCGCGCGTTCGCCCCGCAGCTGGCCGAAAAAGCCCGGCAGGTCTACAACCAGCCCCGCGCCGCCACCGTGGCCGACGTCGATGCCTCGCTGTACGACGGCTTCCTCGGCAACGGTGACAAGCCGCTGCTTGCGCTCGCACGCACCACCGCGCCCGAGCAGCTGGCCGCGCTGGAAGGTCGCTTCCGCGACCCGCGCCTGCCGGAGCTGCTGTTCCGCTACCGCGCGCGCAATCATCCCGACAGCCTCGCGCCGCCTGAACGCCAGCGCTGGCAGGATTACCGCCGCCAGCGCCTGCTCGGAGACGGCGGCCTGGGCGAACTCAACCTGCCCCAGTACCAGCAGCAGCTGGATGCACTGGCCGCCGAAGCGCCCGATGACACCCGGCGCCAGGCCCTGCTGCAATCGCTGCGCGACTGGGGCCAGCACCTGCAGGAGACGCTGTGAGCACTTATTTCTCGGACGCCAGCTTCAAGTTCCTGCGCAGCCTTGCGCGGCACAACGACAAGGCCTGGTTCAACGATCACCGCCAGCAGTACGAAGACCACGTGCGGCAGCCGTTCCTGCGCCTGCTGGGCGACCTGCAGCCGGCGCTGGCCGAGGTCAGCGAGCACTTCCGCGCCGATACCCGTGGCGTCGGTGGCTCGCTGTTCCGCATCCATCGTGACGCGCGTTTTTCCAACGACAAGTCGCCGTACAAGACCTGGCAGGGTGCACGCCTGTTCCATGAGCGCCGCCGCGAAGTGGCCGCGCCCTCGTTCTACGTGCACCTGCAGCCGGGCGAGAGCTTCGTCGGCGCCGGCCTGTGGCATCCGGAACCGGAAACCCAGCGCCGCGTACGCCACTTCATCCTCGACAATCCGGGCAGCTGGAAGGCCGCCGCGCATGCACCGGCCCTGCGCAAACGCTTCGATTTCGAGGAGAGCGAAAAGCTGGTGCGGCCCCCGCGTGGCTTCCCGGCCGACTTCGAGTTCATCGACGACCTCAAGCACCGCAACTGGGTGATGTGGCGCTCGCTGGACGATGCCACCATGACCGGCCCGCGCCTGCTGTCCACGCTGGGCAAGGACCTGGCTGGGCTCGGCCCGTTCGTTGACTACCTGTGCGCGGCGCTGGACCTGGAGTTCTGAGCCGCATCACCTGCCGTTCACCACTGGCTGCCTCACTTGCGGCAGTCTGGACAGCATGAAGAAGCTCACTGCACTGGCTGTGCTGCTGGTCCTGGCCTTGGCTGCGTGGTGGTTCGGCGGCCCGTACATGGCCGTGCACGGCCTGTCCAAGGCCATCGAAGAACGCGACACGGCGCGACTGGAACGCTATGTCGATTTCCCTCGCGTGCGCAGCAGCCTGCGCGCCCAGCTCAACGACTATCTGGTACGCCAGGCCGGCCCGGACGTGGCCGCCAGCCCGTTCGGCGCCCTGCTCTACGACCTCGGCGACCAGCTCGGCGGTGCAGCGGTGGAAACCATGGTGACCCCGACCGGCATCGGCGCAATGCTGCAGGGCCACGTGCTGTGGAAGCGCGGCCGCAATGAACTGCAGGGCGGTGATGCCTTCGGCGCGACCGAGCCGGCACGGCCATTGAAGAACGCCGAGCATCACTTCGAAGCGCTGGACCGCTTCGTGATCGACGTCGATCGCGGCCCCGACCAGCCGCCGATGAAAGTGGTGCTGGAACCGCAGGGCCTGCGCTGGAAGGTGGTGGATCTGCAGTTGGGGATGTCGGCCACCCCGTGACGGGTCATGCCCTTCGACGGTGCTGCTTTCGGTAGATGCCCACCTTGGTGGGCATGGATCCAGGACGGCGCCAACCAAGGTTGGCGACTACCGCGGTACAGCGCTCTGGTAGATGCCCACCTTGGTGGGCGTCGATGCATGGCAGTGCCAACCAACGGTTGGCACCCATCCGGCGTGGTCTCACCCCTCGTTGGCGACACCGTGCGGTACGTGGCCGGCGGCCACGTGTTCGCGCGCACTGTCGATGTTGTGCTGCGAATCATCGAAGAAGATGTCGGCACCGAACGCCTGCAGGAACGGCCCCTTGTGGCGGCCGCCGAGGAACAGCGCTTCGTCCAGGCGCACTCCCCACTCGCGCAGGGTGCGGATTACCCGCTCATGCGCCGGTGCCGAGCGTGCGGTCACAAGCGCAGTGCGGATCGGTGCGCTCTCGCCGGCCGGGAACACTTCCTGCAGCGTATGCAGGGCCGACAGGAAACCGCGGAACGGGCCGCCGCTGAGGGGTTCGCGGGCCCGTTCACGCTCGTGCCGGCCAAACGCCTCCACGCCCTGCTCGCGTGAGATGCGCTCGCTCTCGTCACCGAAGATCACTGCGTCACCGTCGAAGGCGATGCGCAACTGGCCGGCCGGGCGACCGGTATCGATCTGGTCGGCCGCCGCGGCGGCGGTTTCGCCAGGCGGCTTGGGCAGGATGGTCGCTGCGGCGATGCCGTGGCGCAGCGCGCTGCGCACCGATTCCGGGTTGGCCGACAGGAACAGGTCGGTGCCGAACGGCTTCACGTACGGCCAGGTCGGCTCGCCGGCGGTGAACGTTGCGCGGATGATGCCCAGGCCGTAGTGCTGGATCGAATTGAAGATGCGCAGGCCGGTATCGGCCGAGTTGCGCGACAGCAGGATCACCTCGACGCGAGGATTCTCCGGGCTGGCCCCCTGGTTCAAAGCCAGCAGCTTGCGCACCACCGGGAAGGCCACGCCGGGGCCGAGGATATCGTCCTCGTGCTGGCGCTGGAATTCGGCATAGGCCGCCACGCCATCGCTCTCGAACAGCGCGTGGCTTTCCTCGAGGTCGAACAGCGCGCGCGAGGTCACCGCGACGGTCAGCAAACGGGGGGAGTTGTCGCCCATCGGTGGGGGTCCTTCAAGCGGTCGGCACGGCCGGCTGCCCATTGTCCTCAAAAAACGAACTGTTCGCTCAGGATCCGGTCTTCCAGGTTGTGCTCCGGGTCGAACAGCAGGGTCACGCGGCGGTCCTTCGACTCACGGATGGTCACCTCGACCACGTCGCGGGTCTCGTGCGAATCGGCAGTCACGCTGACCGGGCGCTTGTACGGATCGAGCACGCGGAAGCGCACTTCGGTATCGGCCTTCAGGATCGCGCCGCGCCAGCGCCGCGGCCGGTACGGGGCCAACGGCGTCAGCGCGATGGTGTGCGAGCCCAGCGGCAGCACCGGACCATGCGCGGAATAGTTGTAGGCGGTGCTGCCGGCCGGGGTGGCCACCAGCACGCCGTCGCCGATAAGTTCGGCCACGCGCTCCTGGCCGTTCAGATCGATACCGATATGCGCGGCCTGCCGGGTCTGGCGCAGCAGCGAAACATCGTTGTAGGCCAGCGAACCGGTACTGGTGCCGGACTCGGTCAGCGCCACCATTTCCAGCGGGCGCAGGTTGGCCGGTTCTGCGCGTGCGATGCGGGCCTGCACGTCGTCGTCTCCACGGTACTGGTTCATCAGGAAGCCGACCGTGCCCAGCTTCATGCCGAACACCGGCTTGCCCAGGTGCCCATGCCGATGCAGGGTCTGCAGCATGAAGCCGTCGCCCCCCAGCGGGCACAGCACGTCGGCCTGCTCCGGCGCGTGATCGCCATAACGCGAGATCATCGCCGCGCGGGCGATCTGCGCGGGCTCGGCGGTGCTGGCCAGGAAAGCGATGCGGGGGGTGTCGCTCATCGGTGGATCCGGGGGGAAGGCATGAGGAAGAGCATAACCGAGCGCCGGGGGTTGGACCCCGCTGGGCGGATGACCGGCCCGTCCGCCGGGACACGCCGTAAACCCATCCATGGGGGCTCGCTCGCGCCATCCATGGCGCTCACGGTCCCGGCGGACGGGCCGGTCATCCACCTGGCAGATTCACGGCCGGCGTCGGGTCAGATGGTCGCAAAGGTCAAGGGCAGAAACAGAACGGCCCCGCTTTCGCGGGGCCGTTCCGGTTCACGCATGCCAGGCATGGCCTGGCACTACTTCACTTACGCGCCATGTGCAGCCAGCTGGCCCAGGCGCTGCACCGCGACCGAAACGGTCGGGTAGTCCAGGGTCTTCTGCTCGGCCAGTTCGGCCAGCATCGCCAGGGTGAAGCGCAGGCTGTTGTCGTCACGGCCCATCCAGGCTGCGACCTTGGCCTCCGCGCTGCTGCCCTTGGTGCCCAGCACCTGGCCGGCCAGGTTGCGGTGGTTGGCCGCCAGCTCGTCACGCAGCACGCCACGTGCCACGGCGTGCCAACGACCGTTGACCTCCAGCGCATCGACCTGCTCGAACAGCCACGGCAGCTGCAGGGCATCGCCCAGACGGAAGTGGACCTTGGACACGTCCACCGGCTTCAGCTTGCGGGTGCGGGCCAGTTCGATGATGTCGAACGCCGGCTCCAGGAAGTGCAGTTCGGCCAGCTGCTGCGCCAGCGCGGACGGCAGGCCCTTTTCCTTCCACTCGGCCACCAGGGCTTCGTAGGTCGGACGCTGCGAATCCGGCAGCACACCCGAGGCAACGCGGATGTCGTTGAACGGACCCTGGTAGCGGTTGACCGCTTCGGTGATGCCCGGCATCGCGCCCGGGCGCGACAGCAGCCAACGCACGAACGAACGCTGCAGCTTCCAGATCACTTCCAGTGCGTCGATCTGCACCGACTCCGGCACCTTGCCGTCGAGGGCATCGATCTGCGCCCACAGCGCGCGCGCATCCAGTGTTTCGCGGCTGATGGTGTAGGCCTTGGCGACCTCGGCGATGGAACGGCCGGTGTCTTCCTGCATGCGCATCAGGAAGGTGGCGCCCATGCGGTTGATGGTCTGGTTGGTCACGGCCGTGGCGATGATTTCGCGCTTCAGGCGGTGACGCTCCATCGCGTCGGCGTACTTCTTCTGCAGCGGGGTCGGGAAGTAACGCTGCAGTTCCTTGGACAGGTACGGATCTTCCGGGATGTCCGATTCCAGCAGCTGGGCGAACGCCACCAGCTTCGAGTAGGACAGCAGCACCGACAGTTCCGGGCGGGTCAGGCCCTGGCCGCGTGCCTTGCGCTGGGACAGCTCGGCGTCGGACGGCAGGAACTCGATCTGGCGATCCAGCAGGCCCTGCTGTTCCAGGGTACGGATGAAGTGCTGCTTGGAACCCAGGCGCTTGACCGCCATCCGCTCCATCAGGCTCAGCGCCTGGTTCTGGCGGTAGTTGTCGTTGAGCACCAGCTCGGCGACTTCATCGGTCATCGAGGCCAGCAGCTTGTTGCGCTGCTCGACGGTCAGCTTCTTGGCCCGCACCACATCGTTGAGCAGGATCTTGATGTTGACTTCGTGGTCGGAGGTGTCGACACCGGCCGAGTTGTCGATGAAGTCGGTGTTGAGCAGCACGCCGGCCTGGGCGGCTTCGATGCGGCCCAGCTGGGTCATGCCCAGGTTGCCGCCCTCGCCCACCACCTTGCAGCGCAGCTCGCCCCCGTTCACGCGCAGGGCGTTGTTGGCGCGGTCGCCGACATCGCTGTGCTGCTCGCTGGCAGCCTTCACGTAGGTACCGATGCCGCCGTTCCACAGCAGGTCGACCGGTGCCTTCAGGATCGCGCTCATCAGATCGTTCGGCGACAGCGCCTTGACGTTGTCATCCAGGCCCAGCGCTTCACGCACCTGCGGGGTGATCTCGATCGACTTCAGGCTGCGCGGGTACACGCCGCCGCCCTTGCTGATCAGCTTGGCGTCGTAGTCCGCCCAGCTCGAACGCGGCACGGTGAACAGGCGCTCACGTTCGACGAACGTGGTGGCCGCATCCGGGTTCGGGTCCAGGAAGATGTGGCGGTGGTCGAAGGCAGCGACCAGGCGGATGTGGCGCGACAGCAGCATGCCGTTGCCGAACACGTCGCCGGACATGTCGCCGACGCCGACCGCAGTGAAGTCCTGGGTCTGGCTGTCACGGCCCAGCGCGCGGAAGTGGCGCTTGACCGATTCCCACGCGCCGCGCGCGGTGATGCCCATGCCCTTGTGGTCATAGCCAACCGAACCACCGGAGGCGAACGCATCGCCCATCCAGAAGCCGTGCGCGATGGCCAGGCCGTTGGCGATGTCGGAGAAGGTCGCGGTGCCCTTGTCGGCGGCCACCACCAGGTACGGATCGTCCATGTCGTGGCGCACGACATCCACCGGCGGCACGATCTTGTTGTTGACGATGTTGTCGGTGATGTCCAGCAGGCCCTGGATGAACAGCTTGTAGCAGGCCACGCCGTTGGCGAAGATCGCGTCGCGGTCGCCGTTCACCGGCGGGGTCTTGGCGAAGAAGCCGCCCTTCGCGCCGACCGGCACGATCACGGTGTTCTTGACCATCTGTGCCTTGACCAGGCCCAGCACTTCGGTACGGAAGTCTTCGCGACGGTCCGACCAGCGCAGGCCACCACGGGCGACCGCGCCGAAGCGCAGGTGGGTACCTTCCACGCGCGGGCCGTAGACGAAGATCTCGCGGTACGGGCGCGGCTTCGGCAGGTCCGGCACCAGCGCCGAATCAAACTTGAAGCTGATGACATGGCCGTGCTGGCCGTTGGCATCGGTCTGGTAGTAGCTGGTGCGCAGGGTCGCGTCGATCACGCCCATGAACGAGCGCAGGATGCGGTCCTCGTCCAGGCTGGACACACGGTCCATCAGCTTCAGCAGCGCATCGCGCGCGGCCTGCATCTGCGCGTCGCGGTCACCCTTGCGGGCGTCGACCACGGTCTTGAGCACCTTCAGGGTGGCGTCGTCGCCAGCAGCCAGCACATCGAAGTGAGCCTTCAGCTGGGCCTGGCCGGCGGCGATGTCGTCCTTGCTCTCGTGGCCGGTAGCCGGATCGAAGCGCGCTTCGAACAGCTCGACCAGCAGTCGGGCCAGCAGCGGGTAGCGCGCGAAGGTGCCTTCCACGTAGGCCTGCGAGAACGGCACGCCGGTCTGCAGCAGGTACTTGCAGTAGCCACGCAGCATGGCGACCTGGCGCCAGTGCAGGCCGGCAGCCAGCACCAGGCGGTTGAAGCCGTCGTTCTCGGCATCGCCGTGCCAGACGCGGGCAAAGGTCTCGCCGAAGGCTTCATCGACGCTGGCGGCATCGATCGCGCCGGCGGTCGATTCGACCTCGAAGTCCTGCACGTACACCGGGGCGTTGTCGACCGACAGGCGGTACGGACGCTCGGCGATCACGCGCAGGCCCATGTTTTCCATCATCGGCAGCGCGTCCGACAGCGGGATGTCGTCGAGCTGGCGATACAGCTTCAGGCGCAGGCCATCGCCGCTTTCGCGCGGCACGGCCTGCAGGCTCAGGCGCAGGTCGTCCGGGCCGGTCAGGGCATCAAGCTGGCTGACATCGTTGGCCGCAACAGCCGTGCTGTTGTCTTCGATGTAGCCGGCCGGCAGGGCCTTGCCGATACGGGCGGCGATGCGCAGGCCTTCGGTCTCGCCGTGGCGGGCCACCAGCGCTTCGCGCAGGTCGTCCTGCCAGTTGCGCAGCACCTGGGCCAGCTTCTGCTCCAGTTCGGCGGTATCAACGTCGAGCATTTCACCCGGCTTCGGGCGCACGATCAGGTGCACCTGGGCCAGCGGCGATTCGCCCAGCACCACCGAGCTGTCCACGTACTCGCCGTGCAGCGCGTCCTTCAGCATCGCTTCGATGCGCAGGCGCACGTCGGTGTTGAAGCGCTCGCGCGGCAGGTAGACCAGCGCGGAGATGAAACGGCTGTACTTGTCGCGGCGCAGGAACAGGCGGCTGCGCACGCGCTCCTGCAGGCCCAGCACGCCCATCGCGGTGCGGAACAGTTCGTCCTCGCTGGACTGGAACAGCTCTTCGCGCGGCAGGGTTTCCAGGATGTGGCGCAGGGCCTTGCCGCTGTGGCTGGCCGGGGCCAGGCCGGACTGCTTCATCACGTGCTCGTGGCGCTGGCGCACCAGCGGGATCTCCCACGGGCGACGGTTGTAGGCGCTGGAGGTGAACAGGCCAAGGAAGCGCTGCTCGCCGATGATCTTGCCCTTGGCGTCGAATTCCAGCACGCCGATGTAGTCCATGTAGCCGGCGCGGTGCACGCGCGAACGGGCATTGGTCTTGGTCAGGATCAGCGCATCCTTCAGGCCGGCCGTGGCGTTCAGGCCCTGCGCGGCCAGAGTCTTGACCGGACGGGCGGCGGACTTGTCCTTGCCGCGCATCAGGCCCAGGCCGGTGTCGTTCAGCGGCGCCAGTACGTCTTCCTTGCCCTGCTTCTCGACGCGGTACTCGCGGTAGCCGAAGAAGGTGAAGTGGTTGTCGGCGGCCCAGCGCAGGAACTCCTGTGCTTCCTTGCGCGATGCATCGTCGACCGGCAGCTGGCGCTTGCCCAGGTCGTCGGCCAGCGCCAACGCCTTGTCCTTCATCGGCTGCCAGTCGCGCACGATCGCGCGCACTTCGTCCAGCGCCTTGTTGATGGCCTGTTCGATGGCGGCCATGGCTTCGGCCGGCTGGCGGTCGATCTCCAGCAGCATCACCGATTCGGCATCACCCTCGCCGACCTTGACCAGCTTGCCGGCCTTGTCGCGGGTGAAGCGCAGCACCGGGTGGCCCAGCACGTGGACGCCCACGCCCTGCTCGGCCAGCGACATGGTGACCGTATCGACGAGGAAGGGCATGTCATCGTTGACGATCTGCAGCACGGTGTGCGGCGATTCCCAACCGTTGGCCTTCGCGGTCGGATTGAACACGCGGACGTTGGCCTTGCCGGCCTTGCGGGCACGCGCGAATTCCAGCGTCTCAGCCGCGAGAGCGGCCCACTCTTCAGCGCTGTGGTGCGGGAACTCGTCCGACTCCATGCGCTTGTAGAAGTCAGTGGCAAAGGCCACTGCTTCGGCCTGTGCGGCCGCGGGGTAGCGCTTGCGCAAGGCCGTGTACACCGGCTCCAGGGAGAAACCAGCGGTCACTGCGACCTCCGACTCTGCTGGTTTCGTCTTGTTCTTCACGGTCTTGGCTGCGGTTTTTTGCGGTTTCATGGCAGAGCGATGCGCTTGCTCAGTTGGGAAAATGAAATTGTAGCCCTACCGCGCGAAAAGGCCTTGCTGCAGGACGGAATAAGCAGATTCGGGTTTGCTGCGGTTCAAACGCCTATTCAGTTCGCACCGGTATGGTGCTGGCGCCTGTTTCAGCACTGCCGACAGGATCGGCAAAACGTGTTACCGGAAGACACACGCGGCGACGCCGATGCGATTCCACAATCCTGAACTGGACGGTATAGTCCACCGCGTGAACCCGGCCTACCTCCCCGTTGCCCTCGATGCACGCGATGAGCGTGTGTTCGACGCCGTACGCGAACTGCTGGCCCAGCAGGGCATGCAGATGAGCATGGAGGCGGTTGCCCAGCACGCCGGCTGCTCCAAGCAGACCCTGTACTCGCGCTATGGCAGCAAGCAGGAACTGCTGCGCCGGGTGATGCAGCGCCACGTCGGCCACGCTACCGGCGCCATGGTTCGTGCACTCCGCACTGACGACCTGCGTGCCAGCCTGCTCCAGTTCGCCACCGACTTCCTGGAGCACTTCAACCAACCGCACGTGGGCCAGGCCTGCCGGCTGATCGCCGCCGACGCGGCCCAGTTTCCCGAAGAGGCGCGTACGCTGTACCGGCACGGAGCCGGCGCACTGACACTTCATCTTGCTGAATGGATTGAAACCGTTTGCATGCGTGGCCAGCTCCGGCATGACGACCCGCACTTCATGGCCGAACTGCTGCTGAGCATGATTGCCGGTCAGGATTTCGACAAACAGCGTTTCCATACCCCCCATCGTGATGACGCGCGGCTGCGTCGGCGCTGGGCAGAGTTCTCCGTCGACAGCTTCCTGCGCGCCTTCGCGCCTCAGCCGTCGCCGGCCCCGTCTTCAAACCAACCCCGGAGTTCCTCCTGATGACCGCCCCACTCCGCACCCTTGCCTTGACGTGCGCCGTTGCTGTCGCGCTGGCTGCCTGCAAGAAGCCGGAACAGCAGACGCCCCCGCCGCCGGAGGTGGGCGTGATCGACGCCAAGCCGCAGACCCTGCCGCTGCAGCGCGAGCTGGTCGGTCGCCTGTCGCCGTTCCGCAGCGCCGACGTGCGTGCGCGCGTGCCGGGCGTGCTGCTCAAGCGCGTCTACCAGGAAGGCTCGCAGGTCAAGCAGGGCCAGACCCTGTTCCTGATCGACCCAGCGCCGCTGCGTGCCTCGCTCAACGCCTCCGAAGCACAGCTGGCCTCGGCCCGCGCGACCTACGCCAACGCCAAGGTGGCCGCCGACCGTGCACGTTCGCTGGCGCCGCAGCAGTTCGTCTCCAAGTCCGACCTGGACAACGCTGAATCGGCCGAGCGTACCGCGCTGGCGGCGGTCAAGCAGGCCGAAGCAGCGGTGACTTCCTCGCGCATCAGCCTGGGCTACACCGAAGTAACCGCACCGATCAGCGGCGTGGCCAACAAGCAGCAGGTCACCGAAGGCGCGCTGGTCGGCCAGGGCGATGTGACCCTGTTGACCACCGTCGACCAGCTCGACCCGCTGTACGTGAACTTCTCGCTGAGCGTGGACGAGCTGACCCAGCTGCGCGCGCAACAGGCCAAGGGCGCGCTGGCGCTGTCGGGCGACGGCAAGGCCACGGTGAACGTCAAGCTGGCCGACGGCAGCACCTACAGTGAGCCGGGCACCCTGGACTTCTCCTCGACCACGGTCGACCCGGCCACCGGTGCGGTCTCGTTGCGCGCGTTGCTGCCGAACCCGCAGCAGATCCTGCTGCCGGGCGCCTTCGTCAGCTTCCAGGCCAACCTGGGCGAACGCAACAATGCCTTCCTGGTACCGCAGCAGGCCCTGCTGCGCGACACCACCGGCGGCTACGTGATGGTGGTCGGCGCCGACGGCAAGGTCGCGCGCAAGAACGTGAAGACCGATGGCGCGCAGAACGGCAACTGGCTGGTCAGCGACGGCCTGGCCGCCGGCGACAAGGTGATCGTGGCCGGCGTGCAGAAGGTCAAGGAAGGTGCACCGGCGGTCGCCAAGCCGTGGACCCCGGGGCAGGACGCCAACGGCAAGCCGGCCGCAGGCGGCGCCGCTGCGGCGGGCACCGCACCGGCTGCTGGCAAGGCACCGGCCGACGCGGCCAAGCCCGAGCAGGCCGATGCGGCCAAGCCGGCCGCCACCGATTCGAACAAGCAGTAACGGGAACCTTCCGTCATGCCTAAATTTTTCATCGAACATCCAGTCTTCGCCTGGGTGGTGGCGATCCTGATCTCGCTCAGCGGCGTGATCGCGATCCTCAACCTGGGCGTGGAGTCCTATCCCAACATCGCCCCGCCGCAGGTCACCGTCTCGGCCACCTATCCGGGCGCCAGTGCCGACACCACGGAAAAATCGGTCACCCAGGTGATCGAGCAGCAGCTGACCGGTATCGATCACCTGCTGTACTTCAGCTCTTCCTCGTCGTCCAACGGCCGTGCGCAGATCACCCTGACCTTCGAGACGGGTACCGATCCGGACATCGCCCAGGTGCAGGTGCAGAACAAGGTCTCGCTGGCCACGCCCCGACTGCCTTCGGAAGTGACCCAGCAGGGCGTGGTGGTGGCCAAGGCCAACGCCGGCTTCCTGATGGTGGTGGCGCTGCAGTCCGATACCCCGACCATCAACCGTGATGCGCTGAACGACATCGTTGGTTCGCGCGTGCTCGACCAGGTCTCGCGTATCCCCGGCGTCGGCAGCACCCAGCAGTTCGGTTCCGAGTACGCCATGAACATCTGGCTGAACCCGGAAAAGATGCAGGGTTATGGCCTGTCGGCCAGCCAGGTGCTGGCTGCGGTGCGCGCGCAGAACGTGCAGTTCGCCGCCGGTGCGCTTGGCTCGGATCCGTCGCCGGAAGGCCAGCACTTCACCGCCACGGTCTCGGCCGAAGGCCGCTTCAGTTCGCCGCAGGAGTTCGAGAACATCATCCTGCGCGCCAACGCTGACGGCTCGCGGGTGCTGTTGAAGGACATCGCCCGCGTTGCCTTCGGTGCCAACAACTACGGTTTCGACACCCAGTACAACGGCAAGCCGACCGGTGCCTTCGCCATCCAGCTGCTGCCGGGCGCCAACGCCCTGAACGTGGCCGAGGCGGTGCGCGCCAAGATGGACGAGCTGCAGCCCAGCTTCCCGGCCGGCGTGACCTGGTTCTCGCCATACGACAGCACCACCTTCGTCAAGATCTCGATCCAGGAAGTGGTCAAGACGCTGTTTGAAGCAGTGTTCCTGGTGTTCCTGGTGATGCTGATCTTCCTGCAGAACTTCCGCGCCACGCTGATCCCGACCCTGGTCATCCCGGTGGCGCTGCTCGGTACCTTCCTGGGCATGTGGATGATCGGCTTCACGATCAACCAGCTGACCCTGTTCGCGATGGTGCTGGCGATCGGCATCGTGGTCGATGACGCGATCGTGGTGATCGAGAACGTCGAACGCATCATGACCGAGGAGGGCCTGGCGCCGAAGCCGGCCACGCAGAAGGCGATGACCCAGATCACCGGCGCGGTGGTGGCGATCACCGTCGTGCTGGCTGCGGTGTTCATCCCGTCCGCCCTGCAGGGCGGCGCCGCCGGTGAGATCTACAAGCAGTTCGCCCTGACCATCGCCATTTCGATGGCGTTCTCGGCGTTCCTGGCGCTGGGCTTCACCCCGGCGCTGTGCGCGACCTTCCTGAAGCCGACGCACAACGACAATCCGAACATCGTCTACCGCACCTTCAACAAGTACTACGACAAGATCAGCCACACCTATGTCGGCCACATCACCTCGGCGGTGCGCCATGCGCCGCGCTGGATGATCCTGTTCGTGGTGCTCACCGCACTGTGCGGCTTCCTGTTCACCCGCATGCCGGGCAGCTTCCTGCCTGAAGAAGACCAGGGCTATGCGCTGGCGATCGTGCAGCTGCCGCCGGGCTCGACCAAGGGCCAGACCAACGAAGTGTTCGCGCAGATGCGTGGCATCCTGGAAAAGCAGGATGGCTATGAAGGCATGCTGCAGGTGGCCGGCTTCAGCTTCGTCGGTTCCGGCGAGAACGTCGGCATGGGCTTCATCCGCCTGAAGCCGTGGGAGGAACGCAAGTTCACCGCGCCCGAATTCATCCAGAACATGAACGGCGCGTTCTACGGCATCAAGGAAGCGCAGATCTTCGTGGTCAACCTGCCCACCGTGCAGGGCCTTGGCCAGTTCGGCGGCTTCGACATGTGGCTGCAGGACCGCAGCGGTGCCGGTTACGAGCAGCTGACGCAGGCCCGCAACATCCTGCTCGGCCAGGCCGCGCAGAAGCCGGACCACCTGGTCGGCGTGCGCCCGAACGGCCTGGAAAACGCGCCGCAGCTGCAGCTGCATGTGGACCGCGTGCAGGCGCAGTCGATGGGCATGTCGGTGTCGGACGTGTACAGCACCATCCAGCTGATGCTGGCCCCGGTGTACGTCAACGACTTCTTCTACGAAGGCCGCATCAAGCGCGTGACCATGCAGGCCGATGGTCCGTACCGCACCGGCCAGGAATCGCTGAAGAGCTTCTACAGCCCCTCCAGCCTGACCAGGAACGCCGATGGCACCAATTCGATGATCCCGCTGAACACGGTGGTCAAGTCCGAATGGGTGTCGGCACCGCCGTCGCTGAGCCGCTACAACGGCTACTCGGCGATCAACATCGTCGGCTCGCAGGCCCCGGGTACCAGCTCGGGCGAGGCGATGCAGACCATGGAGAGCATCGTCAACGACGATCTGCCGGCCGGCTTCGGCTACGACTGGTCGGGCATGTCCTACCAGGAAATCCTGGCTGGCAACGCGGCGACGCTGCTGCTGGTGCTGTCGATCGTAGTGGTGTTCCTGTGCCTGGCCGCGCTGTATGAGAGCTGGTCGATCCCGGTGGCGGTGCTGCTGGTGGTGCCGCTGGGTGTGCTCGGCGCCCTCGGCCTGTCGATGCTGCGCGGCCTGCCCAACGATCTGTTCTTCAAGATCGGCCTGATCACCGTGATCGGCCTTGCGGCGAAGAACGCGATCCTGATCGTGGAGTTCGCGGTGGAGCAGCGCGCCGCCGGCAAGAACCTGCGCGATGCCACCATCGAAGCGGCCCGCCTGCGTTTCCGCCCGATCCTGATGACCTCGTTCGCGTTCATCATGGGCGTGATCCCGATGGCGATCTCCACCGGCGCGGGCGCCAACTCCCGCCACGCCATCGGTACCGGCGTGATCGGCGGCATGCTGTTCGCCACCCTGCTCGGCCTGTTGATGATCCCGGTGTTCTTCGTGGTCGTGCGCCGCATGCTTGGCGACAAGCTGGATGAACCGTCCAAGGAGTTCATGGAACGCCAGCGCGACGCGGATGCAGCACACCGTCCGGATCGTTGATCCAGCGGTGAACTGAAACGAGAAAGGCCCCGGAGCGATCCGGGGCCTTTTTTGTTGCCGCTTCTGGATCCATGCCGCCCCAGGTTGGCATCTACCGGGGCAACGGCATACCCGGTAGTCGCCAACCTTGGTGGGCGCTGTCCGGGCAGCGTCTCAGCGCAACACTGCGATCACCACGCATGCCGCCACAATCGCCAGTGCAGGCCATTGCATCGGCAGGAAGAAGAAGTGATGCGGAGCATGCTGCCCAGGTGCACGCGGCTTTCGATTGAGCACGAAACCCAGCACCGTGTTGATTGCCGAGCCGAGGCCGAACGCCAGCAGGACCTGGCTGAGTGAAGTATTGCCGCGACCCACCGCTGGATCCGGGAACAGGATGAGGATGAGCAGCACGGCAGCGATCGGTGTGAGCAGGGTCAGCAGCCCTGCGCCTCGATAGATGAGCATCTGGTGGTGTCCATGAACGGTGGAGCATTCTGCGACCAAGGAGCGGGAATGCCAATGAATCGTTGGCATGTCGCCTGCCCGGGGACCGGTCGCATACGGCCTGTACTGAAAAGTCCCTTCCACTGCTGCGCCGACAACGAGGCGCTCAAGGCGTCTACCGGTTTCGCATAAGGCCCGCGCTTTGGATTCCTGGGCGCGCAGAAGTGCGGCACGCCCGGATCGTTGCTATCCAGATGCCTCCACGGCAATCGATCCGATGCCGCCCAGGAGACAGTTCATGGAAAGAGCACCACTACGACGCTTCAGCCGCCCCGCCCTTCTGCTTGGCGCGCTCTTCGCGGCCAGCAGCGTCCAGGACGCACATGCGGCAGGCGTCCTCGTCTGTGACAGCTGTCGCGATCCACGCGCGCTGGCGCTGTCCTCGGGCACGGGGCCCACCATCGTCGCCGACTTCCAGCAGCGCCGGCTCCATGGTTTCGATGTGGAATACGATCGCGAGCTGTGTCGCTATCGCGCCACCAGGGCGCAGATTCCCGGGCCAATCAACGCATCCTTCAATCGGGTCATGGGGATGCTCGACAACAACGTGCCAACCGTACAGTTCGCGCCGCGGCAATGGGCCGGAAGAGGAGTCCAGTACGAGGTTCATCCTGATGACCCGCAGTACGCCAGCGGCATAGGCTTCCCGGAAGAGCACAAGAACCTCAACGCCTACGATGTCGTGCAGATGGCAACCGAGCGATTCAGGCTGGAGAGCGCCATGGGCAAGGCATTCACAGGCGCCACGACATCGTCGAGGGCCTGGAACAGCATGGCGACATTCCTGTCCTCGATCGGCCTGAGCTTCGTCAGCAAGGCCCTCGGAATCGACGGTGCAATCTACAGGATCACCTGGCGCGATGGCTCGAAGACTACGCTGGCCATCGTCTCTTCGTCAGTGGACACCGCCAGATACGTGCAAGGCCAGAGCAAGGACGCCAATGGCAACATGATTCCCGACGGCGCGGCAACCAGCCCCGGCCTGGCCCAACACTTCGCCGGCACCTACAACTTCAACAGCCGGGACGATCTGGATCGATGGATCGACTCCGGTCGCCTCTATGGGGTGAACATGTTCCCCGGTGCTCCACCTGAGTCGCTGCAGATCGTCTGTGAATGGAACGGAACGGATATCGTTTGCCGATTGCCACGTTGATCGCACAAGGGAAACGGGGCGGCAATCGCCGCCCCGTCGTGTCCATCAGCGCAACCCGGTCTCGTTGCGCGCGATCACCAGGCGCTGGATCTCCGAGGTGCCCTCGTAGATCTCGGTGATCTTGGCATCACGGAAGTAACGCTCCAGCGGCATCTCCTTCGAGTACCCCATGCCGCCGTGGATCTGCACCGCCTGGTGGGTGATCCACATCGCTGCTTCCGAAGCGGTCAGTTTGGCCACCGCTGCTTCGGTGCTGAAACGCTTGCCCTGACCCTTCACCCACGCGGCACGCAGGGTCAGCAGCAGCGCTGCGTCCAGCTTGCACTTCATGTCGGCGATCTTGGCCTGGGTCATCTGGAAGGTGCCGATGGCCGCGCCGAAGGCCTTGCGCTCCTTCACGTATTCCAGGGTCGCCTCATAGGCGGCGCGGGCGATGCCGATGGCCTGCGAGGCGATGCCGATGCGGCCAGCATCGAGCACGCTCATGGCGATCTTGAAGCCCTCGCCTTCCTGGCCCAGCACGTCTTCGGCCCGCGCCACGTAATCGCTGAACTCGATCTCGCAGGTGGCCGAAGCGCGGATGCCCAGCTTCGGCTCGGTCTTGCCGCGACCGAAGCCCGCCTTGTCGGTATCGATGAGGAAGGCGGTGATGCCGCGCGCGCCCTTGTCCGGCTCGCTCATCGCGAACAGCACGATGTACCTGGCCACCGGGCCGGAGGTGATCCAGCTCTTCTTGCCGTTGATGACGAAGGTGCCGTCGGCCTGCTTCACCGCGCGGCAGCGCATGGCGGTGGCATCGGAGCCGGACTGCGGCTCGGTCAGCGCAAACGCGCCGATGGCCTCGCCCTCGGCGATGGCACGCACGTAGGTCTGCTTCTGCTGCTCGGTACCGTGGGTGAGGATGCCGTTGCAGAACAGCGAGTTGTTGACCGACATGATGGTCGAATGGGCTGCGTCGGCGGCGGCGACCTCCACCATCGCCAGCACGTACGCAACCGGGTCCATGCCCGCGCCACCGTATTCGGTCGGCACTTCGATGCCCATCAGGCCGTTCTCGCCCAGCAGGCGGATGTTGTCGAGCGGGAACTCGCCGGTACGGTCATGGTGCTCCGCGCTCGGGGCGATCTTCTCCTGCGCGATGCGCCGCGCAACGTCCTGCAGCATCAACTGCTCTTCGGTAAAGCTGAAATCCACAACACCCTCCCGGGTACATGAAGTTATGGGCTACATACGGCGCGCCCAGGTGCCCCGATTGTACCGGGGCCCGGCTGTTTCCGTACGCTGGCGACTTGACCGCGACGGGCCCTTTCAGTGAATATATCTCTATATCGCGATAGGTAGATATTTATGGATCTTGAAGACTGGTCGACCCGCCTGAAGGTGTTCGCCGATGCGACCCGCGTGCGCCTGCTGGCGCTGCTGGAGCAGGAGGAACTGACCGTGGCCGAACTGTCGGCGATCACCCGGCTGGCACAGCCACGCGTGTCCACCCACCTGGCGCGCCTGAAGGAAGCCGGCCTGGTCCGCGACCGCCGTGCGGGCGTATCGGCCTATTACCGCTTCGACGAGGCCCAGCTGGACCCGGCGCAGCGTGCATTGTGGCATGCATTGAGCAACGGAAGCGATGACCCGCTGCTGCGCCAGGACGCTGAACGCGTCGCTGCCGTGCTGGCCCACCGCGCCTCCGACCAGAACTGGGCCGACAGCGTGGCCGGCGACATGGAACGCCACTACTCCCCGGGGCGCACCTGGGAAGCCCTCGCCCGTACCGCGCTGCCGCTGCTGGAGACCGGCGACGTGCTGGACATCGCCTCTGGTGACGGCGTGCTGGCCGAACTGGTGGCCCCGCATTCCAAGCGCTACATCTGCATCGACACCAGCGCGCGCGTGGTCGCCGCCGCCAGCGAGCGCCTGCGCCGTCTGCCCAACGTGGAAGTGCGCGAGGGCGACATGCATGCGCTGCCCTTCAAGGACAACAGTTTCGATCTGGTAGTGCTGATGCACGCGCTGACCTACGCCAGCAAGCCGGCGCAGGCGGTGACCGAAGGCGCGCGCGTGCTGCGCCCGGGCGGGCGCCTGCTGCTGTGCAGCCTGGCCCGCCACGAACACAAGGCCGCGGTGGAAGCCTACGGCCACGTCAACCTCGGCTTCAGCGACAAGGAGCTGCGCAGGTTCGTCGACAAGGCCGGCCTGCAGGTATCCAGCCTGGAGACGGTCACCCGCGAGAAGCGTCCGCCGCACTTCGAAGTGATTTCGCTGATCGCCCACAAACCCTGAGCCCGAGAACGCCATGCCTGCCCTGCCCTGGTTGCATCCTGAGCGTGCCAACGCCCTGCTCGACGCCCTGCGCGAGCGGATCCTGATCATCGACGGTGCGATGGGCACGATGATCCAGCGCCACGGCCTGCAGGAAGACGATTACCGTGGCGAACGCTTCGCCGGCGGTTACGATCACAGCCATGGCCCCGGCTGCGACCACGGCACGCCGGAGGGCCATGACCTGAAGGGAAACAACGATCTGCTGCTGCTGACCCGGCCGCAGATCGTCGCAGACATCCACACCGCCTACCTGGAAGCGGGCGCGGACCTGGTCGAGACCAACACCTTCAATGCAACCTCGGTCAGCCAGGCCGACTACCACCTCGAACACCTGGTGTACGAGTTGAACAAGGCCGGCGCTGCGGTCGCGCGCACCTGTTGTGACGCCGCGGCCGCAACCACCCCGGGGAAGCCGCGCTTCGTGATCGGGGTGATCGGCCCGACCAGCCGCACCGCCTCGATCAGCCCGGACGTGAACGATCCGGGCTTCCGCAACACCAGCTTCGACGAACTGCGCGACACCTACCGCGAAGCCATCGAGGGCCTGATCGACGGCGGCTCCGACACCATCATGGTCGAGACCATCTTCGACACGCTCAACGCCAAGGCCGCGCTGTATGCGCTGGAGGAAGCGTTCGATGCGCGCGGCGCGCGGTTGCCGGTGATGATCTCCGGCACCATCACCGACGCTTCCGGTCGCACCCTGTCCGGGCAGACTGCGGAAGCCTTCCATGCCTCGCTGGCGCATGCTCGGCCGCTGTCGATCGGGCTGAACTGCGCGCTGGGCGCCGATGCGATGCGACCGCACGTGGAAACCCTTGCACAGGTCGCCGACTGCTACGTCAGCGCACACCCCAATGCCGGTCTGCCCAATGCCTTCGGCGAGTACGACGAGACGCCGGAGGACATGGCCAGCACCCTGCGAGGCTTCGCCGAAGATGGCCTGCTGAACCTGGTCGGCGGCTGCTGCGGCTCCACGCCCGACCATATCCGCGCCATTGCCGCGGCTGTGGCCGGGCTGTCGCCGCGCGCACTGCCCGGCACCCGGGAGCAGGCCGCATGAATGTCGCCGCCACCGTTCCGCACTTCCCGCCCTATTGCTGCTGAGCCGACGCCTGCCATGACGCCTGTCCGCCCTACCCGCCTGTCCGGCCTGGAACCCCTGGTCATCACTCCGGACCTGCTGTTCATCAACGTCGGCGAACGCACCAACGTGACCGGCAGCGCGCAGTTCCGCAAGCTGATCAAGGAAGGCCGCTACGAAGAAGCGGTGGACGTGGCCCGCCAGCAGGTGGCAAGCGGCGCGCAGATCCTCGACGTCAACATGGACGAGGGCCTGATCGACTCGGAAGCGGCGATGACCCGCTACCTCAACCTGATCATGTCCGAGCCGGACATCGCCCGCATCCCGGTGATGGTCGACTCCTCCAAGTGGAGCGTGATCGAGGCCGGCCTGAAGTGCCTGCAGGGCAAGAGCGTGGTCAACTCGATCTCGCTGAAGGAAGGCGAGGCGCTTTTCCGCGAACACGCGCGCAAGGTCCTGCGCTATGGCGCCGCCGCGGTGGTCATGGCCTTCGATGAAAGCGGGCAGGCCGATACGTGTGCGCGCAAGGTCGAGATCTGTACCCGCGCCTACCGCATCCTGGTCGACGAGATCGGCTTCCCGCCGCAGGACATCATCTTCGACCCGAACATCTTCGCCGTCGCCACTGGCATCGAAGAACATGACAACTATGCGGTGGACTTCATCGAAGCCACCCGCATCATCAAGCAGACGCTGCCGCACTGCCATGTGTCCGGCGGCGTCTCCAATGTCTCGTTCTCGTTCCGCGGCAACGAAACGGTGCGCCAGGCCATCCATTCGGTGTTCCTGTACCACGCCATCGCCGCCGGCATGGACATGGGCATCGTCAATGCCGGTGCCATGCCGATCTACGATGAGCTGGAGCCGGAGCTGCGTGAGCGCGTGGAGGATGTGATCCTCAACCGCCGCAGCGATGCCACCGAGCGCCTGCTGGAGATCGCCGAGCGCTACAAGGGCAGGAAGGGTGCGGCGAAGACCGAAGACCTGGCCTGGCGCGACAAGCCGGTGGCGCAGCGCCTGGCGCATGCACTGGTGCACGGCCTGGATGCCTTCGTGGAAGAAGACACCGAACTGGCCCGACAGGCCTCCAGCCGCCCGCTGGACGTGATCGAAGGCCCGCTGATGGACGGCATGAACATCGTCGGTGACCTGTTCGGCGCCGGCAAGATGTTCCTGCCGCAGGTGGTGAAATCCGCACGCGTGATGAAGAAGGCCGTGGCCTACCTGCTGCCGTACATCGAGGCGGAGAAGGCGCGCAGCGGCGACACTGCCAAGAGCAACGGCAAGATCATCATGGCCACGGTGAAGGGTGATGTGCATGACATCGGCAAGAACATCGTCGGCGTGGTCCTGGCCTGCAACAACTTCGAGGTGGTCGACCTTGGCGTGATGGTGCCGGCGCAGAAGATCCTCGATGCTGCGCGCGAGCACAACGCCGACCTGATCGGCCTGTCCGGTCTGATCACCCCCTCGCTGGAGGAGATGAGCCACGTCGCCCGCGAGATGGAGCGCCAGGGTTTCAATCTGCCGCTGCTGATCGGCGGCGCCACCACCTCGCGCGCGCACACCGCGTTGAAGATCGACCCGCACTACAAAGCGCCTACGGTGTGGGTGAAGGACGCCTCGCGCGCGGTCGGCGTGGCCCAGTCGCTGATCTCGCGCGACCTGCGCGAAGCCTTCGTTGCCGCCAACGAGGCCGACTATGCCGAGATCCGGGCACGGCACCGCAATCGTGGCGATGCCAAGCGCCTGGTGTCGCTGGAACATGCACGCGGGCAGAAGTTCCAGGGCGACTGGGGGAACTACACGCCGCCCGCACCGAAGCAGCCGGGCCTGCACGTCTTCGATGACTATCCGCTGGCCGAGCTGGTCGAGTACATCGACTGGACGCCGTTCTTCCAGGCCTGGGAGCTTGCCGGCAAGTTCCCGGCGATCCTCACCGACGAGATCGTCGGCAGCCAGGCCAGCGAGCTGTACCGCGATGCCCGCGCGATGCTCGACCGCATCGTCGGCGGGAAGTGGCTGACCGCCAAGGCCGTGTTCGGCCTGTGGCCGGCCAACAGCGTCGGCGACGACGTGCGCGTGCAGCACCCACAGGGCGAGACCACCCTGCACTTCCTGCGCCAGCAGGTGGACAAGCCGGCCGAGCGCCCGGATTTCTGCCTGGCCGATTTCATCGCCCCGACCGACAGCGGCAGGCAGGACTGGATCGGCGCGTTCGCGGTCACCGCCGGCATCGGCATCGATGCCCACGTGGCGCGCTTCGAAGCCGAGCATGACGACTACAACGCGATCCTGCTGAAGGCCCTGGCCGACCGCTTCGCCGAAGCCCTGGCCGAGCGCCTGCATCAGCGCGTACGCACGGAATTCTGGGGTTATGACCAGGCCGAGACGCTGGACAACGACGCCCTGATCGATGAGCAGTACCGTGGCATCCGCCCCGCCCCCGGCTATCCGGCGTGCCCCGAGCACAGCGAGAAGCGGCGCCTGTTCGATCTGCTGCGGGCCGAGGCCAACGCCGGCATGGAACTGACCGAGAGCTTTGCGATGCTTCCGACCGCCGCAGTGTCGGGCTACTACTTCAGTCATCCGCAAAGCCAGTATTTCGTGGTCGGGCGCCTCAGCCGCGAGCAGGTCACCGACTACGCCCGGCGCAAGGGCGTGGAGCGCGCCCAGGCCGAGCGCTGGCTGGCCTCCAACCTCGACTACGATCCCGAATGACACAGAATGGGGACGGAGGGGATCAAGTCGCTTGTGGCACAAATGACTTGATCCCCTCCGTCCCTTTTTTGCTTCATCATGCCGCGATGAATGTTCCTGCTGCCCGCCTCTCCAGCTTCTATCTCTTCTACTACGCGGCACTCGGTGCGTTCACTCCGTACTGGAGCCTGTTCCTCACTGCACGCGGGATGAGCGTGACCGCCATCAGCGTGATGATGGGGCTGTGGTATGCCACACGCGTGGTTGCACCCAGTGCCTGGACCTCGCTGGCAGCCACCTCACCGCGGCCGATCCGACTGTTGCGCATCGGCTGCGTGCTGACCCTGATCAGCTTCGCCGCATTCCTGCTGCCTCTGCCGCAGCCGTGGATGTATCCGGCGATGATCGTGTTCTGCTTCTTCTACAACGCGGTGATGCCGCAGTTCGAGTCGATCACCCTCACCCATCTCGGCAGCGACAGCCATCGCTACGGCCTGATCCGGGTCTGGGGTTCGCTTGGCTTCATCGCCATCGTCACCCTGTTCGGCTGGCTGATCGAAGGTGACGGCACCGCCGGCCGCGCCGGGCTGCTGCCCTGGATGATGCTGCCGCTGTTCGCCCTGCTGGTCGCCTCGGCCTTCAGCAACCACTACGCACGCGACATCGGCAGGACCGGCGGCGATGCCAGCGGCTTCTGGCAGATCGTGCGCCGCCCGCCGGTGCTGGCGTTCTTCCTGGCCGCTTTCATGGAGCAGCTCTCGTTCGGCCCGTACTACACCTTCTTCTCGGTCTACATGGACCACCAGGGCTATCGCACATCCACGCTCGGCCTGCTCTGGACCATCGGCGTGGTGTTCGAAGTGGGCGTGTTCTTCACCATCGGCCGCTTCTTCCGCCGCTATGACGCCAGCTGGATGCTGCTGATCGCCCTGGTCAGCTCCTGCCTGCGCTGGGCCGTGACCGCGCTGTTCCCGGAAAACCTGCCGGTGATGCTGCTGGCGCAGACCGCGCACGCGCTGGGCTTTGCCGCGTTCTTCGCCGCGGCGATGCAGATGCTGGCGACCTATTTCCCCGGTCGCCTCAATGGCCATGGCCAGGGCCTGCTGTACGGTTTCTCGTCCGGTGTCGGCGGCGTGCTGGGCGCGCTCATCGCCGGCCAACTGTGGAAGATCGACGAGGGACGCACGGCCTTCCTCGCAGGTAGCGGATTCGCTCTGGTCGGCGCACTGCTGTGCTTCTTCGCGCTGAGCCTGCCGTTGATCCGTGCACGCCACAGCACTGCGCGCGTCCGGTAACGAAAACGCCGGGCAATGCCCGGCGTTTTCATCGTGCAGCAGGTGCAGTTACCAGACCAGGTCGTCCGGTACCTGGTACTGCGGGTCTGAGTAGGGATCTTCCTCGGCCGGCGCGTTCGGGTCGACCTTCAGTGCCACCGATGCGGCAAACACCGCTTCGGACTGTGCCAGCACTTCGGCGGTCACCAGCAGGTAACGGCCATTGAGCTGGACCACGCCCAGCTCACCGGCATTGAGCGCGGTCAGCTGTTCGGCGGTCACGTAGATGCGCTTGATCTTGCCGCCATACGGGAAGTGGCGAGCGATATCAGCCGCCTCGGAGTTCAGGCCCTTGTCCTTCAGCAGTTCTTCCAGCTTGGCCTTCGCCTCGCGACGCACGCGTGCCTCTTCCTGCTTCAGGCGCTCGGTCTCGATGCGCTCTTCCTTCTCGCGCTGCGCACGGATGGCATAGGCCTTGGCCAGATCCATCTCTTCGGCGCTGCGCGGCTTGCGCGGACCCTGCTGGCCCGGGCCACGCGACTGGGCGGGCCTGCCCGGGCCACCGTGGCCATGCCCGCGACGCTCACCGGGCTTGTGCTCGCCCTTGCCAGCGCCCTGCGGCTTTCCATTGCCGTTGCCACCCTTGCCCTGCGGGCGGCCATCACGGCGGGGGCCATCATTCTTGCGCTCGGGCTTGGGCGCGGGCTTGAAGCCCAGGCCCATCAGCTGGTCGCGGAGGGTATCGCTCATAGGATTCGGATCAGTAGTGCGGCGGCGGCGGTTCGCTCGCCGGATCGGAAGAATTCAGTGCGTTGCGGACCTTGCCCAGGTCCTCCAGCAGCACACGCAGCACGTCGGCGTTGCGCATGCCCTGCATGCGGGCATCGGCCAGCGCATCGCTCAATTCGGCAAACGCCTGTTCCTGGAAGGACACGCGCATTTCCAGTTCAACCAGGCGCGCTTCCAGCGCCTGCTCGCGTTCGGTCGGCAGCAGGTCAGACATGCAGCGAACGCCCCCGGCCAATGCCGTAGTACGCCAGGCCGGCAGCTTCCACTTCGGCCGGATCGTACAGATTGCGCCCATCGAACACCGCCGCGTCCTTCAGCTGCTCGCGCAGCTTCTGGAAGTCGGGGCTGCGGAACTGCTTCCACTCGGTGACCACCACCAGCGCGTCGGCCCCTTCGAGGGCCTCATCAGCACTGCTGCAGAACACCAGGTCATCGCGCTCGCCGAAGATGCGCTGCGATTCATGCATCGCTTCCGGATCATAGGCACGCACCGTGGCACCGCCTTCCCACAGCTGCGCCAGCAGGCGACGGCTGGAGGCTTCACGCATGTCGTCGGTATTCGGCTTGAAGGCCAGGCCCCACACGGCAAAGGTCCTGCCACGCACGCCTTCGTCCTCGCCCTTGTCGTAATGACGCTGGATGAGGGCGAACAGGTGGCCCTTCTGCGCATCGTTGACCGCTTCCACCGCGTTCAGCAGCTTCGGCTCAAGACCATGCTGCTGGGCGGTGCGGGCCAGCGCCTGCACGTCCTTGGGGAAGCAGGAGCCACCGTAGCCGGCGCCCGGGTAGATGAAGTGCCAGCCGATGCGCGGGTCCGAGCCGATGCCCTGGCGGACCTGCTCGACGTCGGCACCGACGCGCTCGGCGATGTTTGCGATTTCGTTCATGAACGAAATCTTGGTCGCCAGCATCGCGTTCGCCGCGTACTTGGTCAGCTCGGCCGAGCGCACGTCCATTTCCACCACGCGGTCGTGGTTGCGGTTGAACGGCGCATACAGACGACGCATCACCGCCACCGACTCCTCGCTGGTCGCACCGATGATGATGCGGTCCGGGCGCATGCAGTCGGCAACCGCGTCGCCTTCCTTCAGGAATTCCGGGTTGGACACCACGTCAAAGGTGATGTCCGCGCCACGCGCGGCAAGTTCTTCAGCAATGGCCGCACGCACCTTGTCGGCGGTGCCCACCGGCACCGTCGACTTGTTGACCACCACGGTCGGCACGCTCATGTGCCGGCCAATGGTACGGGCCACGGCCAGTACGTACTGCAGGTCAGCGCTGCCGTCCTCGTCCGGCGGGGTGCCGACGGCGATGAACACCACCTGGCCATGCGCGATCGCGGACGCGGCATCGGTGGTGAATGCCAGCCGCGACGCGGCGTGGTTGGCCTTCACCATCGGCTCCAGGCCGGGCTCATAGATCGGGATGATGCCCTGGTTGAGGCCATCCACCTTGGCCTGGTCGATATCGACGCAGACCACCTGATGACCGACATCGGCCAGGCAGGTACCGGTCACCAGACCTACATAACCGGTACCGAAAATCGCAACGCGCATGTCCGTGCAGGCTCCGTGGTGGCTTACGGCAGGACGCCCAGCAGCTCGACGTCGAACGTCAGAGTCGCGTTCGGGCCGATCGGGCCACCCGGCGTACCGTTCTCGCCATAAGCCAGATTGCCCGGGATCCAGAAGCGGTACTTCGAACCGACCGGCATCAGCGCAACGCCCTCGGTCCAGCCCTTGATCACCTGGTCCAGGCCGAACTCGGCCGGCTGACGACCATAGGAGCTGTCGAACACGGTGCCGTTGAGCAGCTTGCCTTCATAGTTCACGCGCACCTTGCTGCTCGGCAACGGGCGCTCGCCGCTACCCGGGCGGATGACCTGGTACTGCAGGCCCGAGGCCGTCGTCACGACGCCCGGCTGGGTCTTGTTCCTGGCCAGGAAGGCATTGCCTTCTTCGCGGTTGGTCTGCGCAGCAGCGGCAGCCTTGGCCTGCATTTCAGCCTGCTTGCTGCCCATGAAGGCCTGGATGGTGGCGGTCGCGTCAGCTTCCGTCATCTTCGGCTGGCCCTTGGTCAGGCCGGTGCTGATCGCGTCAAACAGCGAGGCAACATCGATGTCGTCCTTCAGCTGCGCCAGCGACGGGCCCACAGAGTAGGAACCGATCATCTGCGACACCTTGACGCGGTCGACCTTCGGCGGCTGCGAACCCGGCGCCATGCCCGGCACCTGCTGGCCGCTGCGGGCCATCACGACCTGGCGCAGGGCCGCGTCGGTGGCCTTGGCCTGTTCCTGGGTGATCTGCGGCTGCAGGCCTTCGAACGAACGCTCCACGGCGGTGCGCAGCGCGGCCACGTCGATCTCATCGGCGATCGGGGTGAACGACTTGGCCACGTCCAGGCCGATGGCGTAGCCGAGCTTCTGCTTGGGGGAATTCAAGGTTGCGGTCTCCTTGGCGGCTGCGGGGGCAGCCGATTGTTGCGACAGAGCGACACCTGAAGTGCCCATCGCCAGAATCAGAACCGACGCCGCGGCGCCGCGCATTCCCATCTTCATTCGCTGCATTCCTGGAAGTGTCTGGGCGCCGACGTCGGCGCGAAAAGAAGCATTGTCGCACGCATGCCGTCGATGTCGAGGCATCCGTGCCGGATATCAATGTGCGGCCGCTGCGGCCAGCGCCTTGTCGATGGCCGCAGTCAGCTGCGGATCATCCGGCGTCACCTTGCTGGCGAACTGGGCGATGACCTTGCCATCGCGGCCGACCAGGTACTTGTGGAAATTCCAGCCCGGTGCCACGCCGGTGGCCGCGGTCAACCGTTGATAGAGCGGCGTCGCCTCCGCACCGACCACGTGCACCTTCTCGAACATCGGGAACTTGACCCCGTAGGTGAGCGTGCAGAAATCCTGGATCTGCTTCTCGTCACCGGGCTCCTGGCCCTTGAAATCGTTGGACGGGAAGCCGAGCACGGCAAAACCTCGGCCGGCATAGCGCTTCTGCAGCGCCTCCAGGCCTTCGTACTGAGGGGTATAGCCGCACTTGCTTGCGGTATTGACCACCAGCAGCACCTGTCCGTGGTAGCGCTGCTGCAGGTTGACCTGCTGCTTGCTGGCCAGCGGGCGGTAGTCGAGGTCGAGAAGATCGGCCGCCAGCACCTGGGTGGAACCGGCCAGGCCGGTTACCAGCAGGGTCAGCAGGGACAGGCCGCGCAGGCGGCGCGGCATAACGGTCGGCAAGGGCATCGAGAGCAGTCCGCGGTGGCCATTCACAGGGCCGGCCGGTAGCGGCCGGAGTCGGCCGAACTATAGCACCGGCCCCCCTTCCCCCTTGTTGCAAGGGGCGCCTGTGGCTTTGCGCTGCATGGCGCTTTCATGCACGACCCGCCAGCAACGGCGCAGTAATGACATAGCATGGACAATACTGAATGGAAGGCGGGCCTGGGTCGGCCCGCGCCAGAACCTGATTTCCCCTCCGAATCAGTCGGATAAGCGGATATTTCAGCGATTTGACCACCCCTGCCATCAGTTGGGGACGGCAAGGGGTTGCACGTAGGCGTGCCGGTGTTATAGTTGCATACAACACCAGTCACCTGAGACAGGGGGAAGCCATGAACGCCCGGATCCGTCGCAACCTCACCCCACCCGCGGCCGCTGCTGTTTCGACCCTGATCGTGCTGGCCTGGCTGGCCTGGCTGGCCACGCCCACCGCCCCCGCCTCGCCTGACAGTGCGCAGGATGCAATCGCTACACCGGCCGGGAACGCCGATTCCTCCCCCCCTCCCCCGCGTCGGCTGCACAGCTCCCTGTCCATGCCGTATTTCTCGTTCGCCCAGCCGCTGACCCCACGGAGCTGAATATGAGCGACATCCAGTGGAGCGACGGCGCTCCCATCTACCGTCAGTTGAAGGAGCGCGTGATCGCCATGATGCTCGACGGAATCCTCAAGCCGGGCGATGCCCTGCCTTCGGTGCGCCAGGTGGCCGCCGATTACCAACTGAACCCCATCACCGTTTCGCGCGCTTACCAGGAACTGGCCGACGAAGGCCTGGTCGAAAAGCGCCGCGGGCTGGGCATGTTCATGACCGAGCAGGCCGCCACGCAGCTGCGCAGCAGCGAGCGCGAGCGCTTCCTCAATGAAGAATGGCCGGCCGTGCTGGAGCGCATCCAGCGCCTGGGCCTGAGCCTCGACGAATTGCTGCCCCAGGGGAAAGTCTGATGAATAGCACCGCAAGCGAACCGGTCATCACCGCCCGCGGCCTGCGCAAGGCCTACAAGTCCACCGTTGCCCTCGACAGTGCCAGCTTCAGCATTCCGAGCGGGCGCATCGTCGGCCTGATCGGTCCCAATGGCGCCGGCAAGACCACCGCGCTGAAGGCCATTCTTGGCCTCACCTCGGTGGAAGGTGAGTTGAGCGTGCTCGGGCGCGACCCGCGGCTGCACCGCGACGAACTGATGAACGACATCTGCTTCATCGCCGACGTCGCCGTGCTGCCGCGCTGGCTGAAGGTGCGCGAAGCCATCGATTTCGTCGCCGGCGTGCATCCGCGCTTCGACCGCGCACGCTGCGAGCGCTTCCTGGCCAACACCAAGCTGCAGCCGAAGCAGCGCGTGCGCGAGCTGTCCAAGGGCATGATCGTGCAGCTGCACCTGGCACTGGTGATGGCCATCGATGCCCGCATCCTGGTGCTGGACGAGCCCACCCTGGGCCTGGACATCCTGTACCGCAAGGAGTTCTACCAGCGCTTGCTGGAAGACTACTTCGACGAGCAGAAGACCATCATCGTCACCACCCACCAGGTGGAAGAGATCGAGCACATCCTCAGCGACGTCATGTTCATCCGTGATGGCCGCATCGTGCTCGATGCGGAAATGGACGAGGTCGGCCAGCGTTACACCGAACTGCTGGTCAACGCCGACCAGCTGGAGACCGCACGCGCCCTGAAGCCGATCGACGAACGCAGCCTGGCGTTCGGCAAGACCGTAATGCTGTTCGACGGCGTACCGCGCGCCCAGCTTTCCACCCTTGGCGAGACCCGCAGCCCGGGCCTGGCCGACCTGTTCGTCGCCGTCATGAAGGGGACCTACGCATGAATGCCGTCAACCATCCCGTCAGCCCCCTCGGCACGCTGCGCTGGCTGCTCAAGCGCGAGTACTGGGAAAACCGCGGCGGTTTCCTGTATGCCCCGCTGATCGCCGGCCTGATCTCGCTGGTGATGAGCACCGTCGGCATCGCCTTCGGCCTGTTTGCGCTGAACCGCGCGGCGCGCAACGGTGCGCTGCATGTCGATGGCGAGAGCGTGAACGTCAATGGCCTGGACCTGGCGCTGCTCACCCGCAACATCGACGGCAAGGACCTTGCCGACCTCGGTAACGGCCTTGACCTGACCCTGGTGCTCAGCTCGGCATGGCCGTTCCTGGTGCTGGCCTTCGTGGTCTTCTTCTATTGCCTCGGCGCCCTGTACGACGACCGCCGCGACCGCAGCATCCTGTTCTGGAAGTCGTTGCCGCTGTCGGATACCCAGACCGTGCTGTCCAAGGTCATCAGCGCACTGGTCGTGGCACCGCTGATCGCGGTGATTGCCGGCATCATCACCATGTTCGGCTTCATGCTGATCATCAGCATCGTCGCGCTGATGCACGGTGGCAGCCCGATGGCGCTGATCTGGGGGCCCGCCAGCCCGTTGACCCTGGCCGCTGGCCACCTGAGCTGGATTCCGGTCTACGCGCTTTGGGCCCTGCCCACTGCAGGGTGGCTGCTGCTGTGCTCGGCCTGGGCCAAGAGCAAGCCGTTCCTGTGGGCGGTGATGCTGCCACTGTTTGCCGGCGTCATCGTCAGCACCACCAAGATCATGCCGCTGATCGGCCTGACCACCGGCTGGTTCTGGCAGAACATCGTCGGCCGCCTGCTGCTGGGCGGCGTGCCCGGCATGGACCTGCTGTACCGCCTCGGCGCAGGTGAAGGTTCGCGCCGCGACCTGGATTCGGTGGTCAGCCTGATGTCCCCCGCCTCGCAGCTGAAGTCGCTGGCGATGCCGGAGCTGTGGATCGGTGCGGCCGTCGGGGCACTGTTCATCTTCCTCGCCATCCGCCTGCGCAAGCGCGCCGGCGAGATCTGATTCCATCCACCCGGAGGCACCACCCATGCGTTCTTTGCTCGCCTGTTCTGCGTTGTTGCTGTTGCCGCTGTCGGCGCTGGCCGCCGATGCTCCGAACTGCAAGTTCACTGCCGCCCGCGCGCTGAAGCTGGACGTGGCCGGTGCCAAGACGGTGGTGTTCGAGGTCAACCAGCACGACCTGAAGGTGGTCGCCAGCGCTGGCGGCGGCCAGCTGGACGGCCGCGCCTGCGCGTCCAGCCAGGAATGGCTGGACCAGCTGGTACTGGACCAGCGCAAGGTGGGCGACAAGCTGGTGGTGAGCCTGCGCCGCGACGGCCGCCAAAGCGGCATCAGCCTGGGCAACAGCTACGCCTGGCTGGATATCCGTGGCAGCGTGCCGGACAACCTGCCGCTACAGTTCAAGGTCGGCTCGGGTGACGCCAGCGTGGAGAACGCACAGTCGCTCAGCGTGGACGTCGGCTCCGGTGACGCAGTCGCCCGCGGCACCCGTGGCAGCATCCACGCTGCAGTGGGTTCCGGCGACCTCAACATCGATGGCGGCAGTTCGCTGAATCTGCTGTCATTGGGTTCCGGCGACGTCAATGTCCGCAACATCGGCGGCGATGCCATCACCGGCACTGTCGGTTCGGGTGACCTGAAGATCACCGATGTGCGTGGCAACGCACGCCTGGATACGGTCGGCTCCGGCGACATCGAGTTCAAGCGCGTGCAGGGCAGCGTCGAAGTCGGCGTGGTCGGCTCCGGTGGCATCGATCTGGCCGATATCGGCGGCAACGTGCATGTGCGCAGCCACGGCTCGGGCGACATCCAGGTGGACGGCGTACGCGGCAGCCTGACCGTCGATCACAGCGGCAGCGGCGATATCGAACACCGCAACGTCAGCGGCCGGGTCACCCTGCCGCGCAGCAAGTAATCCTCTTCCACACACGTCCAGGGGAACATCATGAACCTGTTGCGCCTGCTGCCCGCCACCCTGCTGTGCCTGCCGCTGATCGCCTGTGGTGGCACGTCCTCCGCCCCCGACAAGAGCGTCGGCAAGAGCGTCGCCGAAGCCACCAGCGGCGTCGGCCAGACCGTCAAGGAAGCCATGGACGATGCCCGCAAGGACATCGCCCAGGGCAACATCAAGATCTCGGCCGACAAGCAGCCGCGTGCGGAGATCACGCCGGATGGCCGCCTGTTGATCGCCGGCAAGGAGGTCGCCGCCAACGACGTCCAGCGCCGCCACCTGCAGGAGTACCGCGGTCACGTGGTCGCCGTTGCGATGGCGGGCATGGATGTCGGGCTGGCCGGCGCCAAACTCGGCGCCAACGCCGCCGGTGAAGCGCTGAAGGGCATCTTCAACGGCGACAGCGAAGGGGTGGAGAAGCGCATCAACGCCGAAGCCGCCAAGATCGAGGCCCAGGCCAAGCGCATCTGCGATCGCCTGCCGGCGATGCTGGCCAGCCAGCAGGCACTGGCGCGCGAGCTGCCGGCATTCAAGCCCTACGCGACGATGGACCAGAGCGACGTGGACGACTGCGGCAAGGACAACTCGGTCACGTTCTCCAACTGAGACAAATCGACGCACCCGACCGGCTGCGGCCTTCCGTTGCCGGTCGGGCACTGTCGGCGGGCTTACAATGGGGCCCCCGGATGCCCCCGAACCGAACGCCATGAAGAAGTTGTTCCTGCTGCTGGCCGCCCTGCTCTGCCTGGGCCTGGTCGGCTGCGACAAGGATTACCGCAATCACCGCGCCGAGCGCGGCAAGCCCAAGATTTCCGTCAGCGAAGGCATGGTGACCGTGCGCCGCCCGCCGGCACCGAACATCATCATCCTCGGCGACGGCACGATGAAGGTGGACGAGATCCAGATTCCACTGGACGACGGGCAGAAGCAGATGCTGCAGACGATGTTCGGCAAGCTGCAGGTGCTGCGCCAGAACACGCTGGTGGCCGCACCGGCCGATCCGAACATGCAGCCGGTGAAGATCCAGCCGCCGGAGGGCATGGAGGTGATCCCGGCCGACCTGATCCAGCGCATCCCCGAGTTCAAGGATTACACCGACACCTTCGGCAACATCGTCGCCGACCGTCGCTGAAGAAAAACGCCGCCCGAGGGCGGCGTTCTTCGTTTCCGTAGAGTCGAACCATGCCCGACTCCGGAACAACCGTCGAGCGTGGCTCGACTCTGCAACCGGCAGATCACCCCCCGGCGCCACCACCGCCAGCCTGGATGCCACCAGCAGTCAGCGCAGTCGGGTTTAGCAGGCGACGCAGCTCGGCCTCGTCAAGCCCGCTGTCTTCCAGCGCCACGTCCAGCACCGGGCGCTGTTCCTTGTAGGCACGCTTGGCAATCGCCGCTGCCTTCTCGTAGCCGATGATCGGGTTCAGCGCGGTGACCAGGATCGGGTTGCGCGCCAGCGCCTCGGCCACGCGGTCCTCGCGCACCTTCAGCCCGGCGATCGCGCTGTCCGCCAGCAGCCTGGACACATTGGCCAGCAGGCCGATGCCATCGAGCAGGTTCACCGCGATCAACGGCAGGGTGACGTTGAGCTGGAAGTTGCCGGTCTGCCCGGCCACGGTGATCGCGGTGTGGTGGCCGATCACCTGCGCGCAGGCCATCACCGTGGCTTCCGGAATGACCGGGTTGACCTTGCCCGGCATGATCGAGCTGCCCGGCTGCAGTGCCGGCAGTTCGATCTCGCCCAGCCCGGCCAGCGGACCGGCATTCATCCAGCGCAGGTCATTGGCGATCTTGATCAGTGCCACGGCCAGCGCATTGAGCTGGCCGGACAGTTCCACCGCATCGTCCTGCGCGGCCAGGCCTTCGAACTTGTTCTCGGCGCTGTCGAACTTGAAACCGGTCTGCTGCTTCAGCGCCTTGGCCACCTGCGCGCCGAAGCGCGGGTCGGCGTTGATGCCGGTACCGATGGCGGTGCCGCCCAGCGGCAACCGGCGCACGCGCTTGAGGCTGTCTTCGATGCGCTCCTGCGCCGAGGCCAGCTGCGCCGACCACGCACCGAATTCCTGCTCGAAGGTGAGCGGCATCGCGTCCATCAGGTGGGTACGGCCGGTCTTGACCACCTTGCGCAGGCTGCGGCCCTTCTTGTCCAGGGTCTTGCGCAGGTGCACCAGCGCCGGCAGCAGCTGCTCGTGCGTCGCCAGCACCGCCGACACCCGCAGCGCAGTCGGAATCACGTCGTTGGAGCTCTGCCCCTGGTTGACGTGGTCATTGGGATGCACGGTGGTCTTGCCCGCCTTGCCGGCACGGTTGGCCAGGGTGGCGATGACCTCGTTGGCATTCATGTTCGACGACGTGCCCGAACCCGTCTGGTAGACATCGATCGGGAACTGCGCGTCCCAGTTGCCGGCGGCCACTTCGGCGGCAGCGGTCTGGATGGCCTTGGCCACGGTCTTCGGCAGGTGGCCCAGCTCCGCGTTGACGCCGGCGGCCGCGCCCTTGACCAGGCCCAGCGCGCGGATGAAACCGCGCGGCATGCGCTGGCCCGACACCGGGAAGTTCTGCACGGCACGCTGGGTCTGCGCGCCCCACAGGGCATCGGCAGGCACCTGCAGCTCGCCCATGCTGTCGTGTTCGATTCTGAAACCCTTGCTTGCAGCTTTGCTCATTGCATCAACTCCGCACTACTTCAGTTGGGGAAAGGGAAGCGGCGGCTGGCAGGGTGTCGCTTCCCGGGCTGGCGGCTGCGGCCACAATACTCCCTTGCCCGCAGCATGGGATGACGAGGGCGGGCCAGATCGTTCCACCTGCACGGCCGTTCTGCGCGCGCAAGGGTAGTGCCGGCCGCTGGCCGGCAATCCATGGAATCGAGGGCCGGGCGTGGTTGCCGGCCCGCGGCCGGCACTCGCTGACCGGCACGTCGTAGAATATGGCCCCCGCCGCTCGTCCCAGCCCTGCCGACATGTCCGATTCCGCCCTGCTCGCCCTGTCCCCGCTCGATGGCCGCTACGCCGGCAAGGTCGACGCCCTGCGCCCGATCTTCTCCGAATACGGTCTGATCAAGGCCCGCATCGTGGTCGAGGTGGAATGGCTGCTGGCGCTGGCCGCCGAACCGGGCATCGTCGAACTGGCGCCGTTCTCCGACGCCGCCGTCGCCCGCCTGCGCGGGTTGGCCGCCCGCTTCAGCCCGGCCCAGGCCGCGCGCGTGAAGGAGATCGAGCGCACCACCAACCATGACGTCAAGGCGGTGGAGTACTTCATCAAGGAACAGCTGAAGGACGACGCCGAGCTGGCTCCGGCGCTGGAATTCGTGCATTTCGCCTGCACCAGCGAAGACATCAACAACCTCAGCTACGGCCTGATGCTGGAACAGGCCCGCCGCGAGGTGCTGCTGCCGACCCTGGACGGCATCGCCACCACGCTGCGCAACCTCGCCCACGCCCAGGCCGGCCAGCCGATGCTGTCGCGCACCCATGGCCAGACCGCCTCGCCGACCACGCTGGGCAAGGAGCTGGCCAACGTGGTCGCGCGCCTGGAGCGCCAGCGCAGGCAGATCGCCGCGGTCGAGCTGACCGGCAAGATCAACGGCGCGGTCGGCAACTACAACGCCCACATCGCCAGCTACCCGGACGTGGACTGGCCGGCCTTCGCCGAGCGCTTCGTGACCGGCCTGGGCCTGGTGTTCAACCCGTACACCACGCAGATCGAGCCGCACGACAATGTTGCCGAGATCGGCGATGCCGCGCGCCGCGCCAACATCATCCTGATCGACCTGGCCCGCGACATCTGGGGCTACATCTCGCTGGGCTACTTCAAGCAGCGCCTGAAGGAAGGCGAAGTCGGCTCGTCGACGATGCCGCACAAGGTCAATCCGATCGATTTCGAGAATGCGGAAGGCAACTTCGGTATCGCCAACGCGCTGTTCGAGCACTTCAGCGCGAAGCTGCCGATCAGCCGCTGGCAGCGTGACCTGACCGATTCCACCGTGCTGCGCGCACTGGGCACCGCGTTCGGCCACAGCCAAGTGGCGCTGGATTCGCTGGCCAAGGGCCTGGGCAAGCTGGAAGTGAACCCGCAGCGCCTGGATGCCGATCTGGACGCGGCCTGGGAAGTGCTGGCCGAGGCCGTGCAGACGGTGATGCGCCGCCACGGCCTGCCGAACCCGTATGAGCAGCTGAAGGCGCTGACCCGCGGCCAGGGCATCACGGCCGAGTCGATGCGTGCGTTCGTGCAGGGGCTGGAGCTGCCGGCGGATGCGAAGCAGCGCCTGCTGGAGATGACCCCGGGCAGCTACACCGGCCTGGCCGAGGCGCTGGCGAAGAAGATCTAAGGGGTTTCCTTTGCGGCGGCGGCCGCGAGCGCTGCCTGCGGCAGGCAACGGCAACAGCAACAGCAACAGCAACAGCGATCCAGGCTCTGGGTTGCTGGGGGCTGGGCGGGGCGGGAGGGGCCAGCGGGACACGCCGTGAACCCATCCATGGGGGCTCGATGGCGCCATCCATGGCGCCAACGGTCCCGCTGGCCCCTCCCGCCCCACCTCTGACAGATTTCCGGTGACGGATCGAAGAGCGTGGGGTTGTCGGGACGGAATTTGAAAGAGGGACGCGGCTTCGCCGCGTCCCTCTTTTGTTTTGGGATGAGCAAGCGCAGCGTGCGACCCGCTGTTGCCTTTGATTTTCTTCTTCCATTCCGTGGCGGGCCGCGCAGGAAACTGTCAGGGGCCGGGCGGGGTGGGTTCGCGGGACCGTTGGCGCCATGGATGGCGCCATCGAGCCCCCATGGATGGGTTCACGGCGTGTCCCGCGAACCCACCCCGCCCGGCCCAGCCCATGAAGCCAGCGCTTTGCGCGACCAACCACCCCGCCACGAGGGGCTCCGCCGTTGGCCGGAACCCCGCGACAAACCACCGCACGTGCGCAATCCCCACGAACGGCGGACAATGGACTCCTTGGCGGCCCGCCACGCCGCCCCTCCCGCTTTCCGCTGCAAGGATTCCCCCCCATGGCCGCCCGCAAGTCCTCCGCCCCCCTCATCGAAGTCACCGCCCGCCCCGGCCAGCCGCTGGGCATGGCGCCGGCCACCTTCCTGCGCGACTTCTGGCAGAAGCGCCCGCTGCTGATCCGCAACGCCTTCCCCGACTTCCAGACCCCGGTGCAGCCGGAAGACCTGGCCGGGCTGGCCTGCGAAGAAGGCGTGCTGGCGCGCCTGATCGAGCACGACAAGACCCAGGACGGCTGGCGCGTGCGTACCGGCCCGTTCCAGGAAGACGTGTTCCCCGCCCTGCCCGACCATGACTGGACCCTGCTGGTACAGGACGTGGACAAGTGGGACCCGGACGTGCGCGCCCTGATCGAGCACTTCAGCTTCCTGCCGCGCTGGCGCATGGATGACGTGATGATCAGCTTCGCCGCCACCGGCGGCTCGGTCGGCGCCCATGTCGACCAGTACGACGTGTTCCTGCTGCAGGCCCACGGCCACCGCCGCTGGCAGATCGATGCCAGCGAATCGATCAAGGGCAGGCAGCCGCCGCTGGGCTTCCGCCCCGACGTGGAGCTGAAGCTGCTGAAGGTGTTCAAGCCCACCCACGACTGGGTGCTGGCGCCGGGCGACATGCTCTACCTGCCGCCGAACGTGCCGCACCACGGCGTCGCCGAAGACCCCTGCCTGACCTTCTCCTTCGGCATGCGTGCGCCGTCCTCGGCCGAGCTGATCAGCGACTACCTGGACACCCTGATCGCCGATGCCGACGAGAACATCCGCTACCAGGATGCCGACCTGAAGGTGCCGGCCGACCCGAACGAGATCGACACGGTGGCGATGGCGCGGGTGATCACCGCGCTCAACGCCATCCGCATGAACGATCCGGACAAGCTGGGTGACTGGTTCGGCCGTTTCATCACCACCTACCGCGCGGCCGGCGAAGTGATGGCTCACCAGGCCGCACCGGCACTGGAGGAAGTGGTCCAGGCCCTGGCCTCGGGCCTGCTGCTGCAGCGTCATCCGTGGGCACGCCTGGCCTGGCGCCGCGCCAAGCGCGGCGCCAGCCTGTACGTCAGTGGCCAGGACTTCGCGCTGCCGGTGAAGGACGCGCAGCGCCTGGCCGGCGCCGAGCAGCTCGATGCCGCCGCCTATCGCGGCCTGTCCGACAAGGGCCGCGCGGTGGTCCAGCAGCTGTTGGTCGGTGGCGTGTTCCAGCTGATCGATCCGAACGAGGTGTATGACGCTGAAGATGAGGATGACGGCGAAGACGCCGTGGTGCTCGGCGAAGTGGTCGAAGGCCGTGACCGTGTCGACGCGATCGACGCCGACGCGGTGTCCGACGATGTCCACACCGTGACCGTGCACGACGACGGCATCGAGGTCATCGTCAACTTCGAGGATCACGACGAAGACGACAGCGACGACGGTCGCGCCTGAGCCCTGCCATGGTCCGGGTCCAGCAGGTCAGCCACGCCGACGCCCACGTTGCCATCCACGACGTGCGCCAACGCGTGTTCGTGCAGGAACAGGGCATCGCCGCCGAACTGGAACGCGATGCGCTGGACCCGCTCAGCGCCCATGTGCTGGCGCTGGACAGTGACAACCAGCCGGTCGGCACCGGTCGGCTGGCCCCGGACGGCCGCATCGGCCGCATGGCGGTGCTGGCCAGCCATCGCAGCCACGGGGTCGGTGAGGCCCTGCTGGAGGCACTGGTCGAGGCCGGGCGCAGGCTCGGCCTGGCCGAGCTGCACCTGCACGCCCAGCTGCCCGCCCGCGATTTCTATGCCCGCCAGGGCTTCCTGCCGGAAGGCGAGGTATTCGAGGAGGCCGGCATCGGCCACCAGCAGATGCGCCGCCGGTTGGGCGCGGCCAGTGCCATCGACAGCCGCGAGCAGGCGGTGGCCATCACCACGGCCATCGTCCACCGCGCCCGCCGCCAAGTGTGGCTGCACAGCCGTCAGCTGGACCCGGGACTGCTCGACGCGCCGTCGGTACAGGCCGCCCTGCGCCGCTTCGTCACCGCCCGCCACGACAAGCAGCTGCGGGTGATCGTGCACGACGCCGCCGCCATCGCCTCTGCCGGGGCACCGCTGCTGGCCTTGGCCCAGCGCCTGCCCAGCGTGATCCAGTTCCGCGAGGTCACCGACCCGATCGACCGTGCGTTGGCCTCGGCCTGCCTGCTCAACGACGCCGGCGACTTCTACTTTCGTCTGATCGGTCATCGCCTCGACGGCGAGGCAGGCGTCGCGCTGCCTGCACGTTCGCAGCCGTTCGAGCAGCAATTGCAGCGGGTCTGGGACCGTTCGCGCGATTGCAGCGAACTGCGTGCGCTCGGCATCTGAGCGGGCACCGCCCACTCAACCTGTCTGGAAGCGGCACCGGGGGACGCGGGATGCCTGTGGTGGTGCCCCTTCGTGTCCGGATGGGGGTACAATTTGGCTGTTTGAACGCGCCCGCGCAGGGCTATTCATCTTCCTGCCGGGTCCTTCTGAAGCCATACCCCACAAAGCGAATCAACACCCTCCATCGTGGACAATCAACTGAAGCAGTTTGCGCAATCTTCGCAGCTCGCCGGCGGCAACGCCTCCTATGTCGAGGACCTGTACGAGCAGTACCTGGTCTCCCCGGACAGTGTCGATCCCAAATGGAAGACCTACTTCGACGGCTTCAAGGGCCGCGAAGCAGGCGACATTCCGCACTCGGCCGTCATCTCCCACATCGCGGACGCGGCCAAGGATGCGCTGAAAGCTGGCACCGGCACCGGTGCGGGCGACGAGCGCGAGCGCAATGTCGGTCGTCTGATCACCGCCTACCGCTCGCGCGGCCACCTGGACGCCCGCCTCGATCCGCTGGGTCTGGCCGCGCCGGTCAACACCCCGGACCTGGGCCTGCCGTTCCACAGCCTGTCCGATGCCGATCTCAACAGCGAGTTCAGCACCGGCGGCGTCGGCGGCCAGCCGCGCATGAAGCTGCGCGACCTGCTCGCACGCCTGAAGGCGACCTACACCGGCTCGATCGGCGCGGAGTTCATGCACATCTCCGAGGTCGAGCAGCGCCAGTGGATCTACAAGAAGCTGGAAGCGGCCGGTGGCAACTACCAGCTGGACGCTGACACCCAGCGCCGCACCCTGGAGCGCCTGACCGCGGCCGAAGGCCTGGAGCGCTACCTGCACACCAAGTACGTCGGCCAGAAGCGTTTCTCGCTGGAAGGCGGCGACTCGCTGATCCCGATGATGGACACCATCATCCGCAGCGCCGGCAAGGATGGCGTCAAGGACGTGGTGATCGGCATGGCCCACCGCGGCCGCCTGAACGTGCTGGTCAACACCCTGGGCAAGAACCCGCGCAAGCTGTTCGACGAGTTCGAAGGCAAGTTCGAACACGACGAGCACGCTTCGGCCGGCGACGTGAAGTACCACATGGGCTTCTCCGCCGACGTGGCCACCGACGGTGGCCCGGTGCACCTGGCGCTGGCGTTCAACCCGTCGCACCTGGAAATCGCCGACCCGGTCGTGGCCGGTTCCGTGCGTTCGCGCCAGGAGCGCCGCAAGGACACCGCACGCAAGCAGGTCATGCCGATCCTGATCCACGGCGACGCGGCCTTCTCCGGCCAGGGCGTGGTCATGGAGCTGTTCCAGATGTCGCAGGCCCGCGGCTTCGCCGTCGGCGGCACCGTACACATCGTGGTCAACAACCAGGTCGGCTTCACCACTTCCAACCCGCTGGATACGCGCTCCACGCGCTATGCCACCGACGTGGCGAAGATGATCGCCGCCCCGGTGCTGCACGTGAACGGCGATGATCCGGAAGCGGTGGTGTTCGCCGCGCAGCTGGCCTTCGAGTTCCGCCAGAAGTTCGCCAAGGACGTGGTCATCGACCTGATGTGCTACCGCCGTTGGGGCCACAACGAGGCCGACGAGCCGGCGATCACCCAGCCGCTGATGTACCAGGTGATCCGCAAGCACCCGACCACCCGCGAGATGTATGCCGAGCAGCTGGAAAAGGCGGGCGTGATCGCCGCCGGTGCCGGCAAGGCCATGGTCGATGCCTACCGCGAGAAGCTGGACGCGGGTGAAGTGACCACCGAGCTGGCCAAGGTCGAGAAGACCCCGCCGAGCAGCCCGTTGTTCGTCGATTGGCCGAAGCTGCTGGAAGGCAAGCTGTCCGACCCGGTCTCGACCAAGGTCGAGAAGAACAAGCTGGTCGAGCTGGCCAAGCTGATCAACACCATCCCGGACGAAGTGCAGCTGCACTCGCGCGTGGCCAAGGTCTACGACGACCGCCGCAAGATGGCCGCCGGCGAGATTCCGGGCGACTGGGGCTTTGCCGAGAACCTGGCCTACGCCACCCTGCTCGACGAAGGCCATGCGCTGCGCCTGGTCGGCCAGGACGTCGGCCGCGGTACGTTCACGCACCGCCACGCGATCCTGCACGACCAGAAGACCGACAACTACTACATGCCGCTGCGGCAGCTGGTGGATTCGACGGAGAAGGCCACCGTCATCGACTCGCTGCTGAGCGAAGAAGCGGTGATGGCCTACGAGTACGGTTTCTCCACCACCGATCCGAACACGCTGTGCATCTGGGAAGGCCAGTTCGGCGACTTCGCCAACGGTGCCCAGGTGGTGATCGACCAGTTCATCGCCGCCGGTGAAGCCAAGTGGGGCCGCATTTCGGGCCTGACCCTGCTGCTGCCGCATGGCTATGAAGGACAAGGCCCGGAACACAGCTCGGCGCGCCTGGAGCGCTTCCTGCAGCTGTGCGCCCTGGAGAACATGCTGGTTGTCGTGCCGTCGACCCCGGCGCAGGCCTTCCACATGCTGCGTCGCCAGCTGCACATGACCACCCGCAAGCCGCTGGTGGTGATGTCGCCGAAGTCGCTGCTGCGCCACAAGCTGGCCGTGTCGACCCTGGACGAACTGGCCAATGGCGAGTTCCAGCACCTGATCGGCGACGCCAATGCCGATGCCAAGAAGGTCAAGCGCGTGGTGCTGTGCTCGGGCAAGGTCTACTACGACCTGCTGGAAGACCAGGCCAAGCGTGGCCAGGACGACGTGGCGATCATCCGCGTGGAGCAGCTGTATCCGTTCCCGCGTGCGCTGCTGGCTGCCGAGCTGAAGAAGTACGGCAAGGCCACCGACGTGGTGTGGACGCAGGAAGAACCGCAGAACCAGGGCGCGTGGTACCAGATCCGCCACCACCTGCAGTTCTGCCTGGCCGATGGCCAGAACCTGCACTACGCCGGTCGCGCACGTTCGGCGTCGCCGGCTGCCGGTCACATGGCTGACCACGTCCGCGAGCAGCAGCAGCTGATTGCCGACGCACTGGTCAACCCGTTCAACGACACGTTCGCTGAATAATCCTCCCCCTATTTAGAAGACAAACCAGGAAGCTCCCGCAATGGCCACCGAAGTCAAAGCCCCGGTACTGCCCGAATCCGTCGCCGACGGCACCATCGCCACCTGGCACAAGAAGGTGGGCGACGCCGTCAAGCGCGACGAAAACCTGCTTGACCTGGAAACCGACAAGGTCGTGCTGGAAGTGCCGTCGCCGGTTGACGGCGTGCTGAAGGAAATCAAGTTCAAGGAAGGCGATACCGTGACCTCCAGCCAGGTCGTGGCGATCATCGAAGAAGGCGCCGTGGCTGCGGCTCCGGCCCCGGCCGCTGAGGAGAAGAAGGCTGAAGCCGCACCGGCCGCCGCTGCTCCGGCCGTTGCCGCCGCTCCGGCTCCGGCTGCCAAGTCGGCCGCCGACACCCTGCCGCCGGGCGCCCGCTTCATCGCCATCACCGAAGGCGTGAACCCGGCCGACGTCGACGGCACCGGCCGTCGTGGTGCAGTGACCAAGGAAGACATCGTCAACTTCGCCCGCAACGGCGGCGCCGGCAAGGCCGGTGGTGCACGTCCAGAAGAGCGCGTGCCGATGACCCGCATCCGCAAGCGCATCGCCGAGCGCCTGATGGAGTCGAAGAACTCCACCGCCATGCTGACCACCTTCAACGAAGTCGACCTGTCCAAGGTGTCGGCGGCGCGCAAGGAGCTGCAGGACGAGTTCGTCAAGGCCCACGGCATCAAGCTGGGCTTCATGAGCTTCTTCGTGAAGGCCGCTGCCAACGCGCTGCAGCGCTTCCCGCTGGTCAACGCCTCGATCGACGGCGACGACATCATCTACCACGGCTACTCGGACATCTCGATCGCCGTGTCGACCGAGAAGGGCCTGGTCACGCCGGTCCTGCGCAACGTCGAGCGCATGTCGTTCGCCGACATCGAGAAGACCATCGCCGACTACGCCAAGAAGGCCCGTGACGGCAAGCTGGGCCTGGAAGAACTGCAGGGCGGCACCTTCACCGTGACCAACGGCGGCACCTTCGGTTCGCTGCTGTCGACCCCGATCATCAACCCGCCGCAGAGCGCCATCCTGGGCATGCACGCCATCAAGGAGCGTCCGATCGCCCAGAACGGCCAGGTCGTGATCGCGCCGATGATGTACCTGGCGCTGTCCTACGACCACCGCATCATCGACGGCAAGGACTCGGTGCAGTTCCTGGTGGACATCAAGAACCAGCTGGAAAACCCGGGCCGCATGCTGTTCGGCCTGTAAGAAACCTCCCGCCCCTCCGCGCCTGCGCGGAGGGGTTCTGGTAATGCATCAAGGAATAATTCAATGGCTGAACAATTCGACGTCGTCGTCATCGGTGCCGGCCCGGCCGGTTACCACGCTGCCATCCGCGCGGCCCAGCTGGGCCTGAAGACCGCCTGCATCGACGCGGCGCTGGGCAAGGACGGCAAGCCGGCCCTCGGCGGCACCTGCCTGCGCGTGGGCTGCATCCCGTCCAAGGCGCTGCTGGATTCCTCGCGCCAGTTCTGGAACATGGGCCACATCTTTGGCGACCATGGCATCAGCTTCAAGGATGCCAAGATCGACGTCGAGGCGATGGTTGGCCGCAAGGACAAGATCGTCAAGCAGTTCACCGGCGGCATCGGCATGCTGTTCAAGGCCAACAAGGTCGCTGCCTATTATGGTTTTGGCGAACTGCAGCCGGGCAACGTGGTCAAGGTCACCCAGCATGACGGTTCCATCGTCGAGCTGAAGGGCACCAACGTCATCATCGCGGCCGGTTCGGATTCGATCGAACTGCCGTTCGCCAAGTTCGACGGCGAGACCATCGTCGACAACGTCGGCGGCCTGGACTTCACCGAAGTGCCGAACCGCCTGGCGGTGATCGGCGCCGGCGTCATCGGCCTGGAACTGGGCAGCGTGTGGAAGCGCCTGGGCGCGGAAGTCACCATCCTCGAAGCCATGCCGGAGTTCCTGGCGGCTGCCGACGCCGAAGTGGCCAAGACCGCTGCCAAGGAATTCAAGAAGCAGGGCCTGGACATCAAGCTCAATGCCAAGGTTTCCAAGACCGAGATCACCGGCAAGGGCAAGAAGAAGGAAGTCATCGTCACCTACACCGACGCTGAAGGCGAAAAGACCCTGACCGTGGACAAGCTGCTGGTGGCCGTTGGCCGTCGCGCCGCCACCAAGGGCCTGCTGGCCGAAGGCACCGGCGTCAAGATCAACGAGCGCGGCCAGATCGAAGTCGACGCGCACTGCCACACCGGCGTCAACGGCGTGTGGGCGGTCGGCGACTGCGTGCGCGGCCCGATGCTGGCGCACAAAGGCTTCGAGGAAGGCATCGCGGTGGCTGAGCTGATCGCCGGCCTGCCGGGCCACGTCAACTTCGACACCATCCCGTGGGTCATCTACACCGAGCCGGAACTGGCGTGGGTCGGCAAGACCGAAGCCCAGCTGAAGGCCGAAGGCATCCCGTACAAGGCCGGCAGCTTCCCGTTCGCCGCCAACGGCCGTGCCGTGGCGATGATCGAGCCGGCGGGCTTCGTGAAGATCCTGGCCCATGCCGAAACCGATCGCATCCTCGGCATGCACCTGGTCGGCGCCAACGTCTCCGAGCTGGTGCACGAAGGCGTGCTGACCATGGAGTTCAGTGGCTCGGCCGATGACCTGGCCCGCATCTGCCACGCCCACCCGTCGCTGTCGGAAGTGATCCACGACGCGGCGATGGCGGTCAGCAAGCGCGCCATCCACAAGGCGAACTGATCGTTCGCTGGTAGTGCCGGCCGCTGGCCGGCATCACCCGGATACGAAAAACCTCGCTTCGGCGGGGTTTTTTTGTTGCCCGTTTCCCTGTAGCGCAGAGCATGGGCTCGGCGCTACACCTTTCCAGCCGGCTTCTTCGGTGGATCCTCGCAGACCCTGTGCTGCACAACCGTATCGCCGACCCTCCATTCCTTCGCGACCCTGCAGCGCTCCTTGGCTTTCGGCGCAGAGACCGCCGCAGCATTGGCCTCGTCAGCCGCAGCGGTCTGCTGCCGTTCCAGCCACACCGAGGGCGGTGCTGGAGGTGTGGCCAGTACCGGGCCCGCAAGCAGGACCAGACCCACCAGCAGCACCATCCTCATGCGGCCACCGCCCGGCCACCCAGCAACCGCGCGGGCAGCATGAACAGCGCGCGCAGGAACGCAAACAGCGCCGAGAAGGTGATGCCGACCAGGCGGAACGGCAGGCTCAGCAGCCACACGAACGGCCAGGCGATCAGGGCGAGGATCGCCAGCGGCCAGCACAGCACGAACACCAGGCACCACACGCCGAGTGCGAACAGGGTCTTCATCACGGTCTCCTTGTGGCGGCACCTTGCCGCCTGCGGACACCTTGGCGCCCCGCTCTGGCCGCCCGCAAACGGTTTGCGACGAAACCCGGCTCGGGGCGATGAATCCGGTGGTGGGGAAACCGAAGATTGATCAGGTTGCCGGCCAGCGGCCGGCACGACCGAACGGATTCACACCGGCACTGCGCCCGGGCGGCCGTGGATGACCTGGAAGCGCGCCGCAGTGCGCACCGGCGCATCCGCGCGCAGCACGCTGTCGGCGAAGCGCAGCTCCGCATCCACGGTCTGCCGGTTCAGCTGCAGCTTCCACCAGCCGCGGCGGTCACCGTCGAAATAGCGGATGTGCGGGTTCTGCGCTATCGACGGCCCATAGTACGGCCCGTACGGTGTGTCGTCGCCGCCGCTGCTGATCGCCGGAGCGATGAATTCGGTGGCGACGACCGGCGCGCAGGCCGCGTCGAAATCCAGCTTCAGGTCGTTGACGAAAGTGGAATGCCAGTCACCACCGAGCACGATGGCATTGCCCTGCCCGCCTGCCCGCATCGCCTGCAGCAATCGCTTGCGTGCGGCGGGATAGCCGTCCCAGGCATCGTTCCAGAAGCGCTCGCGCGCCGTGCCGCCGTCCAGCCGCAGCTGCGCCATCAGCAGCTGCTGCACCACCACGTTCCAGCGCGTGCCGCGTGCGGCCGCCATCGACTGCGCGAACCAGGCTTCCTGGCCCACGCCCAGCATGCCAATGCGTGGATCCAACGCAGCGTCGCAGCGCGGCGACTCGCCCACCCCGCAGGGATTGGCCGGACGGAACTGGCGGCAGTCGAGCAGCACAAGCTGTGCCAGATCGCCGTAACGCAGGCGCCGATGCACGCGCAGGCCACCGTTGCCCGCAGGCGTACTACGCATCGGCAGGTGTTCGTAGAACGCGCGGTAGGCCGCCGCCCGGCGAACGATGAAGTCCTCCGTCGAGGCGCCGGGCTTCTCCGGATGGATGCCGGAGTAATCGTTCTGCACTTCGTGGTCGTCCCAGATCACCGCGAACGCGTGGGCGGCGTGCGCGGCCTGCAGATCGGGATCGAGCTTGTACAGCGCGTACTGGTCGCGGTAGCGCTCCAGGCTGACGGTCTCGCCACTGAAGCGTTCCGCATCCAGCGTGCATCCGCGCGCGTTCTGCAGTGGGCTGTACTCGTACAGGTAGTCACCGGCATGCAGCACCAGGTCGACATCACTCTTCGCGATATCGCGCAGCACCGGGTAGTAGCCACTGTTCCAGGCCTGGCAGGTGCACAGGGCCAGCCGCAGCTGCTGCAGCTGCGCGTCGGGCAGCGGCGCGGTGCGGAAGTGGCCGACCGCGCTTTCCTCGTCACCGTCGCAGGCAAAACGGTAGTAGTAGTCGCGGCCTGGGCGCAGGCCATTGACCTCCACGTGCACCGAATGCGCCAGCTCGGGCACTGCCGCGGCGACGCCACGCTGCACCAGCCGGCACATGCCCGGGTCTTCGGCCACGAACCAGCGCACCGGCACCGCCCGCGATGGCATGCCGCCGCCGTTGAGCGGGTCCGGCGCCAGACGCGTCCACAGTACGGCTCCCTGCGGATCCGGATCGCCGGCGGCGACGCCCAGGGTGAACGGATCACGCCCCAACCGCGGGCGCGGGCCGGCCGTGGCCAGCCCCGGCATCGCCGCCAGTGCGATCGCCGCCCCCGTGCCCTGCCACGCCATGCGCAACAGGCGACGACGGCTTTCCGGATCGACGGGGCCGCGCATCAGAAGTGCACGGTGGCGGTGGCCATCACCTGCCGCGGCGCGCCAACCTGCATGGTCGCCAGGCTGCGGGTCGGGTCGGCGGCGTAGGTGCCGTTGGTGTTGATCGAGGACAGGTAGCGCTTGTCGGTCAGGTTGGTCAGGTTCAGCGCCACGGTCAGGTTCTGCGCCGGGCCGAGCTTGCCGAAGTCGTAGGCCACCGAAGCGTTGACCAGCCAGTAGCTGGGCACCGACACGTCGTTGGTATAGGTCACGTAACGCTTGCCGACATGGTTGGCGGCCAGGCGCAGGTCCCACGGGCCCGGGGTCCAGGCCAGGGTGCTGGCGAACATCCATTCGGGGGTGTCAACGGTCTTCTTGCCGCGGGTCGGCACCACGCCGTTGTTGACGTAGTCGTTGTCGTAGGTGCTGTCATTCCACGACAGCGCGTTGGACCAGGTCAGGTCCTGCATCGGCTTCAGCTGCAGGGTCGCCTCGGCGCCGCGGCTGGTTACCGAACCGACGTTGGAGAACAACGCCGGGCAACCGAGGATGCCCACGCACTGCGCGATGGCCAGCAGACGGTTGTCGAACTTGACGTCGTACACCGCTACCGAGGCTTCATAGCCCTGGCCGTAGCCGCGCCAGCCCAGCTCGATGGTGCGCGACTGTTCCGGCTTCAGGTTCTTCGCGCTGGCATCGAAGGCGGCCTGCGGCACGTTGAACGGGCTGCCCACGCCCAGCGCGTAGGCGGCCACGTTCTTGGCGAACGAGCCGAAGATCTCGTTGCCCTCGTTGAGCTTGAAGTTGAAGCCCGCCTGCGGGAGCAGGCCCTTCTTCGAGGTCAGGCTGCTGTTGTTGGCATAGCTGCCCAGCGGCGTGCGCACGCGGGTGCGGGTGTGCGGCGACTTCGCGCCGATATCGATGGTCAGGCGGTCACCGAACAGGCGGAAGCGGTCCTGCACGTAGAACTGGCGGGTGATGGTGGTGTAGCGCTGGTGCCACACGCGCTGGTCCGGATTGCGCAGGAAGAAGTCGTCGGTGATCGGGCCGTCGATGTAGTAGAAGTTGCGCTGCACGCTGTGGCCGTTGTCTTCGTACCACAGGCCCGCCTCCAGTTCGTGGCCCGCCACGTTCCAGGTGAACGCCGAGGTCACGCCGGTGCGGTCGATCGCATACTCGGTGGTGCGGATCGAGATCGGGATCTCACGGCTGGTGCCCGGGTTGGACGGATTGGACGGGCTGAACCAGTGGCCCTGGCCACGGTTGCTGTGGTTGTAGACGTTGACCTTCAGGCGCATCGATTCATTCAGGCCGAAATCACCGGCAATGCTGGACACATCGTCATTGCGCAGGCCGTGACCGGAGTAATAGGCGTCCCACGGGCTGTTGACGCCACCACTGTACTTTCCGCGTGCAGCAGCCACCGCGCGATCCCAGTCCGGCGCGTAGTTGTCCCAGTCCCAGCCGAGGCGATCGATCATCTCCAGCGACAGGTCCTGGTAGTCGGCCTCGACGCGGCGCGAAGCGTTGAACAGCGCGGTGATCCTGCTGTCCGTGCCGAAGTTGTAGGTGGCCTTGCCGTTGAACTGCTTCAGTTCCTGCGAGCCCTTGCCCTTCCACTTGTCGCCTTCGGAATACACGCCGGACAGGTAAGCGGCAAAGCCCTGGTGGTCGCCGGTATCGAGGCGCGCATAGCTGCGGCGCGCATTGTCGCTGCCGAAGCTCTGTGCCAGCACGACCCCATATTCGGTGGACGGATCGATCGAGTAGAACTGGAACACGCCGCCGAGGTTGCTGGTGGACGGCGTACCCAGCGCACCAATGCCGGTGGAGACCTCCGCACCGCCCAGGTTCTCGCTGATCACCGCGCGGCTGATGTGCAGGCCGTTGCTGTTGCCGTAGGCCATGTTGCCCAGCGGGATGCCATCGAGGGTGTAGCCCAGGCGATTCTGGTTGAAGCCACGCAGGCTGATGCTGGTGGACCATTCGTAGGCGCCGGTGGCATCGGCCGATTCGAAATGCACGCCCGGCTTGGCCGCCAGCAGCTTCAGCGGGTTGGCACCGGGCGGCAGGACCTTCATGTCCTCGGCGGTCACGCGCTGCACCTGGCGGGCTTCGCCGCGGCCGATCACCGAGATCGAATCGAGGGTCGTGGCCGACTGCGCGTCGGTCGCGGGGGCGGTTTCAGCGACAGCCAGCGACGGCAGCGAAGCACAGACCAGCAGGGCCAGCAGATTGCGGCGAAGCGGAGCGTGGGACGGCATGGAGGCGGATTCCTTGGGCACGCTGGACGCCGAAGGGCGGCGTCGAAGAGCAGCAGCGGCGGAATCGTAGAAGCCTCGCGTTACATGTCATTTACACGCCACGTACGGAAGATTGGCGTTCTGAATGGTTTGCAAGCCGTGGGGTGGTTGCCGGCAAGCGGCCGGCACTACGGTTATTCGAATGAGCCGACCGAGTCGTGGGCCAGGTTGTCGAAGCGGGTGTACTCACCGAAGAACTTCAGCTTGCACGATCCGGTCGGGCCACCACGGTGCTTGCCGATGATGATCTCGGCCAGGCCCTTGTCTGGCGAATTTTCCTTGTTGTAGTAATCGTCGCGGTAGATGAACACGATCATGTCCGCGTCCTGCTCGATTGCGCCCGATTCGCGAAGGTCGGCCATCACCGGGCGCTTGTCGGTACGTGTTTCCAGCGAGCGGTTGAGCTGCGACAGCGCGATCACCGGCACGTGCAGTTCCTTGGCCAGGCCCTTCAGCGAACGCGAGATCTCCGAGATTTCGGTGGCGCGGTTTTCACTGTTGCCCGGCACGCTCATCAGCTGCAGGTAGTCGATCACCACCAGGCCCAGGTCGTGCTCGCGCTTGAGACGGCGGCACTTGGAACGCAGCACTTCCGGCGACACGCCCGGCGTATCGTCGATGAAGATCTTGGTTTCCTTCAGCATCTTGATCGCGCTGGTGACGCGGCTCCAGTCTTCATCTTCCAGCTGGCCGGTACGCAGGCGCTGCGCGTTGATGCGGCCGTTGGAGGAGATCAGGCGCATCGCCAGCTGCGAGGCCGACATTTCCATCGAGAACACCGCCACGCCCTTCTTCGACTTGATCGCCGCGTACTCGGCGATGTTCAGTGCAAAAGTCGTCTTGCCCATGGCCGGGCGCGCGGCGAGGATGATCAGGTCGGTCGGCTGCAGGCCGGCGGTCATCGCATCGAAGTCGTTGTAGCCGGTCGGCAGGCCGGTGATGTTGCCGCCGTTCTCGAAGCGGTTGCGCAGTTCCTCGAAGGCATCCTTCAGCGCGCCAGGCATCGCCACGAAGTCGGTACGGCCGCGTGCACCCTGTTCAGCGATGGCGAACACGCTCTTCTCCGCAGAGGCCAGCAGCTCACTGCTGTCACGGCCCTCAGGCTGGAAGCCATCGTTGACGATGTCGGTGCCGACCTGGATCAGCTGCCGCAGCACGGCCTTGTCACGCACGATCTCGGCATAGGCCACGATGTTGGCCGCCGACGGCGTGGTGCTCGCCAGCTCGATCAGGTAGGCACCATCGCCCACCAGCTCCAGCTTGCCCTGTGATTCGAACCACTCGCCCAGGGTCACCGCGTCGAACGGCCGCTCGCGCTCGGACAGCTCACGGATCGCGCGGTAGATCATCTGGTGATCGCGGCGGTAGAAATCGCCCTCGGTCAGCTGGTCGTTGACCCGGTCGTAGGCCTCCGGCGCCAGCATCAGGCCACCCAGCACCGCCTGCTCGGCTTCCACCGAATGCGGCGGAACGCGCAACTGGTCGATACGCGATTCATCGCGATCACGATCAAAGCCATCACCGCGCTCTCTGCGGTTGGAACGGAAGCCGGAACGAGCGGACATGCTGCGGTGTTTCCTGCAAAAGTGGGCCGGACGAGTGTAGGCATGCGCCGACCCCGGCAGCCATGGACAAGCCTGTGGATAAGCCGTGGAGAAACGGGGGATATCCGCCAGTGCCTGGCCACTCTGGCGCGGGGGCGTCGCAGTGCCTGCGACGGGCGCCGTTGCGGCGCCCGGGTGGGTCATTATCGCAGATCAGGCGGCCAGGGTCGGATTCCGTGCAGCGCACGGACTCCGGTGCTCAGCGGAACGTGGGGCCAGGGCCCGCCGCTGCGCGCCGGGATCCGACCCGCGGCCTGGCTGCTGCTACCCCATCGGTCTCAGTCGCCCTTCACGTGCACCGCGATCAGTGCCAGGAACCGGTCCACGTAGCCCTGCAGGAATTTCTGCGTGCCCTCGTTGTGGATCGTGCCGTCGGCGTCGATCAGGCCGTCCTTGAAATGGATGAACGCCTCGGGCTGGCCGAGCACGTGCATGTCCAGGAAGGCCAGGCTGTTGCGCAGGTGCTGCTGGGCCACGGCGGTGCCGATCTGGCCGATGGAGGCGCCGATCACCGCCGCCGGCTTGCCGGCAAACGCACTGTCACCGTAGGGGCGCGAGCCGATGTCGATGGCGTTCTTCAGCACGCCCGGCACCGACCGGTTGTATTCGGGGGTCACGAACAGCACCGCGTCGGCGGCGCGCACCTGATCCTTCAGCCGGGTGCCCTGAGGCGGGTACTGGCCATCGAAATCCTGGTCGTACAGCGGTAGATCACCAATCTGCACGTACCGGAAGCGCGCGCGGTCGCCAGCGATCTTCTCCAGCGCATGGGCCAGCTTGCGGTTGCAGGAATCCTTGCGCAGGCTGCCGACGAACACGGCGATGGTGGGGACGGACATAGGGACATACTCCTCACGGTGCGGGAGGCCCAGCCTAGACGCCGGGCCCGTGCCGTCCGGTGAAGATCAGCCCCCGGTCACGCGGGTCCGCACCTGGCGCCAATGCGCCTGCCAGGCCTGGAACATCAGCACGTTCCACAGGTGGGTATGCCACTTGCGCTGGCCGCCCAGGAACTGCTGCCACAGCGGCTGCACCGCCGCCGCCGACAGCACGCCTTCGCGCTCCAGGCGCGCCGGCTGCAACAGATCTTCGGCCCACGGCCGCAGGTCGCCCTTCAGCCAGTCGCTGACCGGCGCGCCGAACCCGCGCTTGGGCCGGTGCACCATCGACTGCGGCACGTAGCGGCCAAGCACGCGCTTGAGCAGCACCTTGCTGGTGGTTTCGCTGCGCTTGAAGCCCAGCGGCAGCGACCAGGCGAACTCGGCCACGCGCCAGTCCAGCAGCGGCGCACGTGCCTCCAGGCTGACCGCCATCGAGGTGCGGTCGACCTTGCAGAGCAGGTCATCCGGCAGGTAGGTCACGTAATCGGCCAGCATCATCGCGTCGGCCGGCGTGCCGGCACCGTGCAGCGGATCGGCCAGGTCGTAGAAGCTGCCGGCGGCCTGTGCGCCGGGCACTGCCGCGGCGGGGTCGCGCCAGCGCGAGATGCGGTTGCGGTACACGTCGCCAATGCCTCGCGCGCCGGACTCGGCCAACAGCGCGGCCAGTCCGCCGGTCCGCGAGGCCTCGCCCTGGTGCTGCGCGCGCGCGCCCATCCAGCGTCGCAGCGGGCCCGGCACGCGGCCCAGCATCTGCCAGTTGCGCAGCGCGCGCACGTAGCGGGTATAGCCGAAGAACAGCTCATCACCGCCGTCGCCAGACAACGCCACGGTCACGCCCTGCCGCGCCAGCCGGGCGACCAGCGCGGTCGGCACCTGCGAGGCATCGGCAAAGGGTTCGTCGAACATTGCCGGCAGCTGCGGCACGACCGCCAGTGCATCCGCGCCGCTGACGTAGAGCTCGGTGTGGTCGCAGCCCAGATGCGTGGCCAGTTCCCTGGCCAGCGGTGCCTCGTCGTGGCCCGAATCGGTGAAGCCGATGCTGAAGCTGTGCACCGGCTGCCCGCTCTGCGCCTGCATCAGCGCCGCCACCAGCGACGAATCGGTACCGCCGGACAGGAACACGCCCACCGGCACGTCGGCCACCATGCGCAGCGCCACCGCGTCGCGCAGCAGCCCGTCCAGCTGCTCCTCTGCTTCCTCGATGCGGCCCTGGAACGGCGCAGCCAGTGCCGCCTGCATGCGTGCACGCGCATCCCAGTACGGGCGCTGCGCCTGCTCCGGGCGATGCGCCGATGCACCCGCCGCCACGGCTTCGGCGTCCAGGCGCAGCATGCGGCCGGGCATCAGCTTGTAGCAGCGCTGGTGGATGCTGTGCGGGGCCGGAATGTAATCCAACCGCAGCAACAGGGTCAGCGCGTCGCGGTCGATGTCGTTGTCGAACGCCGGGTGCTGCCACAGCGCTTTCAGTTCGGAACCGAACACCAGGGTGTCACCGGCCCAGCCGTAGTACAGCGGCTTCTTGCCAACGCGGTCGCGTGCCAGCCACAGGCACTGCGCCTGGCGGTCCCACAGCGCGATGGCGAACATGCCGTTGCAACGCTGCAGGGTTTCTTCCATGCCCCACTGCAGGATCGCCGCGAGCAGCACTTCGGTGTCGGAATGGCCACGGAAAGCATGCCCCAGCGGCTCCAGTTCGGCACGCAGGGCGGCGAAGTTGTAGACCTCGCCGTTGTAGGCCATCACGTAGCGGCCATCGGACGAGGCCATCGGCTGGTGGCCCAGCGGCGACAGATCGAGAATGCTCAGCCGACGGTGCGCCAGCGCGATGCCTGCCCCGGCATCGACCCAGCTGCCGCCATCATCCGGCCCGCGGTGGTGCAGCGCCTCGCCCATGGCCAGGACCTGCGCCTGCAGCACCTCGGCCGACGCCACCGGCGCCGGCAACAACATTCCCGCCAATCCACACATGCATCAAGGTTCCTGCGCCAGTTCAAGGGCGGCGCCAATCACCGCATTGTCGCTTGGAAGCCCGAACATTGCTGCCCCTGCCAGCGGGGTATAGGTATCGGCGCCGCAGACCCGGCGCAGCGGCAGGTGGCCGAAACCGGCCTCGACCAGTGCGGTGACCACGCCCTCGCCCACCCCTCCACTGTGGCGGCCCTCGTCCAGCACCAGCACGCGCCGTGCGCTGGCGGCCTGGCTGGCGATGAAGCCGGCATCCAGCGGCACCAGCCAGCGCAGGTCGACCACCCGTACCTGCCAGCCCAGTTGCTGTTCGATGGCCCGCGCTGCGCGCAGCGCCATCGGCACGCCATTGCCGTAGGTGTAGACCACCAGGTCGCCAGCCTCCGGCCCGTAAACACGGCCTTCGCCCGGCACCAGTGCCCGGCCCTGGGCCGGGTAGTCGAACAGCCACTGGCCATCGCCCGGCTCATGCAGGTCCTTGCTCATGTACAGCGCGATCGGCTCCAGGAACACCGCCACGCGCCCATCCACCCGGGCCAGCGCCGCCAGCGTGCGCAGCATCATCACCGCGTCGTCGCCGCGCGATGGGCAGCCGACCACCAGCCCGGGGATGTCGCGCAGGGCGGTGACCGAGTTGTCGTTGTGGAAATGGCCGCCGAAACCCTTCTGGTAGCCCAGCCCGGCCACCCGCACCAGCATCGGGTTGCGGTACTGGTCGTTGGAGAAGAACTGCAGCGAACAGGCTTCGCCACGCAGCTGGTCGATGGCGTTGTGCAGGTAGGCCAGGTACTGGATCTCCGGGATCGGCAGCATGCCCATGTTGGCCAGGCCCTGCGCCATGCCCAGGATCATGGTCTCGTCCAGCAGGGTGTTGAACACCCGGCGCGGCCCGAAGCGGCGCAGCAGATCCTTGGTGACGGTGTAGACACCGCCCTTCTGCGCCACGTCCTCGCCGAACAGCAGGCTCTGCGGATACTTGGCCAGCAGCTCCTGCAGACCATGATTGATCTGGATTGCGAGATGCCGCGGCGCCTGTCGTTCCGGCAATGCCTCGGCACCGCCATAGAGTGCCCCGCGTGCTTCGGCAGCGACCTCGCGCTGCGCTTCGGCCTGCACCGCTGCAGGGGTGTACGGTGCCAGCGGCGCCATCACCTCCCGCAGCGACTCCAGCTTCGCACTGCCTTCGGCATCGGCGGCAGCGGCCATGCAGCGCGCGCGCATCGTTTCGTAGGCCACTTCGATGGCGGCCGCATCCATCCAGCCTGATTCCAGCGCGATCTGCGCCGAGCGCAGCAGCGGATCCTGCGCCTCGGCCGCGCACAGCTCCGGCAGCGCGCGCCATTCCACTTCAAAGTCGGTGCCGGCATGGCCCATCAGGCGCGTGGTGCGCAGATGCAGGAAGGTCGGCCGCCGCGTGCGCCGGCAGTGTTCCACCGCCGCCTGCACCTGGGCGTGCCCGGTGGCCAGGTCGAGGCCATCGGCAAAGAAATAGTCCAGCCCCGGCTGGTGGCTGAAGCGCTCGGCGATCCAGCCATCGGGGGTCTTCACCGAGATGCCCAGGCCGTTGTCCTCGCAGACGAACAGGATCGGCGCCGGCAGTTTCTGGTAGGCCGACCACATCGCGGTATTGAAGGCGGTCTGCGCGGTGGCGTGGTTGGCCGACGCATCGCCGAACGAGCACAGCACGATGCTGTCGGTGGGAATGGGCAGCGCCTGCCCCAGCCGCTTGCCACTCTCGATGGCCAGCGCGGTACCCAGCGCCTTGGGCAGGTGCGACGCAATCGTCGAGGTCTGCGGCAGCACCCACAATGGCTTGCTGCCCCACACCTTGTGGCGGCCACCGCTGGCCGGATCATCCGCGCTGGCGGCGAAGGACAGTGCCGCATCGCGCAGCGGGTCGATGCCCGGCACCTGCCGCGAACGCTCGGCCATGAAGGCGCCGGAACGATAGTGCAGGAAGGCAGGATCGGTGTACCGGCAGGCCCGCGCCAGCAGCGCGTTGCCTTCATGGCCGGACGAACCAATGGTGTAGAAGACCTTGTTCTGCACGCGCAGCACGCGCGCCATCAGGTCCAGCTGGCGGCTGGCCAGCTGCGAGTCGAACAGTTCATCGAAGGCGGCAGCGGTGAGCGTACTGCCCGGCAGGATCGGAGCATCTGCCGCGGGTCGCGGACGCGGCGTCCCGCGCCACCCGCGCACCGCCTCAAGGAAATTGACGTCGCACACCTCGGCGCGGTTGAGCCCCCGCATGCGCGCGGGAATCGGATCCGGAACCACAGCGAACATCGAACACCCTCCGTGTCGTTGTTGCGTTCCGCCCGGCAATACCGGGCGCTACCCTGTGGGCATCAAGCCGCCTCGAAGCGCGAGCGCACCTCGGCGGTCACCGCCGGCATCGGCAGGAAGCGCGGCTGCGCACGCACCCGCTGCAGCCAGGCGCGAACTTCCGGGAACGGCTCCAGGCTGATGCCGCCCTCGCCCGCCACATCGGTATAGGCAAACAGGGCGATATCGGCAATGCCGTATCCGCTGCCGGTGAACCACTGCGCTTCGCGCAGGTGCTGCTCCATCACCGCCAACGCGGTGGCGGCACGCTCGTGCAGGCGTGGCAGTTCGGCACGGCGTGGCGAGTCGGGCGCCGTCCAGCCCCGGATGAAGCGCGCTACCGCCACGCACGGCTCGTGCGTGTACTGCTCGAAGAACATCCAGCTCAACGCCTGCGCACGCTCCCAGCCATCGCTGGGCAGGTAGGGCGTGCCTTCGGCCAGCCAGAACAGGATCGCGTTGGATTCGGTCAGCACGCGGCCGTCGTCGCGGACGATCAGCGGCACCTTGGCATTCGGGTTGAGCGCCAGGAATTCGGGCGTGTGGGTCTGGCCATGGGCACTGTCCACTTCCACCCAGCGGTAACGGCTGCCGAGCTGCTCAAGCAGCAGCCGGACCTTGTGGCAATTGCCCGAGACCGACATGCCATGCACCGTCAGCGGGACGCGCTCTTCCACCATTGCCTGCTCCATCGGATCCGGCCGGCGGCCGGCTGCGTGCAGTCTGGCAAGTGCGCCAGGGAATGCCAAGCGCGGATGCAGCATGGCACCCCGGTAGTGCCGGCCGCTGGCCGGCAATCGCACGAATCCTGCTGCAGCGAGGTTGCCGGCCAGCGGCCGGCACTACCGGGTCACGTTCAGCGCGCACGCTGCCGCCACTGTTCGCGCGACTGGCCCCAGATCTGCATCGGTTTGTCGTTGTACGGCGGCGGCAGTTCGCCCATCCGCAGCAACGTGCTGCCCAGCTTGCGCGCGACCGCCCGCGAGTTGTCATTGTTCTCGGCGATGGTATGGATCACCTCGTGCCAACCCAGCGTGTCGAAGGCCCAGTCGATCGCCGCGACCGCCGCTTCCGGCGCATAGCCCCGGCCCCAGCTGGCGCGGCGGATGCCCCAGCCGACCTCGGTACCCGGCCAGTCCTGCGGTTGCCAGGGGCCCATCCGCCCGATCCAGTCCCCGCTGGATTTTTCGATCACGCTGAACATCGAAAAGCCGAACAGCTGCCAGGCGCCAGCCAGGCTGCAGAAGCCGCGCCAGGCTACCGAAGGCGGCTGCACGCCACCGAGGGTGCGCATCGTTTCCTCGTCGGCGCAGAACGCCAGATAGGGTTCGTAGTCCTCGCGCAGCAGCGGACGCAGGATCAGGCGCTCGGTTTCCAGGCGCAGGTCGAAGATGCTCATGCCGACTCCATGTCGAAGGGGCCACCATGATGGTGGATTCCGCCTCCACACGGATGAATGCCCGCGCTCGCAACGAAACGGGCCGGCATGCGCCGGCCCGTCGGGTACAGCAAGTATTCTGGATTACTGGCGCGTGGCCGCAGTGGCGCCGGCAGCAGCGGTCTGCGTGACCAGCTGGCCATCGACCACCGGCAGGCGATCGCTGGCCGGCTTGTTGTCCATGCGCACGGTCTTCTCGGCGCCGTCGTAGCGGTAGGTCACGTTGTAGCCCTTCACCACGTCATTGGTGCCCATGGCGATGCGGTTGCCCGGCTTGCTGGCCATGCGCATGGTGCCGGTGGTGCCGTCCTCGTTGCGGTAGGTCACGTTGTAGCCGGTAACACGGCTCGACTCAGAGGTGGCGGTCTCGGTGTGGCACTGGCGCTCGGTACGGTTGACCACGCGGCCACCCACGTGGCGCTTGTCGATCTGGTTGCCGATGAAGCCACCGGCCACGGCACCGGCTGCGGTCGCGGCCTTCTTGCCGTTGCCACCGCCGACCTGGTTGCCGAGCAGGCCGCCGACCACCGCGCCGACCACGGTGCCGCCGACGTTGCCGTCACGCTCCGGCAGGCGCTCCTGCACGGTCACGTCCTGGCAGACCTCGTGCGGGGTCTGGGTGGTGGAGGTCTCGCGCACGGGATCGGTGCCGATCACGGTGGCGTAGGCCTTCTGCTTCTCGGTGATCGGGTCGACCTTCAGCACGTCGGCGTATTCCAGCCCGCGCGGTGCAGACGGGTCGAGCTTGTCACCACGCGCGCCATCGTCAACGGCATTGCCGTCAACCAGCCGCGATTCACCGTTGGGGGTTCCGGCGCTGATGGAATCAGGCGACTTGTCACCGCTCTTCATGAAGGCGGCGGTGGCGATGCCACCGACCAGCAGCGCGCCCGCTGCGACCAGGACAGTTGTAGTTGTGCTTTTCATGACCTGCTCCTTGCGGACCATCCGCAACGTTCTCGGCCCAGATTGCAGCATGCACTGCCTGAACGGAATCTCCACATTTCCTGCTCATTCCTGTAACCCATTCAGCATCGGGAAATGCTGGGCCCGTGGTAGCGTTTGCATATTCCCCACGAGGATCCACGCCATGGCCAACCCGATGCTGCTGCCGGTACTGCAATGGGCCCGCCGGCTGCGCTACCCCACCCTGTTCAAGCTGACCGCCGGCCTGTTCGTGCTGACCCTGTTCATTCCCGACCCGATTCCGTTCGTCGACGAGCTGGTACTGGGCTTCGGCACCCTGCTGCTGGCCAACTGGAAGAGCCGCAATACAGTCCCGGCCCCGCCGCCGCTGGAACAGCGTTGATCCCGCTGGTCGACAGCCACTGCCATCTGGATGCCAGTGAATTCGATGCTGACCGCATGGCGGTGATCGAGCGCGCGGGCGCCGCGGGCGTGCGCGAGCAGGTGGTACCGGCCGTCACGGCCGCCAGCTGGCCGAAGCTGCGCGAGGTCTGCCGGCAGGCACCGGGGCTGTACCCGGCCTACGGCCTGCATCCGTTGTTCCTGGCCGAGCACCGGCCCGACCATCTGCCGCTGCTGCGCGAATGGATCGTTCGCGAACGCCCGTGCGCGATCGGCGAATGCGGGCTGGACTTCTTCGTCGAGGGACTTGATGCAGAGGCGCAACAGGCGTACTTCATCGGCCAGCTGCAACTGGCCCGCGAGTTCGAGCTGCCGGTGATCGTGCATGCGCGACGAGCGGTGGATGCGGTCATTGCCGCGATCCGTCGCGTCGGCGGCCTGCGCGGCGTGGTGCACAGCTTTTCCGGCAGCCCGGAACAGGCCGCGCAACTGCATCGGCAAGGCTTCCTGCTCGGTCTCGGTGGTCCGCTGACCTACGAACGCGCGCAACGGCTGCAGCGCCTGGTGCGCGGGATGCCGCTGGAACAGCTGCTGCTGGAGACCGACGCGCCCGACCAGCCTGACGCCGGCATCCGCGGCCAGCGCAACGAACCAGCGCGACTGGCAGTCATCGCCCGCCACGTGGCCGCACTGCGCGGGATGGAGCTGGACGCGGTGGCCCAGGCCACGACGGAGAATGCGCGGCGCCTGTTCGCGCTGCCGGCAATGTAACGGGTAGGTGCCGGCCGCTGGCCGGCAACTCCGGAATGATTCGATCAGCGCAGATGCCGGCCAGCGGCCGGCACTACCGTCACGCGTCGGCGTGATCCTCGACCACTTCGGCCTTCACCTTCTTCGGCTCCAGCAGCATTTCAAGCGCCTTGCCGACCGCCGCGAAGGCGAAGGCACCGGTGATGTGGGTTGCCGCACCGAGGCCTGCGCCACAGTCCAGTTTCAATGCAGCATCCGCACCGAGGTTCGGGCGGATGCCGCAGACGCTGCCATCGGCCTGCGGATACTTCACGTTTTCCAGCGAGTACACCGCCGGTACGCCAAAATAGCGCTTGGCATTCTTCGGGAAATTGAACTCGCTGCGCAGCTTCTTGCGGATCAGCGCCAGCATGGCGTCGTGCTCGGTGCGCGAGACATCGCGGATGCGCACCAGGGTCGGATCGGTGCGACCACCGGCAGCCCCCACGGTCAGCAGCGGCAGCTTGCGGCGGCGGCACCAGGCGATCGTCTCGACCTTCACCCGGAAGCTGTCGCAGGCATCGATCACCAGGTCGAAGCCACGGTCCAGCAACTCGGCCATGTTCGACACGGTCAGGAATGCCTGCACGGCATCGACCTCGATGTCCGGATTGATCGCACGGCAACGCTCGGCCATCGCCTCGGCCTTGTTGCGTCCGTAGTTGCCTTCCATCGCCGGCAGCTGCCGGTTGGTGTTGGACACGCAGATGTCATCGGCGTCGATCAGGGTCAGGTGGCCGACCGCCGAACGCGCCAGCGCTTCCACCACCCACGAGCCGACCCCGCCCATGCCCACCACCGCCACGCGGCTGCCCTGCAGGCGCTCGAGCGCACCTACGCCATACAGCCGTTCGATGCCGGCGAAGCGTTGTTTGACCTGTTCGTTCATGCGGCTATTTTAACGTGCAGGCGCCAGTGCCTACAGCGCGCCGGCATCGAACCCACCGTTGCACGCCCGGAGAGCCCGCCATGAACGCCAGCCCGCCCCGCCGCCCGTCCACTGCCCAGCGGTACCTGTTCGTGCTGTGCCTGGGCCTGCTGATCGGCCTGGTCGCCACGGTCATGGTCGGCCGCGCCCTGCAGGCCCGCCGCGACCCGTTCCCGGACAGCCTGATGCAGGTGATGCAGCGGCAATCGCAGCTGCTGCAGCAGGCCCAGCAGCAGAACCGCTGCAGCCTGGCCGACAGCGTGCCGCGGCTGCAGGCCCTGCGCCTTCTGTCCAACGACCTCGACCTGGCCTTTCCCGGGCTGAAGGACAACGGCCGGTTCCAGCAGCACGCCAGCCAGCTGCGCGGCAACCTCAACGCCGCATTGGCGGCTCCGCCCAGTGACTGCACCGCCCTGGCCAAGGTCGTGGAAACCGTGCAGGCCGACTGCCGCGCCTGCCACCAGGACTTCCGCTGACGCGCATTCATCCTGTAGCCGGGCAAGGCACGCCTGGTTGGCACCTTGTTCACGTTCGAAAGGAGAGGATTCGTCCACCCTGCTGCATGACGCAGTACCACCCAACACACCCGCCTTCACGGCCAGGAGACGCTCCATGAAGATCCAGCTCATTGCCGCCAGCGCCATCGCTACCCTCGCCCTGGCTGGCTGTGCCACCTCGCCCGGCTACGGTGGCGGTGGTTACAACAACGGCTACAACAATGGTGGCTACGGCAACAACGGCGGTTACAACCAGAGCCGTTGCGCTGACTGTGGCATCGTCACCCGCATCAACACCGTGCCGTCGGGCCGCACCGCGCCCAGCGCGACCGGCGCCATCCTCGGCGGCATCGTCGGTGCCGTGGCCGGCCATGAGATCTCCGATCACACCGGTGGCAGCCGTGGCAACAAGAACATCGCTGCGGCCGCAGGCGCGGTCGGTGGCGCGCTGGCCGGCAACCAGATCCAGAAGAACGTGACCAGTGATACCTACGACATCAGCGTACGCATGGACGATGGCCGCACCATCGTGGTCAACCAGCGCGACCTCGGCGGCATCCGCGAAAACACCTACGTGCGCGTGGTCAACGGCAAGGTCATCCTGCGCTGACCTGCGCCGGGCCGGCGGCAAAGAAAAAGGCCCGCTTGCGCGGGCCTTTTTCATGTGACGGCTTGCAGCGCGATCAGGTCGGCTGCACGGCGTCGGCCTGCAGGCCCTTCTGGCCCTGCACGACGGTGAAGGTGACCTTCTGGCCTTCCTTCAGGCTCTTGAAGCCCTGGGTCTGGATGGCACGGAAGTGCACGAACACGTCTTCGCCGTTTTCACGGCTGATGAAGCCGAAGCCCTTTGCATCGTTGAACCACTTGACGGTACCGGTCTCGCGATCAGACATCTCACTAACTCCCTGGTGACTCTCTCTTGTTGTTGGAAACGCCTGGTGGGCGGCTGACAAGCAAGGGGGAAGCGAGGTGCATCGATGCAGCGGATCGGGAAGATCTTGCTTCATCAGGCCACGATCCACGGTGACCTTGCCAAGCTCAGCGACTGCAACTTAACCCGCCCAAAACGAAAAAGCAACTGGCAAAATCTTTCACTGTCAACCCCAAAACGGCGACCATACGGGACAGCATGGGACTCTCATTCATCTTATATCTGCTAGCGGTCATTTTTGTCCTTGCCGGCATCGCCGGAATCATCCTGCCGGCCCTGCCCGGCATCCCGCTGGTGTTCATTGGACTGCTGCTGGCGGCCTGGGCGGACGGCTTCACCCACGTCGGCTGGCCGACCCTGGTCGCGCTGGGCGTACTGACCGTCCTCTCGCTGCTGGTGGACGTGCTGGCCACGGTGGTGGGTGCGCAGCGGGTCGGTGCCAGCCGCAAGGCGCTGTGGGGTACGTTCGTCGGCAGCATCGTCGGCCTGTTCTTCATGCCGATCGGCCTCTTTGCAGGCCCCCTGATCGGCGCCCTGGCCGGCGAGTACTGGCACACCCGCGAACTGGGGCGCTCGACCAAGGTAGGCCTGGCCACCTGGCTCGGTATCCTGCTCGGCCTGGCGCTGAAACTGGCCGTGGTGATCGCGATGCTCGGCCTGTTCGCCTTCGCCTGGTTCCTGTAACCCGCACTGCCTTCACGCCGCGCGCACGCGGTGCCCGTGCATAAACCGTGGGGGGCTGGCCGTGAACCGGTGCAGCCGCCACACTGTGCGATTCCCGTATTCACCTAAGGGCCTGCTGCAATGACCCTGTCTCCGCTGCTTCCCCGTCTCGCGCCGCTGGCGCTGGCCCTGGCCAGTGCGCCGCTGGCCGCGCAGGAGTTCGCGCCCAGCGCCGAAGCCTCGCCGGCCGCGTGCGCGGCGATTACCACCGATGCTGCCCGCCTGGCCTGTTATGACCGCCAGTTCGGCCGTACCCCGCAGGCCACTGCCGAGGCCGACGCTGCGGCCGAGGCGGCCGCGCAGGCCCGTCGCGAAGAACGCCAGACTGCACGCGTGAGCCAGGGCGAAGAGAAGCTGCGCGAGCGGGTCAGCGATCTGTTCCGTCCAGCAGCCCCTGACAGCGCACTGGCCAATGCTGGCCGCGGTTCGCTGCTGGACAGCCGCTGGGAACTGGCCGAGGACTCCAAGCTGGGCCCGTTCCAGCTGCGCGCCTACAAGCCGGTGTACCTGCTGCCGGCGTTCTGGACCAGCGATCGCAACACCACGCCGCATTCGCCGAACCCGGCCAACACGGTCACCACGCCGCAGGTGCTGGACAGTGCCGAGCTGAAGTTCCAGATCAGTTTCAAGACCAAGATCGCCGAGAACCTGTTCGGCGACAACGGCGACATCTGGGCCGGCTACACCCAGAGCTCGCGCTGGCAGGCCTACAACGGCGAGGATTCACGCCCGTTCCGCGAAACCAATTACGAGCCGGAAGTGATGATGGTGTTCCGCAACGGCTACTCGATCGGTGGCTGGCGCGGGCGCATGACCGGCATCGCGCTGAACCACCAATCCAACGGCCGCGCCGACCCGCTTTCGCGCAGCTGGAACCGGGTGATGCTCAACATCGGCCTTGACCGCGAGAACTGGGCGCTGGTGCTGCGCCCCTGGTACCGCATTCCCGAGACCCGCAGCGACGACAACAATCCGGACATCGAGGATTACATGGGCCGCGGTGATGCGACCCTGACCTGGAACCGCAACGGCCACGAAGTCTCGCTGATGGCGCGCCATTCGCTGCGCACCGGCAGCCGCTCTCACGGTGCCCTGCAGCTGGATTACGGCTTCCCGATCAGCAACCTGCTGCGCGGGCATGTGCAGGTGTTCGACGGTTACGGCGAAAGCCTGATCGACTACAACCACAAGGCCACCTACGTGGGCGTGGGCGTGTCGCTGCTGGAGTGGTTCTGATGCCCGTGACGATCTGGCACAACCCGGCCTGCAGCAACTCGCGCGGCGCATTGAAGCTGATACGTGATGCCGGCTTCGAGCCGGTGGTGGTCGACTACCTGGGCAGCCCGCCGGACGTGCCCACGCTGCGCCAGGTGCTGGCCGAATCAGGATTGAGCGCACGTGATCTGGTGCGCAGCAAGGAGGCGCAGTTCGCCGAACTGCGCCTGGAAGGTGCGGACGAGGCCACGCTGCTGGCCGCGATGGCCGAACACCCGCGACTGATCAACCGCCCCGTGGTGCGCACGGACAAGGGCACACGCCTGTGCCGTCCACCGGAAACAGTGCTGGAGATCCTGTAACCCGCCTCGCCGCCGCGTAGCGGAGCGTGTTGGTAGAGTCGACTGTTGGTAGAGTCGACTGTTAGTCGACTCCCTCCTCACCCTTCATATGCATCCGCGGAAAAGCCCGCACTGCGTGCGATAGTCGACTGACAGTCGACTCTACCCCAGCGCCCTCTTCTACCCGGACGCCCTCCTCCCCGGCTGGCTTACAGCCAGTCGGTGATGCCTTCGCGGCGGTACACCTCGGCGAACGCCGGGCGCGCCTTCATCAACGTGGCGTGCGCCTTCAGTACCGGCCAGGTGTCGGTGGGCCTGGGCATGTTGCGCGACCAGCGCATCAGCATCACCAGCATGTAGTCGACCACGCAGGGCGTGGCGCCCAGCAGGTAGGGGCCATGTGCATGCAGGTGCGCGGCCACATGCTGCCAGGCCGCTTCCAGGCGCTGCCGTGCCATCCCGCGGCTGGCCTCGATGTTCGCCTCGCCCGCCATTTCGTGTGGATAGAACCAGGCTCGATAGGCCGGCTGCAGCGTATTGGCACACCAGAACATCCAGCGGTAGGCATCGGCGCGCTGCGGCGTGCCCAGCGCGGGCAGCAGGTTGGCGTCCGGATGGCGATCAGCCAGGTACAACGCAATGGCCGCCGCTTCGGTCAGTACCAAGCCATCGATCAGCAGTGTCGGCACCACACCGGCCGGATTCAGCGCCAGGTACCCCGCCGACTTGTGCTCGCGCGCGTCGAAATCCAGCAGCACCAGTTCATGCTCGATGCCCAGCTCGATCAGCAGCCAGTGCACCACCAGCGCGGCGGTACTGGTCGAACCATACAGCGTGGTGCTCATGCAGAAGATCCTGTACAGGTGGATCAGCCGATTATGCGCCCGCGCGCACGATCGTTGCTCAGCCGCAGCTGCTCATGCAGGAATCCCGGCGTTCGCCACAGGACATCATCGGCGCGCGCATCGTACAGTCATGCGTCTTCAGTTCGCAGGCATGGCGCAGGTCGGGGTTGTCCACGTCCTTGCAGCGCTTGTCCGGCGCCGGCACCATCCGCTGCTCGCAATTGCTCTGGCGGCTGCCGAGAGAGTCATTCTGCGCCATGCAGCTGCGATAGCCGGCCTGGCACTGCACGCGGCACTGCGCCGATGCAGGGAAATCCGCGCCTTCGTACGACGCTGGGGTGTTGCAGCCGGCCAGCGCCAGCAGCATGCCTACCACGATGAATCGATGCAGGGCCATGGACACGTCCTGTGCGAGGGTGTGCCGACCGTAGCAGAGCAAGGGCTACAGGCGCGTTAATCCTCCCCCCCGGATACAACAACGGCGCCACACGGGCGCCGTTGTCTGGACCGAAGCGTGCGGGGAGTTACTCCACCACCACCGGAATCTTGCCGATGCGGGCCTGCCATTCGCGCGGGCCGGTCTTGTGCACCGATTCACCGGTGGAGTCGACTGCCACGGTCACCGGCATGTCCTGCACGGTGAACTCGTAGATCGCCTCCATGCCCAGGTCAGCGAAACCAACCACCTTGGCGGCCTTGATCGCCTTGGACACCAGGTAGGCCGAGCCACCGACGGCCATCAGGTAGGCCGACTTGTGCTTCTTGATCGCCTCGATCGCGGCCGGGCCGCGCTCGGCTTTGCCGACCATGCCCAGCAGGCCGGTCTGTGCCAGCACCTGCTCGGTGAATTTGTCCATGCGGGTGGCGGTGGTCGGGCCGGCCGGGCCCACCACTTCGTCGCGCACCGGATCGACCGGGCCAACGTAGTAGATGAAGCGGCCCTTCAGATCAACCGGCAGTTCCTCGCCCTTGTTGAGCATGTCGACCATGCGCTTGTGCGCGGCATCGCGGCCGGTCAGCAGCTTGCCGTTGAGCAGCAGGGTCTGGCCCGGCTTCCAGCTGGCCACGTCTTCCGGCGTGATCGTGTCCAGGTCCACGCGGGTGCCCTTGGATGCGTCGTAGGTCAGCTTCGGCCAGTCTTCCAGCGACGGCGGGTCCAGCATCACCGGGCCGCTGCCATCGAGGGTGAAGTGCGCATGGCGGGTGGCCGCGCAGTTCGGGATCATCGCCACCGGCAGGTTGGCCGCGTGGGTCGGGTAGTCGTTGATCTTGATGTCGAGCACGGTGGTCAGGCCACCCAGGCCCTGCGCACCGATGCCCAGCGCGTTGACCTTCTCGTACAGCTCCAGGCGCAGCTCTTCGATGCGGTTGGACGCACCACGGGCCTGCAGCTCGGTGATGTCGATCGGCTCCATCAGCGCTTCCTTGGCCAGCAGCATCGCCTTCTCGGCGGTGCCACCGATGCCGATGCCGAGCATGCCCGGCGGGCACCAGCCGGCGCCCATGGTCGGCACGGTCTTCAGCACCCAGTCGACGATCGAGTCGGACGGGTTGAGCATGGCGAACTTGGTCTTCGCTTCCGAACCACCGCCCTTGGCGGCGACGATCACGTCGACCTTGTTGCCCGGCACCACCTTGACGTTGACCACGCCCGGGGTGTTGTCCTTGGTGTTGATGCGCTTGCCGGCCGGATCAGCCAGCACCGAAGCGCGCAGCTTGTTGTCCGGGTGCATGTAGGCACGGCGCACGCCTTCATTGGCCATGTCTTCCACGCCCATGGTGGCGTCGTCCCAGCGCACGTCCATGCCGATTTCCAGGAACACGGTGACGATGCCGGTGTCCTGGCAGATCGGACGGTGGCCTTCGGCGCACATCCGCGAATTGATCAGGATCTGGGCCATCGCTTCCTTCGCGGCCGGCGACTCCTCGCGCTCGTAAGCGGCGGCGAGGTTCTTGATGTAGTCGACCGGGTGGTAGTACGAGATGTACTGCAGCGCGTCGGCGATGGACTGGATGAGGTCTTCCTGCTTGATCGATGTCACGTCTTGCTCGCTTGCTCGAGGCTGGCGGGGGTAATCCGCCCATTTTACCCCCTCCCCCGGCCCCGGGGTGGTAGTGCCGGCCGCTGGCCGGCAAGATTCCCCCGACGCTCTGTCACGCCACGCGCCACTGCGGCGTCCTTGCCCACATGAACGCCGAAACCGCTTTCCAGACCCACCGCCCGCGCCTGATGGCCCTGGCCTACCGCCTGCTTGGCAGCCGCGCCGACGCCGAAGACGTGCTCCAGGATGCCTGGCTGCGCTGGTCCGGCGCCGACCCGGCGGCCGTCCGCGACCCCGAAGCCTGGCTGGTCACCACCACCACCCGGCTCGGCCTGGACCGGCTGCGCGCGGCCAAGCGCGAGCGCGTGCACTACGTCGGCCCATGGCTGGCCGAGCCGCTGGCGGTCACCCTGGAGCCCGACCCGGCGCCCGGCCCGGCGCAGCTGCATGCGCTGGCCGACGACGTCTCGGTCGCCTTCCTGACCCTGCTCGAACAGCTCGGCCCCGAGGAACGCGCCGCGTTCCTGCTGAAGGAGGCCTTTGACCACGACTACCGCGAAATCGCCGAGCTGATCGGCCACAGCGAAGCCAACTGCCGGCAACTGGTACACCGTGCCCGGCAGCGCCTGCACGCCGGACGGCCGCGCTTCAACGCCGATGCCAGCCAGCACCGGCAGCTGCTGGCGCGCTTCATGGACGCCTCGCAGCGCGGCGACAGCGAGGCGATCCAGGCCCTGCTGCACGCCAACGCGCTGCTGGTCTCCGACGGTGGCGGCGTGGTTACCGCCGCGATCCGCCCGCTGCGGGGCGCCGAGCGCATCGGCCGCCTGTTCTGGGCCATCGCCCGCCGCAGCGCGGCGCATCCGGCGCAGCTGGGCTATGTCAACGGCGAACCGGCGATCCTGCGCTTCCACGGCGAGCGCCTGCACTCGGTCACCACCATCGAAGTGGTCGACGGCCGCATCGCCAATGTCTACAGCGTGTTGAATCCGGAAAAGTTGCCGAAGGTTGTCACGCGCGGCGACGCTGCGGCGTCCTGGTAGTGAAAGGCGGCCATCGTGGCCGCCGTGGAGCCCCCGATGTCCAATCACACTTCTCCCCGCGTCCCCTACACCCGCCTGGCCGCCGAGGCCTTCAAGGGCCTGCTGGCCACCAGCCAGGCGGTGCATGACAGCTCGATCGATCCGACCCTGATGGAACTGGTGTTCCTGCGCGTGTCACAGCTCAACGGCTGCGGCTACTGCATGGACATGCACGGCACGGCGCTGCGCAAGGGTGGCATCGAGCCGCGCAAGCTGGACACGCTGCCGGCATGGCACGAGAGCCGCTTCTTCGACGAACGCGAGCGCGCGGCGCTGGGTTGGGCCGAGGCACTGACCCGGCTGACCGACGGCGCGCCGTCGCAGGCGGCGTTCGATGCATTGGCGCCGCACTTCGATGAGAAGGGCATCAGTGACCTGAGCATGGGAATTGCGGTGATCAACGCCTGGAACCGGCTGGGTGCGGGCCTGCTGCCGCCGCTGCCGGCCTGACCCACCCCGCCTTCGACAATTCACTGGAGCTGCCGGTAGGTGTCGACCTTGGTCGACACGGTAGATCCACGCTACGCGTGGATGCGGGAGAGTCAGATCCCTTCGCTTCGCGAAGGGATCTGACCCGCTGTGGGTCGCTGGGGTGAGAGCCCTTTGCCGCGCAAAGGGATCTGACCCCGGCGCCAGCCACACGCCTGCACTGACCCCCTCTGCACGTATCAGGCGCGCACAATACGCGCATGCCTGCCACCCCCACCGCTGGCGCTGACGCCGCAAAGAAACCCAGCCTGCGCCAGCGCTTCAGGGCGATGCGCAACCTGCCGCCGTTCCTGCGCATGGTCTGGAAGACCAGTCCCGCGCTCACCTTGGCCAGCCTGGGGCTGCGCCTGATCCGCGCGCTGCTGCCGGTGGCGATGCTGTACGTCGGCAAGCTGATCATCGACAGCGCCCTGCACCTGAGCCAGCACGACGCGGGCTTCCCGCCGCTGGGCGAAGCGCTGTCCAGCGGCGTGCTGAACCCGCTGCTGGGCCTGCTGGCGCTGGAATTCGGCTTGGCCATCGCCTCGGACCTGCTCGGCCGGCTGGTCAGCTACGCCGATGCCCTGCTCTCCGAGCTGTTCGCCAACGTCACCAGCATCCGGCTGATGGAACACGCGGCGACGCTGGATCTGGAGGACTTCGAGGACCCGGACCTGCAGGACAAGCTGGACCGTGCGCGGCGCCAGACCATGGGCCGGATGAACCTGATGAGCCAGCTGTTCGGCCAGGTCCAGGACGCGATCACCGTGGCCAGCCTCGCTGTCGGCCTGCTGGTCTACGCGCCGTGGCTGATCCTGCTGCTGGCGCTGGCACTGGTGCCGGCCTTCATCGGCGAATCGCACTTCAACGCGGCCGGCTACAGCCTCAACTTCCAGTGGACGCCCGAGCGCCGCCAGCTCGACTACCTGCGCCAGCTCGGTGCCAGCGTGGAAACGGCCAAGGAAGTGAAGATCTACAACCTGCACCGCTTCCTGGTGGAACGCTACCGGCGGCTGTCGGTGGCGCTGTTCCAGGCCAACCGTGCACTGGCCCGGCGCCGCGCGTTCTGGGGCACGCTGCTGGCCGCGCTGGGCACGCTGGGGTATTACACCGCCTACGCCTACATTGCCTGGCGTACGGTACGCGGCGACTTTTCGATCGGCGACCTGACCTTCCTCGCCGGCAGCTTCCTGCGCCTGCGCCAGCTGCTGGAAGGCCTGCTGATCGGCTTCTCGCAGGTGGCCAGCCAGGCACTGTACCTGGACGACCTGTTCTCGTTCTTCCAGATCGAGCCGGAAATCCACTCGCGCGAAGGTGCGGTGCGCGTGCCGCAGCCGATCCAGCAGGGTTTCGTGTTCGAGAACGTCGGTTTCCGCTATCCCGATGCCGAACAGTGGGCGGTGCGCCACCTCGATTTCCAGCTGCAGGCCGGCGAAGTGCTGGCCCTGGTCGGCGAGAACGGCGCGGGCAAGACCACGCTGGTGAAACTGCTGGCACGGCTGTACGAGCCCGACGAAGGCCGCATCCTGCTCGACGGCCGCGACCTGCGCGACTACGACCTGGACGACCTGCGCGCCAACCTCGGGGTGATCTTCCAGGACTTCGTGCGCTACAACCTCAGCGCCGGCGAGAACATCGGCGTCGGCCAGGTCGAGGCGATGGACGACCAGGCACGCATCGCCGATGCCGCGCGACGAGGCATGGCCGAGGAAGTGATCGACGACCTGCCCGGCGGCTACGACCAGCTGATCGGGCGCCGCTTCAAGCAGGGCGTGGACCTGTCCGGTGGCCAGTGGCAGAAGATCGCCATTGCCCGCGCGTGGATGCGCAATGCGCAGGTGATGATCCTGGATGAGCCAACGGCAGCGCTGGACGCGCGCAGTGAGTTCGAAGTGTTCCAGCGGTTCAGGGAGCTGGCGGATAATCGTACGGCAGTGCTGATTTCCCACCGTTTCTCTTCGGTACGCATGGCCGATCGCATCCTGGTGCTGGCCGATGGCCGCATCGAGGCCAGCGGCACCCATGCGCAGCTGATGGCCCAAGGAGGACGGTACGCCGAGCTGTTCGAGCTGCAGGCGGCGGGTTACCGCTGAGAACGCCTCTCGTTCCGCCCAATGAGAACCCATCTCATTTGAGATAGAATCACCCCCGACGACTTCCGATAGATACGCCCATGTCCTCCGCTTTCGGCGCCGAAACGGTGCTTGAGGTCCGTCACTGGACCGATGCCTACTTCAGTTTCACCACTACCCGCGACAGCGGCTTCCGCTTCGAGAATGGCCAGTTCGTGATGATCGGCCTGGAAACCGAGGCACGGCCGCTGCTGCGCGCCTATTCCATCGCCAGCGCCAACTGGGAAGAGCACCTGGAGTTCTTCAGCATCAAGGTGCAGGACGGCCCGCTGACCTCGCGCCTGCAGCACATCAAGCCGGGCGACAAGGTGCTGGTCGGCAAGAAGCCCACCGGCACCCTGCTGATCAGCGACCTGCACCCGGGCAGGAACCTGTACCTGCTGGGCACGGGCACCGGCATGGCGCCGTGGCTGTCGGTCATCAAGGACCCGGAGACCTACGAGCGCTTCGAGAAGGTGATCCTCTGCCACGGCGTGCGCTACGAGAAGGATCTGGCCTACCGCGATTACTTCGAGAAGGAACTGCGTGAGCACGAGTTCCTGGGCGAGATGATCGGCGACAAGCTGCTGTACTACCCCGCGGTCACCCGCGAGCCGTTCGCCAACCAGGGCCGCCTGACCCAGCTGATGGAAAGCGGCCAGATGCAGCGCACCCTCGGCCTGCCGGAGCTGAGCCCGGAAAACGACCGCGCGATGATCTGCGGCAGCCCGCAGATGCTGGCTGATCTGCGCAGCGTGCTCGATGCCCGCGGCTTCCAGGTCTCGCCGCGCATCGGCCAGCCGGGCCACTACGTGTTCGAGCGCGCGTTCGTCGAGAAATGATCTGCAACGGCAGCCGGCCGCCGGCCGGCTCTCCGTGCGCTCCGGGATTGCCGGCCAGCGGCCGGCACTACCCCCTTCACAGCAGCGCTTCGATCGCGCTGCGCAGCTGTTCCGGCCTGGTGGTTGGCGCAAAGCGCGCAGCCACCCGCCCCTGGCGATCGACCAGGAACTTGCTGAAATTCCACTTGATGCGGGCGCTACCCAGCAGGCCGCGCTTCTCGCGTGACAGCCATGCCCACAACGGATCAGCCCCCTCGCCGTTGACCTCGATCTTCTCCGAAAGCGGGAAGCTGACCGGATAATCCAGCGAACAGAACTGGCGGATCTGCGCGGCGTCCCCCGGCTCCTGCGCGCCGAACTGGTTGCATGGGAAGCCGATCACCACCAGGCCACGCTCGCGATACTCCTGCCACAGCTGTTCCAGCCCGGTGTACTGCGGGGTGAAGCCACAGCGGCTGGCGACATTGACCAGCAACAGCGGGTGACCCCGGTACCCGGCGAGGGCCTGTGGCTGGCCGTCGAGGTCGCGGAAGCTGAAATCGTAGGCAGTGGTCATGGCGCTGAACCGTGGGCGGTGAATGCATGGTACCCGCGCCCGGCCGCGGCAACATGCCTTTTGACACAAGTGCGGGCGCCGCCGGCCGGGTTACCCTCGGGCCCTTGTTTGCCTTACCGGAGTTCCTGCCTTGACCACCCGCCTTGCCCTTGCCGTGGCCATGTCCCTCGGCCTTGCCCTGCCCGCCTTCTCGGCCGGCGCCGCCACCCCGGCCGCCAGCAGCACCGCCCAGCAGGCCAATCCCTTCTTCGCCGAAAGCCCGCTGCCGCTGCACTTCCCGCAGTTCGACAAGATCAAGGACAGCGACTTCGCCCCGGCCTTCGACGCCGGCATGGCGCAGCAGCTGAAGGAAGTGGAGGCCATCGCCAACAACAAGGCCAAGCCGACCTTCGACAACACCATCATCGCCCTGGAAAAGAGCGGTGATGTCCTCGACCGCGCGACCACCGTGTTCTTCAGCCTGGTCGGTGCCGACACCAACGACACCCGCAAGAAGCTGCAGGCCGACTACTCGGCGAAGTTCGCCGCGCACAGCGATGCGATCGCGCTGAACGGCAAGCTGTTCGCCCGCATCCAGGCGCTGTATGACACCCGCAGCCAGCTGGGCCTGGACGCCGAAGGCGTGCGCCTGGTCGAGAAGTACTACGACAACTACGTGCGCGCAGGCGCCAGGCTGTCCGACGCCGACAAGGCCAAGCTGAAGGAGATGAACGCCGAGCTGGCCAACCTGGGGACCAAGTTCAGCCAGAACGTGCAGTCGGAGGTGAACGCTTCGGCGATCACCGTCGACGACGTCAAGGAACTGGACGGCCTGTCCAAGGAGCAGATCGCCGCCGCCGCCGAAGCCGCCAAGGCCCGCGGCCAGGACGGCAAGTACGTGATCACCCTGCTCAACACCACCGGCCAGCCGCCGCTGACCAACCTGGCCAACCGCGCCCTGCGCCAGAAGATCTACGAAGCATCGGTGAGCCGCGGCAGCCGCGGCGGTGAGTTCGACAACACCGCTCTGGTCTCGCGCATCATGCAGCTGCGCGCCGACAAGGCCAAGCTGATGGGCTTCCCGAACTTCGCCGCCTACAACCTGACCAACCAGACCGCCAAGACCCCCGAAGCGGTCAACGCGATGCTGGGCAAGCTGGCCCCGGCCGCGGTGGCCAACGCCAAGCGTGAAGCCGCCGACCTGCAGGCGATGATCGACCAGGAACAGAAGGCCGCTGGCAAGCCGACGTTCAAGCTGGAACCGTGGGACTGGGCCTTCTACAGCGAGAAAGTGCGCCAGGCCAAGTACAACTTCGACGAGTCGCAGCTGAAGCCGTACTTCGAAATGAAGAACGTGCTGGAGAACGGCGTGTTCTACGCCGCGGGCCAGGAATTCGGCCTGACCTTCAAGCAGCGCACCGACCTGCCGGTCTACCACGATGACGTCACCGTCTACGACGTGTTCGACGCCGACGGCAGCCAGCTGGCGATCTTCATCTTCGACCCGTATGCACGCGCCTCCAAGCGCGGTGGCGCGTGGATGAACTCCTACGTCTCGCAGTCCAAGCTGACCGGCTTCAAGCCGGTGGTCGCCAATCACCTGAACATTCCGAAGCCGCCGGCCGGCCAGCCGACCCTGCTGACCTGGGACGAGGTGAACACCACGTTCCACGAGTTCGGCCACGCCCTGCACGGCATGTTCTCCAACGTGAAGTACCCGTACTTCTCGGGCACCTCGGTGCCGCGTGACTTCGTCGAGTTCCCCTCGCAGGTCAACGAGATGTGGGCCGACAACCCGGTCATCCTGAAGAACTACGCCAAGCACTACCAGAATGGTTCGGCGATGCCGCAGGCACTGCTGGACAAGGTGCTGGCGGCAGCCAAGTTCAACCAGGGCTTCGCTACCACCGAGTACCTGGGTGCGGCCATGCTGGACCAGCGCTGGCACCAGATCGGCGCCGACCAGGTGCCGGCCGCCAAGGACGTGATGGCCTTCGAGCGCGCCGCGCTGGAGAAGGACGGCATCTACTACGCGCCGGTGCCGCCGCGCTACAAGACCCCGTACTTCAGCCACATCATGGGCGGCTATTCGGCCGGTTACTACGCCTATATCTGGTCGGAAGTGCTCGACGCCAACACCCAGAAGTGGTTCAAGGACAACGGCGGCCTGAGCCGCAAGAACGGCGACCACTTCCGCGCCACCCTGCTGTCCAAGGGCGGCAGCGTCGACGCGATGCAGCTGTTCCGCGATTTCGCCGGCCACGAGCCGCAGATCGAACCGCTGCTGGAAAAGCGTGGCCTGACCGGCGCCGGCAACTGATCGCCCGCGCAGTAGCCTGAAACGAAAAACCGCCCGGGAAACCGGGCGGTTTTTTGTTGTGGTTGGGGTCAGAGCCCTTTTCTGAGAAAAGGGATCTGACCCCGGGGTTTCCGCCCCGCGCTGGCTTCAGCGCGGCGCCACGTACCCGCCCGGCACGCCTTCCGGCGACAGCACCAGCTGCCACAGCTGCGCGTGCCGGCAGCGGAAGGTGGCCATCGATCCGGCCAGGTAGAACCGCCACATGCGGCGGAAATGCTCGTCGTAGCGCGCGTCCAGCTGCGGCCACGCCGCTTCCACGTTGCGTCGCCAAGCCTGCAGGGTGAGGTCGTAGTCGGTGCCGAAGTTGTGCCAGTCCTCCAGCACGAAGCGCCCTTCGAACGCCTTGCTGATCTGCACCGCCGACGGCAGCATTGAATTGGGGAAGATGTAGCGCGCGATCCACGGATCGGTGCGATGCCGCGAGATGTTGGTGCCGATGGTGTGCAGCAGCAGCAACCCGCGCGAAGACAGGCAGCGCCTGGCCACCTCGAAGAAACTGGCGTAGTTCTTGTCGCCGACATGCTCGAACATGCCGATCGAGAAGATCGCATCGAACGGCTCATCCAATTCGCGATAGTCCTGCAAGCGGATCTCGATCGGCAGGCCGGCGCACAGTTCGCGTGCGAACCCGGCCTGTTCCTGCGAAATGGTCACGCCGACGCCGCTGACGCCGTAGCGCTCTGCTGCGAACTTCAGGGCTTCACCCCAGCCACATCCGATGTCCAGCACACGCTGCCCGGGGCGCAGCCCCAGCTTGCGGCAGACCAGGTCCAGCTTGGCCTCCTGCGCGGCATCGAGATCACCGGCATTGCGCCAGTAGCCGCAGCTGTACACCAGGCGTTGGCCGAGCATGGCCTGGTAGAGGTCGTTGCCAAGATCGTAGTGGCGGCGGCCCACTTCGTAGCTGCCCTGCCCGACCTGCAGGTTGAACAGGCGCGCCTTCAGCGCATCGGCCACTTCGCGCCAACCGTGCACCCGTTCATCCAGGTGTGCCTGCATCAGGTGGACGAGGAATTCATCGAGGACGTTGGCATCCCACCAACCGTCCATGTAGCTCTCGCCGAGGCCGAGCGAGCCGTGCGCCATGACCCGCGCGAAAAAGCGCGGGTCATGCACCTGGATGTCCTGTGGCTGGGTGCCGCCGATGCGGACCCCGGCTTCCTGCAGCAGGCCGGCGACCCGCTCCTGCAACCCTGTATCCACGCCACCTCCTCGACTGCGGTCAACCGCGTGCGAACAGCTCCACGTAGTCCTTGGCCACGTGCGGCAACAGCACCGCCGCCGGTACGTCGGCGGTCTGTGTGCCGTCCGAGTATGGACCCACCTGGTACGGCGGGAAAACAAAGCGCAGCGCGGTTATCTGCCCCTTGTCGTTGGTCAGCGGCTGGAACTGGCTGAAATTGTCGGCTTGGGGGCCGGTACCGTCGGCAATCATGCGCGATGCGTTACGCAGCGATTCCTGCAGCTGGGCCGGGTCCATGTCCTCGCCACTGAGGCGGGTGGCCACGCGTTCGCGCAGCTGGTCGGCGACGAAATCACTGATCGCCTTCCAGCCCTTGGCATCGGCCACCAGCTTGTCGGCACTGAGCATCTGCTGCTGCGCCGGCAGCCACACGAAACGCGCCACCAGCGGCTCGCCGTGGGCGCCACCGGTATAGCGGCTGCCATCGGCACTGACCACCACCAGCTGCGGCGTTTCCAGCAGCTTTTCGAAGCTCAACGACAGTTCGTAGGGCATGGTCGGCTTGTCATTGCCGAGCCCGTCCAGTGCCTGCTGCAGGTCGCTGCGTGCGCTGGTTGCGTAGTTCTGCAGCGCGCGCGCCAGGCCCGGGTAGCGATCGATGCCGGCCGGGTAGCTGATGCCCACCACTTCGCGCTCGTTGTTCTCGATCACGTCGCGCAGGTCCAGCGGCGCTTCCGGGGCCGGCGTTTCACCTGCGGCAGTGGCCTCGGCGGCGGGGGCCGCGTCGGTCGCCGGTGCCGGCTCGCTTTCACGCTGGCAACCGGCCAGCAACAGCACGCCCACCACGCCGGCCAGCACGCTGCCGTGCAATGGCCGGTTGTTTCCAATCTTCATCGGGATCCCCTGTTCATGTTTGTACATCATCGCCTGCCATGGCTGAAGCGTGGCCCGCTGGCATTCAGCCAGCGAGCAGGTCGTGGTACTCCTCGTGCCGCTGCAGGAAGGCCTCGGCGTAGGAACATGCCGGCACCACCTTGTACTTCTGCTCGCGGGCAAAGCGCAGTGCCACGCGGGTCAGCTCACCTGCGATGCCACGGCCGGCAATCGGCTCGGGTACCTCGGTGTGGGTGATGACCATGCGCCTGCGTTTGATCTGGTAATCGAGCACCGCCAGCTGTCCGCGCACACGGGCGGTGAAGCGATGGTTGGCCAGGTCGTGTTCGACCTCATAGGCCAGACCGGGGGGCGTGACCGAAGCCATGGAACTGTCTCCTGCGGCGACTGCGTGGATGGTGCGCAGCCGGGCGCCATGATCGCGTGAAGCCTGAACAGGGGCAAGTCCAATCCATTCACGTCAGTTTTCGACCCTCAAGCTGGAGCGAGGACGGCCGCTATCGCCTGTGGAGGGGTACGGCCATGCTGGCACGGCCCTTGCGACCGTTGATCATGCGCACCACCGCGGAGGCTCCGATGCACCCCAGCGATTCCCATTCCGACACCGACCGCGCCCTGCTGGAGGGCCTGCTGCAGCTGGCGGTGGAAGGGCAGACCGAAGATCAGGATTTCCAGCGCATCGGCGAAGAGGTATTCGCCCGCCTGCTGGACACCTACGGCCAGCAGACCCGCGCCTGACCAGGAGCGGGTCCCTGCCCCCGGGGGCGGATCCAGTGGATCCGACCCCAGCCCCCTCAACCGCCGCCGAGGCGGAAGGTCGGGTTGGAAAGCTCGCGCAGGAAGTGGGTGAAGATGCTCGGCTGCATGGCCAGCATGAAGATCACACCGAACGCCGCGCCCGCCAGGTGGGCGCTGTGGTTGATGCGATCACCACCGCGCTTGTCCATCCAGATGCTGTAGCCCACGTAGAACGCGGCATAGACAATGGCCGGTGCCGGGATGAAGAACACCAGGATGATCGACCACGGCTTGATCAGGATGAAGGCGAACAACACCGCCGACACCGCACCGGACGCGCCCAGGCTGAGGTAGTTCGGGTTCTTCTGGTTCTTCAGGTAGCTGGGCAGGATCGAGACCAGCAGCGCACCGATGTAGAACGCCGGATAGGTCAGGTAGCTGCCGGTCAGCTGCACCATCACGCTCTCGATGAATCCCCCGAAGAAGAACAGGGTGATCATGTTGAAGATCAGGTGCGACCAGTCGGCGTGGATGAAGCCATAGGTCACCAGCCGGTCGTACTGGCGGTGACGGTCGATGGCCGGCGGCCACAGGATCAGGCGGTCGGCCAGCTTGCGGTTGTTGAACGCCATCCACGACAGGAGGGCGGTGATGGCGATCAACAGCAGATTGACGGGGGTCATGTCAGGCTCAGGCGCTACGGTAGTTGTCGACCATACGATAGCGTTTCGCGTACCAACCGAAGGCCAACGCCGCAACGAAGGCGAAACCGGCGAAGAAGAACATCAGGAATGCCGCCTCGCTCAGGCCCGTACTGGCGATCTTGTGGGTCACCGCATCGTTGCGCACAGCAGCGTTGGACAGCAGCACCCACAGGTTGCCGATGGTGGTGGTCAGGTTCCAGAAGCTCATCACCACGCCCTTCATCGCCTGCGGCGCCTGGCTGTAGGCGAACTCCAGGCCGGTGGCCGAGACCAGCACCTCACCGAAGGTCAGCAGCGCATACGGCAGCATCTGCCAGAAGATCGACATGGCATTGCCACCGTCCATCACCACCTGGATGCCGCCGACCACGATCCAGGCCAGGCCACTGAAGGCGATGCCGGCGGTCATGCGGCGCAGCGCGGTCGGCTCGAAGCCGAAGCGGCGCAGGGCCGGGTACAGCACCAGGTTGTTGAACGGAATCAGGATCATCACCAGCAGCGGGTTCAGCGCCTGCATCTGCGAGGCGGTGAACCAGCTCGGCATCTGCATCTGCTGGCCCTGCAGGACCCAGGTCGAGGCCTTCTGGTCAAACAGCGAGAAGAACGGCGTGGTCAGCGCGAAGATCACCAGCACGCGCAGCACGGAGCGTACACCTTCCACGGCTTCGGTCGGGTGCAGGCCACGGGCGCGATCGAGCTGCATCCAGGTGCCACCGCCAATACCGGCCAGGATCGACACCAGCGCCAGGCACAGGCAGATGACGATGCCCAGCGAGCCAACCAGGCCGAACGAGGCCACTGCCAGGACCAGGCCGAGTACGGCGATCACCAGGCCCGGACGGCCCTGGCCGGCCACGCGCGTGGTCAGCGCGGTACGCACCACGTTGGCGAACGAATGCGGGTCCTTCGGCGGGAGCGGCACCAGCACGTAGCGCTTGCGGCCCAGCCAGAACACGAAGGTGGCGATGAACATCAGGATGCCCGGGATGCCGAACGCCCACTGCGGGCCCCAGTTCTTCAGCACCAGCGGGATCAGCAGCGAGGCGAACAGCGAGCCGAAGTTGATGATCCAGTAGAAGGCGTCGAAAACGATCTTGGCCAGGTGCTTGTTGCTCTGGTCGAACTGGTCGCCCATGAACGAGGCCACCAGCGGCTTGATGCCACCGGCACCCAGCGCGATCAGGCCCAGACCGAGGAAGAAGCCCTCGCGGCTGTTCTCGAACAGCGCCAGGCACAGATGGCCGGCACAGTAGACCAGGCTGAACCAGAGAATGGTGTGGTACTTGCCGAAGAACCTGTCGGCCAGCCAGCCTCCGAGCAGCGGGAAGAAATACACGCCGATCATGAAGCTGTGCATGATGTCCTTGGCTTCACCGGCACGGCCTTCCGCAGTGATTTCCTGCAGCAGCAGCGAGGTGATCAGGAACTGCACCAGGATGTTGCGCATCCCGTAGAAACTGAACCGCTCGCAGGCCTCATTGCCGATGATGTACGGGATCTGGCGCGGCATCTTTCCCTGGCCGGCGATGGGGGCAACTGCGTCGTGGCTCATCCTGTAAGGCAATCCTGCAAAGCGAAAGGCGCAAGGTTACCGGAAGCGGGGCTTGCGAAGCACGCTGCAGGGCTGCATGACAACGGTGCCAATCCATGGCAGGCAACGTCACTACATGCCGGAAGTCACGGCACCTGCACGACAAAAGCGTAAACTTATCGTTATGCGCCCCCTCGCCCACGCCCGTCTCCTGCTCAGCTGTCTCGTGCTGCTGCTGGCGTTGCAGGCACAGGCGCGGCCGCAGGCACCGGCCGCCGCCAGCGGTGAGGCCGAGCCCCGGCAGCTGACCGTGGCCGCGCTGGAACTGCCCAGCCGCGATGATGCGCAGTGGAAGCAGCGCCGCGAACAGGTGGCGCACCTGCTCACCGAGCTGCAGCCGGACGTGATCTCCGTACAGCAGGTGCTGCAGCAGCAGGGCCGCAATCCGGCCTGCTGGCTGGCCAGCCGGCTGCGCTACAGCTGCGACTTCGTTACCGCCGATCCGCCCAGCCAGCCGTTGCGGCACGGCAACGCGATGCTGACCCGGCTGCCGGTCAGCGAGGATGGCGTAACCCTGCTGCACCCACCCGGAACCTTCAGCGCCGCCGGCATGATGCGGCTGAAGCTGGGCCAGGCGCTGGTCAACATCTATGTGGCACGGCTGCGCCCGGACCCGGACGAGGCCACTGCCCGCCAGCACCAGACCAGCGACCTGATGACCTGGATAGGCGCCACCGCCGAGGGCATGCCCAGCCTGATCGCCGGTGATTTCTCGGCAACCACCGTCGAGCTCGTGCGCAGTACCCCGGGGTTCCAGCCGGCCCGGCGCAATCCCGGCGGCCGCCCCGAGCCGCCGGCAGCCAGCGGCGGTGGCGCCAGTGGTCATGGCCTGGACGTGCTGTTCCAGGTCAAGCACTTCGGCGGCATCCGCCAGCAGCCGATCCTGCTGCCGGCCGACGGTGACCTGCCGGGCCTGCGTCTGGGCGTAATGGCCACCCTGCGCCTGCAGGGCGATACGGCCACGGCCGAATAGGTAGTGCCGGCCACTGGCCGGCATTCCAGGGCTGCCGGCCAGCGGCCGGCACTACCAATGCGGAAAACAAAAAGGCCGGGGTCTCCCCCGGCCTTTTCATTTCATCTAGCCAACGAGATCAGGCAATCGCTTCCTGGTAACGGCGCTCGACTTCGTTCCAGTCGATGACGTTGAAGAACGCGCCGATGTATTCCGGGCGGCGGTTCTGGTACTTCAGGTAGTACGCGTGTTCCCACACGTCCAGGCCGAGGATGGGGGTGTTGCCTTCCATCAGCGGGCTGTCCTGGTTGCCGGTGCTCTCGACCACCACCTTCTTGTCCGGAGTCACGCTCAGCCAGGCCCAGCCGCTGCCGAAACGGGTCAGCGCTGCCTTGGTGAAGGCGTCCTTGAACTTGTCGAAGCCGCCCAGGTCCTTGTCGATGGCCTTGGCCACGTCGCCCACCGGGTTACCGCCCGCGTTCGGTGCCATCACGGTCCAGAACAGCGAGTGGTTGGCATGGCCGCCACCGTTGTTGCGCACCGGACCCTGCAGGTTCTCCGGCAGCGACTTGAGCTTCTTCACCAGTTCTTCGACCGGCAGGTCAGCGTACTCGGTGCCTTCCAGCGCCGCGTTGACGTTGTTGATGTAGGTCTGGTGATGCTTGGTGTGATGGATTTCCATCGTCGCCGCATCGATATGCGGTTCCAGCGCGTCGTAGGCGTAGGACAGCTTGGGCAGGGTATAGGCCATGATGCATCTCCTGATTGCGAGGGCACCCGACGGTGTCGGGCGTTGCGCGGTGAATGATGGGGACAGACCGCCAGATTACCAAGGGGGATGTAAAGGAAATTGCGTCCTGCCGGTGAGCACGACGGCAATTGTTACGCAGCGGTGACGCAGCGCCGTCCTCATGCACCGTGCAGCGCGCAGGCGCTACAGTGCGAGCACCACCCTTGCCCGTTTCCTTGCCCATGCGCAACCCCCGGCTGCTGATCACCGCCATCGCCCTGCTGCTGCTCGGCCTGGTCGTCAACCATTTCATGCAGCGCCCGCCGGCGCCGCAGTTCGCGCCGGACCTGCAGGGGGCGCCTGCCGCGCGCGCACCGGCCACGGCCACGCCCGGCAAGGGCAACGGTCTGCCCGCCTTCCTGCCCGCCGAAGCCCTGCAGACGATCGCGCTGATCCAGCGCGGCGGGCCGTTCCCGCACCGCCAGGATGGCAGCACCTTCGGCAACCGCGAACAGCAGCTGCCGCAGCGTCCGCGCGGTTACTACCGCGAATACACCGTGGACACCCCCGGCGCGCGCACCCGTGGCACGCGCCGCATCGTCACCGGCGGCGATCCGCCGGAGGCGTGGTACTACACCGACGACCACTACGCATCGTTCCGCAGCTTCACCGTACCGGCCCAGGGAGCGCAGTGATGAGCCACGATGATTTCGGCCTCGGCCTGCATGACATCAACAATGCCGGCGTCTACGCCATCGACAGCGACGACATCGGCGCACTGGCCGCAGCGATGCGCGATGCCGGCCTGAAGGTGATCCGCATCGACCTGGAAGGCGTGGCCGACAAACGCACCCTGCTCGCCCGGCTGGCGGCGCAGCTGGATTTCCCGGCTGGCTTCGGCGGCAACTGGGATGCACTGTCGGACAACCTGCGTGATCTGCAATGGCTGCCGGCCGACGGTTACGCGCTGTTCCTGGCCGACGTGGATACGTTGCGCGCCTCCACACAGAAGGATTTCGACACGTTGCTGGACGTGATGGACGAAGCCAGCCGCGACTGGGTCGGCCGCGACGTGCCGTTCTGGGTGTTCCTGTCGCAGAGCGCGTAGGGCAATGCCCTGGTAGAGGCCGACCTTGGTCGGCGTTCCTGTGCCAACCAAGGTTGGCACCTACCCAAACGCGAGCCGGCCAGGGCGTGGCGCGCCCCTCGCCTAGCGGCTCCCGTTATCTTCCTGCAGCTCTTTCTTGAACGGAATGTCCGGCGGCGGCCGTGCCACCGCCGGCTGGTCCTGCATGTTGGGGTTGGTCAGGCCGCAGCCGCCACCCGCCTGCAGGATCGAGATCACGCAGGAGATCTTCGTACCGGTGCCCGGCAACGGAATCTCCATCGACTTGATGCCCTTGCGCACCCATTCGGCCAGCAGTGATTCCTGCGGCACCCAGTACTTGTCGAACGAGGTCGGCGTGTAATCGTACGGCGGTCGCTTCAACCAGGTACCGGACTGCGCGATGCGCTCCTTGCTCCAGCCATCGTTGGCGCCACCGGGGGCGCCACGCTCGGCGTGCCCGTCACCCTGCTGCCCCGGCATGCGCACGCTGCCATCGGCATTGAACAGGCCATTGCCCTTGCCGGCGGCACTGGCCTGGCTTGCGCCGCTGCTGGCGCCGTCGTGGTTGCGGCTCGACGCGCCCCAGTCGTCGCCCTTGGCAGGCGTGGCCCAGTTGCCCGGGTTGGGAGCCGGACGCGCGCCGGCCTGGGCCGGTGTCGTGCTGGAGGCGGACGACCGTGGCGTACTGCTGCTGGCCTGGCTTGCAGTGCCGGCCGCAGGCGCCGCCGTTGCCGCTGGCGCGCTGCCGCTGGACGTTGAAGGCGCCGCCGCGGGTGCCGACGCAACTTCGCGCTCGCGCACCTGCAGGTCACGGCCCGCCGGCGCACGCACGGTCGGCTCACGCCCGGCCACAGCAGCCATCCGTACCTGCGGATCGACCACGGCCTGCACTTCGCGCTCGCGCACCTGCACGTCGCGCTGCGGCACACGGACCTGTACATCAGCCGTGCGCAGCGGCTGCGACACCGCCGGCGCATCGACCGTGCTGACTTCGCGCTCCTGCACCGGAATGTCACGCAGCTGCGGTGCCCGCACCGCGATCTCCGGCGCACGCAGTGTGGCTGGGGTCGGCGGCGCCTGCACCGGCTGCACGCTGCGCTCGCGCACCGTCGGTGTGGTGTCGCGCGGCACGATGCTGACCTCGGTGCGCGGCACACTGACCGGTGGCACCACGAAATCCGCACTGGCCTCGGCTACTTCGGTGGCCTGCACCGGAGACGGCGGCGGTGCCGCGACCGGCGCCGGCTCGGATTCGGCGGGCGGCGGTGGCACGCTGGCCACTGCAGCCGGAGCGGGTGCGGACGCAGCTGCCGATGCCGACGCCGGACGCGGCTCAGGCGCCGTTGCGGCCCCTGCGTTCTGGCCAGCTGCAACCTGGCCCGGCGGTGCAGCGGCCGCCGCTTCCGCACCTGGCTGATCGCCACCGCCCTCCTGGGTAGCGCGACCGACGAACTCCACCTGCACGCGCTCGCCCTCGGCGCCTTGTTCTTCCGGTGCCGAGGTGCGGATCACTGCCACCCATAGCAGCAGCATGAAGAACAGCAGATGCAGCAGCGCACTGGCCAAGGCCGAGACCCAACGCATCCAGCGCTGGTCGCGCGGCGCAGCATCCCAGTCCTGCCAGAACAGACGGCGCAACGCTTGCAAGGGTGACAACCGGGGCAACTGCCCGGGTGGCCCCGGCAGCGGACGCGGCAGCAGCACCGCGATCAACTCGCTGGCGTGCAGCGGCCGCGGCAACGGACCGAGCGAGCGCAGCCACAGCGCCCAGCCATACGGCAGGCGCGTGGTTTTCTCGAGGACGGCCCTGGGCTGCTGGCGGGCCAGCAGCAGGTCGATGAACTGCTCGGCCCGGGTCAGAGGCACGCGTCAGCGATCAGGCGGCGTTGCCGCGAGGGATATACGGCGCGTGGCCACTGTCGTGGTCGGTCGCGTCGCGCACGGCGGTCACGCCCGGCACGCGGCCCATCAGTGTCTTTTCAATGCCCTGCTTGAGGGTCACGTCGGCCATGCCGCAGCCCTGGCAACCGCCACCGAAGCGCAGCAGCACCACGCCTTCGGCCGAAACTTCCTGCACGGCCACCTTGCCGCCATGAGAGGCCAGCTGCGGATTGATTTCGTTTTCCACCACCCAGTGCACGCGCTCGACCAGCGAGGCGGCATCGCCGGGCGCTTCGCCCTTGATGCGCGGCGCCTTGATGGTCAGCTGCTGGGTACCGGCACTGCCGGCGACGATGTCGATCTCGGCGCCATCGAGCCAACCGACGCTGCCGGCATCAACGTAGAGCGTGAAACCATCGCAGTCCACCGCCCACTCGTCGCCAAGCAGGTCGGTCGGTTCGGCGAACTCCAGCCGGGCGTCGGCGCGCGGGGTGCCGGGATCGACCGCGCTCAAGCGCACACCCATGCCGGGCACGCCCTCGCGTTCGATCAGCTTGCGGAAATGGGTCTGGGCAGTGTCGGAGATCTGGATCATCAGGCTATTCTAGCCAAGTAAGCGTCAGCCGCTCATTCGATTTATACACCGTCTGGCGCATTGTTCAGTCAACACGAGGTGGAGATTCCCATGGCCGACCTGATTCCACTGGCCCAGGCCCGTTGCGTGCCGCGCAAAGGCAGCGACCACAAGCTCGGCGAAGCCCGCCTGGCCGAACTGCTGCCGCAGATTCCCGGCTGGGAGCTGAGCGAGGGCGGACAGGCCCTGACGCGCACCTTCCGCTTCAAGGATTACTACGCCACCATGGCCTTCGTGAACGCGCTGGCCTGGATTGCCCACCGCGAGGACCACCATCCGGACCTGGGCGTGCACTACGACCGCGCTGTGGTGCGCTTTTCCACCCACGACGTGGGCGGCCTGAGCGAGAACGACTTCATCTGCGCTGCGAAGACTTCGGCCCTGACGGAGCAACTGCCATGAACGTACGCTTGCTGAGCCTGTCCCTGATTGCTGCGACCGGCCTGGCCGGCTGTGGCCCGTCGGAACCGCCGGCACCACCGCCGCCGCCGCCGACCGAAGTAGCCGCGGTGAAGACGCCGCCACCGCAGTACCCGCTTGAACTGGCCTGCATGGGCGTAGGCGGCACCAGCACCTTCAAGGTGACCATCGGCACCGACGGCAAGCCAAGCGAGGTCGCCCTGTTGACCGGCGCCGGCAACCCGCAGCTGGACGAACTGGCCAAAACGGCCGTTCAGGGCTGGCAGTTCAAGGCTGCCACCCGCAACGGCGCTGCCGTGCCGGCCACCATCCAGGTACCGGTCAGCTTCAACCCGCCGCAGCCGAAGCCCGATCAGTGCTTCGCCATCGAAGAACGCCTGCGCCGCGGCGGCTGATCGCGCGCGCCCCGACGAGGCCAGCCGACGCCCGCCTCGCCCTCCCCGCCCCGGGCTCATCCGGGGCGGCTGTCTGTTGACCAGGACCGCGTCGGTACATGCTGCAGATTCCCCCCGAAAATGTCTGGATCGCACTGGCGGTCACCCTCGCGGCCGGTCTGGCCACTGCCATCGGCAGCCTGCTGGTGCTGTTCTCGCGCCGCCCCAATCCGCGCCTGCTGGCGTTCGGCCTGGCCTTCGCCGGCGGCGCGATGGTCTACGTGTCGCTATCGGAAATCCTCAACAAGTCCATCGCATCGTTCGCCCTGGCCTATGGCGAGCGGACCGGCTTCACCTACGGCACCTTGGCCTTCCTGGCCGGCGTGATCGTGATCGTGCTGATCGATCACTTCATTCCCAATCCGCATGACAGCCTGGACAAACAGGACCCTGCATTCCGCGAAAACAGTCGCGAGTACCTGAAGCGGGTCGCGCTGCTGACCTCGGTGGCGATCACCGCGCACAATTTCCCGGAAGGCCTGGCGACCTTCTTCGCTACGCTGGAAAGCCCGTCGGTGGGCATGCCGCTGGCGTTCGCCATCGCCATCCACAATATTCCCGAGGGCATCGCGATCGCGGTGCCGGTGTACTTCGCCACCCAGAACAAGCTCTACGCGTTCAGTGCCAGCCTGCTGTCCGGCCTGGCTGAGCCGGTGGGCGCGGCGCTGGGCTACTGGCTGTTGTCAGGATCGCTGTCGCACGCCACGTTTGGCTGGGTGTTCGGACTGATCGCCGGCGTGATGGTGTTCCTGGCGCTGGACGAGCTGCTGCCGGCAGCCAAGCGCTATGCCAAGGGCCACGAGACGGTATATGGCCTGGTGGCCGGCATGGGCACCTTGGCGATCAGCCTGGTGCTGTTCAAGTGGTGAACGGCCCAGAAGGGCGCATCCACGCATGGCGTGGATCTACCCGAACAAGGTAGCGGCCGGGCATGCCCCGGCGCTACCCGGCCATTGTCAGCGGAGGCGATCCAGCGCCTCGACCAGCTCATCGGCCAGCGGCGCGTTCAGCACATACGGGCTCTTGCCGTCGTCCAGCGCGAACTCCAGCGAGGCCGCGTGCAGGAACAGACGCTTCAGCCCGATCTGCTCACGAAGCCGCTTGTTGACCGCCGGATCGCCGTATTTGTCGTCGCCGGCCACCGGATGACCCAGGTGCTGGGCATGCACGCGGATCTGGTGGGTACGGCCGGTCTCGATGCGCACCTCGCAATAGGAATGGCCGCCGCGGCGCTCCAGCACCCGGAAGTGGCTGATCGATTCCTTGCCGATCGCGTTGACCTGCACATGGCGCTCGCCGCCCTGGCGCAGGCCGACATGCAGCGGCGCATCGACCGTCATCACCCCGTCGGGCATGCGCCCGGCCAGCAGGGTCAGGTAGCGCTTGCGGATGCCGGCGCCGTGGTCTTCACGCAGCAGCGCCTGCAGTTCGCTCAGCGCCGAGCGCTTCTTGGCCACGATCAGCAGGCCCGAGGTGTCGCGATCCAGCCGGTGGACCAGCTCCAGGGTCTGCCCCGGGCGCAGCGCGCGCAGGGTCTCGATGGCGCCGAAGCTGATGCCGCTGCCGCCGTGGCTGGCCACGCCGGTGGGCTTGTTCAGGGCCAGCAGGCGCGCGTCCTCGAAGACGATGGCCTGCTCCAGCCGGCGCATGAATGCCTCCGGGGGACCCACCTTGTCTCCCTCTTCAGTGAGACGAACCGGCGGCACGCGCACTTCGTCGCCCGCCTCCAGCTTGCGCTCGGCCTTGGCGCGGCCACCGTTGACCCGCACCTGGCCACTGCGCACCAGCTTGTAGACCAGGCTGCGCGGGGCCCCCTTCAGCTGGCCGAGCAGGAAGTTGTCCAGGCGCTGGCCGGCGCGGTCGGCGGGAACGGTGATCATGCGCACGGAAGGCTTGTCGCCAGCGGGCTTGGTGGGGTCTTGGGCGGTCATCAGGCTGTTTATTCTGTTACACTCGGGGGGCGAGATAAGGGATTGATTTCGTTGGAAGTTACTCAGGGCCAGAAGCCCAGCTTCCGACGAATCCGGCACAGTGCGCGACCACCGCCCGCGGGGCGGCCATGTTAGCGGCTCACCGGCCTTCCCGGCCATCGCCGGATGCCTGACACGCAACCGTGCTGAACATGTCCCGCGTGGCGCTCCAGCCTGGCTGACAGCTGCCTGCGGCCCTGCAACACCCAAAAACCATAAGAGTGAAGCGCTCCCGCGGCCTGCCGTGGTGTCGTAGCGCTGGAAACCCAAGCCGCCCTCCCCGCGCTTGCGCGAATGGGCGGCGAGCCGTGTCCAGAGGCGAAACCCCATGGCGTTCCGCGCGGTAGCCGCTTGCGAGGAACGCAACAATGAAGCGAATGCTGATCAACGCCACGCAGGCTGAAGAGCTGCGTGTTGCCATCGTGGATGGCCAGTCGTTGTATGACATCGACATCGAACAGCCGTCGAAGGAACAGAAGAAGTCCAACATCTACAAGGGCCGGATCTTCCGCATCGAGCCCTCGCTGGAAGCGGCCTTCGTCGAGTACGGCGGTGGCCGCCATGGCTTCCTGCCGCTGAAGGAAATCTCCCGCGACTACTTCCAGGCCGGTGTCGACCACAACAAGGCCGGCATCCGCGAGCTGCTGAAGGAAGGCCAGGAGATCGTCGTCCAGGTCGACAAGGAAGAGCGTGGCAACAAGGGCGCCGCCCTGACCACGTTCATTTCGCTGGCCGGCCGCTACATGGTGCTGATGCCGAACTCGCCCAGCGCCGGCGGCGTGTCGCGCCGCATCGAAGGCGAAGACCGGGCCGCGCTGAAGGACGCCCTGGACAAGCTGAACATCCCCGACGACATGGGCGTGATCATCCGTACCGCCGGCGTCGGCCGCGATGCGGAAGAGCTGCAGTGGGACCTGGACTACCTGCTCAATGTCTGGCGCGCCATTGCCGAAGCGGCACTGAGCAAGCCCGCCCCGTTCCTGATCTACCAGGAATCGCGCCTGATCGTGCGCGCCCTGCGTGACTACCTGCGCGCCGACATCGGCGAGATCCTGGTGGACACCGAGGAGATGTACGAGCACGCCCGCGAATTCATGCAGCAGGTGATGCCGCAGACCCTGCGCAAGCTCAAGCACTACAAGGACGACATTCCGCTGTTCAACCGCTTCCAGATCGAATCGCAGATCGAAGGCGCCTACGAGCGCAACGTGCGCCTGCCGTCGGGCGGCTCGATCGTGGTCGACCAGACTGAAGCGCTGACCGCGGTCGACGTGAACTCCTCGCGTGCCACCAAGGGCAGCGATATCGAGGACACCGCGTTCCAGACCAACCTGGAAGCGGCCGAGGAAGTGGCCCGCCAGCTGCGCCTGCGTGACCTGGGCGGCCTGGTGGTGATCGACTTCATCGACATGGCCTCCAACAAGCACCAGCGCGAAGTCGAGAACCGCCTCGCCAACGCGCTGAAGTACGACCGCGCGCGCGTGCAGGTCGGCCGCATCTCGCGCTTCGGCCTGCTGGAAATGAGCCGCCAGCGCCTGCGCCCGAGCCTGGGCGAGTCCAGCCAGATCGTCTGCCCGCGTTGTGACGGCCACGGCCGCATGCGCAGCGTCGAGTCGCTGTCGCTGTCGATCATCCGCGTGGCTGAAGAGCATGCGATGAAGGAGAACACCGGGCAGGTGCTGGTGCAGGCCCCGGTGGAGATCGCCAATTACCTGCTGAACGAGAAGCGCAGCGCCCTGCGCGAGATCGAACAGCGCCACGAGGCGCCGATCGTGATCGTCGCCGACGAGCAGCTGCACACCCCGCACTACACCGTGACCCGCCTGCGCGAGAACGAGCTGGGTGAAGAAAGCAGCAAGCCCAGCTACCAGCGCGGCACCCCGCGCAAGCTGCCGGTGCACGCGCTGACCAAGGGCCAGCTGAACATCCCGCCGCCGGCGGTGACCCAGGTCAAGCACACTTCCCCGGCCCCGGTGCGCGAGGAAGTGGAGCCGGCCGCGGCCGCTCCGGCCCCGGTCGCTGCAGCGCCTGTTGCGCCGGCCCCGGCGGGCGGCGTGATCGGTTGGCTCAAGCGCGTGTTCGGTGGCGAACCGGCGCCCGCGCCGGCACCGGCCGCCCCGGCTGCACGCCAGCAGCAGGACGGCGGTCGCAAGGACCGCAACAAGGATCGCAACAAGGACCGCAAGGACCGTCGCGACGACAATCGTGGCAATGGCAACGCGCAGCAGCAGAAGGATGGCGGCAACCGCAAGGACCGCGGCGAGCAGCGCAAGGACGGCCGCAACGGCAACAATGGCAATGCGCAGCAGCAGCCGCAGCAGGGCAAGCAGAAGGAGCCGCAGCACAAGGATGGCCAGCAGCCGCCGCAGCAGCAGAACAAGCCGCGCAACGAGCAGCAGGGCCAGAACCAGCAGCAGCCGAAGCTGAAGCAGCCCAAGCAGCCGCGCCCGCAGCAGCAGGACGGTGACAAGCCGGCCGAGAAGCCGCAGCGCAATGCCGCCGAAGCACCTGCCGAAGCCGTGACCGCAGCTGCAGCCGTAGCCGCTACGGCCGTCGCCGCCAATGGGGTGAACGCGCAGGAAGCCACCGCCCCGGTCGCCCCGGTGGAAGCGGCCGCACCGGTCGACACCGCTGCCAATGCGGCCAGTGCGACCGACGTGGTTGCAGTTGCCGGTGAAGAGGCTGCAACCGACGCCAATGGCGAGCAGGCTGGCGAAGGCGCAACCCGCCGTCGCCGTGGCCGTCGTGGTGGCCGTCGTCGTCGCCGCGGTGGCGCCGAGAACGCCGCCGGCAGCGACGCCCTGGGTGATGACCAGGACGAGGGTGATGACGGTGATGACGCCGACAGCGCCGAGCCGAACATCGACAGCACTGCCGGCATTGCGCTGGTCGCGGCTGTGCAGCCCACGCGTTCGCAGCCGGAGTTCGACTTCGATGACGAAGTCGAACCCGCCGCTGTCGACGCCGAGAAGCCGGCCCGTGCTTCCGCCGCCGTTGTCGCCGCGCCGGTCGCGGTGGTGAGCAGCGCCGTGGTCGAAGCCGCCGCCCCGGTCGTGGCTGAAGTGCAGGCCCCGGTCGCAGCTGCGGCGAAGACCGAAGCCGTGTCCTCGCCGGTGCAGACCAGCATGCTCGATGCCATCGACGCCGCGACCCCGGTCCAGCCGGTCGCCGCTGCCGCACCGGTCGCCAACGCCACTCCGGTGGTGGACGCTGCTGCGCCGGCCATCGAAGTAAAGCCGGTTGTGGTTGAAACGGCCGCGGTGGTTGAAGCCGCTCCGGTGATCGAAGCGAAGCCGGTCGCAGTCGAGGCCGCGCCGGTCGTGGAATCGAAGCCGCAGGTGGTTGAAGCAACCCCGGTGGTTGAAACCAAGCCGGTGGCCAGTGAGAGTGCCCCGGTGGTGGAGGCCGCCCCGGCCGTTGAAGCCACGCCGATCGTCGAGACTGCGCCGATCGTGGAACAGCCGGTCGCTCCGGTGGCGGTCGAAGCCGCACCGATCGAAGCCGCCGCCCCGAGCGCTGATGCGGTGGTGACGCCGTCGATCGATCCGGTCGCCGATGGCCATGCCGACGCTGCAGCCCAGGCTGCAGAAGCCAAGGCTGATGAAGAAGACGAAGAGGCCGCCAAGCGCACGCCGCCGGCGAACTGATCGCTCCTTGATAGCGTGAAAGCGAAACGGCGGGGATCAATGATCCCCGCCGTTTTTGTTTGCGCTTCGGGCCGAACCGTGCCAACCAAGGTTGGCACCCACCTGATGCACGCACAGCGCACTGGTAGAGGCCGACCTTGGTCGGCGCCGTGGGTCGGTCGCCAGCGGACACCTCCGTGCCAACCAAGGTTGGCACCCACCAGGGCACAACCCGCGCACGGCCACCGCTTTGGTAGAGGTCAACCTTGGTTGGCGCCGTTGATCGAGTGCACGCGGACACGCCCGTGCCAACCAAGGTTGGCACCTACCCAAGCGTGTCCCGTCAGGGTTTCGGCGCGAACTGCAGGCGGGTCCACACGCCGTAGTGGTCCGAGGCCCAGCGACCGCTGTCGTCGGGCTGGTCGAACAGGATCTTCGCCTCGCGCGCGACCATCTCGTCCTGCTGGAAGAAGATGTGGTCGATCCGCGACGGCGCCTGGTAATAGTGGCGGTTGAGCGTACTGACCCCGGACAGATCGGTGTTGACGTGCACGCTGCCGTAACTGTCGCCGTAGTGGCTGCGGAGCTCGCTCAGATCGCCGGCATCCACCAGTGCATTGAAGTCACCTGCGATCACCACCGGTGCGCCCGCCGACGTCGCGCTGATGAAGCGCAGCAGGTCCTCGACCTGGCTGCGACGGATGCGTTGTCCGCTCTCATCACTGCGCTCGTTCAGATGCGTGGCGTAGACGTTTACCGGCGTGCCATCGACGTCGATGCGCAGGTGGGCCACGGTGCGGTAGTCGTCCAGGGGCTGCAGCAGATGATCCCCCTGGGCAAGGATCGGCCGCCGGGTCAGAAGCGCATTGCCGTAGCGCTTGGGCGCGCCGACCGCATCGGTGGACACGAACACGTACTTGTAACCAAGTTGGCTGGCCAGCCATTGCGCCTGGTTTCGCACGTTGCGGCGTTGGATCACCTCCTGCAGGGCAACCGCATCCGGCTGCAGGCGCTTGAGTTCGGCCAGGATGGTGCGGCGCCGGCGTGGCCAGTCCTCGCGGTCATGATGCAGATTGAAGGTGACCATGCTCATGCCTGGCGCGGTGGCGACATCAGCCGCTGCCCCGGCGGCTGGATCGGCCGCCATCGCGGCGCCCGGCAGTGCCAATGCAGTGGCCAGCCCCAGGGCGCGCACGATCGTGCGCACTCTTGCCCCCTGCTGCTTCATCGTTACTGCCCCTTGCGCTCGGCGCGGCGCACCGCGCTCGGTACATCGATCTCGACCCGCGCCGGCAGCTGGTGCACGTGCAGTTCCTTGTTGACCCATTCGGCCGCTTCGCCATTGATGGTCGCCTCGCCCGGATCACCGGCGTACGGCCACGGCAACACCACGCCACCGAGCGGTGGCACCAGGCCCGGCTGCACCTCCAGCACCAGCTGCTTGTCGCTGCGCTGCAGGCGGTAGTTGAGCTGGCCCTGCGGCGTGCGCAGGCCCTGCACGGCGATGCCCTCGCCCTGCAGCCAGGCGCTCGGAATGCCGGCGGCCAGCACCAGCGCATCGTCCATGTCACGGCTGTACGCGAACATGTCCAAGGCCGAGCGCACGAAGTCCGAGGCTACCCAGGCGTGCGGCAGGTCACCGACGAAGAACGGCTTGCGCGGCGTGCGCGAGACCACCTCGGCCCACTGGTTCCAGGCCTGCGGCGCACGGTCCCTGAAGAAGAACTCGGTGGCCTGCCAGGCGCGGTCACGCCAGCCCAGGCGTACGAACGCCGCCACGTTGCGCCACTCGTACGGGGTGTAGTCCTTCCACTCACGCTTGCCGTCGCGGCGGGCCACGAACTCCTTCCAGTAGCGCTCGAAGGTCGCCTCCAGCGCCTGTTGGGGCAGTCGGCCCTGCTCGCCGCCCGGCGCCAGCGCGATGGTGGTCGAGGTCGCATCGAAATCGCCCAGCTCGGCCGAGCCCGGCAGGTAGTCGATGTCGTGCTGCTGCATCGCCGACAGCAGCGAGGCCTGCAGGTCATCACGGAACTGGTCACGCGATCCGGCGATCTGCATCGCCTCGACCTTGCCCAGTTGGGCCGCCAGCGATGCCGCGTCCTTGTAGCCGCGCAACGCCCAGAAATTATCCCAGTACGAATGCATCGGCTTGGCCGAATAGCCTTCGTGGCTGATCGAGGCCGGCATCATGCCGTAAAAGGCAGGATTGCGCGCGCGGTTCTCCTCGGTGCGCTCGCTGGCGCGCAGCTGCTCCATGTAGTTGTAGGCGCCCTGCACGTGCGGCCACATCAGCTCGGTGAACGTGCTGTCGCCGGTGTAGCGTCCATACTCGGCAATGCTGTAGATCAGTTCGCCATGGCTGTCGTTCTCCGGTACCGGGTCGCTGCCGCGCGCGTCGACGCAGCACGGCACCTTGCCGTTCTCGAACTGGTACGGCGCATACCAGTTGATGTAGTCACGCACGGCATCGCTGCGCCCCATGCGCAGCAGGCCCTCGGAAATCATCGCGCCATCGCGGATCCAGCTGCGCGCGTACGAGCGCGTGCCCGGCTGCAGGCGTGGGCCAACCCGCGAGATCAGCATGTGCGCGACGGCCGTGCGCAGGGTATCGACCAGTGCCTGGCCCGCAGCCGGCACCTGCAGCGAGACCACGCCCAGCTTCTGCCGCCATTGATCGGCCACCTGCGCCTGCGCCCTGGCCACGTCCAGCGCCTGCGGCGCCCAGCCACCGGTCTGCGGCAGCACCACCGCCACTTCGCGGCTCTGGCCGGGCTCGAGCTTGATCGTGTACATCAGCGCACCCGACGCCATGCCGGTGCTGTCCTTCACTGCGGTCGTGGCCGGGTACTTGCCGCTTTCCAGATGCATCGCATCAAGCTTGCCATCGAACGTACTGGCAAAGCGCGCATCCGGCACCTGCAGCGGATAGATGCGCGGCTCACCGTTGACCCGAACCAGCTGTTCGCCCACATCCAGTGCATCGATGCGGCTGAAACCACCGACGGTGTTGAGGAACTGGGTGGGCGGGTTGACCTGCCACGGACGGATTGCCAGCGCCAGGGTGTACTCGTGGGCGACCTTGTCTGGATTGCTCAGCCGGTAGCGGCCGATCAGCTGCGCGCGCTCGGGCGTGCCCTGCACGAAACTGGTCACCGAAAGCCCGGCCTTCTCATGCACCCAGTCGACGGTGGCGATCGGCAGGTAGTGATCCTGCAGCGACTGGGTGATGGCGACCTTCGACCAGTCCAGCAGCTTGCCGTCCAGGCGGATGAACGGCTCGATGCTGAAGCTGCCCTTGGCCGGCTCCAGCGCGCCATCTTCGCTGATCAGCGCCTGCTCCTGGCCACCATCGAGGCCGAGCAGGGTCCAGTACGGCTGTTCGCCCACATAGGCACGCGGCAACGAGCCACGCGGCAGATCGGCGGCCACCGAGGACAGGAAGGCATTGGGCGTGGCGGCGAACGCCAGCGGCTTGAGTGCGATGTCACGGATGCCATAGCGCCAGTTCGGGCCATCGCGCAGATCGAAACGCACGTAGCGCGCGTCGGTATCCGGCAGCGCCAGCCAATCGCGCCCCCCCGCACCGCCGGTCACCTCGCGCACAGTGCGCCAGTCCCGGCCATCCTCGGACGTCCGCACGGTGTAGCGATTGGCTTCCAGGTTCGGCAGCCAATCGATCACTACACCGCCGATCTCGCGGCTCTTGTGCAGGTCCAGGCTGATGGTCTGCTGCTTGACGCCACCGCTGATCCAGAACGTGTCGCTCTTGCCGTCGATCATACGGTCCTGCAGCGCGGTGGCCGTATCGGCAATCACCGATGGCACCAACGCCGAATCATCCTGCGGCGGCAGGCCCTGCAGGGTCAGCTTGTCGAAGCACACCGTGCCGCGGCCACCGACCTTGCTGTAGATCGTGAACTCGACGGCGGCGCTTCGTGCCATCTCCTTCTCGGGCGAGGGACCCCACGCCTTGTCGATCTGGCGGCGGCGGTACTCGACCGGCGTCCACGCCTTGGGGAAGCTGTAGCCGGGCCGGTTGACCCACCAGACGTTGTCGCCGCTGGCATCGATCAGCTTGAACTGCAGGTCGTTGCCCGGCGATTCGCCACGCAGCTGGAATCCGAAGCGGTAATTGACCGGGTATTCGATGTTCAGCGCGCGGCGGATGCCGACGTAGCCGGAGACATCGTGGAAGTCATAGTCCAGGCACAGCGCGCGGCCACCACCGGCGCCACTGACCGGGCGCAGCGAACCGCTGACCTGATCGGACAGCACAAGCGTCCAGGCTGCGATGTCGTCGAAGTCGTCCAGCACCTTCGGTGCCGGCAGCGCCGGAGGTGCGGCGATCGCCAGGGAAGTCCACAACAGGCCCAGTCCAACGGCGATCGCTCGCTTCATCCCTTGACGCTCCCCAGCAACAGACCTTGGATGTAGTACCGCTGCAGCACCAGGAACAGCGCCAGCACCGGGACCACGGTGACCACCGCGCCAGCCATCATCATTTCCACGTCCATGATGTGCTCGCGCGAGAGGGTGGCCAGCGCCACCGGCAAAGTGTAGTGCTCCTGGTCGGTCAGCACGATCAATGGCCACATGAAATCGTTCCATGCGCCCATGAAGGTGAAGATCGCCAGGGTCACCAGCACCGGCTTCAGCATCGGCAGCACAATCTGGAAGAAGATGCGCAGCTCCCCTGCCCCGTCGATGCGCGCCGCTTCCAGCAGTTCGTCCGGGATGGAACGCGCGTACTGGCGTACCAGGAAGATGCCGAACACGCTGGCCAGCGCTGGCACGATCACGCCACCGAAGCTGTTGACCAGGCCCAGCTGCTTCATCAGCAGGAACAGCGGCAGCATCGCCACCTGCGCCGGAATCACCAGCGCCGCCATCAGTACCTGGAACAGGCGCTCGCGGCCGACGAAGTTGAGCTTGGCGAACGCGTAGCCGGCCATGGTGTTGAGTAGCAGCGAACCGACCGTGATGCCGAGCGACACCAGCAGGCTGTTGGCGAAGTTGCCGCCCATGCCAGTGCGCGCGAACAGCTCATGGTAGTTGTGCGTGGTGATGCTGGAAGGCAGCAGCGGCGGCGGGAAATGGCTGGCCTCGCCCTGCGGCATGAACGAGACCGAGAGCATCCACAACAGCGGTGCCAGGCTGACCAGGGCCAGCACCAGCAACACACCATTGATCAACCACGGGTACCAGCGCGACTGGCCGATTTCACGACTCATACCAACTGCCTCTTGCGGCCGAAACGCAGCATCACGGTGGTCACCGCCAGGATGATCAGGAACAGCAGGAACGCCACGGCGGAGGCGCGTCCCAGGTTCCACCACTTGAAGCCTTCCTCGAACATGAAATACAGCACGCTGACGGTGCTCTGCAGTGGGTCGCCGCGGGTCATCACGTAGGGTTCGGCGAACAGCTGGAAGTAGCCGGACACAGTGATCACGCCGACCACCAGCAGCACCGGGCCGAGCATCGGCAGGGTGATGTGCAGGAACTGCTTCCAGCGCGAGGCACCGTCGATGCGCGCGGCCTCGTACAGGTCATGCGGGATCGCCTGCAGGCCGGCCAGGAAGATCACCATGTTGTAGCCGAAGTTCTTCCACACCGCGAACAGCATGATGGTCGGCATCGCCCAGTTGGGATCACCCAGCCAGTCGATCGGACTGATGCCCAGATGGCCCAGGCCGTAGTTCACCAGGCCGTAGCTGGTATGGAACAGGTAGCGCCAGATCACCGCCACCGCCACCAGCGTGGTCACCACCGGCGCGAACAGCGCGGTGCGGAACAACGCCTTGAAGCGTGCGGCCGGCGCATTCAGCAGCATTGCCGCGCCCAGCGACACGCCGATCGACAAGGGCACGCCGATCAACACGAAGTAAGTGGTATTCCACAGCGACTTCCAGAACATCGGTGTCTGCAGCAGATCGATGTAGTTGCCGAGGCCGACAAAGCGCAGGTTGCTGCTGTCAGCCAGGGCATACAGGTCGAAGTCGGTCACGCTCAGCGCCAGCGCCGAAGCCACCGGCAGGCCGAAGAACACGCCCAGCACGATCAGCGAGGGACCGGCGAAAATCCAGCCGGCGAGTGAAGTACGTTTCATTGCGCGCTCCCGGCGGCCACGGCACTGCTCGATTGCGGCGACGGAACGCGCTGCCGCAGGCGTTGTTGTTCATGCATCCAGCGGCGCTTTGCCAGCACCTTGTCCACGCGCTGGTCGAGTTCTTCGACGGCCTTGTCCTGCGGCAGGCCACCGCGCACCACCTTCTCGGTGACGATGCGCATTTCCTGCACGATGCGCTCCCATTCGAGCACCTTCGGCGTCGGCTTGACCCGCTCCAGCTGGTCACGGAACGCTGCGGCCAGCGGATCGTTGGCCAGCGACGGCGCACTCCACGTGCTGCGGCGCGGCGGCAGGTCGCCGATGATCGAATGGAAACGTGCCTGGATCTGCGGGCGCGACAGGAACTCGATCAGCTTCCACGACGCCTCCTTCTGCTGCGACTTGCGGAAGATCACCAGGCTGGTGCCACCGGCGATGCCCGCGCCCGGACCCTCCGGCCCCGGCAGCGCTGCGGTGCCCCACTGCCCTTCCAGTTCCTTCGGCTGCAGCTTCTTGAACTCGCGGATGTTCCATGGGCCGGAAATGTAGAAGACGTTGAAGCCGCGGAAGAACTCATCCCAGACGTTTGAGATCTGCGTCTCGGACATCTTCGGCGCCCAGCCCTGCTCGAACATGTTGGCGTAGAACGCCAGCGTGCGGCGGAAGCCGGGGCTGCTGAAGTTGCCGCGGGTGTCATCATCGCGCAGCAGCGGATCGGGCTGCTGCAGTGCCAGCGACAGCTGCTGCTCGAACTCGTTGATCGGCATCAGCACCGCATAGCGGTTCGGGCCCTGCATGCGCTTGATCGCTGCCATCTGCTCATCCCACTCCTGCCACGTGCGCGGCGGGTGGTCGTAGCCGGCCTTGGCCAGCAGGTCCTTGCGGTAGTAGATCAGGCGTGTATCGACATACCACGGCACGCCCACCAGCTCGCCGTGGATCACGTTGGTGTCCCAGATGCCCTGGAAATAATCATTCTCATCGACCACGGCAGAGCGATCGACGAACGGCTGCAACGGGGTCAGCGCATCGAGCTCGGCGAACTCCGGCACCCAAGTGTTGCCGAGCTGGCACACGTCCGGCAGGCCGTCGGCGGCGAACGCGGTCAGCAGCTTTTCGTGCGCAGCGGTCCACGGGATGTTCTGCACGTCCACCTTGATGCCCGGGTTCTCGGCTTCGAACTCATGGATCAGTTCGCTGACCACCTCGGCTTCCCGGCCCATTGCCCAGAAGCGCACAGTGGTGGTGCCCGGTTCGGTGCGGGCGCAGCCGGCCACGGCCAGTGCGGCCAGGGCTGGCAGTGTCCAGCGGCGCAGACGGTCGATCCAGTTCGGCATCGGGTTACTTGCCCTGGCCTGTGTTGCGGTTGGCATTGTTCTTCTGTTCCTGCGCGGCAGCCGCGCGTGATTCGGCGATACCCACCGCGCGTGCCGCCGCGGCCTTTTCGTCTTTCTGCAGTTCCAGCGGCTGGAACGAACCTTCCGGCGCCAGCCAGCCACCACTGAACCCCGCCCGCTCCAGGCCCTTGCGGATGTACGGGTTCTTCTTCATCACTTCCCAGACGAAATCATTGCGGTAGTTGGCGATCATGGTCAGGATCGGCCCCTGGTCGATGGCAATGTAGTCGCTGGCGACCCAGCCACGATCCGGCACCACGCGACCGGTCTTGATCGGGATGTCGTAGTTGAAGCTGGGATTGAACGAATCCAGGAAGCCGTAGCTGGAATAGATGTAATCGCCGTAGCGCTTGTGCATCTCCAGCGTGGCCGGGATCACCTGTTCCGGCGCGAACACCACCGACGCGATCGCGGCGGTCGGAGCGATGGTGCCGTCATCGAAGTTCTCGCGCAGGCCAGCGCCGCGCGAAGAGTAATGGCGGAACTGGCGCTGCTCGCCACGGTATTCCTGCGTGGTGTTCTGCGGGCCATCGCTGGCGGTCAGGCCCCAGACGTTCTCGCCGTAATCCTTCCACTGCATCGGGTTGGCGATGGCGTACTCACGCTGGGCAAGTGCGGCCGAGCGGCTGTTGAGGAAGTAGGTACTGCCGCGCTCGCGCATGTAGGCGTCCTGGATGTCGCGGAAGTCGATCCAGACGTGGCTGTACTGGTGGCCGAACAGCGGGCCGAAGGACAGGTATTCCTGGCCCTGGTAGACCCCCCAGTCGTTGTCATAGGTGCGCGTCCACACCGTCCACGCATCCGGGCTGACCGGGTGCGTCGGCGAACCCAGGGCAAGGATGTAGACCATCATCGCCTCGTTGTAGCCCATCCAGTCGTGGTCGATGAAACCGCTCTCGGGGAACCAGCCCATCGAGATCAGCGGCGCACGCTGCTGCAGCCAGGGCCAGTCGACCTTCTTGTACAACGTGTCGGCGATCTGGCGGATTTCCTTCTCGCGCGGATCGTCACCGTCGTAGTACGACTGCGCGAACAGCACCCCCATCATCAGCAGCGCGGTATCCACCGAGGACAGTTCGACCCAGCTGTCGTAGCGACGGCCTTCCTGCATGTCCAGGAAGTGGTAATAGAAGCCCTTGTAGCCCGCCTTGCCGGTACGCTGCGGGCCCATCGGCACGTCGCGGAAGAATTTCAGGGTAGTCAGGGTGCGGTCGATCGCCTGGTTGCGGCTGACCCAGCCGTTCTCGATGCCGATCGGATACGCGGTCAGTGCGAAGCCGACCGAGGCGATGCTGGCGAACGGCCGCGACGGATAGCGGTCCGGGGTCAGGCCATTGATCTCGTTGGTGGTATCCCAGAAGAACTGGAAGGTGCGGCGCTCGATGTCATCGAACAGCGGCGGCAGCTCAGGTTTCATCGGCCGCGGCGGTGTATCGGCCTCGATCAGGATCACCGGCGGCCGCGGCTTGGCAGGCTCCTGCTGGGCCGGCTGGCAGGCGGCCATGGCCAGGCTCAACGCTGCGGCGGACAACAGATGACGTGCCTGCATGGCGCGATTTCTCCGGTGGTCTGATCGATGGGAAAGCATACCGTCCAATGATCTGAAATCGTTTACAAGGTGCGTTCTTAAAAAACCACGAAAAACGTGGTTTGACACCGCGATCACTGCCCATGCCGATGCCCCCTGACCGGCAGCGGCATGGGCAATGGACCGGCGCAGGGCCGGCCATTGCCGTTTTCACGCGACCGATGCCGCCGGCGGAGCGGCGGCATCGGGGTCATGCATCCATCCGGGCTTAGAAGCGGAAGCCCACTTCGGCCTTGACCTGGCGCGGCGTACCGACGATGTCGCCGGTCTCGTTGTAGCTCGCGGTCAACTTGCCATTCTTGTAGTAGTTGTAGTTCGAGAAATTGTCGAAGTTGAACACATTGATGATGTCGATACGCGCATACAGCTCGGTATCGCCCGGCATCTTGAACGTCTTCGTCGCCTGCAGGTCGACCGAGCGATAACCGAAGATCTTGCCACCCAGCAGGAACTTGCCGTTGCCACCCGGAACCGCCGCCATCGGGGTCGGCAGGTCGAAACCATTGGCCTGCGGCACGCCGTACCAGTCGTTGATCGCGGTCGGGGTGGCCAGGGTGATCTTGCCACCGAAGGTGATGCCCCAGAAGCCCGCATACGAACCGGTCACCACTAGGCGGTGACGCGGCGCGCCGTTGGAGCGGATGGTCGGGTAGTCACCGATCACGCCACGGTCGAACGCGTAGTGCTCGTTGATGTCACGGTTGTGGCGGGCGGTGGTCCAGGTATAGGCGATGGAGGTGCCCCAGCCGCTTTCCTGGGTGAACGGCTTCTGCGCCGACAACAGGATCTGGGTAGCACGGGTCTTGATGCCCTGCTGGCCGATGATCAGGCTGCCGAAGCCCGGCACGTTGCAGCTCCACGCCTGACCCAGACCGGCTTCGGTGCCACCGCACAGACGCGGATCGTCGAAGAAGTTGCCGGTCGGGTAGCGGTTGCCCAGGGTGAAGGCGAAGCCGTCATAGGTGAGCGTGCGCGAGATGGTGGCGTCGGTCAGCCAGTCGCCGATCTGGTTGCTCATGCCCAGGCTGAACTGGTCAGCGTAGGGCACCTTCAGATTGTTGTTCAGCAGGTCGACTTCCAGGCCTGCATTGCTGGTCGAACCGACCAGACTCTGGAGGTTGCCGATACCGTTGAGCAGGTTCGGATTCCAGTCATAGCACGCGGCGTTGCCCTGGAAGCACTGACCGGTTGCCGGATTGCGGAAGTAGATCGTCGGCTGCGGCAGGGCCAGCTTGGTGGTTTCCAGCTGCAGGTAGTCGAACAGGTCGCGGTCGTAGGAACGACCGGCACCACCGTGGATCACGTGCTGCTCGTCGGCATTGATGTCATACGAGAAACCCAGGCGCGGCTGCCAGGCATTCTTGAATGCCTTGCGGTTGTGGCCGTTGCTGATGTAATCGTTGATGTTCAGGCCGCTCAGCGCCAGCGTGTCGGCGTAGCTCTGGCCAGCGGCGGCACGCGGATCCTGCGCGAACAGCGCATTGACCACTTCCGGCGGGGTCACGAAGTCCAGATAGGACGGGTTCTTCTCGTAGTCCCAGCGCAGGCCGAGGTTCAGCTGCAGGTGGTCGTTGACCTGCCAGTCATCCTGGATGAACAGACCGATCTGCTTCACCTTCGAGCGCACTTCGCCGGACACGCCGGACACGCCGGTGACCGGCTTCACGAACTGTGCCTTGTACGGGATGCTGTCCGGGAAGGTCGGGTTGTCGATGGTGTAGTAGAACTGCGGATTGATCTGCGCCGCATCGGAGGCGTACAGGTCGATCTGCTTGTACTTGGCACCCATCTTGATGGTGTGGTCGCCCGCCCACTGGATGCCATCCAGGGTCAGGTTGTCTTCGATCGACCAGCCCTTCTGGCCCTTCACCTGCGACGACATTGCCGAGGAACCACCGATCGAGACGATGGCGCGCTCCTCGCTCTTGCCGTCCGGCGCGGTGTAGTTGAAACCGTTGCCCATGCTCAGCGGCTTGGGATTGTTGAACGAATCCTCGTGGGTAACCATCAGCTCGTTGTAGTAACGCTCACCGCTGTGGTTCCAGCGCAGCGCGTAACGACGGTCAGTGTTCTTGGTTTCCTTGCCGTGCATCGGCGCGGTCTGGTCCGAGAACTGCTGCTGGGTTTCATCACGGTCCTGGAAGGTCAGTTCCAGGCGATCGTTGTCGGTCGGCTCAAAGTCGACCTTGGCGAAGATCAGGTCCTGCTGGAACGGCTGGCTGGCCGGGCCCAGGCCGGCCTGGGCATCAGCCGGGACGCGGTTGGCCTTGTTGGTCACCGAACCATGCGGTGCGATGGTCACCGGCAGATCGAAGCGCTTGGCTTCATAGGTCACGAAGAAGTGGGCCTTGTCCTTGACGATCGGGCCGCCCAGGGCGAAACCGTATTCCTTCTCGGCCGAATCCTCCTTGCCCTTGCCCGGCTGACGCTCGGCCGGGGTCATCGCGCGCATGCTGTCGTTGGTATAACGGTAGAAGGTTTCACCCTTGAACTCGTTGGTACCCGACTTGGTCGCGGCCGTGACCGCTGCACTGGACACCTGGCCGTACTCGGCCTTGTAGTTGCCGGTGATGACCTTGTACTCGCCGATGGCCAGCTGCGGGAACGGGTTGCCGGCACTGCCGGACTGACCGGCCACGCCGCCGCCCTTGACGTAGCTCTTCTGGCCCACACCGTCGATGTAGACGTTGGTGCCGTCGGAGTTGGTGGCACCGCCGCGCAGCGAGGTGTTGCCCTTGGCGTCGCGGGTGAAGATCATGCCCGGCACCGCGTCGGCGAACTCCAGGAAGTTGCGCGAGACCTGCGGGGTGGTCTGGATCTGCTGCAGGCTGACGGTCTTGCCGACTTCGGACGTGCGCACTTCCTGCAGCAGGGTCGGCGCGACGACGTTGACAGTGTCCAGGTTGGTGGCTGCGGTCGTACCCGGGGTGCTGCTGGCAGCGCCGGCAAAGTTCAGGGTAGCGGTCGAGGCCACGGTGACGGTGACCTTCTGCGACTGGCCGTTGGCGACCACGTCATAGGTGCCCGGGTCCAGGCCCATCAGCGAGTAGCTTCCATCGGCACGGACGGTACCGCGACGGACGGTGCCGGTGGCCACGTTGGTGGCGGTCACCTCGGCGCCGGCCTGCGCGCCGGAAACCTGGCCGCGCAGGCTGGCATTGGCCGACTGCGCCATGACGTTCGGAGCAGCAGCCAGCATCAGGCAGCTGACCAGTGCGGTGCTCAGCAGCCGGCGTGCCGGCGTGCGGAAGGTGGTGTGCATCATCAACTCAATCTCCGGGTGGCGGTAACCGCTTGCGCGGTCCCTGCGATCAATCAAAAAAGAAGGAACGCCTCCGGCTTCAACGGCCGGATGGCGGAGTGGTGGAATCGCGAACTATCAAGCGGGGAACCAGGGTCTGCTTGTCCCCTGTCCCATCCGTGGAGGTGCCGTCCATCAACTGCATCAGGCGCGTCATGGCCCGATCGCCGAGTTCGGCGATGCTGACCTGCATGGTGGTCAGCGACGGGTGGACGAAACGCGCCAGTGGAATGTCATCGAAACCGGCCAGGGCGACGTCGGACGGAACGTGGACACCTGCCTGCGTGAACGCATACAGGCAACCCAGCGCCATCATGTCGTTGGCGGCGAACACGGCATCAGGCAGCGCTCCGGCTGCCAACAACTCCTGACCGGCGCGATGGCCGGAAGCTTCGTCGAAATCACCGGGCAGCTCGATGCCTTCGGCGTCACTGCCGAAAGCCGCCAACGCGTCACGGAAGCCACGCAGGCGCTCGCGCGCGTCGAAGTTGAGGTCCGGGCCAGAAATGAAAGCGATACGGCGGTGACCCGCGTCAAGCAGATGGCGGGTCATCGCCATCGCACCGGCATGGTCATCGATGCTCAGCACCGGGTGGTCCTGCCCGGGCAGATAGGTGTTGATCAACACCGTTGGCAATGACTGCGGCAGGTTGTCGGTCAGGAATCCCGGGCTCTCCGCATAGGGCGAGAGCACCAGCAGGCCGTCGACGCGGCCGCGCATGGCGCGCAGGGCAGCGCCCTGCTGCTCCTGGTCACCGTGGTAACTGGACACCAGCAGGTGCTGGCGGCGGTTGCGGGCGACGTTGTCGATGCCGCGCATCAGCTCGGAGAAGAATTCGCCGTACAGGTCAGGCAGTACCACGCCCACCGTATTGGTGCGACGGCTGCTGAGGCTGCGGGCGGCGGCGTGCGGGGTGTAACGCAGCCGTGCGGCCACCTCCAGCACAAGCTGGCGGACCGGTTCGGCGACATTCTCATGCCCGTTGAGCGCGCGGGAAACCGTGGCCACGGAGACCCGGGCTTCGCGAGCGACGTCTTTGATTGTGATAGCTGCCTTGTTCACGAAGCCGCCCTCCACGGCTTGGACCTACCAGCATTGGCGCGGAATGTAAGCGTTTCCATCTGGGCTTGTAAACAGTCCGTTAGGCGAATGTCCTGAAATGGACATGGAAATCTGTCTGTGGCGGGCCCGCAGACGGACCCGCCAGGACAGTGTGGGACAAGGGCTCAGCCCTGTTCTGACGGGGTCAATGCGCGAATGGACAGCGCGTGGATGTCGGTCTCCATCATCGCGCCCAGCGCGGCATAGACCGCGCGATGCCGGGCCAGTGGACCCAGTCCGGCGAAGCGTTCACTGACCACATGCACGTTGAAATGGCCGCGGCCATCGCGCGCACCGGCGTGGCCGGCATGACGATGACTGTCGTCTTCGATTTCCAGCACGCTGGGGGCCAGCGCCTGCTGCAGTGCGTCACGCATCCGCTCGATCCGCTCCGCGTTCACGGCAGGACCTTGCGGAACGGACGCACCTGTACATGGGTGTAGACGCCCGCGGCTACGTAAGGGTCGGCATCAGCCCAGGCCTGGGCCTGCACGAGCGACTCGAACTGCGCGATCACCACCGAACCACTGAAGCCGGCCGGGCCCGGGTCCTCGCTGTCTACTGCCGGGCACGGTCCGGCCAGCAGCAGGCGGCCTTCGTCGCGCAGCGCGTGCAGGCGCGCCAGGTGTTCCGGACGTGCCTGCAGTCGCTGTGCCAGCACGTCCTGGCCGTCATAGCCTTCAATCACATACCACACGGCATTTCCTCGCTTGCGTTGTCGGGTGCGCAGATTCTAGCCAATGCCGCCCTCGCCCCAGCCCGGCTGGACACTGGCGCGACAAAGGCTTACCCTAGACACCATTGCACGTGGCTGGATGCAGCAGCCCGTCGGTTTCTGCGGCCAATGCAGCCCCCGACGACCGTCCCGCTGCTTCGAACCGGACCACCTGGCCGGGCCACGTAGACGACCTCCCCGTAGTTCCGTCGCCGCCGTTTCCTGCGGCGCGTCCTGCTGTTTGATATGTGTGGAATCGCGCCGATCCCGGCGTGTCTGGTGCCGTGGGGCGCCGTGGCGTTGGCCCGGTGAACCCGCTGCCGCGACTGGTCCGATGCAATCCTGATGTCCATTAGATGACTTCCGAACTCGCGCTCGACGCGAACCCGCCAACCCGGCCGCCCGCCCCCCAGCAGCAGGAAATGCCGCTGGCCGTGGTGCATGGGCAACCGGTCCTGCAGATTCCGCAGGACCTGTACATCCCGCCGGACGCGCTGGAAGTCATCCTGGATGCCTTCGAAGGCCCGCTGGACCTGCTGTTGTACCTGATCCGCCGCCAGAACCTGGACGTACTGGACATTCCCGTGGCCGAGATCACCCGGCAGTACGTGGAATACATCACCGTGATGCGCGAGCTGCGCTTCGAGCTGGCCGCCGAGTACCTGGTCATGGCCGCGATCCTGGCCGAGGTGAAGTCGCGCATGCTGCTGCCGCGCCCGGTCAGCGAGGAAGGCGATGAGGCCGACCCGCGCGCCGAACTGGTGCGCCGCCTGCAGGAGTACGAACGCTTCAAGCAGGCCGCCGAGGACATCGACGCCCTGCCCCGCCAGGACCGCGACACCACGGTGGCACACGCCTTCATGCCCGAACGTGCTGCGGTGAAGCTGCCGCCGCCGGTGGACCTGAAGGAAATGCTGCTGGCCCTGCACGACGTGCTCAAGCGCGCCGAGCTGTTCAGTGGCCACGCCATCAAGCGCGAGGCGCTGAGCGTGCGGCAACGCATGGGCGAAGTGCTGGGCCGGCTTGAAGATGGCAAGTTCTACCGTTTTGAAGGGCTGTTCACCGCAGAAGAAGGCAAGCTGGGCGTGCTGGTCACGTTCCTGGCGGTGCTGGAACTGGCCAAGGAACAGCTGCTGGACATCGTCCAGGAAGAGCCGCTGGCGCCGATCTACGTGAAGTCCCTGGCCGCCGGTAACACCAATGCCCCGCTGCAGTTCAGCAGCGAGTTCGACGACAACGACGCCGCCAACGAGAACGAGTGAGCGCTGACTGCCGATGGACCAAACGCTGATCAACCGCATTGTCGAGGGTGCCCTGCTGGCCTCCAGCCAGCCGCTCACCCTGGCCCAGCTGAAAGACCTGTTCCCGGAAGAGGAGCCGGCACCGCCGGGCAGCATCGAACGTGCGCTTGAGCGCCTGCGCGAAGCCTGCGAAGGCCGTGGCGTGGAACTGGTCGAGGTCGCCTCCGGCTTCCGCTACCAGGTGACCGGCGAAGTGCATGGCTGGATCAGCCGGCTGTGGACCGAACGCAAGACCCGCTATACCCGTGCCACCCTGGAAACCCTGGCGCTGATCGCCTACCGGCAGCCGATCACTCGTGGCGAGATCGAGCAGGTGCGCGGCGTGGCGGTCAGCAGCAACATCATCCAGGCGCTGGAGGAACGCGAGTGGATCCGCGTGGTCGGCCACCGCGACGTGCCCGGCAAGCCTGCCCTGTTCGGCACCACCAAGGGCTTCCTGGACTACTTCGGCCTGAAGCGCCTGGACGAGTTGCCGCCGCTGTCGGAACTGAAGGACCTGGGCGAGCTGGAACCCCAGCTGGCCCTGGACCGCGACGCACCGGCCGCCGCCAGTGCCGAGGGTCCGGACATTTCAGCTGGCGCCGATGGCGCTGCTGCCAACGATGACGCCGGCCTGGCCGGCAGCGACATCCCCGATTCCGCCGACGCAGCGACTGCGCCGGCTTCCGATGAGCAAGCACCTTCGCCCCTTGATGATGGGCACCCCGATTCCGCGCCGGGCGAGCGCGCGGTGCCCCTGAACGAACGCGAAGACAACGCCGTCGCGATGACGACCGTGGCTGTTGACCAAGCCGATTCCGAACCAGAGGCCGACCCCGAAACCGTCGGCCGGAGCAAAACTGATGAGTGACACCCCCCGTAACAAGCTCTCGCTGAAGCGCGAAGCCACCTCCGAACAGTTCAAGCTGGAAGAGCGCCTGCACAAGGTGCTGGCCCAGGCCGGCCTGGGTTCGCGCCGCGCGCTGGAACAGCGCATCGCCGAAGGCCTGGTCAAGGTCAACGGTGAAGTCGCGCAGACCGGCATGTCGGTCAAGAGCGGCGACAAGATCGAGCTGGATGGCCGCGGCTTCGTCGCCACCGCCCTGGCCGAACCGTCGCGCGTGCTGGTCTACAACAAGCCGGAAGGCGAAGTGACCACCCGCGAAGACCCCGAAGGCCGCCCGACCGTGTTCGAATCGCTGCCGCCGCTGAAGGGCGCGCGCTGGATCGCCATCGGCCGCCTGGACATCAACACCACCGGCCTGCTGCTGGCCACCACCGACGGTGAACTGGCCAACGCCATGATGCACCCGTCGTTCGAGGTCGAGCGCGAGTACGTGGTGCGCGTGCGCGCCCCGGAAGGCGAGGAGAAGGTCTCCGACGCCATCGTCGACCGCCTCGCACGCGGCGTGGCACTGGAAGACGGCCCGGCCAAGTTCGACGAGATCGAACGCATCGGCGGCACCGACTCGCACGACTGGTTCCGCGTCGTGGTGAAGGAAGGCCGCAACCGCGAAGTGCGCCGCCTGTGGGAGTCGCAGGGCTGCCAGGTCAGCCGCCTGAAGCGCACCCGCTACGGCAAGGTGAGCCTGCCGCGCGAACTGGCCCGTGGCCATTCGGTGGAACTGGGCACCGCCCAGGTTGAAGCGCTGCGTGCGCAGCTGAAGCTGGAAGAAGGCGCGCCGTCGGCTCTGACCCTGCAGCCGGTGATCGGCCAGCGCCGCGCCGCCAAGACCACCGTGCGCGTGCGCGAAGGTGGCCGTGGCAATGCCTACGTCAACGGCCATAACACCGCAGACGAAGGCCGCGAGCTGCGTCGCTTCGACAACGTCCGCGAAGACCGCGGCCGTGGCCGCGGCGGCAAGGGCGGCGGTTTCAAGGGTGGCCTGACGGTCAGCGGTGAAGCAGCAGCCAAGCAGTCGCAGAAGCCGTTCAAGCAGCGCACCCAGAAGAACGACCGTTCGCTGCCGGAAGGCAACCCGGCCGCGTTCCGCACCTGGTACGTGCCGGATGGCGTGAGCACGGGCCCGAGCGGCCATCGCAATGCCGGTCCGGGCGCGCGCGGCCCGGGTGCCCGTGGTCCGGGCGCAGGCGGCCAGGGCCGTCCGTACGGCAAGCCGAAGGGTCCGGGCGCCGGTGGCGGACAGGGCCGTGGCGGTTTCGGCGGTGAAGGCCGTGGCGGCGCAGGCGGCCAGGGTCGTCCGGCCGGTGCCGGCAACCGCTCGCAGGGCCATGGCAACAAGCACCCGTATGGTCATCCGGGCAATGCCCCGAGCTTCCCGTCCGACCACGCCACGCCGGGCTTCAACCCGTATGGCAGCCCCAAGCCGGCGCAGGGCGCCCGTCCGGGCGGTCGCGGGCCGGGTGGTGGCAACCGTGGTCCGGGCGGCAATCGCGGCCCCGGCGGTCCGGGTGGCAACCGTGGCCCGGGTGGCCCCGGCGGCAACCGCGGTCCGGGCGGCCCGCGCCGCAGCGGCCCGCGCGGCGGCTGATCACCGGCACGCCTGAAATGAAAAACCCCGGCGCAGGCCGGGGTTTTTCGTTGAAAAGGGGACGGAGGGGATTAAGTCGTTTTTGCCACGGCCTGTGTCAAAGGGGCGAGAGCGACTTAATCCCCTCCGTCCCCTTTTGCGTGGCGCTGGAACGCGGCGGGTGTGGTGCCGGTCATGCCGCGGAAGAAGGCGATGAACGGGCTCTCGGCGGAGAAGCCGGTGTCCTGCGCCACGTGCGCCACGCGTTGGCCAAGCAGCAGCAACTCCATGGCCCGCATCAGGCGCCATTGCTGGCGCCAGGCCTGGTAGCTCATGCCGGTATCACGCTGCATCAACCGGCCGACGGTACGCGCGCTCAGGCCCGTGCGCGCGGCCAGCTCCCCCAGTTCGGGCGGCAGCTGTTCGGCCACCGGGAGGCACCGTGCGATCCGCGGATCACGAGGCAGAGGCAGGTCCATCGGCGCCACCGGTGCAGCAGCGATTTCCAGCACGCACAACGCCAGTTGGTGGTGCGCGCGCGGCGACTGCCAGTCATGGTCGAACGGCGCCTGCGCGATCGGCTCCAGCAAGGCCTGCAGCAGCGGCCCCACGCCGATGATCGCAGGCTGCCGGGGCAGCTGGGCCGACAGCGCGGCGTCGAAGTACAACGAACGGTAGTCGACCGCCTGGCGCATCTGCGCGCGATGGAGCAGCCCGCCCGGAATCCACGCGGCACGCGCGGGCGGCAGCAGGCTGATGCGATCACCGTAGGTCAGGCGCGTGCAGCCCTGCCGGGTGTACAGCAGCTGCGCGCGTGCATGCTGGTGCCAACCCGAGTCGTGATCCGCCAGTGAGGCTGCAATCCCCAGCACCGGAGCACTCCAGGCATCGGCGTCGAAGTGCGCGTGCGGCTGCAACCAGGCCATGTCTGATTTCATACATTCGATGACAGGATAGACAGAGTGCGCCATTGCGGACGCGACCACAATGCGCGGCCCTGTTCCTGGAGCGCCCGCATGTCGCGCCGCCTGTTGTTGCTCACCATTGCACTGCTGATGTTCCCGCAGTTGGCACAGACCCTGTACAGCCCGGCCCTGGCCGATCTGGCCGAACGCTTCGCCCTGCCGCCGAGTGCCGCCAGCCAGGCCATGAGCCTGTACCTGTTCGGCTTCGCTGCAGGCGTGCTGCTGTGGGGGCGCCTGGCCGATCGTATCGGTCGTCGCCCTGCCCTGCTATGCGGCCTGGCCGTGTTCGCACTGGCCGCCTGCGGCGGCCTGCTGGCCAGCACCTTCGGCCAGGTCCTGCTGGCACAGGCACTGGCCGCACTGGGTGCGGCGGCGGCCTCGGTGGTAACCCAGACCGTACTACGCGACCACCTGCAGGGACTCGCGTTGGCGCAGGCGTTCTCCTGGATCGCCATGGCCCTGGCCCTGAGCCCGGCCATCGGCCTTGCACTGGGCACGCTGCTGGTCGCCGCCCATGGCTATGTCGGCGTACAGTCCGGCCTGCTGCTGATCGCTGCCCTGCTGGCAGTCGCATGCCTGGCGGGCCTGCGCGAAAGCCGCCCTGCACAGATCCCGCACGTGCCCATGCTGCCGCTGCTGCGGGAACTGCTGCGCGATCGCTGGATCTGGTCACACGCGTTGCTGGTGATGGCCTTCAACGTGGCTATGTACAGCTGGTATGTGCTCGGCCCCTTCGTGTTTGCGCGCCTGCACTGGCCAGCCACCTGGTTCGGCGCCAGCGGCGCGGTGCTGGCACTGGGCTCGGCACTGGGCGCGTGGGGCAATGGCCGCCTGCTGCGTGCAGGCGTTGCCGCAACCACGCGCATCCGCATCGCCGCGGGACTGGTCCTGACGGGAGGCCTGCTGGCCGCGCTGCTGCATGATCACCCGGCCCTGATCGTGGCGATGGTACCGGTGGTGACGGGCTTCGGCCTTGCCATTCCCAATGTGCTCGGCCAGGCCCTGCGCGGCTATCCACACTGTCGTGGCAGCGCAGGCGCGCTGTTCGGCCTGCTCTACTACCTGTTGATCGGTGCGGCGATGGCGCTGGTCGGTGCAGTGCAGATGCTGGCACCGACCGTTATCGCGTGTGGCCTGCTGGCGCTCTGGCTGAAGCGGGGTCGGTCAATTGACGGCGAAAGCCCGGGACGTGCAGCGCCTCGGTGAAGAAACCGCTCCTGCGGCCATGGGGACCCCGGGTCCCTGCCCCGGGGCCAGGATCAGCGGGCAACCGACTACTGGACGTTGATCACTTCGTCCATCGGCGCCAGGAAGTTGCCGGCATTGTTGCGCGACGCCGAGATCACGTAGGTTCCAGGCGTTGCGATGGTCGCGGTGCAATGTCGGATCGGCGTGGTGTTGCCACCGTCGAGATTGTCATTGGTACGGCACAGGAACTGGCCATTGGCATACACCGAGAAATTACTCGTTCCATCCACCTGGCCGCCCCCTGTGATGTAGATTTCCGAGGGCGAGCCCGCCACACGCGGCAAGGTCCCAATCTCGAACCGGGACGTCACGGGATGCGGCAACAGCCTTGGACAGGACACGACGATTCCGCTGTCGGACAGGCAGACTTCGGCGTGGGCGATGGCGGGCGCGGCGATGAGGGCCACGAGCAGCACGGACGTTCTGAGCTCCATTCAGCGTCTCCTATGATCCCAGCAGAATCGCTGGGATGTCCCTGTTATTCACTGCAGGGTTACTGCGGGATCAAGGAAACGTTAATCGCTGCGCGCACACAGCCCCCGGATCACGGCGGGATCCCTTGTGGGCGGGGACATTGCACGCCTGCGCTGGGGCTGCCACCCATCCCTTCCTGATGACTTCACGTCGATGCAGGATGCCCACCATCGCGCAGCACATTTCGTGCCTGTCCCAATGTTCACACCCCGGGTTAGGAATTGCTGCAAACACGAGGTGTTGTGCACCACGCCCGGAATTCACATCCGGTTGCTGGCTATCGTCGCGCTCCCACACAAGGCAGATGCCCATGATCACCATCACCGCCGAACAGGCCCGCGCCAACGTCGATGCCGCCAAGCGCCCGATCGAACTGTTCTACCGCGATCTCGACAACGCCATCCAGATCGGCTCGGAAAATGGCCGCCGCTACATCGTGTTCGGCTTCAGCCAGGTGATGGCCAGCGAGCAGCTCGTCGAAGATGTGGTCGCACAGCTGCTGAAGAATGGTTTCGGTGTCGAACGGTTGTTGAGCGATTCCGAACAGCACTACATCCGCATCAGCTGGGGAACTGCCGCGCCGTCGCGCCTCAGCGCCGACTGAGGGTGAACGCGGTGCCGTCCACGCCCAGATCCCAGCCCTTGCCGGTACCGGACAGGGCCAGCGAGATGTCGCCCTTGGTCATCACCTGCGCGTTGCTGGACTTCACCGCACCGGCATGCGCGCCCACCGAGGCGTAAGTACCCAGCAGCTCGTTGACGCTGACTGCGCCGGTGAAGCTGCCACGTCCGTTGGTGATCTTCGACTTGCCCACGGTCAGGCCGCCGCCCTTCATCTGGATGCGCACCGGCATGCTGGCGCCATTGCTGCAGGTGACCGTGCCATTGCCGGATGCAGTCTTGTAGATCAGCGACCAGCCAGAGAGGTTGTAGCGCAGCTCGCAGTCGAGGTTGCCAGCGGCGTGCGCGGCCGGGGCCAGCGATGCGGCAGACAGGGCAAGCAGCAGGGCGAAGGGCTTGTTCATGGCAGGACTTCCAGTTCGGTCGGACTGCCGGCGAATCTAGCAGCGCGCGCGTGCACGTTGGATGCAGGCGCACGCGCTGGTGCAGCAGTGTTCAGGCCGTCGCTCAGGCCTGTTCGTCCAGGTGGAAGGCATCGGCATCGAGCATCGCCGGGAAACGCGCGCGGTGTGCGGCCAGCGCCTCGGCCGAGATGGTGGTGGTGACCACCTGTTCGCGTTCGCGGATTTCCACCTGCGGCTGGCCCAGGAAATCCAGCACCGCGCTGTCGCCTGCGTAGTGCAGCTGGTTGCCATCGACGCCGACGCGGTTCACCGCCGCCACGAAGCACAGGTTCTCGATCGCCCGCGCACGCAGCAGGGTCTTCCACGCATAGGCGCGCGCCGACGGCCAGTTGGCGACGAAGATCTGCAGGTCGAAATCCAGCTGCTGCGGACGCTCCACGTTGTAGCGGTTGCGGCAGAACACCGGGAAACGCAGGTCGTAGCAGACCTGCGGATTGATCCGCCAGCCCTTCCATTCCACGCTCAGGCGGTCGCGACCGGCGGCATAGCGCTCGTGCTCGCCGCCGTAACGGAACAGGTGGCGCTTGTCGTAGTACTGCAGGTCGCCATCGGGCGTGGCGAACAGCAGGCGGTTGTAGACGCCCTCGCCGTCGCGCAGCTGCACGCTGCCGATCACCGCCGCGTTCAAGGTCCTGGCCTGTTCGCGCACCCAGGCCACGGTCGGGCCGTCCATGCCTTCGGCCTGGGCAATGGCGTCGTTGGAGAAACCACTGGTGAAGGTCTCCGGCAGGATCACCAGGTCGGTGGTGCCGGCCAGCGGTGCCAGCAGCGCGCCGTAGTAGGCGCGGTTGCCGGCCGGATCGTGCCAGCGGGTGTCGCCCTGGACGAGGGAAATGCGCAGGTCCTGCATGTTCAAGCCTCGCTCAGAGCAGGCGCAGGCGTTCGATCGCCGCGTCCATCGTTGCTTCATTCTTGGCAAAGCACAGGCGCACCAGGCGCTGGCCGGCCGGCGGGTTTTCGTAGAACGGCGACAGCGGGATCGCGGTCACGCCCTTCTCGATGGTCAGCCACTTCACGAACTCATGGTCCGGCAGGTCGCTGATGGCCGAGTAGTCGACCAGCTGGAAGTAGCCGCCGGGGACCGGCAGCGCCTTCAGGCGGGTGCCGGCCAGCTGCTCGCGGAAACGGTCGCGCTTGGCCTGGTAGAACGCGCCCAGCTCCAGGTGGTGTTCGGGTTCGTCGCGGATCATCGCGGCGAAGCCATACTGCGCCGGGCCGAAGCTGGTGAAGGTGTTGTACTGGTGCACCTTGCGGAACTCGGCGGTCAGTGCCGGCGGTGCGATCGCATAGCCGATCTTCCAGCCGGTGCAGTGATAGGTCTTGCCGAAGCTGGAGATGACGAACGCGCGCTCGCGCAGTTCCGGGTAGCGCAGCGCCGATTCATGGCGGCAGCCGTCGTAGATGATGTGTTCGTACACCTCATCGGAGATCAGATAGATCTGCGTGCCACGCAGCAGCTCGGCCAGTGCCTGCATGTCCTGCGCCGACAGCATCGCGCCGGACGGGTTGTGCGGGGTGTTGACGATCAGCATGCGGGTGCGCGGGGTGATCGCCGCACGCACGCGGTCCCAGTCGACCGCGAAGGTCTGCGGATCCAGCGACACATGCACGGCCTTGGCACCGGCCAGGTCGATCGCCGGTTCATAGCAGTCATACGCCGGGTCGAGCACGATCACTTCCTCGCCGGCACGCACCACGGCGTGGATGGCGTTGAAGATGGCCTCGGTACCGCCACTGGTGACGGTGATCTCGCTGTCCGCATCGACCTGCGCGCCGTAGCAGTCCAGCGCCTTCTGCGCGATGGCCTGGCGCAGCGGCGCCACGCCGGTCATCGGCGGGTACTGGTTCAGCCCGGCGGCCATCGCCCTGGCGGTCTCGTCGATCAGGCGCTGCGGCGCCGAAAAGTCCGGGAAACCCTGGCCCAGGTTGACTGCGCCGTGTTCGGCGGCGAGCTGGGACATCACGGTGAAGATCGTGGTACCGACCTTGGGCAGCTTGGTGTTCGGTTGCATCGGCCTGGGCTGTGGGGGAACAGGCCTGCGAGTTTACGCAATCCGCGCGTCGGTAGTGCCGGCCGCTGGCCAGCACCCCTGGGACGATCTGCGACGCCGGGTCGCATCTGCCGGCCAGCGGCCGGCACTACCATCGGCATTCACCGCTACAATTGCCATCGCACTCCGGCATGAAGACCCCTGCCCCTTGAACACCCCTGCATTGCTGGCCGCCAGCGGCCTGAGCTTCTCCCGCAATGACGAGCCGGTGTTCGGCCCGCTGGACTTCCATGTGGACGCCGGCGAAGCCCTGCTGGTGCAGGGCGGCAATGGCGCCGGCAAGACCACCCTGCTGCGCGTGCTGGCCGGCCTGGCCCGGCCCGGCGCCGGCCAGGTGCGGATCGACGGCAAGCCGGCGAGCAATGCCGAACGTGCACGCTACGTGGCCTACCTCAGCCATCTGCCGGCCCTGAAGCCAGACCTGGACACGCTGGAGAACCTGCACTTCCTGTGCGGCCTGCATGGACGGCGTGCGCGGCAGATGCCCGGCAACGCGCTGGCCATCGTGGGCCTGGCCGGTTATGAGGACACCCTCGTTCGGCATCTGTCCGCCGGGCAGAAGCGGCGGCTGGCACTGGCACGCATCTGGCTGTCGCCGGCGCCGCTGTGGCTGCTGGACGAACCCTATGCCAACCTCGACCTGGAGGGCATCACCCTGGTCAACCGGATGATCTCGGCGCACCTGCGTGCCGGCGGCGCTGCGCTGGTCACCACCCATGGCGCCTATGCCGCACCGCCGGTGCGTACCCGCCAGCTCGACCTCGGCGGTGCCGCATGATCGCGCCGGGTACCGAACCAGGCCTGTGGCAGACCGCAGGCGCCCTGCTCAAGCGCGACCTGCGCCTGCTCTGGCGCCGCCGCGGCGATGCGCTGCAACCACTGCTGTTCGCGGTGCTGGTAGTGGTGCTGTTCGCGCTGGCCCAAGGCCGCGAACCACAGCTGCTGGCCGCCACCGCCGGCGCGGTGCTGTGGCTGGCCGTGCTGCTGGCGGGACAGCTGTCGCTGGATTCACTGTTCCGTTCCGACGCCGAAGATGGCTCGCTGGAACAGTGGCTGCTGGCGCCGGTGCCGCTGGCCTGGCTGGTGCTGGTGCGCGTGCTCCTGCACTGGGCGACCACTGCGCTGCCGCTGATCGTGGTCAGCCCGCTGTTGGCCGAAATGCTGCATCTGCCGCATGACCAGCTGCCGATGTTGCTGGCATCGTTGCTGCTGGGAACGCCGTTGCTGAGCCTGATCGGTGGCGTGGTCGCCGCACTGACCGTTGGCATCCGACGCTCTGGTATTCTCGTGGCGCTGCTGTCGCTGCCGCTGTACGTGCCGGTGCTTGTGTTCGGCGCCGGCAGCCTGGCGGCAGCCGGACGCGGGCAGGATCCAGTCGGTGCGCTGCTGATGCTGGGCGCTGGCCTGCTGCTCGCGCTGGTGCTGGCGCCGCTGGCCACTGCCGCTGCAATACGTATTTCTCTGAGTTGACCGAGCTGAGAGCCAATCCACCCCTGCTGGATAGCCGCCACGCATGAATCCGATTGTCCGCTGGTTCCACCAACTCGGTTCGCCTCCCACGTTCGACCGTTTCGCTGCCCGCTGGTCGCGGGTGTTCTACCTCGCGGCGGTGCCGGTGCTGCTGGTCGGCATGTGGCAGGCGCTGCTGGTGGTGCCGCCGGAAGCCAAGCAGCTGGACAGCTTCCGCATCCTCTACATCCACGTGCCCAGTGCCTGGATGAGCCTGTTCGTGTTCGCGCTGATGGCGCTGTATGCCGCCATCGCGCTGATCTGGCGGATCAAGGTCTGCGAGATCCTGGCCATGGCCTGCGCGCCGATGGGCGCCGGCTTCACCCTGATCACCCTGCTGACCGGCAGCATCTGGGGCAAGGGCACCTGGGGCACCTGGTGGGACTGGGACCCGCGCATGACCAGCGAACTGGTACTGCTGTTCCTGTACCTGGGCGTGATCGGCCTGTACCACGCCATCGAGGACCGCCGCAGCGCCGCGCGCGCCGCTGGGCTGCTGGCCATTGTAGGTGTCAGCCTGCTGCCGGTGATCCGCTATTCGGTGGACTGGTGGGGTGGCCTGCACCAGCGCCAGTCGATCAACGTGTTCGGTGAATCGGCAATCAGCAGCGCGATGATCGCGCCGCTGTGGTGGATGGTGATCGGCACCAAGTTCTGGTTCGCCGGTTCGGTGCTGGCCAAGGCCCGCGCCGACAATCTCGACCGCGAGGCCGGCAAGGCCTGGGTCGGCGGCCGTGTCGATGCGGCGCGCGCCTCACGGGAGGCCCAGCCATGACCCACCTGCCCTATGTGATCGGCGCCTACGCCGTATTCGTGCTGGTACTCAGCGCCGATGCCCTCGGTTCGTGGCTGCGCCTGCGCGTGGCACGCCGGCTGGCGCTGGCCCGCCAGCAGCGGCAGCAGACCCGCGCCGGCAGGCGGGACGCAGCTGCGCCGCTGTCGACGGAGCTGGAACGATGACCCCGGTACAGCGTCGCCGCTTGGCATGGGTGCTGCTGGCCCTGCTCGCCTCCGGGCTGGCCACTGCGCTGGTGGCGATGGCACTGGAGCGCAACATCGCCTATCTGTACACGCCTTCGGAAGTGCTGCGCGGTGATGTCGATGCGCAGTCGCGCTTCCGCTTGGGCGGCATGGTGGTGAAGGGCTCCTTCAATCGGCCGGTCGGCTCGCTGGAAGCACGTTTCGAAGTGACCGACGGCGACGCGCAGCTGGCAGTGACCACCTCGCGGATCCTGCCAGACATGTTCGCCGAAGGCACGGCGGTGGTCGCCAGCGGCCGCCTGCAGGACGGCACCTTCGTCGCCGACGAAGTGCTGGCCAAGCACGATGAGAAGTACGTGCCGAAGGAAGTGGCCGACAAGATGGGCGATGCCCACCGCAAGCACGATGTGCCGGTGACGGCCCCCGAGGTGCGCTGAGTGCTGCCCGAACTGGGTCAGATCCTGCTGATGTGCGCATTGCTGGCCTCGCTGCTGCAGGCCGGCCTGCCGCTGGTCGGCGCACATCGCAACAACACGGCATGGATGGCGGTGGCACGGCCAGCCGCGTTCGCGCAGCTGCTGCTGCTCGCCGGCGCGTTCGCGGTGCTGACCGCCGCGTTCGTGCAGCAGGATTTCTCAGTGCGCTACGTGGCCGAGAACTCCAATTCGCTGCTTCCGATGATCTACCGCTATTCGGCGGTCTGGGGCGCGCATGAAGGCTCACTGCTGATGTGGGCGCTGGTGCTGGCATTGTGGACCGGCGCGGTGGCGCTGTTCTCCCGGCACCTGCCGGCACCGGTGCAGGCGCGCGTACTGGCGGTGATGGGCATCGTCAGCGTTGGCTTCCTCGCCTTCCTGATATTCACTTCCAACCCGTTCCTGCGCCTGAACCCGGCGCCGCTGGAAGGGCGCGATCTCAACCCACTGCTGCAGGACCCGGGGCTGATCATCCATCCACCGATGCTGTACATCGGTTACGTGGGTTTCGCCGTTCCGTTCGCATTCGCGGTGGCGGCGCTGCTGGAAGGTCGCGTGGATGCGCGCTGGCTGCGCTGGACGCGACCCTGGACCAACGTCGCCTGGGGCTTCCTGACCCTGGGCATCGCGCTGGGCAGCTGGTGGGCCTACTACGAGCTGGGCTGGGGTGGCTGGTGGTTCTGGGACCCGGTGGAGAACGCCAGCTTCATGCCATGGCTGGTCGGTGCGGCACTGATCCATTCGCAGGCCGTCACTGAGAAGCGCGGCACGTTCGGCAGTTGGACCCTGCTGCTGGCGATCGCGGCCTTCGCGCTGTCGCTGCTGGGCACCTTCCTGGTGCGCTCCGGTGTGCTGACCAGCGTGCATTCGTTCGCCGCCGATCCCTCGCGTGGCCTGTTCATCCTGGTGTTCCTGTCGGTGCTGGTCGGTGGCAGCCTGCTGCTGTACGCGCTGCGCGCCAGCCAGCTGAGCGTGGACGCCGACGACCCGCGCCGTGGCTTCACCGCCACCTCGCGCGAGACCCTGCTGCTGGCCAACAACCTGCTGCTGGCCACGGCCTGCGCGATGGTGCTGCTCGGCACGCTGTATCCGTTGCTGGCCGATGCGCTGTCGCTGGGCAAGATCTCGGTCGGCCCGCCCTACTTCGGCAGCCTGTTCCTGCTGCTGATGGCGCCAATGATCCTGCTGCTGCCGTTCGGCCCACTGGTGAAATGGCAGCGTGACCAGCCCTCGCGCGCCTTCGCGCTGCTGGCACCGTGGCTGGGCCTGGCGCTGCTGCTGGGCGCGCTGGCCTGGTGGCAGGCGCCGCAGAACGGCTGGAAGGCCGGCATCGGCGTGGCCGCTGCGGCCTGGGTCGCACTCGGTACCGCACGCTTCGTCTGGCAGCGACTGCGCGGCAACGGCCGCTTCACCGCCGAAATGCTCGGCATGATAGTTGCCCACGCCGGCATCGCCGTGTTCCTGGCCGGCGCGCTGCTGGTGGAAGCCTTGAACGTGCAGCGCGAAGTGGCGCTGGCCCCGGGTCAGCAGCTGGTGGTCGGTCGCTACGAAGTGAGCTTCGAGGGCGTGGACCACCGCGAAGGCCCCAATTTCATCGCCGACCGCGGTCACCTGCGGGTATTCCGCGACGGCCGCGAACTGGCCCTGCTGCACCCGGAGAAGCGCCAGTACGCCAGCGGCGGCCAGGTGATGACCGAGGCCGGCATCGATGCACGCTTCGACGGCGATGTCTACGTGGCATTGGGCGAGCCGCTGGGCAACAATGCATGGGCGGTACGGGTGCATATCAAGCCGTTCGTGCGCTGGATCTGGCTGGGCGCGCTGTTGATGGCCCTGGGCGGATTCATCGCCGCCGCCGACCGCCGTTTCCGTCGTCCGTAGGAGTTTCCATGTCCGAGTCCCCCGCCCCGCGCCCCTCCCGCCCGCTGCCGCCGGTAGCCATCGTGATCGGCGTGCTGTTTTTCTTCGGCCTGCTCGGGCTGATGATCTACGGGGTTATGAAATCGGGTGATCCGCAGCGCGACGTGCTGCCATCGGCGCTGATCGACAAGCCGGCGCCAGCGTTCGCGCTGCCGGTGCTGCACGACCCGGAAATGATCGTGCACAGCGACGAACTGCGTGGCGCGCCGTACCTGTTGAACGTGTGGGGCAGCTGGTGCGCGGCCTGCCGCGAGGAACACCCGGTGCTGACCCGTTTCGCCGAGAGCAAGCGTGTGCGCGTGATCGGCTACAACTGGAAGGATGAACCGACCGATGCCCTGCATTGGCTGGAACAGCTGGGCAACCCGTTCATGGTCGTGCTCAGCGACGTGGAAGGCCGCACCGCGATCGACTGGGGCGTGACCGCCGCACCGGAAACCTTCCTTGTCGACGGCAGCGGCATCGTGCGCTGGAAGTACAGCGGTGCGATGACCCAGCGCGTGGTCGACGAGAAGCTGATCCCGGCGCTGGAGAAGATCGAGAAGGCCCAGGGCAATGCCGGCAGCACGTTGCACACGGCGCCCTGAGCCCATGCGCTGGCTGCTGGCGCTGCTGCTCCTGATGCTGCCGCTGGCCGCGCTGGCACAGCAGCCGCTGCATGATCCGCAGCCGCTGCAGTTCCGCGATGGCGCCGAAGAACGTCGCTTCCACGACCTGGCCGCGCAGCTGCGCTGCGTGCAGTGCCAGAACCAGTCGCTGGCCGATTCCAACGCGCAGATCGCGCAGGACCTGCGCCGCGAGGTGCTGCAGCTGATGCAGCAGGGCCACGACGACGCGCAGATCAAGCAGTTCCTGGTCGCGCGCTACGGTGAGTTCGTGCTCTATCAGCCACCGTTGCAGCCGGGCACCTGGCTGCTGTGGGGAGGTCCCCTGCTGATGCTCGGTGCGGGTGCTCTGGTGGTGCTGGGCATCGTCCGCCGCCGTGGCCGTACGGTTGGCGCCGCAGCGGCCGGCAAGGCCGATGAAGGAGACGGATGGTGAGCCATTGGCTGCCGGTGCTGGCCGGTCTGGTTGCGGCGTTGATGGCAGCGCTGGTGCTGTGGCCGCTGCGCCACTCTGGCCGCCGCGGTTTCGTGGTCGGCGTATTCGCACTGGGCGTGGCCGGTGCCTGCCTGTACCTGCTGGTCGGTGATCCACGTGCCGCACAGATGCAACCGACGCCTTCGGTAGCCACCCTGCGCGATGGCGTGCAGGCCCTGCAGGATGCACTGAAGCGTGACCCACAGCGGGCCGATGGCTGGGCGCTGCTGGGCCGGTCGCAAGCCGAACTGGGCAACGCCGCGGCTGCGGCGGACGCCTTCGCACGTGCCGCCGCTCTCGCCCCCGAAGACCCCGGCGTGCTGGTGGAAGCGGCGCAGGCACGTGCGCAGGCCGATGCCGGCAAGCAGTTCGATGACACCGCGATGGCCTGGTTGCAGCAGGCGCGTGCACAGGCACCCGATGCCGAGCGTGCCAGCTGGCTGCTGGGGATCGCGCTGCGCCAGCGCGGAAAGAATGCCGAGGCCGCAGATGTGTGGAGCGGCCTGCTGCCACGGCTTGAGCCCGGCGCCGCGCAGGCGCTGCAGGCGCAGATCGCCATCGCCCGTGAAGCCGCCGGTCAGCCGTCCGATGCAGCCGTTGCGGCGCCACCGGCGCTGTTGCAGGTGCGCGTGCAGTTGCCTGCGTTGAAGGGCACCGAGTGGCCGGCCAGCACCCAGGTATTCGTGCTGGCCCGCGCCGTGGGTGGACCGCCGATGCCGGTGGCCGCACGCAAGCTGCCCTTGGCCGGATTCCCGGCCACGGTCGGGCTGGGTGACGCTGACAGCCCGATGCCAACCGCACCGCTCTCGGCCCATCGCGAAGTGGAAGTGCTGGCACGCATCTCGCGCACCGGCAGCGCTAACCGCAGCGAGGATGACCTGCAGAGCGTGCCGGTGAAGGTGAGCCTGCCCCACGACGGTGTTCTGGAGCTGCGCTTCCCGTAACGCGCCGCGGTAGTGCCGGCCGCTGGCCGGCAACCTCATGAATCGTGATGCGCCTGCGAGGTTGCCGGCCAGCGGCCGGCACTACCTGCATCGCCGATGGAAACCAGCGTGTCGCCAGCTCCACATGCGGCCCCGCTAGAATGCCTGCATGACCGAATTCATCCCGCCCGGCACCCGCTTCCACGCCCTGCCCTCGCCCTTCCCGTTCAAGCGCGGCGGCGCCCTGCACGGCGCGCGCGTGGCCTATGAGACCTGGGGAACACTGGCGGCCGACGCCAGCAACGCGATCCTGATCGTGACCGGCCTCTCGCCGGATGCACACGCGGCAGCCAACGACGCCAACCCGGCAGCGGGCTGGTGGGAAGGCATGGTCGGACCCGGCGAGGCGATCGATACCGACCGCTGGTTCGTGGTCTGCGTGAACTCGCTGGGCAGCTGCAAGGGCTCGACCGGTCCGGCCTCGCTCAACCCGGCCACCAGCCAACCGTATCGTCTCGACTTCCCCGAGCTGTCGATCGAAGACGGCGCGCGCGCCGCGATCGAAGTCGTGCGCGCCCTGGGCATCGAACAGCTTGCCTGCGTGGTCGGCAATTCGATGGGCGGCATGACCGCGTTGGCCGTGCTGATGCTGCACCCGGGCATTGCGCGCAGCCACGTCAACATTTCCGGCAGCGCGCAGGCGCTGCCGTTCTCCATCGCGATCCGCTCGCTGCAGCGCGAAGCGATCCGCCTTGATCCACGCTGGAATGGTGGCCACTACGACGACGACGCGTATCCCGAGTCCGGCATGCGCATGGCGCGCAAGCTGGGCGTGATCACCTACCGTTCGGCACTGGAATGGGATGGCCGCTTTGGCCGCGTGCGGCTGGATTCGGACCAGACCGACGACGATCCGTTCGGCCTCGAATTCCAGGTGGAAAGTTACCTGGAAGGCCACGCACGGCGCTTCGTGCGTTTCTTCGACCCCAACTGCTATCTGTACCTGAGCCGCTCGATGGACTGGTTCGACCTGGCCGAGTACGCCGATGGCGATGTGCTGGCCGGGCTGGCGAAGATCCGGGTGGAGAAGGCGCTGGCGATCGGCGCCAACACCGACATCCTGTTCCCGGTGCAGCAGCAGCAGCAGGTCGCCGATGGCCTGCGTGCCGGAGGCGCTGACGCCCATTTCATCGGATTGGAGTCACCGCAGGGTCATGACGCCTTCCTGGTCGACTTCGATCGTTTCGGCCCCGCCGTGCGCGGCTTCCTCGACGCGCTGTAGTGGCTTGGCGGCGCAACCTGGCGCTCGCCGCGTTCGGCGCGTTGATCGCGCTGATGGTCAGCGGTGTGCTGCCGCTGTGGCTGGGTGGCTGGTGCGTGCTGGCCAGCGCGGTGTCGTTCGCGCTGTACGGCCAGGACAAGCGCGCGGCGCAGCGAAAGCAGTGGCGCATTCCCGAACGCACCCTGCAGCTGCTGGCCTTTGCCGGTGGCTGGCCGGGCGCGCTGCTGGGCCAGGCGCTGTTCCGCCACAAGCACCGCAAGGCCGCATTCCAGGGGGTGTTCTGGTTGTGCGTGCTGGCCAACGTGGCCTCGATCGCGGTGATGCTGCGCGAGTTCTCGCGGTAACCCTCGCAATCGGTAGTGCCGGCCGCTGGCCGGCAATTCCGTGTCCGTATCAAGCGCCATGAGGTTGCCGGCCAGCGGCCGGCACTACCGGTTCACGCTTCGCGTACCAGAGCCCCGTCGCGCAACCGGTACTGCGCATCAACCACGCCTTCGGGCAGGTCGTCGTGGGTGATCATCAACAGGCTGCGCCCGTCCAGCAAACCGGAAAGGTCCTGCAGCAGCGCGCGTGCGGTATCCACGTCGAGGCCTTCGGTCGGTTCGTCCAGCAACAGGATCGGCGCATTGCGCAGCAGCGCACGCGCCAGTGCCAACCGCCGCGCCTGGCCGGCCGACATCGTCGCGCCGTTCTCGCCCACCCAGGCCGGCAGGCCGCCGTTGCGCTCGGCCCATTCACCCAGGCGCACGCGGCGCAGCACCGCCCACAAGGCGGCGTCGCTGGCATCGGGATCACCCAATCGCAGGTTCTCGGCCACGCTGCCGGCAAACACCGGCGCGTTCTGCGGCAGCCACGCCAGTTGCCGGTGCCAGTCGGCTTGGGCGAAATCACGCAGGTCGCGGCCACCGTAGGTCAGCCGTCCCTGCTGCGGATCCCACAACCGCAGCAGCAGGCTCGACAGCGTGGTCTTGCCGCTGCCGCTGTCTCCACGGATGGCGATGCGTTCGCCTGGCGCCAGGGTCAGCTGCAGGCCGGACAACACCGGCCGCGCGCCGCCTGGCCACTGGAAATGCACGTCATCCCAATGCACGCGCGCAGCCGGCGGCACCACCTGTGGCGCCGGCGGATCGTCCACCGTCGGCGGTTGCTCGACGATCGCCTGCAGGCGATCGGCGGCAATGCGCCCGGACTGCAGCGACTGCCAGGCCAGGCCCATGCCGGCCCACAGCTCGATCAACGCCACGGTGAGGAACACCAAACCTGCGGCCATTTCCGGTGCGATGCGCCGCTGCTCGGCCGCGTGCAGGGCCAACGCCAGCATCGCCACCAGGCCCAGCCCCGCCACCAGGCCGTGCAGGGTCGAGGCCGCGATCAGGCGCCAGCGGCGGCGGCGGTCACGCGAGGCCAGCTGCTTGGCTGCCACGCGCACCTTCAGCTGCCACGCTGCATCGGCATGCAGCGCGGCCAGGTCACCCGCACCTTCCAGCCCTTCGAATGCGGCGGTACGCAATGCGGCACGATGCGCGGCACGGTCGGCCTCTTCGTCGTCATGGCCACGCACGCCCAGCCACGGCACGCCGAAGGCTATCAGCAGCGCCAGCACCGCCAGCAGCACCGCAGCCGACGGCAGGATCAGTGCTGCCGAAACGATCGCGACCAGCGACAATCCGCCCAACGCCACCAGCGGCCCGATCGCACGCACCAGCAGGCCGTCCACTTCACCAATGTCGCCGAGCAGGCGCGCCAGAAGGTCGCCGGTGCGCGTAGCCCCCAACCGTGCGGGTGCCAGCGGCAACGCGCGGCGGAAGAACCACACGCGCAGGTCACGGGCGATGCGCAGCGTGGCGTCGTGGCCGACCAGCTTCTCGAAGTAGCGCGACACGATGCGCGCCATCGTCAGCCCGCGTATACCCGCGGACGGTGAGAAGAAGTTGAAGCCTTGGCCGAGGCCGGCCGCCCCAGCCAACGCGGCGGCGGTGAGGAAGCCACCGGACAGGCCAAGCAATGCGGTGCCGGCCAGCATGGTGGTCCACAGCAGCAGCACGGTCAGCAGCAGGCGCGGCCGATGGCGCAGGAACACCGCGCGCAGCGAATCAGGCGAACGGCTCATGCGCGCACCGCCTGTGCCGGTTCGACCAGGCGCCCTTCCGGCAGCAGCAGGCAGCGGTCGGCCCAGGCGATCACCGCCGGGCTGTGGGTGGCGACCACCACACTGCGACCCCGCGCATAGGCAGCCAGGCTGCGCAGCAGTGCGGCCTCGGTATCGGCGTCGAGAAACGCGGTGGGTTCGTCCAGCAGCAGGACCTGCGGGTCGCGCAGCAACAACCGGGCCAGGCCGATACGACGGGCTTCGCCGCCGGACAGGCCGAAGCCACGTTCGCCGATCACCGTGTCCAGGCCCTGTGGCAGGCGCTGCGCGAACTGCAGCACCTGCGCGGCCTCGGCCACCGCACGAAGACGCGCATCGCTGGCACCCGGATCGGCCAGCCGCAGGTTGTCGGCAATGCTGCCGTGGAACAGGTAGGGGCGCTGGCTGGCATAGGCCACCTGCACACCGGGACGCAGCTGCAGCTTGCCGGCGCGCGGCGGCAGCCAGCCGGCCAGCGCTTCCAGCAGAGTGCTTTTACCGGAACCGCTGGGACCAACCAGGGCCAGGCGCTGGCCCGGCTCCAGCCGCAGGTCCAGATCCTGCAGCACATCCTGCGGCGCGCCCAGCGGGCGCAGCACCAGCCCTTGTGCCTGCAGCGGCGGCAAGGCGGCCTCGGCCGGCTCCACCGCCAGCGGTGCAACCTCGTTCTCGACCAGGCCCTGCTCATCGGGCAGCGACTGCAGCAGGCGCTCCACTTCGGCGGCGGCGGCCAGTGCATTGGCGCGATCATGGTAGTGCGCGGCCAGCCGTCGCAGCGGCGCATAGAATTCCGGTGCCAGCAGCAGGCAGAACAGCCCCGCACCCAGCGTCGGCACCGCTGCATGCAGCGACATCATGCCCAGATAGCTCAGGCCCAGGTACAGCGCCACCATCGCCACGCTCACCGAGGCGAAGAATTCCAGCACCGTGGACGACAGGAAGGCAATCCGCAGCACCTTCAGCGTGCGCACGCGCACGCCTTCAGCGGCAGCCTCGATACCCTCCAGCTCGGCGTCACCGCGGCCATACAGGCGTAGCAGGCCCAGGCCCTTGATGCGGTCGGCGAAATGGCCGCTCATGCGTGCCAGCTCATCCAGCTGCGCACGGCCGGCCGCTTCGGCGCCCCAGCCCACCAGCATCATGAAGAACGGCACCAGTGGCGCGGTGAACAGCAGGATCAGCGCCACCACCCAGTCCACCCAGGCCACCGCGGCCAGGATCAGCAGCGGCACCACCACCACTTCAGTGCGCACCGGCAGGAAGCCGCTGTAATAGCTCTCGATCGCATCACCGTGATGCAGCATCAGTTCACCCAGTTCGCCGGTGCGGCGCTGCCGCAGCCACAGTGGGCCGTGGCCCAGCAGGCGTGCGAACACGCGTTCGCGCAATGCCAGGCGTGCGGCGTCGGCCACGTCACCGGCGGCGGCCTGGGTGGCGCTGCCCAGCAGGGTGCGCAGCACCAGGATCACCGCCAATCCCGCCAGCACCGGCAGGCCAGAGGCCAGCGGCACGCGCTCCACCAGCACCTGCTGCACCAGCCAGGCGATGGCGGCAGCCTGGCCGATCAACAGTGCGCCGGACAGGCTGATGCACAGCGCGGCCAGGCGCTGGCGGCCCCGGGCGGAGCGTGCCAGGTCGGCCAGCCAGGCCGTGCGCACACGCCGCTGGCGGGCGGTTTCAGCTTCCGGGGACAGGCCGTCAGGGGTCGTTTCGGCAGCGCTCAAGAGGTCTTCACGGGCAACGGGGGAGACACGGCATTGTAGGCGCAGGCAATAGCCCGCCCCTGCGGCCGGCGGTCGCAGTCTTCATCAGGTTGGCATACGATCAACCGGGGCACCTGTTCATACATTGATCTGGATCAAGGCTGTTTGAAGTAGTCGGTCACATCATTCACGTCGTAGACCACCCTTCCCGCCACCTGCAACGGCACTATCCAACGAGGTAGCCAGGCCATGATTGATCAGACAGTCGTAGAACTGTCGCGGCTGCAATTCGCGCTGACCGCGATGTACCACTTCCTATTCGTACCGCTCACCCTCGGCCTGTCCTTCATGGTGGCCATCATGGAGAGCGTGTATGTGATGACCGGCAAGGAGATCTGGCGCAGGATGACCCTGTTCTGGGGCGTCCTGTTCGGCATCAACTTCGCCATGGGCGTTGCCACCGGCATCGTCATGGAATTCCAGTTCGGCATGAACTGGTCCTACTACAGCCACTACGTGGGTGACATCTTCGGTGCGCCACTGGCCATCGAAGGCCTGATGGCGTTCTTCCTGGAAGCGACCTTCGTCGGCCTGTTCTTCTTCGGCTGGAACCGCCTGAGCAAGGTCAAGCACCTGATGGTGACCTGGCTGATGGCGCTGGGGACCAACCTGTCGGCGATCTGGATCCTGGTGGCCAATGGCTGGATGCAGAACCCGACCGGTGCGGTGTTCAACCCGGAAACCATGCGCATGGAAGTGGTCGACTTCATGGCGGTGGTGTTCAACCCGGTGGCGCAGGCCAAGTTCGTGCACACCGTCAGCGCCGGCTACGTGACCGGTGCGGTGTTCGTGATGGCGATCAGCGCGCTGTTCCTGCTGCGCAACAAGCACAAGGACCTGGCCCGTCGTTCGTTTGCGGTGGCCGCGGCGTTCGGCCTGCTGTCATCGCTGTCGGTGGTCGTGCTGGGTGACGAGAGCGGTTACGCCGCCAGCGAACACCAGAAGATGAAGCTGGCCGCGATCGAAGCGATGTGGGAGACCGAGCGTGCGCCGGCCGACTTCACCGCCTTCGGCATCCCCAACCAGGAGACTCACCAGAACGACTACGCGGTGAAGATCCCCTACCTGATGGGCCTGATCGCCACCCGCTCGTTGAACCAGCCGATTCCCGGCATCCTGGAACTGGTCGAGCGCGCCGAACACCGCGTGCGTGGCGGCCAGCTGGCCTACGGTGCATTGGAACGCCTGCGCGCCAACAAGAACGACGTTGAAGCGCGCGAGATGTTCGACCGTCACTGGCAGGACCTGGGCCACGGCCTGCTGCTCAAGCGCTATCGCGATGACATCCTCAACGCCACCCCGCAGGAAATCTCGCAGGCGGCGATGGATACGGTGCCGCGCGTGATGCCGTTGTTCTGGACCTTCCGCGTGATGGCCGGCCTCGGCTTCTACCTCATCGCTTTCTTCGCCCTGGCCTTCTACTACTCCTGCCGCAACAATTTCCAGGACAAGCGCTGGTTCCTCAAGCTGGCCCTGTGGACGCTGCCGGCACCGTGGATCGCGATCGAGTGCGGCTGGTTCGTGGCCGAGTATGGTCGCCAGCCGTGGGCGGTCGATGGCGTGCTGCCGACCTTCTATGCAGCATCGGGGCTGGCCCTGCATGAAATCGTGCTGACCCTGGCCGGCTTCACTGCCATCTACACCGCGCTGATCGTGGTCGAGATCAAGCTGATGCTCAAGGCGATCCGCAAGGGTCCGGACGAGGTGCTGCCGTCACTGCAGTCGCCCCAGCCGCATGCTTCCCACAATGCCTCGGCGCCGGCCGCCGGCCAGGCCTGAGGCAGGAGAACCAAGATGGATTTCATTCTTCTGGACTACACCACGCTGCGCGTGATCTGGTGGCTGCTGCTCGGCATCCTGCTGATCGGTTTCGCCGTGATGGATGGTTTCGACCTGGGCGTGGGCACCCTGCTGCCCTTCGTCGCCCGCAACGACGCTGAGCGCCGGCTGGTGATCAATACCATCGGTCCGGTATGGGAAGGCAACCAGGTGTGGCTGATCCTGGGCGGCGGCGCGATCTTCGCCGCATGGCCGCCGCTCTACGCGGTCAGCTTCTCCGGGTTCTACCTGGCGATGTTCGTGATCCTGTTCGCGCTGATCCTGCGACCGGTCGGCTTCAAGTTCCGCAGCAAGATGCCCAGCGAGCGCTGGCGCAACACCTGGGACTGGGCGCTGTTCATCGGTGGCTTCATCCCGGCGCTGATCATGGGCGTGGCGGTGGGCAACGTGGTGCTGGGCGTGCCGTTCCACTTCGATGACAGCATGCGCATCTTCTACACCGGCTCGTTCTTCGGCCTGCTGATGCCCTTCGCGCTGCTGGCCGGCCTGCTCAGCGTGTCGATGCTGGTCGCCCACGGTGCCGCCATGCTGGTGCTGAAGACCGACGGCCCGGTGGCCGAACGTGCGGCCCGTTTCGGCAGCATCGCCGCGATCATCGCCTTCGTGCTGTTCGCGGTGGGCGGTGCCTGGGTGGCCTTCGGCCTGCCGGGTTACCAGATCACCTCGCAGGTGGTCACCGACGGCGCCACCAATCCGCTGCTGAAGACCGCCGAACTCGGCGCCGCCGGTGGCTGGATGCGCAACTACAGCGCCATGCCGGCCACGATCCTGGCGCCGCTGCTGGGCCTGGCCGGCCTGCTGGCCAGTGCGGTACTGCTGCGGGCCCGTCGCGGCGGCTCGGCCTTCATCGCCTCGGGGGCCGCCATCGCCGGCATCATCCTGACCGTCGGCTTTGCGATCTTCCCGTTCCTGCTGCCGTCCTCGAGCCAGCCCACCTCCAGCCTGACCGTGTGGGACGCCTCGTCCAGCCACCTGACCCTGTGGATCATGCTGCTGGCCACGGCGGTGTTCCTGCCGATCATCCTCGCCTACACCACCTGGGTGTACCGCGTGCTGAAGGGCAAGACCACCACCGAAGAGATGGGCAACAACCCGAACGCGTACTGATTGCTTGCACGTGTGCCGACCAACGGTCGGCACCTACCCGGAATGAAGGAGACTGATCATGTGGTATTTCGCCTGGATTCTCGGTGCCGGCCTCGCCTCGACGGTGGCCATCCTCAACGGCATGTGGTTCGAAGCCCGCGAGCAGAACCGCATCGAGAAGGAAAATCGTCGCTGAGCTGTAAAAAAGCCTTGCCGCCTTGGCCTTCACACGGTATCTTAGGCGGCTCCTTCGGGGTGTAGCTCAGTCTGGTAGAGCGCTACGTTCGGGACGTAGAGGTCGCAGGTTCGAATCCTGTCTCCCCGACCACTCACGTGGTCGCATTGAAGCCTGGTGAAGTCGTCCAGGCTTTTTTGTTCCCTGAAGTGGCACTGCTTCGGCAGTGTGAAGAAAACAGCATTCCCCCCTTGCCGCCATCGGGGTGAATCGCTAGAATAGGCGGCTCCCTTCGGGGTGTAGCTCAGTCTGGTAGAGCGCTACGTTCGGGACGTAGAGGTCGCAGGTTCGAATCCTGTCTCCCCGACCACTTCGGTGGTCACCAAGAAGCCTGGAAGACATCACTGTCCTCCGGGTTTTTTTGTATCAGGCACCTGGCCGCCCGCATGACGGGACCTTGCCGGAGCCCGCACGTACAATGGCCGCGCTGCCGGCCCGCCAGCAGCCCTCCCCCACCTGCCGCTTCGGCGTAGACCGATGCCGGCGCTGCATGCCACTGCCCCGGCGTGCGACACCTGCAAGGACCACCGATGAGTTCCTCCACTTCCGATTCGCCGTCGCTGCTGCACGGCCGCGTCCTCGCATTCGCCGCGATCCTGCTGGCAGCGATCAACCTGCGCACCGCGGTCACCTCGATCACCCCGCTGCTGGACGTGCTCGGCCAGCAGTTCGGTTTCGGTACCACCATGACCGGCGTGCTGGGCATGCTGCCGACCGCGTCGTTCGCACTGTTCGGCGTGGCCACGCCGGCGCTGGCGCGGCGCCTGGGCCTGGAGCGCACCACGCTGCTGGCGATGGTGATGGCGATGGCCGGCCTGCTGCTGCGTTCCAGCGCCGGCAACGTCGGCACGCTGCTGTTGGGTTCGGTGGTGGCACTGGCCGGCATGGGCATCGGCAACGTGGTGGTGCCGCCGCTGGTGAAGCGCTATTTCGCCAACAAGGTCGGCACCATGAGCACGCTCTACATCAGCGTGCTGCAGCTGGGCACGATGCTGCCGGCGCTGCTGGCGGTGCCGGTGGCCAACGCCGCAGGCTGGCGCGTGTCGCTGGGCATGTGGGCACTGCTGGCACTGGCCGCAGCATTGCCGTGGCTGGTTCTGGCCAGGCGCGCACCGAAGCCGCAGGCAGATGCCACCGACCCGGCCGCACAGCCGCATGGGAAAGTCTGGCGCACCTCACTGGGCTGGAGCATGACGCTGATGTTCGGCATGACTTCGCTGATGACCTATTCGATGTTCACCTGGCTGCCACGCATCGTGGTCGAGGCCGGCGGCACACCGGCCTTTGGTGGCGTGATGGTGGCGGTGTTCTCGGCGCTCGGGCTGCTGCCGTCGCTGGTCATTCCGTCCATGGCAGTTCGCATGCAGAACCCGTTCCCGCTGGTGCTGATCGGTTTCTTCTCGTTCGTGATCGCCTTCACCGGCCTGCTGCTGGCACCGATGAAGGCCCCCCTGCTGTGGGCGTGCCTGCTCGGCGTCGGTCCATCCACCTTCCCGCTGGCGCTGACCCTGATCAACCTGCGCACGCGCACCCCCACCGGCTCGGCGGCACTGTCCGGCTTCATGCAGGGCGTGGGTTACAGCTTCAGCTGCCTGGGGCCATTCCTGGTCGGCTGGCTGCATACGGTCAGCAACGGCTGGACGCTCCCGTTCAGCTTCCTGTTCGGTTGCGCCACCCTGATGCTGTGCGCCTCCTGGGTGGCCTGCAAGCCGCGCAAGCTGGAAGACCTCTGGTAAGCCGCGCAGGGCCTCGCAACCGGCCCTACCTACCGCTCGTCAGCCCGTCTGCGCATTTTGACACCGGGCTGACAATTCCGGGCGGATAGTGCCCACGAATGCCCATCCTTGCCGCGTGCCGGCATCGGGCATGGGGGCGGCAGCGCCGCCCAGGCCGCCATTCGGTGTGCGGGGGACTCTCGTTTCAGACAAGACATTGCAGGTCGCTGTCCGGGTTTGTATCCGTCCTTGCTGGACGGGAATGCACGAAGGGAGTGACGCGGGCCACGGCCACGCCAAAAGCTGGCATGTGATGTGCGTCACATTTCTCAGGTTGTCTGGTTCGGAAGCCAAGGGGGTTCCCGATGGTTGTCCACCGCCGGCTGGCGCTCAGCGTCGGCCTTGCCTGTACCACCCTGGCCTGGGCCAGCAGCGCTGCCCCGCCTGACCGCGAGGCGGCCCTGGCCGAGATCGGCCGCTACCGCGACCAGGCCCGCTGGCTGGATGCCCTCGGCGCGATCGAGCGCGCCAGCCAAGAGCAACCCAGCGACGACCTGCTGTTCAAGCTGCGCGTACTGACCCTGGGCGACATCGGCAACGCCTGGCGCGCCTGGGAGCTGTACCAGCAGCGCCCGCAGCTGTTCGACGCTGCACAGAAGCAGCGCATCGAAGGCGACTACCTGGCCAAGCTGGTGGTCTGGAGCCTGGCCTACAGCAGCAGCGAAGACAGCCGCCTGGAAGAAGCCGAATCGACCCTGGCGCGCATGCAGCGCTACCTGGGCAGCGAAGGCACCCCGCCCGCGCAGGCGCCGCTTCGCGTTCGCATGGACCGGCTGATCCTGCTCAACCGGCTGGGCCGCCATGCGCAGGTGCGCGAGGAAGCCCGCGCACTGCAGGCCGAAGGCCATGCCCTGCCCGACTATGTGCTGCCTGCGGTCGGCGATTCGCTGATGGGCACCCTGCATCCGGAAGAAGCCATACCGGTGCTGCAGGCGGCAGTGGCCGGCGACCCGACACGCGATGCCTCGCATTCGGAACTGGCCTATGCCTACCTGGAGAGCGAGCAGCAGGAAAAGGCGATCGACCTGCTGCAGGCCTGGCGTGACAAGGAGCCGGCGTGGCGCTGGAGCAACGGCAAGTCACCGTACGCGAACTGGTCACGTTACGAGGCCGACCTGAATCTGGCGATGGTACGCGCCTACAGCGGCGACCTGCGCACCGCACAGCACGACCTGGAGTCGATGGTCGACATCGCACCGGGCAACGGCGGCCTGCAGAGCGCGCTGGGCAGCGTGTACATGATGCGCGGATGGCCACGCATGGCACTGCAGCGCCAGCAGATGGCACATGCGCTGGACCCCCGCGACATCGAGCCGCGGCTGGGCATGGAGGAGGCCTACGTCGCCCTGCAGCGCGATGACCTGGCAAGGCCACTGCACGACGATCTTGTCGCACGCTACCCGACCCAACCCGCCGTCGAACGCATGGACCAGGCCTGGCGGGCGCATCGCGGTTGGCAGCTGAAGGCATGGACCGACATTGGTCGCAGCTCCGGCGGTGGCGGCACCTCGCCGCTGGGCAACAACGACCGTCACTACGGGGTCGAAGTGCAGACACCGGTACTCGACGACCGCTGGCGGTTGTTCGCCTTCGCCGACAGGCGCTCGGTCGACTTCCAGGACCAGCGCATCGACCCGCTGTGGCTGGGCGCGGGCGTACGCTACCGCTTTGGCCAGCTGGATGCGGAAGCGGCGGTACTGCGCGCCAACGACCACATTGGCGATACCGGCCTGCGCATCGGCGTGGGTTGGCAGTTCAACGATTACTGGCATGCCGGGCTGGTGGCCGCACGCAATGACCCGGAAGCCTCGATGCAGGCGCGCGTGGCGGGCATCAGCGCTGACAGCGTGAGCGCGCAGGTCGACTACCGGCGCAGCGAGCTGACCCACTGGATGTTCGGCGCCAGCCGCTTCCGCTACGACGACGGCAACCACCGCGAGCTGTTCAGCACCAGCATCGAACAGCGCCTGCTGACCCGCCCGCGCTGGTTGATCGACGGCCTGGCCAGTGCCTACACCAGCCGAGGCAGCCGCGACGACGCGCCCTACTTCAACCCGAAGCGCGACCGCATGGTCGAGATCGGGCTGCGCATCGACCAGCAGCTGTGGCGGCACTACGAGCGCCACTTCCGGCACCGCCTGACGGTCTCGCTGGGTGACTACTGGCAGGACGGCTTCGGCAGCGCTCTGGTCCCTTCGGTGTCCTACATGCACGAATGGCAGCTGGGCCAGGGCCGCGTGTTCGAGTACGGCGTGCGCTGGTCGCGGCCGGTCTACGACGGCCACCGCGAGCGTCATATCGGCTTCGAAGCCGCACTGCGCTGGGGAGAGTGACATGGCCCGCATCCTGCGACTGATCGTGCTCCTGCTGCTGGCCGCCACGCCGCCGGCGTTCGCGCAGCAGGCCCTGCATCTCGATGACACTGACAACGGCCTGCTGATCCTCAGCTACCACGACATCCGCGACCGGGTCGCGGCCAAGGGCGACGCCGATACCTACGCGGTGAGCACGCAGAACTTCGCTGCGCACCTGGATTGGCTGGGGGCACACGGCTACCACCCGGTGTCGCTGTCGCAGGTGATCGACGCCTCCCAGGGACGCGCCACGCTGCCACCGAAACCGGTACTGCTGACCTTCGATGATGGCCTGCGCAGCGTCTACGACAAGGCGTTCCCGCTGCTGCAGGCGTACCGCTACCCGGCGCTGGTGGCAGTGATCACCGATTACGTGGACATGGCACCCGGGCGCACGATCGACTATGGCTACCGGCCGTTCGGCCACGATGACTTCGTTACCTGGGCGCAGCTGAAGCAGATGCACGACAGCGGCCTGATCGAAGTGGCCAGCCATACCGACGACCTGCACCACGGAGTGCTTGCCAATCCGCAGGGCAATTCGACGCCAGCGGTGGTCACCCGCATCTACCGGCCGGCCACGCGCAGCTACGAGAGCGAGGCGCAGTACGAGCAGCGCCTGCGCGCCGATCTCGGCCGCAGCGTGCAGCGCATCCAGCAGCACCTGGGCGTGCGCCCGCGCGCCATCGTCTGGCCGTACGCCGCCTACAACCAGTTGAGCAACGACATCGCCGAACAGCTGGGCATGCCGGTGTCCTTCGATCTGGAAGGCCGCAGCACGCCAGTGGCCAGCGACCTGCATGGGCTGGCGCGCTTCCTGGTCAGCGACAACCCGACCGTGGAGGGCCTTGCCTACGAGCTGCGGCGCGACGTTGCGCTCGACGGCATCCGCGCGTTGCAGGTCGACCTGGATGATGTGTACGACCCGGACCCGGCCCAGCAGGGGCGCAACCTCGATGCGCTGATCGAGCGGGTCAAGCGCATCTCGCCCACCCACGTCTACCTGCAGGCGTTCGCCGATCCGGACGGCAACAACACCGCCGATGCACTGTACTTCCCCAACCGGCACATGCCGATGCGCGCGGACCTGTTCAGCCGGGTCGCCTGGCAGCTGAAGTCGCGCGCGGGGGTGAAGGTCTACGCATGGCTGCCGGTGCTCGGCTTCGAGCTGCCCGACCCCGTGCAGCGCAAGGCACTGGCGATCCACAACGGCGATGCCGACGGCATGTACCGGCTGGACTTCACCAATCCGAAGGCACGCCAGATCATGCTCGACATCTACGAGGATCTGGCCGTCAACTCGTACTTCGAAGGCCTGCTCTTCCATGATGATGGCTACCTGCGCGACACAGAACTGCCGACGCTGGCGGCCGGCGACGATGGCAGCGCTCGCACCCGGGCGCTGATCGACTTCACCCTGGCCCTGCGCGACAGTGCGCAGCGTTGGCGGCCGAAGCTGGCCACGGTGCGCAACCTGTACGCGGAGCCGGTACTGCGTCCGCAGAGCGAAGCCTGGTTCGCGCAGCGCCTGGACCTGTTCAACAAGGCCTACGACCAGACCGCACTGATGGCGATGCCGTGGATGGAAGGCAGCAGGCATCCGGAACGCTGGCTCGACCAGCTGCTGGCCGCGGTGCGTGCGCACGATCCCCAGTTGCAGCACACCCTGTTCGAACTGCAGACCGTCGATTGGCGCAGCGGGCAACCGATTCCCGCCGAGCGGCTGCGCGCGCAGATCCGCCAGCTGCAGGCGCAGGGCGTGCACCACTTCGCCTGGTACCCGGATGACTTCATCGCCGGCCAGCCTTCCACCCATGATGCCCGCGCGGCGATGTCCGCCGGCAACTTCCCGTACCCGGAGAAGTGACATGGACATGCACCCGCTGCTGCAGGTCCTGTTCCAGTTCGCCTTCTACTACCCGATGGTGATGGCGTTCTTCTGGATGTCGGGCGGCCTGTATTACTACTTCCGGCGCGAACGCCATTCGCGCCCACGCAACGACCCGCCGCTGATGGTCGATCCACCGTTCGCGAGCCTGTTGATTCCCTGCCACAACGAGTCCGCGAACCTCGACGACACACTCGGCGCGGCGCTGGCACAGCGCTATCCGGCCGACTACGAGGTGATCGCCATCGACGATGGCAGCAGTGATGACACCGGCGCCCGGCTCGACGTGCTGGCGGCGAAGCATCCGCGGCTGCGCGTGCTGCACCTGGACCGCAACCTCGGCAAGGCCAACGCGCTGCGCATGGGTGCGCTGGCGGCCCGCTCGGAGTACCTGGTGTGCATCGATGGCGATGCCATGCTGGAGGAACACGCCCTGCACTGGATGGTCTGGCACCTGGTCAGCGGCAACCGCGTCGGTGCGGTCACCGGCAACCCGCGCATCCGCAACCGTTCCACCCTGCTTGGACGCCTGCAGGTGGCCGAATTCTCCTCGATCATCGGCATGATCAAGCGCGCGCAGCGCGTGTACGGGCGCATCTTCACCATCTCCGGAGTGATCGCCGGCTTTCGCCGCACCGCCCTGCACCAGGTCGGCTGGTGGTCGGACGACATGGTGACCGAAGACATCGACATCAGCTGGCGCCTGCAGCGTGCGCATTGGGACATCCGCTACGAACCCAACGCGCTGTGCTTCATCCTGATGCCGGAAACGCTGAAGGGTCTGTGGCGGCAACGGCTGCGCTGGGCGCAGGGTGGCGTGGAAGTGATGCTGCGGCATGCGCGTTCACTGCTGCACTGGAAGGAACGGCGCATGTGGGGCGTACTGCTGGAGTACGTGCTGAGCGTGATCTGGGCCTACACCATGCTGTTCATCGTGGTGCTGTGGGTGCTGGGCAAGCTCATCGACATGCCGCCGCAGCTGTACATCGCCAGCCTGCTGCCGCAATGGCATGGCGTGATCCTGGCCCTGGTCTGCCTGATGCAGTTCGCCAGCAGCCTGATCATCGACCGTCGTTACGAAACACAGATTGGACGCAACTACTTCTGGGTCATCTGGTACCCGATGGCGTACTGGCTGATCAGTCTTTCCACCACCTTGGTGGCGTTGCCGAAGACCCTGCTGCGCCGTCGCAGCAAGCGCGCCACCTGGACCAGTCCCGATCGGGGGATCCGATGAACGCACAACGCCCGTCCAACCGCTTCGACTCGCGGATGATCCGCAAGCCGCATCGCCAACCACGCTTCCAGCGCACCGCCTGGGGCTTCGTCACCCTCGCGTTCTGGGGGTTCTACTTCTACCTGTGGGCACCGTTGGTGACCCTGTTCTCGTGGCTGATCGGCGGCCAGCTGGCCTGGCAGCAGCTGTACCAACGGCAAAGCCAGTTCGACCCCTATGTGCTGGTGGCACTGCCGCTGATGCTGCTGTGTGCCAGCGTGCTGCTGATCGGCTGGGCCGAGTACAACCGCGCGCGCTTCCGTGGCCACGAGCGACGCCTGCCGCGACCGCTGGCCAGCCTCAATGAAGTCGCGGCTGATCTGGGTGCCAGCACCGGCCTTGCCGAGCGCCTGCTGGGCTGCAAGGCCGCCACGCTGCACATGGACGATCACGCGCGGCCGATCGGTATCCGCCGCGAGGTGGTGTGACGCCCCGGTAGTCGCCGACCCGGGTCGGCGCTTGCTTGGGTAGCTGCCGATCCTGGTCGGCGCTTGGGCCTGGTGGGCGCCGACCTTGGTCGGTACCGGGGTCTACCGCGAAGGGCATCCGCGCATCGCGTGGATCTACTTGCGCGTCTGCCCTTCACCGCGCACGACAAATCGTTCGACGGTGAGTGCTTCCAGGCCCATTGGGCCGTACGCATGCAGGCGCGTGGTGGAAATGCCGATCTCGCTGCCCAGGCCCAGCTGGCCACCGTCGGAGAAGCGCGACGAGGCATTGACCATCACCACCGCCGAGCGCAGCGCAGTGACGAAGCGCTCGGCATGGCCGGCGTCTTCGGTGGCGATCACTTCGGTATGGTCGGAGGTATAGGCACGGATGTGCGCGATGGCCGCCTCGAGGTCATCAACCACGCGCACGGCCAGCACCAGGTCGAGGAACTCGGCAGCGTAGTCGTCTTCGCTGGCGGCGGTGCTGCCCGGCAGCAGCGGCTGCGCATTCGTGTCGGCGCGCAGCTCCACGCCACGCTCACCGAGCGCCTGCGCCACGCGCGGCAGGAAGGCTTCGGCCACATCACGATGCACCAGCAGGGTTTCCAGCGAGTTGCAAGCCGACGGACGGCTGCACTTGCCGTCCACCAGAAGATCGATGGCTTTGCCGAGGTCGGCGCTGGCATCCACGAACAGGTGGCAGACACCCTTGTAGTGCTTGATCACCGGCACCCGCGCATGCTCGGCAACGAAGCGGATCAGGCCTTCGCCGCCGCGCGGAATCGCCAGATCGATCAGTTCATGCAGCTGCAGCAGCTCCAGCATCGCTTCGCGGCGCAGGTCGGTCAGCACGGTCACTGCCGCCGCCGGTACGCCATTGGCCTGCAGGGCGCCGGCCAGCGCCTGGGCGATGGCGGTGTTGGAGTGGATCGCTTCGGAACCACCGCGCAGGATCACGCCATTGCCCGCCTTCAGGCACAGCGCGGCCGCTTCGGCGGTCACGTTCGGGCGCGCCTCGTAGATCATCACGATCACGCCCAGCGGCACGCGCACCTTCTGCACGCGGATGCCGTTTGGACGCACATCGTCGCGGGTGATCTGGCCGACGGGATCGGGCAGCGCGGCGATCTCTCGCACGGCTTCGGCCATCGCGAACAGGCGTGCCGGGTCCAGCGCCAGGCGGTCGAGCATGGCACTGCCAATGCCTTTCTCGCGCGCAGCGGCAAGGTCGCGCGCATTACCGGCCAGGATCAGCCCGGCATTCACTTCCAGTGCCTGGGCCATTGCCAGCAGCAGCGTGCGGCGCGCCGCACTGTCGAGGCCGGCAACGATCTGGGCCGCGTCACGGCAGGCACGCGCCTGCGCTTCGATTTCACTCATCGGGGAGTCCTTCAAACCGGTCATGGCAGCACCAGATCGTCGCGATGGACGACACTGCCACCGTAGTTGTAGCCCAGCACGGCCTCGATGTCGCGCGAATGGCGGCCGGCGATCCGGCGCACATCATCGGCCGCGTACTGGCTGACGCCGCGCGCCACGCAGACGCGGCCCTGTGGCGCGTTCCAGCACACCTGCACCATGTCGCCACGGCGGAACATGCCCTCCGCGCCGGTGATGCCGCCGGGAAGCAGCGAGGCGCCCTTCTCGCGCATCGCCTGCGCCGCGCCGGCATCGATCACGATCGCACCCTCGACCAGCGGCGCGTGCCGCAGCCAGTGCTTGCGGGCCGCCTCACGGCTGCGCGCGGCGTAGATACGGGTACCGAACAGGCGGTCCTGGGCCAGCGCGCGCACCACGTCACCGCTGCGGCCATTGAACAGATAGGTTTCGATGCCGAGACGACCCGCCTTCGCTGCCGCTTCCAGCTTGGTCCGCATGCCGCCGGTACCGGCGCCCGAGCCGGCGCCGCCGGCCATCGCCAGCACCTCGTCACTCAGTTCCGGCACCTCGTGCAGCGGCCGCGCATCGGCCACGGCGCGCGGGTCGGCGCTGTACAGGCCATCGATATCGGTGGCGATGAACAGCGCATCGGCATCGACCAGTGCCGCCACCGTCGCCGCCAGGTTGTCGTTGTCGCCAAGCTTGAGCTCGTCCACCGACACGGTGTCGTTCTCGTTGACCACCGGCAACGCGCCCAGCCGCAGCAGTTCGTTGAGCGTGGCGCGTGCGTTGAGGTAGCGGCGGCGGTTGCGCAGGTCGTCATGGGTCAGCAGCACCTGCGCCACCGGGCGCTCGAAGAAGCGCTGCCAGAGCCCGATCAGCTGGGCCTGGCCGAGCGCAGCCAGCGCCTGCCGCGCCGCCATCGCCGCGCCAGGCTCATCGGCCCGCGGCAGGATCGCGCGCCCGGCAGCGACCGCGCCGGAAGACACGATCACCACCTCGCGCCCGGCCAGGACATTGGCCGAGACGAACTGGGCCAGGCCCAGCGCGTGGCGTGGTGACAGGCCGCCGCCATCGGCTGCCAGCAGGCTGCTGCCGACCTTCAGCACCGCACGCCGCCATGGCGGCAGCGCTTGTTCGGGGAACGGCGAGGCGACGTTGGCAGCGTGCTGGATCATCGGTCAGTGTCTCAGCGGGTGTTCCATTCGTGCACGGTCAGCTCGGAGGCCTGCATCGTCACCAGCGGATCGGTGGCAACGATGGCCTGCGCCTGCGCCAGGCTGTCCACGTTGCACAGCACATAGGCGCCACCACTGCCGTCGGCGAAACCACCGGTCAGCTGCAGCTTGCCCTGCGCCTGCAACGCATCGAGGAAATCGCGGTGCGGCTGCACTGCTGCATCGTTGAAGTCCGGCCGGCGCATCGCCATCACCAGGTAGACAGTGCCCGCCATCAGGACAGCGCCTGCCAGCGCGCGCGCAGTTCGTCCAGGCGCAGGTCGGCGGCCGAACCCGGCGACACGCGCGCGGCGAGGCTGCCTTCCGGGGTACGCCCCTGCCCTGCACTGTCGGCACCGGCCGCAGCGGCCTTGTAGGCCTCACGGAACGGCACGCCGGCCACGGCCGCTTCCACCGCCACGTCGGTGGCATACATGCCCGAATCGATGGCCGCACGCAGCTTGTCGTCACGCCATTCCAGATTGGCCAGCAGCGCCGGCAGCAGCTCCAGCGCGGCCAGGCCACGGCCGAAGCCGTGGAAGATGGCACCCTTGGACGACTGCAGGTCGCGGTGGTAGCCCGACGGCAGCGACAGCAGCTGCTCGATCTCGGTGCGCGCTGCGGCGACGCTGGCGTGGGTCGCACGCATCAGCTCGATCACGTCCGGGTTGCGCTTGTTGGGCATGATCGAACTGCCGGTGGTGTACTGCGCCGGCAGCGCGACGAAGCCGAACTCGGCGCTGGTGAACAGCGACAGGTCCCAGGCGATGCGGCGCAGGTCCAGCGTGGCACCGCCGAGCGCTTCCAGTGCGGCCAGCTCGAACTTGCCGCGCGACAGCTGTGCGTAGATCGGCGAGATCTGCATGCGCGCGAAACCGAGCGCGGCCGTGGTGTGTTCGCGGTCCAGCGGCAGGTTCACGCCGTAGCCGGCAGCCGTGCCCAGCGGATTGGCATCGACCAGCGCATGGGTGTCACGCGCGCGGATGGCATTGTCGATGAAGGCCTCGGCCCAGCCCGCCCACCACATGCCGGCCGAGGACACTACGGCGCGCTGGATGTGGGTGTAGCCGGGAATCGGCAGGTCCTTCTCGGCCTGTGCGCGGTCCAGCGCGACCTTGGCCACTTCGGCGCTGAGCTGTGCCACGCGCTGCAGCTTCTCCTTCAGCCAGAGGCGGGTGGCGACGAGGATCTGGTCGTTGCGGCTGCGGCCGGTGTGGATCTTGCGGCCGGCATCGCCGAGGCGTTCGGTCAGGCGCGCTTCGATCGCCGAGTGGCCATCCTCATACTGGGTATCGAGCACGAAGCGGCCTTCGCGGAAGTCCTGCGCCAGCACCTCCAGTTCGCGCAGCAGGCCGTCCAGCTCGTCGGCACTGAGGATGCCGATGTGCTGCAGGCCCTGCGCGTGCGCGGCGCTGGCGGCGATGTCGTGCAGGAAGAACTCGCGGTCGAGGATCACGTCGTCGCCGGCGAGGAAGGTCTGGATCTGGGCGTCGACAGCGACGCCGGGCTTCTGCCAAAGAAGGTCTGCCATGGGGGCTCCGGAAGGCGTGTTCAGTGCGGGATGGACATCAGTTCGTCGATGCCCAGCGCGAGGTTGAGGTTCTGCATGGCCTGGGTGGCCGCGCCCTTGAGCAGGTTGTCCAGGGTCGCCACCACCACCACGCGCTTGCCGCCCGGGGCCAGGGTGAAGCCTCCGACCTGGGCACCGTGGCGACCGGCAATGCGGCTGACCCACGGCGCCTCATCCACCACCTCGATCAGCGGTTCACCGGCATAGGCCTGCTGGAAGCACTCGACGATCTGCTCGCGGGTCTGCACCCGGTTCAACCACAGGTTGGCGGTAAGCGTGATGCCACGGAAATGCGGGGCGACGTGCGGCATGAACTCGACGGCCACACCCAGCTGCACCGACACTTCGCGCTCGTGCACGTGGTTGGTCAGCGCGTAGGGCATCAGGTTGTCGGCCAGCAGTTCAACGTTGTTCTTGTCCGACGGCGTGGTACCGGCACCGGAGTAGCCGGAGACACCGAAGCACTGCGGCGGGCCGGCCAGCAGGTCCAGCAGCGGATGCACCGCCAGCTGCATCGCCGTGGCATAGCAGCCCGGGTTGCTGATGTGCTTCTGGCCGTTGTAGCGGCCGCGGGTCAGCTCCGGCAGGCCGTAGTACCAGCTGTTGTCGAAGCGATAGTCGGCCGAGAGATCGACGATGACGGTGTCCGGCTTCGCCGCTTCCAGCGCAGCCACGAACGGTGCGGCCAGGCCATTGGGCAGGGCCAGGATCACCGCGTCCACGCCCTTGGCCGCCACTGCATCGGCGTCCAGGTTTTCGTACTGCAGCTCGCCCTGGAATTCCGGGTGATGGTCGGACAGGCGCTGCCCGGCGCGCTCGCGCGAAGAGACGAAAGTCAGTTTCAGCCGCGGATGGGCGGCCACCAGCTTGATCAGCTCGGCGCCGGTATGGCCGCGGGCACCGACGATGCCAAGGGTGAAGGTCGAATCGTTCATGCGTGACTGTCCAGGCGGTACTGCAGGTGGCGCTTCACGCCCTGCCATTCCGCGTCGATGATGGAGAAGATGACGGTGTCGCGCGGCGTGCCGTCGGCGTGCCGCTTGTGGTTGCGCAGCACGCCATCCTGCTTGGCGCCGAGGCGGGCAATGGCGCTGCGTGAAGTGGCGTTGAACCAGCTGGTTTCCAGCACCACGCTGATGCAACCCATCGTTTCAAAGGCGTGCTGCAGCAACAACAGCTTGGCTTCGGTATTGGCACCGGTGCGCTGCACGCGCGGCGTGTACCAGGTGTAGCCGAGGCTGAGTTTCGGCACACCGGCATCCATGTCATAGAAACGGGTACTGCCAACGATTCCGCCAGCCGCATCACGGATCACGAACGGCAGCACCTTGCCTTCGCTCTGCGCCTGCAGCGCGGCCCGCACATAGGTCTCGGCCTGTTCCGGCGACGGCACCTGGGTGTACCAGAGCTGGTCCAGGCCGCTGCCTTCAAGCGCATCGCGCAGGCCGGGCACGTGTTCCATCTGCAGCGCCTGCAGGGTTACGTGCTGGCCGCGCAGGGTGGGAACCGTGTTCCAGGCATCGAGGTTGCTCATTGCTCAGCCCTGCAGGCTCGGGGTGCGCTGCGCGCAATGATCGACATAGGTCTTGATCCGGTCGATGCCATCGGCACCGAACCAGAATACCTTCCAGTGGTCCTGCTTGTAGCAGCCGTCGGATTCGGCGTAGTAGAAGTGATTGATCGGGTTGCCATGGCGCGAGCGCCAGAACAGCTGCGGCGTCTCTTCCAGCATCACGTTCCAGACCGCACGGCCCAGGCCCTCGCCCTGCGCGTCGTCGAGCACGGCGAACTTGTCCAGGTACACGCCCTCTGCCTCGTCGGTGAGGATGACCGCGGTGCGGTAGTTCTCGCTGACGTAGGCACGCAACAGCTTGGTCTTCTCGAAATAGTCCGGCACCAGCGCGCGGCCGAAGCTGGATTCGATCAGGCCCTTCAGGCGCGGCAGGTTCAGTTCGTTCCAGGCGGTGGCGCGCAGCACCTTTTCACCCTTGCGCACCAGCGTGCCCGAACCCTTGTGGGTGAACAGTTCCTTGGCCAGGTCGGCCGGGCGCGTGATCGACACCGACGATTCCAGCGGCAGGCGGTCGAGCAGATCCTTGATCTGTTCGATCTTCACCTTCATGCCGCCGTGGATCCACGGCTGCGCGATCAGGTGGTCGTACTCGGTGGACAGGTTGATCGAATCGATCACGTTGCCCGCCTCGTCCAGCAGGCCGCCCGTGCCGGTCAGGAAGATGATCTTGTACGGCTGCAGTTCCTGCACCAGCTCGTTGGCGGCGAAGTCGGCGTTGACGTTGAGGATCTGGCCGCCGGCGGTCTCGCCCAGGCTGGTGATGACCGGGATCGAGCCGGCGCGCAGGCTGGCCTCGATCGGTGCCAGGTTGACCTTCTTCACCTCGCCGACCAGGCCGTAGGTATCCACATCCAGGTACTCGGCTTCGAACACGCCGCCGGTGATCGAGGTGGCGCGCGCGCCGTTCTGCTGCAGCGCCTCGACCAGCCGCAGGTTGGACTGCTGGAACACCCGGCGCACGATTGCCAGCGCTTCCGGCGAGGTCACGCGCAGGCCGTTCACGGTCTGCTTCTCGATGCCGGCGGCCGACAGTTCGGCATCCAGCTGCGGGCCGGCGCCGTGCAGCACGATCGGGGTCAGCCCGACTTCCTGCAGGAACGACAGCGAAGAGGTCAGCGCGTCGAGGTCGTCGCGCAGCACCGCGCCGCCGACCTTGACCACGGCGAAGCGCTTGGCATCCAGCTGCGAGAAGCGCTTGAGGTACTGGCTGATCTCCTTCGCGCTGGCCATGCTGGAAAGCAGGCGCACGATGGTCTGGCGGGTCTGGCGATGGGGCTGGAGGGCAGGAGACATTTCGGTTTCGTCGGAAAGGGAAGAATCAGGCGCCGGCGGCGATGATGCGGTGCACGGCGTCGGTGTAGCGCTGCAACTGCTCCAGCGTCACGAACTCATCGGCGGTGTGGGCCTGGGCGATGTCACCCGGGCCGAACACCAGCGTGGTGTAACCGCCGGCCGAGAACAGCGAGGCCTCGGTCCAGAAGTCCACTGCGTTGCCGATCGGCAGTTCCAGCGCATCGGCTACGTCACGTGCCAGCAGGCGGCGGTTCTCGGCTTCGGCGATGTCGCCGGCCGGCAGGCTGGGGCCACGGAAGGTTTCGGTGAATACCGCCGCTTCCGGCTCGGCGAAACCGGCGAAGGTGGCCAGCAACGCGTCGATGTTCATCGACGGCAGCGGCCGGAAGCCGAAGCGCACTTCGGCAGCGGGCGCGATCATGTTGGCCTTGATCCCGCCTTCGACGCGGCCGATGTTGAAGCGCAGGCCCGTCAGCCCACCGAAGCGCGCCGAAGCCAGCGATTCCACATGGTCCAGCGCGCGATTGCCCCAGCGCATCGTTTGGTGCAGCGCGCTGGCAGCCGCATCCTGCTTGCCCGAGGCGTGCCCTGCACGACCGGCGAACTGCATCAGCACCGAGCTGATGCCGCGATGCGCCAGCACCGCTTCGCTCATGGTCGGCTCGGCCACCAGCACCGCTTCGTACGGAATGCCGCGGGCCAGGAACGCGGCGATGCAGCGCGGATCGTTGGCTTCTTCATCGCTGGAGAACAGGAACGCGGCATCACCATCGCTGGCATTGGCCGCAGCCACCAGTGCAGCGGCCGCGCCCTTGATGTCACACACGCCCAGGCCGATCACCCGGTCGTCCAGGCGCCGCATCACATGCGGGTCGGCACTCCAGTGCGGCGAGTCCGGCACCGTATCCAGGTGCACGTTGAACAGGTACTTCGGCGTACCACGCACGGCGTACAGGCTGACCGCGCCCGCGCCATGGTCGATCACCTCGACGTTGAAGCCGGGCAGGTTCGCGCGCAGGTAATCGAAGATGCCACCGGTGGTGATCGCACGCGGCGGGTTGCGGGTGTCGAAAGACACCAGGGCCTGCAGGTGATCGAGCGTCTGTTCAAGCATGTGTCTGAATATCCGTAGGGTTCGAAATCGGTAGTGCCGGCCGCTGGCCGGCTCCGCAATGATCCAGCCGTGCCACGAGCCGGCCAGCGGCCGGCACTACCCTCCATCGACGTTGCGAGGCGCCGGCCAGCGGCCGGCACCCCGTCACAGGTCAACCACGATTGACCTGCGCATAGACAGTGGAGCTCATGCCGAACAGCTTGATGAAGCCCTCCGCCTCTTCCACGCCCCAGTCGGCCGACTGCGCGTAGGTGGCACCCTTGGTGTTGAGCAGGTGCGGCGACTTCACCGCCACTGCATCGACGCGGCCACCGCGCGTTTCCAGCACCACTTCACCGTTCACCTTGGCCTGCGAGGACTTCAGGAAGGCTTCGATGTCGGTCTTCAGCGGATCGTGGTAGAAGCCTTCGTACACCAGCTCCACCCACTTGCGCGCCACGTCCGGCTTGAAGCGGTTCTGCTGCTTGGTCAGCACCGCATCTTCCAGCGCGCGGTGTGCGGCCAGCAGCGAAACCAGGCCCGGGGCCTCGAACACGATGCGGCCCTTCAGGCCGATCACGGTGTCGCCGGTGTACACGCCGCGACCGACGCCGTACGGGGCGAACAGCTTGTTGAGCTGGGCCAGGATCTGGTCGCCCGGCAGCGCCTTGCCGTTCAGTTCAACGGCTTCGCCTTCAACGAACTTCAGGGTGACGGTCATCGCCTGCTCCGGCCACTCGCTGCGCGGTGCGCACCAGCCACGGGCGCCCTCGCCCGGGGCTTCCCAACGGTCGATCTCGCCGCCGGACATGGTCAGGCCCAGCAGGTTCTCGTTGATGGTGTAGGCCTGCTGCTTGGCGCGCACGCCGAAGCCGCGCTCTTCCAGGTACTTCTGCTCGTAGGCGCGGGTCTGGGTGTGTTCCTTCTGGATCTCGCGGATCGGCGCGATGATCTGGTAGTCACCCAGCGCCTTCACGGCCAGGTCGAAGCGGACCTGGTCGTTGCCCATGCCGGTGCAGCCGTGGGCGATGATGTTGGTGCCCAGTTCGGCGGCACGCTTCAGCGCGGCATCGACGATCAGGTAGCGGTCCGAGACCAGCAGCGGGTACTGGCCCTGGTAGCCTTCGCCGGCCCACACGAACGGCTTGACGAAGCCTTCCCAGATGGCCGGGCCACCGTTGACGGTGACGTGGCTGGCCACGCCCAGTTCGGCGGCGCGCTTTTCGATGAAATCGCGCTCTTCATCATCCACGCCGCCGGTGTCGGCGAACACGGTGTGCACGTTGTAGCCGCGCTCCTGCAGGTACGGCACGCAGAAGCTGGTATCCAGGCCGCCGGAGAAGGCGAGAACGACGTCTTTGTTGCTCATGGGAGTCAGGTCCACTTGGGGGATGGGAATTCGGTAGAGCCGACCGTTGGTCGGCTGGAATGATGGGTGCGCCGCTGCGGGAGCAGCCGACCAACGGTCGGCTCTACCCCTTGTTCGATCTAGCGCCCGGCAACGGCCGCCATGATCGCCTTCTGCACGTGCAGGCGGTTCTCGGCTTCGTTGATGGCGATGCACTGCGGCGAATCCATCACCGCGTCGGTGGCCTTCACGTTCCGGCGCAGCGGCAGGCAGTGGCTGAACACACCGTTGTTGGTCAGTGCCATCTTCCGCTCGTCCACGATGAAGTGCTTGAACTGGTCGCGGATCGGCTTCTCCGGCTCCCAGTTGCCGAAGAACGGCAGCGCGCCCCAGCTCTTGGCGTAGACCACGTCGGCGCCGGCGTAGGCGCTGTCGATGTCATGGCTGATCTTCAGCGAACCGCCGCTCTCGGCCACGTTCTGCTCGGCCCAGCCCATGTAGCGATCGTCGAGGATGTAGTCGGCGGTCGGGCACAGCAGGGTCACGTCCATGCCCATGCGGGTGGCGATGGTCAGTGCCGAGTTGGCCACGGCGGTGTTCAGCGGCTTGGGGTGGTAGGTCCAGGTCAGCACATACTTCTTGCCACGCAGATCCTGGGTGCCGAAGTGCTCCTGCAGGGCCATGACGTGGGCCAGCTCCTGGCACGGGTGGGTGATGGTCTCCATGTTGATGACCGGCACCGGCGAATACTTGGCGAAGCTGTTGAGGACGATGTCCTGGCGGTCGTAGGCCCAGTCGATGAACTTGGGGAACGCACGCACGGCGATGATGTCGCAGTAACGGCCCAGCACCTTGGCCACTTCCGCAATGTGTTCTTCGGTATCGCCGTCCATCACCGTGCCGAGGTTGAACTCGATCGGCCACGCATCCTTGCCCGGTTGCAGCACCACCGCGTGGGCGCCGAGCTGGAACGCGCCCAGTTCAAAGCTGGTGCGGGTGCGCATGGAGGGGTTGAAGAACACCAGCGCGATCGACTTGCCCTTGAGCTGGTCGCCGAGCTTGTTGCGCTTGAACAGCGCGGCCTGGGTCAGCAGCGCGTCAAGATCGCTGCGGCTCCAGTCCTGGGTGTTCAGGAAGTGCTTGGGGGACATCATCTTTCCTTGCGTGGCGGCGCCGGGTTCGACGCGGTGGAAGGGAAAAGCAGGAAGCAAAGGTGGATCGAAAAGGTTGCAGTTGCAGCTTTCAGCACATGCATTTTTTAAGCGCGGAAACGAAAAAACCCAGCCGGCGGGCTGGGTTTTTTTCGGACGAACAGCAGAAAGCTCCGGTTACCCAGCGAGGATGTGGGGTTCCGGTCGACGCGCACGCGAGGTCATGCCCGACGCCTGTCGGGCTGCGCTGCTGTCGTGCTGGAAGTCGGTGAGCTTCATGGCCGCCAATCTTTGCATGCGGCCGGGGCCGACGCAAGGGGCCGGGGTCGCAGAATCAGGGATTACCGGCGGCGCCCTGCTCGGGGCCGACCCAAGGGGTGATCGAAACCCGGATCTTCAGCCGGTTGCCGGGGTCTTCCGGCAGGCGCGACCGGTACTTGGTGCCCTTGTAGACGTAATCCACGTCATAGGCGATCGGCCGGCGGAATTCACGCCCGACCGGCACGATGCGGCAGTCGCGGGTCAGCATCGGGCCGTTGTTGGCCGGTGCCGGGGCGGGCGTCTCGGCGGCGGTCTCCTCGGAGACCTCTTCATCGCTGCGCTTGAACATCGAGCGCACCGAGTCCCAGAAGCGGCTGATCCGGCCCTTGTCCTCGACCGGCTCTTCACCGGTGACGTTGACCGGGGCCAGGGTGCGGGTCGAGATCGGCTCGCAATGCTCCTCGGTGCGGGTCGCGCGCAGGGTCTGGAACACCGGCTCGACGTTCAGCACCTGCGCATAGTCGAACTTCACGTTCTCGACGATCACCACCCGGTTGCGCGGCTCGGCTTCCTGCGCCTGGGCCACGGCGGCCGTCGCCGACAGGCAGGCCAGGGTCAGCAACGCGGTGGATTTCAGTGGCGACGGGAGCAAGGACACGGCAATAGTGTAGGCAGTGACGAGCGCAAGGGGCTGAACATTACCCGTCCACGCCGCTCCTGCCCACCCCACCTTGGGGGGAGCCGGCGTCCACCGGTGGCAATCGGCGCCCCAAAGCGGGCCGACACGTTCTAAAATCACGGGCTTGTCCCCCAGCCACAGCCCCATGACCCTGCGCCTGCACAACAACCTGACTCGCCAGCTCGAACCGTTCACCCCGCTCGATCCGGCCTGTCCGACCCTGTATGTGTGCGGCCCCACGGTCTACAACTACGTGCACATCGGCAACGCCCGTGGCCCGGTGGTGTTCGGGGTGCTGGCCGATCTGCTGCGGCGGCGTTTCGGTGGCCTGCGCTACGCGCGCAACATCACCGACGTGGACGACAAGATCAACACCGCTGCACGCGAGCAGGGGGTGCCGATCAGCACCATCACCGACAGGTTCGCCGCCGCCTACCGTGAAGACATGGCCGCGCTGGGCGTGGTGCCGCCGGACATCGAGCCGGAAGTGACTGCGCACATGCCGCAGATCATCACCATGATCGAGCAGCTGATCGCCAATGGTCATGCCTATGCCGCCGAAGGCCACGTGCTGTTCGCGGTGGCCAGCTTCGACGGCTACGGCAAGCTCTCGCGACGCGATCCGGAAGAGATGCTGGCCGGCGCCCGCGTCGATGTCGCCCCCTACAAGCGTGATCCGGGCGATTTCGTGCTGTGGAAGCCGTCCAGCGACGACCTGCCCGGCTGGGAATCGCCCTGGGGCCGCGGCCGCCCGGGCTGGCACATCGAATGCTCGGCGATGGCGGCCGCCCATCTGGGCGAGACCATCGACATCCATGCCGGCGGTGTCGACCTGCAGTTCCCGCACCACGAGAACGAGATCGCGCAGAGCGAATGCGCGCATGGCGGCAGGATCTTTGCCCGCTACTGGCTGCACAACGGCATGCTCAACTTCGGCGGCGCCAAGATGAGCAAGTCGCTGGGCAACATCGAGCGCGTACACGACCTGGTGCGCCAGCATCCGCCGGAAGCGCTGCGTCTGGCCCTGCTGTCGGCCCATTACCGGCAGCCGCTGGACTGGTCCGATGGCCTGATCGAGCAGTCGGTGCGCACCCTGGACCGCCTGTACGGCACGCTGCGCGAGCTGGCGTCGATCGAAGCCAGCGCGGTGATCCCGGCCAGCGTCGAGGCGACCCTGGATGACGACCTGAACACCCCGCAGGCGCTGGCCGAAGTGGCCCGCATCGCCGCCGATGCACGCCGCGCCACCGACCCGGCCGAACAGGCACGGCTGAAGGGCGAGCTGCTCGGCGCCGGCCTGGCGCTGGGCCTGCTGCAGGCCGATCCGGCGAAGTGGTTCGGTACCGCTGCGGGCGATGACGGCGACGATGCCCGCATCCAGGGCCTGATCGACGAGCGTGCTGCGGCCAAGAAGGCGCGTGATTTCGCCCGTTCCGATGCCATCCGCGACCAGCTGGCCGCCGAAGGCATCGTGCTGGAAGACACCCCGCAGGGCGTGCGCTGGTCGCGCAAGCGCGGCTGACCTGCCCTGCCCCGTGGCCGGCCCGCCGGCCACGCCCCCACTGTAGAGACTGTTGTGACCGACTCCCCGTTCCCGCTTGAACCTACCGCCGCCGAGGCCCAGACCGCCATCGCCGAGGAATTCGGCTTCTTCGGCGACTGGTCCGAGCGCTACCAGTACCTGATCGACCTCGGCCGCAAGCTGCCCGCCTTCCCGGACGAATGGAAGACCGAAGAGCACCGCCTGCTCGGCTGCCAGTCGATGGTCTGGATCGTGCCGGAAGGCAACGCGCAGTCGCTACGCTTCCATGCCATCAGTGATTCGGCCATCGTTTCCGGCCTGATCTTCCTGGCCCTGCGCGTGTACTCCGGGCGCTCGGCACAGGAAATCCTGGACACCGAGCCCAGCTACATCCAGGACATCGGCCTGGCCCGTCACCTCTCCCCCACCCGCAGCAACGGCGTGGCGGCGATGCTGGCCTTCATCCGCGAGACCGCGCAGGCCCAGCTGCAGCGCGACCCGTCGTGAGCGAGCCTGCCACAGCCGAAGACACCGCGCTGGGCCTGCTGTCCCGGCCCGGTTTCGCCAAGCTGCTGGCCTACCGCATCTTCGCGATGCTGTCTTACCAGGTGGTGGCGGTCACCGTCGGCTGGCACATCTACGAAGTCACCCGCAATCCGTTCTCGCTGGGCCTGGTCGGCCTGGCCGAGGTGCTGCCGTTCTTCTGCGTGGCGCCGTTCGCCGGCTATCTGGTCGACCACCTGCCGCGCCGTCGGCTGGGCATGGTCGCCTGTTCCGGGCTGATCGCCACGGCGCTGGTGCTGACCAGCGTTGCGACGGGTTGGCTGCCGTTCGAGGGCGTGTGGCCGATCTATGCGGCCATCGCCCTGACCGGCATGGTCCGCGCCTTCCTGTCGCCAATCTACAACGCACTGTTCGCCCGCGTGCTGGCCCGTGACCAGTTCGCGCGTGGCGCTGGCCTCGGCGCCGTGGTGTTCCAGGCCGGCATGGTGGCCGGCCCGGCGCTGGGCGGCGTGCTGGTCGGCTTCGGCGGCAAGGGCCTGTCCTACGCGGTGGCTACGGCCTTTGCGCTGGTGGCGATGGCCTGCCTGGCCACGCTGAAAGTGGAGGAGCCGGTGCACACCGGTCCGGCCGCGCCGATCTTCAAGAGCATCGCCGAAGGCGCGCGATTCGTGGTCGGCAACCGGATCATGGTCGGCGCGATGGCGCTGGACATGTTCTCGGTGCTGCTGGGCGGCGTGGTGGCGATGCTGCCGGCCTTCCTGCACGAAATCCTGCACCACGGTCCGGAGGGCCTCGGCATCCTGCGCGCGATGCCGGCGCTCGGTTCGGTGTTCGTGGGCCTGTGGCTGGCCCGCCACCCGCTGCACCGCAATGCCGGCCGCGTGTTGCTGTTCGCGGTGGCGGGGTTCGGCCTGTGCGTGATCGGCTTCGGCCTGTCGCAGCACTTCTGGCTGTCGGCGCTGATCCTGCTGTTCTATGGGGCCTTCGATGGCGTCTCGGTGGTGATCCGCTCGACCATCCTGCAGTTGGCCACGCCGGAAGAAATGCGCGGACGGGTGTCGTCGATCAACGGCATCTTCATCAGTTCGTCCAACGAGCTGGGCGCGTTCTATGCCGGCACGATGGCCCGTCTGCTGGGGCTGGTGCCTGCAGTGGTGCTGGGTGGGTTTGCGGTGCTGAGCGTGGCCGGGATCACCGCGTGGAAGAACCCGACGCTGCGGAAACTGAATTTGCGTGATCTGCAGTAGCGTCGGCTCGTCGTTTCCGCGACAGCCGCTTTACGTGCGCCGACGCATTGGTAGCGCCGGGCCATGCCCGGCGGCCCTTTTCCGCGACCGCGGCGGGGTGTTACTTTCTTTTCGCGAAAAGAAAGTAACCAAAGAAACGCTCCGCCATCCGCGAGCCGGCGCTGCGCGCCGGTGCCCCGTGCTCCTCGGTGAATCAGGGGACGGCGCCGAACTCGCTGCGCTCAAACAGCGGCGCCTCTTCGCCCCTGATTCCCCTGCGGTGCTCGGCTCGCTACAAGGCGGACTCAACAGCCGCGAGCGCACGCATGACCGCTCTTGGTAGAGTCAAGCCATGCTTGGCTGCTTTTGCTTTCTGCTTTTGCTTTTCCTCTTCCTTGCCCTCCAGCTTCGGCCTGAGCCGAACGTGGGCTCGGCCCTACATCGGCCGCGCACGCAGGAAACCGTTGAGAGCCTGCGGGTGGGTCCGGGCAGGACCGTCCGCGGCATGGATGCCGCGGCCGAGCTTACAGGGATGTACTTGCAGCGTGTCCTGCCCGGACCCACCCGCAGGCTCCCTCTGATACGCGGAAGGCGCCGTTCTACCCAGTCAACCACCCCAACAAAAAACCCGGCCGAAGCCGGGTTTTCTGCATGACCATACAACGAGCGGGAATCAGTCGCCCTGCTGCTTCTGCAGGTGCTCCCAACGCTCCTGGGCGTCGATGGTGCGTTCGGCGGTGAGGCGCGCTTCCAGGCGTTCCAGGCCGATTTCCTCGCCGGTGTCGACGCAGTAACCGTAGTCGCCCGCTTCCAGGCGCTTCAGGGTGCTGTCGATCTTGCCGATCAGCTTGCGATAGCGGTCGCGGGTACGCAGTTCCAGCGAGTTCTCGGTCTCGCGGGTCGCACGCTCGGCTTCGTCGCCGATGTCACGCACTTCCTCGCGCAGGTTCTCGATGGTCTGCTTGGACTCTTCCACCAGGTCCGCGCGCCAGTTCTGCAGGCGCTGGCGGAAGTATTCCTGCTGCAGCGGGCTCATGTATTCCTCTTCCGAGGACGGCTTGTAGCCAGCCGGCAGGATCGGGCGGCCGGTGGCCTCGTCGGTCTTGTACTCGACCACCTTGTACTTGCTGCGCGGGGCCGGTGCCGCCGAGCGGGCGGCGACGGCCACGGCAACCTTGCCGACAGGGCGCGACACGGTCTTCGGGGCGGAATCGGATTTCACGGCGGTTTTGGCAGGCGATTTCGAAACGGGCACGGGATTCTTGGATTGCGGGGCCTTCGAGGCGGCAGGAGCGGCGGCCGGGGCCGGCTTGGAGGCCGGTTGGGCTGCTGCCACTGCCACGGTCTTGGCCGGGACAGGCTTGGCCGGAGCCGGCGTGGCAGCAGGCTTCGGTGCGGACTTCACTACTGGGGCCGGGGTCGGCTTTACGGCCGGCGCGGCAACATTCTTGGCAACCTTCTTTACAGCGGCAGGTGTGGCGACCGGCTTGGCCGCAGCGACCTTCTTTGCTGCGGGCTTGGCAACCGGCTTGACCGCAGCCTTCTTCACCACCGCCTTCGGCGCCGGCTTGGTTGCTGCCTTCTTCGCCACTGGCTTGGCGGCAGCCTTCTTCACCGGCGCAGCCTTGCTGGCGGCCTTCTTCACCACCGGCGCCTTCTTGCTGGCAGCGGCAGGCTTGGCCTTGGCGGGCGCAGCAGCCTTCTTCGCCACCGGCTTGGTTGCCTTGACCGGCGTTTTCTTTGCGGTGGCCTTCCTGGCCGCCGGTTGCGAGGACGCTGCCTTGGTCGCCGGCTTGCTGGCCGGTTTCCTGGCAACGGGCTTTGCCGCCAACTTCTTCACAACAGGCTTGGCGGTTTTCTTGGCGGCCGTTGCGGCCTTCTTTGCAGTTTTTTTAGCAGCCACGAAACGCTCTTCCTTGGATTCCCCGGGGCCCGGGAAAGCGGGCCTTTATAGCCTACCCGACCCGCAGCAGCAACCTCGGCACCCTGCTCCATTCAGTCCTGGAGTCAAGGCGCCCTTGGAGGCAGTCCGACGAACACGGACCGCCTTGCGCGGTACGGAACCTGGCCAGCACCCGCAGGTGCTGGTACCGGTCGCAGGCCATCGGCGACATGCGACCAACGGCCCATCCTGCACAAATGCGGCCTTCATGCCAACTGGCATAAGATGACTGGGTGATCTCGCGCCTGCTCATTGCCCTGCTGCGCTTCTACAAGCGCTTCATCAGCCCCTTGCTGGGGCCACGCTGCCGTTTCGTGCCGAGCTGTTCTGAATACGCGATGCAAGCCATCTCGCGGCACGGCCCGCTGCGCGGCAGCTGGCTGGCAGCACGCCGGCTCGGTCGCTGCCACCCGTTCCATCCCGGCGGCTTCGACCCCGTGCCCGAGTCTCCCAACGCCCCCTCTTGCCGTTGCACAGGAAAACACTGACATGTCCTCCACCCTCATCACCAACGCCCGGATGGTCAACGAAGGCCGCACCTTCGACGGCGACCTGCGCATCGAGAACGGCCGCATCGCGCAGATCGGCAGCGGGCTGGCGCCGCGCGACGGCGAGCAGGTGGTGGATGCGGCCGGACGCTGGCTGCTGCCCGGCATGATCGATGACCAGGTGCACTTCCGCGAACCGGGCCTGACCCACAAGGGCGACATCGCCAGCGAATCGGCCGCGGCCGTGGCCGGTGGCCTGACCAGCTTCATGGACATGCCCAACACCAACCCGCCGACGCTGGATTCGACCATCCTCGAAGCCAAGTACGAGCTCGCGCGCGGCCGCGCCTGGGCCAACTATGGCTTCTACCACGGCGCCAGCAATGACAACCTCGACGCGATCCGTGCGCTGGACCCGAAGAAGGCCCCGGGCGTGAAGGTGTTCATGGGTGCTTCGACCGGCAACATGCTGGTGGACAACCCGGAAACGCTGGATGCGATCTTCCGCGAATGCCCGACCCCGATCATCACGCACTGCGAAGACACGCCGATGATCGATGCCAACCTGAAGGCCTTCCAGGGAAAGTACGGCGATGCGCTGACCCCTGACATGCATCCGGACATCCGTTCGCGCGAGGCCTGCATCAAGTCGACCCGCCTGGCGATGTCGCTGGCGCGCAAGCACGGCACCCGCCTGCATGTGCTGCACATCTCCACCGCCGATGAGCTGGCGCTGTTCGAGAAGGGCCCGCTGATCCGCGCCGACGGCAGCCGCAAGCAGATCACTGCCGAGACCTGCGTGCACTTCCTGCACTTCGCGCGCCCGGATTACGCGACCAAGGGCAACCTGATCAAGTGCAACCCGGCGATCAAGGAAGTGTCCGACCGCGAGGCGATCACCGCTGCGCTGGCCGACGACGTGCTGGACGTGCTGGCCACCGACCACGCGCCGCACACCTGGGAAGAGAAGCAGAAGCCGTACGCGCAGGCACCGTCGGGCCTGCCGCTGGTGCAGTACGCGCTGGTGGCCGCGCTGGAGCGCGTGCACGAAGGCAAGCTGACCCGCGAGCAGGTGGTGCAGAAATTCGCACACGCGCCGGCACAGTTGTTCGACGTGGAAGAGCGCGGCTTCCTGCGCGAAGGCTACTTCGCCGATCTGGTGCTGGTGGAAGACGTGCCGTTCACCGTCAAGCGCGAGGACGTGCTGTCCAAGTGCGGCTGGTCGCCGTTCGAAGGCACGACCTTCCGTTCGCGCGTGGCCTCCACCTGGGTCAACGGCCAGCTGGTGTGGGATGGCAGCAAACTGGTCGGCGAGCCCGCCGGCCAGCGCATGACCTACGACCGCTGATGCGCGCGGCCCTATTTACCGGGGCGCTGCTGCTGGCGGCGCCCCTGCTCAGCGTACCGTCGGCTCACGCGCAGGATGCCATCGGCAGCCTGATCGACAGCCGCGTGGTGTTCCCGGCCAGTGCGTCGCAGGGCGCACTGGTGATCGGCAAGGTTCCCGCCGGCAGCCGCGTGCAGTACGCCGGTCGCCAGCTGCGGGTGAGCGGCTACGGCAGCGTGGTGTTCGGCATTGGCCGCGACGAGAAGGGACCATTGCGCGTGCAGGTGCAGCGCCCCGATGGTGGCAGCGAGACCGCGACCATTGCGGTGACGCCGCGCGACTGGCCCACCGAGCGGGTCAACGGCGTGCCGCCGAAGACGGTCAATCCGCCGCCGGCGATTGCCGAGCGGATCAAACGCGAACAGGCGCAGGTGACCGCCGCGCGTGCCCGCGATGACGACCGCACCGACTTCACCCAGACCTTCATCTGGCCGGTGCAGGGCCGCATCAGCGGTCGCTTCGGCAATGCGCGCGTCTACAACGGGCAGCCCGGTGCCGGTCATTCCGGCATGGACATCGCGGTACCGACCGGCACGCCGGTGAAGGCACCGGCCGCCGGCATCGTCACATTCGCCGGGCCGGACCTGTACCTGACCGGCGGTACGCTGCTGCTCGACCACGGTTTCGGGGTCAGCTCCAACTTCCTGCACCTGTCGCGCATCGACGTAAAAGTTGGCGACCGTGTGGAACAAGGCCAGGTGATCGCCGCGGTCGGCGCCACCGGCCGCGCCACCGGCCCGCACCTGCACTGGGGCATGAACTGGTTCGATACCCGTATCGATCCGCTACTGGTACTGGAACGCAAGTAACGCGCGCAATGCGCTTTGGTGGGTGCCAACCTTGGTCGGCACAACCTCACAGAGCGTGCGGACCAAGGTCCGCACCCACCAGAAGCAGTCAACAGCGCCGATCGATCAACCGCGCGCGGCCCACCACACGCGCAACAAGGTGCGCACCGGGGTCGCTTCAATCGGCTTGCCTGCGGCCTGCGCGGCAACGCGGGCGCGCGCCAGGCTGGACCACACACGGCGCGGGCGCGGGCCGGGCACGCGGCTGCCCCAACCCTTCAACAGATGCTGCGCCCAGCGCTGTGCAGCCGTGCTGGCATCACCGTCCAGCAGGCTGCGCGGTACACCGGCCACGCCGGCATCCTGCAGGCGCTGGGCCAGGGTCTGCAGCTGCACCGCACGGCCGGCACCGGTGCGCGGCTTGTCCGCGAACAAGGCCGCCTCGACCGCGGCCACGGCTTCAGCGTAGTTGGCCAGCGCACGCTCGGCACTGGCGGCGTCCAGCGCGACGGTGCGTGCTTCAACCAGATCCGGCAGCGCCTCGGCCAACTGCACCCACGGCGCACGCACCGGCTCCAGCAGACGGCCCAGTGGATGGCGCGAACGATGCCCGGCCCAGCTGCGCAGCTCCTCGCCCCACCATGCCAGCTTGGCATCGGCCGGCAGCGGATCGCCGCCGGTATTGAGCATGTCGTCGAACTCCTGCAGCAGCGCAAACCACGCCACGGCAAGCTCGCGTTGCGATTCGGCCACGAACGGGGCGGCCACCGACCATTCCGGCCAACGGCTGCGCCACTTGTCGAGGAAACTGTCCAGCGCGGTACTGCTCACTACGTGATTCCTTACGGCTGGGCCGGGGCTGCCGGCCGGGTCGGCCAGAGACTGGCCAGTTGCAGAAGTTCGGCGTTCTCGACCAGCACGTCGGCCTGCCAGGCCAGCGGGTCGTCGCTGTGCAGGCGGTAGCCCCACAGCGCCGCCACCGACGGCATGGCGGCAGCGCGTGCGGCGATGATGTCGCGCTCGTCGTCACCCACGTACACGCAGTCTTCGGCGGCAATGCCAATGGCCTGCGCAGCGTGCAGCAGCGGCAGCGGGTGCGGCTTGCGTTCGGCCAGGCTGTCACCGCCGACCAGCACCGCGCAGCGCTGCTGCCAGCCATGCTGCGGCAGGATCAGGCGCGCCAGGTACTCGGGTTTGTTGGTGACGATGCCCCACACCGTACCGGCCTCATCCAGCGCGGCGAGCATGCCGGCCACGCCGTCGAACAGCACTGCGTGCTGGCCGATCAACGCTTCATAGCGCTGCAGGAATTCCGGGATCAGTGCATCGCGCGCAGCGGCATCCAGGTCCGGGAACGCGGCCGAGACCATCGCCCGCGAGCCCTTCGACACCACCGGGCGCAGTGCGGCCGGGTCGATGGGTGCACGACCACGTTCGGCCAGCATCGCGTTGCAGGTGGCGACGAAGTCCGGCGCGCTGTCCAGCAACGTGCCATCCAGGTCGAACAGCACCGCACGCGGGAAGCGGGCGGACGTCATGCCGGCTTGACCGCGTAGGCCAGGTAGTTGATGTCGGTGCGGCTGCTCAGGCGGGCGTGGTTGCGCCACGGCTCGTAGGCCATGCCGCTGACGTCCACCAGCTGCATGTCGGCCTCGCGCAGCCAGCGCGCCAGCTCGGCCGGCTTGATGAATTCCTGGTAGTGGTGCGTGCCCTTGGGCAGCAGCCGCGCCACGTACTCGGCACCGACAATCGCCACTGCGAAGGCGGCAGCGGTGCGGTTGATGGTCGACAGGAACAGGTGGCCGCCCGGCTTCAGCAGGCGCTTGCAGGCCTCGATGATCGCGCCCGGGTCCGGCACGTGCTCCAGCATTTCCATGCAGGTCACCACATCGAAGCTGCCCGGCTGCTCGGCGGCCAGGTCCTCGGCGGCCTGCACCCGGTAATCGACCTTGGCGCCGCTTTCCAGCGCATGCAGGCGCGCGACCTTGACCAGCTCCGGGGCCAGGTCGATGGCGGTGACGTCGGCGCCGGCCTGGGCCAGCGCTTCGCTCAACAGGCCGCCACCGCAACCGATGTCGAGCACGCGTGCGCCGCGCAGCGGCACGCGGTCGGCCACGTATTTCAGGCGCACCGGGTTCAGCGCATGCAGCGGCTTCTGCGGGCCGTCAGCGTCCCACCAGCGGTTGGCCAGTGCGGCGAACTTGTCCAGCTCGGCCTGATCGAAATTGGAGGAAGCGTGGGGGGCAGTCATGAGGGAGTCCTTGCGGCGCCGGGTTTCAGGCGCGGATATGACGGATGCGCTCGCGCCACTGGCGCGCGTTGGCGATGATGCCCGGCAGGTCCATGCCGACCAGCTCGCGCTGCACGAGCTTCGGCTTGCCGGCGATCCAGACGTCGCTGACCTGCTGGCGGCCGGTGGCGTACACCAGCTGCGACAGCACGTTGTGCAGCGGCTGGGTTTCCAGCGCACACAGGTCGACGCAGACCAGGTCGGCCTGCTTGCCGACTTCGATCGAGCCGATGCGCTCGCCGAAGCCCAGCGCGCGGGCACCGCCCAAGGTGGAGGCGCGCAGCGTGGTCGCCGCGTCCAGCGCGGTGGCGTCATCGGCCACGGCCTTGGCCAGGATCGCCGCGGTGCGGTTCTCGCTGAACATGTCCAGGTCGTTGTTGCTGGCGCAGCCGTCGGTGCCGATCGCCAGGTTCACGCCGGCGCGCTGCAGGGCGCAGGCCGGGCAGAAACCGGAGGCGAGCTTCAGGTTCGATTCCGGGCAATGCACCACGCTGACGCCACGCTCGGCGCACAGGTGGATTTCCGCATCGGTCAGCTGGGTCATGTGCACCGCGATCAGGCGGTCGTTGACCAGGCCGAGGCGATCCAGCCGCGCCAGCGGGCGCTGGCCGTGCAGCTTGATCGAATCGTTGATCTCCTGCGCGGTCTCGTGGGTGTGCAGGTGCACCTGCATGTCGAGCTGGTCGGACAGCATCCGCACCCGCTCGAAGTTGGCATCGTTGACCGTATACGGCGCATGCGGCGCGAACGCGGTGCCGATCAGCGGATCGGTGCGCCACTGGTCATGCAGTTCACCGGCCTTGGCGAAGTACTCGTCGTCGGTCTTGGCCCAGGCGGTGGGGAAATCGATGATGACCGCGCCGACCAGCGCGCGGAAACCATGCTTCTTGTAGACGGCGGCCTGCACATCGCCGAAGAAGTAGTTCTCGTTGGCGCAGGTGGTGCCGCCGCGCAGCATCTCGGCGATGGCCAGGGTGGTGCCGTCGGCGACGAATTCGGGGCCGATCACCGCCGCTTCCACCGGCCAGATATGCTGCTGCAGCCAGGTCATCAGCGGCAGGTCGTCGGCGACGCCGCGCAGCAGGGTCATCGGGTTGTGCGTGTGCGCATTGACCAGGCCCGGCATCAGCGCCGCCTCGGGGCGGCTGACCACCTGGGTGGCGCGGAACCGTGCGCGCGCCTCGGCACGCGGCAGGATGGCCACGATCTCGCTGCCACGCACGGCAACGGCATGGTCTTCCAGCACCACCGCATGCGGCTCGATCGGAACGACGTAACCGGCTTCGATGAGCAGGTCGCAGGCTTCGGGGAGGTGCGGGCTATCGCTCATGCGGGCTCACTGGCTGGGGGGCGGCGAGATACTTCTGGGGACACGCCCCTGAGTCAGGGGCTGCCGCGAAGCGGCGGGGTCTGGAAACCCGTGAAGCGGGGCCCATGATCTGCCGAAGCAGATCATGGGAGCGCCAGCGCGAATGCGATGGCGCGTATCCGGCCAGCGGCCGGCACTACCGTAATCCGGCTGCGCCGGATTACTTGACGCGTGCGGAGTATTCGCCCGAACGGGTGTCGACGCGGATCACTTCGTCCTGGTTCACGAACAGCGGCACGCGGACCACGGCGCCGGTTTCCAGGGTGGCCGGCTTGCCGCCGCCGCCCGAGGTGTCGCCACGGACGCCCGGATCGGTTTCGGTGATCTTCAGCTCGACGAAGTTCGGCGGCTGCACGAAGATCGGCTCACCGTTCCACAGGGTGACCACGCAGGACTCCTCGCCCTTCAGCCACTTCTCGGCGCCGCCCATGCCGGCCTTGGTGGCCTGGACCTGCTCGAAGGATTCCGGGTCCATGAAGTGCCAGTACTCGCCGTCGCTGTACATGAAGTTCATGTCGGTATCGACGACGTCGGCTGCATCCAGCGAGTCGGTCGACTTCATGGTCACTTCCTGGGTACGGCCGTCCTTGATCAGGCGGTACTTCACGCGGGTGAAGGCCTGGCCCTTGCCCGGCTTGACGTATTCGGTGTCGATGATGACGGCCGGTTGGTTGTTGACCAGGATCTTCATCCCGTTCTTGACGTCGTTCATGCCGTAGCTGGCCATGCGTAAACTCCTGAGTGGCAAAAACGCCGCGGGTGCGGCGAGCCGTTAGAATGGAAAGCCCACCGGATGCCGGTGGGCGACTGTTTTTCTGCCCCCATGATAACCGCAGGCCCCCTCTCCATGCAGCTTTCCGCCTTCCCCCGGCCCCAGTCGCCAGGCGCGCCCGCGCGTTGGCAGCAGCTCTGGCGCCAGGCACTGCGCGACCCGCAGGCGCTGCTGGCCCGGCTGGAGCTGGACCCGGCGGCACTGGGCGTCTCCGAAGCGGCCATGGCCCAGTTCGCGCTGCGCGTGCCGGAGGGGTTCGTGGCCCGCATGCGCAAGGGCGATCCGGCCGATCCGCTGCTGCGGCAGGTGCTGCCGATCGACGAGGAAATGCGCCCGGCGCCCGGGTTCAGCTTCGATGCGGTGGGTGATGGTGCGGCCAAGAAGGCCACCGGCGTCATCCAGAAATACCGTGGCCGCGCCCTGCTGGTGGCGACGGGCAGCTGTGCGATCAACTGCCGCTACTGCTTCCGCCGCCACTTCGACTATGGCGCGGAGAACGCCGCCAAGGGTGGCTGGCAGGAGGCCGTAGCCGCCATCGCCGCCGACCCGGACATCGACGAGGTGATCCTGTCCGGCGGTGACCCGCTGTCGCTGGCCACGCACAAGCTGGTCGAGCTGACCGACGCCCTGCGCGCGATCCCGCATATCCGCCGCCTGCGCATCCACAGCCGCCTGCCGATCGTGCTGCCCGAGCGCGTGGACGATGAACTGGTCTCCTGGCTGGGCAGCCTGCCGTGGCCGCTGGCGGTCGTGGTCCACGCCAACCATGCCAATGAATTCGATGCCAGCGTGGACACGGCGATGGCCCGCCTGCGCGGCATCGGCGCCCAGCTGTTGAACCAGGCGGTGCTGCTGCGCGGGGTCAACGACAGCGTGCAGGCCCTGCAGGACCTGAGCGAGCGCAGCTTCGCCGCCGGCGTGCTGCCCTACTACCTGCACCAGCTGGACCGGGTCGAGGGCGTGGCCCACTTCGAAGTGGACGACACCCGGGCCAAGGCATTGATTGCCGGGTTGACCGCGCGCCTGTCCGGCTATCTGGTCCCGAAGCTGGTGCGCGAACTGCCCGGCGACCCGAGCAAGCGCCCGGTGTAATTCCGTAGCGGGGTCAGATCCCTTTTCCTGCGGAAAAGGGATCTGACCCCGCTACAACGTCAATCGGTCAAACGCCCGATTCGATCATCCGCACCACTTCGGTGGCGGTGACCGGGTGGCTCAGCCAGTAGCCCTGCCCCAGATCGCAGCCGCGCTGCGCCAGCAGTTCGAACTGCGCCTGCTGCTCGATGCCCTCGGCCACCACCGTGATGCCCAGCGCGTGGGCCATGGCGATGATCGCCGTGGTCAATGCGAGGTCGTCGGGATCACGCTGCATGTCGGCCACGAAGCTCTTGTCGATCTTCACGCCGTCCACCGGCACCTGGCGCAGATGACTGAGCCCAGAGAAGCCGGTCCCGAAATCATCCAGCCAGACCTTCACGCCGGTGCGGTGCAGCTTGTCCAGCAGCTGCGCCGCGACCATCTCGTCACCGATCACCGCGGTCTCGGTCAGCTCCAGATGCAGGCGCGACGCAGGCAGCCCGGACTCATGCAGGCATTGCGCGACCAGCGCCGGCAGTTCGCCGCCGCGCAGCTGCCGCGGTGACACGTTGACCGATACGAACAGGTCGTCGCCTGCCACGCCACGTGGCCATTGCGAGGCCTCCATGCAGGCCGCACGCAGTACTTTCGGCCCGATGATCTCGATCAGGCCGCTCTGCTCGGCCACCTCGATGAACACCGATGGCGGAATCGTGCCCAGGGTCGGATGCTGCCAGCGCAGCAGCACTTCGACGCCGACCATGCGGCGGTCGCGCATGCGGAAGATCGGCTGGTAGGCCAGGCGCAGTTCGCCGCGCTCCCAGGCCCCGCGCAGCTCCTGTTCCATATGCACGCGACGTTCGACCGCGTGGTCCATCGCCCGGCTGTAGTAGCGATAGCAGTTCTTGCCGGCCATCTTCGCCTGGTACATGGCGATGTCGCCGTTTTTCAACAGGGTGGTCGCATCGGCCGCATCGTCGGGGAACAGGGTCACGCCGATCGAGGTGCCCAGGAACAGCTCCCTGCCCTGCACCACCAGCGGCCTGCCCAGCTCGCGCACCAGCACTTCGGCCAGCAGCCGCACGTTGGCGGCCACATCACCGTCGCCCACCAGGATCACGAACTCGTCACCGCCGAAGCGGGCCAGCAGGGCCTCGTCGCCGCCTGCCTCCGCAACGGCGCGGCCGATGCGCTGTGCGAACTGCAGCAACGCCTCGTCACCGGCCTCATGGCCAAGCGTGTCGTTGACCCGCTTGAAATCGTCGATGTCGGCGAACAGCAGGCCCAACCGGTGATTGGCGGCACGCGCCGCCATCAGCCGATGGTCCAGCGCTTCGCGGAATGCCAGCCGGTTGGTCAGCCCGGTCAGCGCATCGGTATAGGCCATGCGCCGCACTTCACGGTCATGGCGGGCGATCGCATCGCGCATGCGGGCGAAGCCGCGCACCAGCTCACCCACTTCGTCGTCACGGGTGTTCTCGGCCAGGGGCGTCTGGTAGTCACCGGCCTCGATGCGGCGCGCGGCCGCGGCCAGATCGCGGATCGGCGCGACCAGCGTGCGCTGCACGTACAGGATCACCACCACGCCGATCACCACCAGCAACCCCAGCATCAGCAGCAACCAACCCAGGTGGCGGCTGCCGACCAGTTGCAGGCGCTCGCCAAGGGTGGCGTTGGCCGCCTGTTCGCGTTGCTGCACTTCGTCCAGCGCCATGCCGACGCGGACGCCGCCGATGCGCTGGTTGCCGACCATGATCGGCATCGTGTTGTCCAGCACCTTCGGCGATTCCTGCACCAGCAAGGCCTGCGCCGCCGCAGCCTTGGGCGCCAGGGGATCGGCCATCGGCTGGCCGAATCCCGGGACCTCGACCGAGCCGTCGTGCACCAGCCGGCCGCGCTCGTCGAACACCAGTACATAGCGCACCACCGGCTGTCGCGCCGTGCTGCGCACCAGCACGCCGACCTGGTCCAGGTCGCGGTAATACAGCGGGTTGGCCAGCGCATCGGACAACTCGCGTGCCATCGCCTCGCCGCGGCTGCGCACGCTGCGGTCGAACAATTCATGGATGACGCCACCGCTGAGGGTGCGCACCTCGCTCTGCATCGCCGTCTGGCGCCCCAGCAGCACCGCCAGGATGGCGACCACCACGACCATCGCTCCGCCCATCGCCAGCAGGAACCGGGCCTGCATCCCCGAGCCGAGCCACTTCATTCCACTTCCATCCGCACGCGCGTCAATCCTTGTTTCAATTCATCCAACCGCTGCTGCGCATGCGCATCGACACGGTGGAAACCGGAAGTGCCAAAAAACCGATGCAACGCACCCTGTGCCTGCGGGTCGCTGGCGGCCTGCAGCAGGACTTCCTGCAGGCGGTCGCGCACCCGCGCATCGAGGTCGGCGCGGACCATCTCCACCGCACGCGGGTAGGGTTCGGTGCGCAGCAGTTCGCGGAAATCGCGCCGGAATGCAGCCGGCACCCGCCGCTCGTCGTTCCAGTCCACGCTGCTCACCGCCCCCACATCCGCCATCCCCTTGTGCACGTACGTCGCGATGTTCAACTCGCTGCGCGCGAACACATACCCCACGCTGTCACGCCCTGGCACGTCCCAGACCCCGGCCAGGATCTGCGGCGACAGGCCATGGTTCAGCAGAGTCATCACCGGCACCAGGTAGGCGCTGGTGGATGCCGTGTTCTGCAGGGCCAGGCGATGGCCGCGCAGATCCTGCACCCGCTGGATGGGACTGTCGCTGCGCACGAAGAACACCGTCTGGTATTCGCGCACCCCATTGCGCTCGGTCAACAGCAGCGGCCGCGCGCCACTGCGCTGGCCCAGTGCCACCGCCGTACCGGAGGTTTCCGTGACCCAGTCGACCCGTCCCCGCCGCAGATAGCTGGCCATCTGCTGCGGGTCGCGGGCCATCAGTACCCGCCCCTCCTGGATGCCAACGTCATGCATGCGCGCTACCACGTAGTCCAGCAGGGGTTGCAGCTGCTCGTAGTGAGCCTGGGGGTCATCGCTGATCCGGCCCAGCACCAGCACCGGATCCGGTGCTGCATGCACGGCTCCGGCCAGCAGGACCATGGCCAGGCTCAGCAGTCCCCCCTGCATTGCCTTTCGCAGACCCGACACAGACGTCATCCCCCCCTGGGTATCCAGACAGACTACCCGAAAAAATGAGAACGTCGTCAGCTGTCCTTGCTGCCGGCCTGGGCCAAACGCGCCATGCGCTGGGTGTCGGCGAGGATGCCGCGCAACAGGCGCACTTCCTGCTCGCTCGGCTCGCTGCGCAGGAACAGGCGGCGCAGCTTGCGCATCGCCGATTCGGGCGCGCGGCCCTTGTGGAAATCGATCTCGTCCAGAGTGTCGCCGAGCTGGGCGAAGAAGCTCTCCATCTGCTCATGGCTGGCGGCCTGTTCGCGGAAGCCCGGCTCGGCGTCGGCGGCCGGCTGCGCGCCCAGCAGCTGCATGCGCGTTTCGTACGCCAGCACCTGCACGGCGGCGGCCAGGTTGAGCGAGCTGAACTCCGGGTCTGACGGGATGTGCACTGCGGCGTGGCAGAGCTGCAGCTCCTCGTTGGTCAGGCCGGTGCGCTCGCGGCCGAACACCAGTGCGACCTCGGCACCTTCGCCCGCCTTGGCCACCGCACGGGCGGCAGCGTCGGCCGGCAGGTACTCCTCGAGCTGGACGCGGCGGGCACGGGCCGTGCAACCCAGTACCAGGCGGCAGTCAGCCACGGCCTCGGCCAGGGTGGCCACCACCGGAGCGTCCCCCAGCACGTCTTCGGCACCGGCCGAGCGGCGGAAGGCCTCCTCGTCCAGCGGCTTTTCGGGGGCGACCAGCACCAGGCGGGCCAGGCCCATGGTCTTCAGGGCGCGGGCGGCAGCCCCCATGTTGCCGGGGTGCTGGGTACCGACCAGGACGAATCGGAGGCGGGTGGCGGCGGGAAACTGGGACATGAACAGGGAAAAGGTCGAGCTGGACGATGACCAATGGTAAACTGTGCGGCCGGCCACTGCGCCGGACCCGCTCTTTTCCCCCGCCAGTCCATCTCTTCTGCCTTTCCGGGAGCCCACGCCATGCAGAAACCCGCCGTCACCGTCATGGTCAAGGCCGCCCGCCTCGCCGGCAACGTCCTGTTGCGCAACATCAACAAGCTCGAGGCACTGAACGTGGTGCAGAAGGGCCGGATGGACTACGCCAGCGAAGTGGATGCGGACGCGGAAAAGGTCATCGTCAAGGAACTCAAGCGCGCCTACCCGGATTACGGCATCTTCGGTGAAGAAGGTGGCGTGCAGGGCGAGCGCCGCCAGATGTGGGTCATCGACCCGCTGGATGGCACCAGCAACTACCTGCGCGGCGTGCCGCACTACTGCGTGTCGATCGCCTTGGTCGAGAACGGCGAGCCGACCGATGCCGTCATCTTCGATCCGCTGCGCAATGAACTGTTCACCGCCAGCCGTGGCGCCGGCGCCGTGCTGAACGACCGCCGCATCCGCGTGGCCGACCGCAAGGATCTGGAAGGCACGATGATCCACACCGGCTTCGCCCCGCGCGAACGCAGCCGCGCCAGCGCGCAGCTGAAGTCGGTCGACACCCTGCTGGTCCAAGCTGAGGACATCCGCCGCACCGGTTCGGCCGCGCTGGACCTGGCCTACGTGGCCTGCGGCCGCGCCGACGCCTATTTCGAAGCCGGCGTGAAGGCGTGGGACATCGCTGCCGGGCTGCTGCTGGTCCGCGAGGCGGGTGGCAAGGTCTGCGACTTCAAGGGCGCGACCCTGGGCCGGATGGACAACCGTGGCCCGGAGACCCACCAGATCGTTGCCGGCAACCTGAAGGTGGCCGAGTCGCTGCAGAAGGTGCTGGTGAACACTGGCTACGCGGCGGAGTTCGACGCGAAGTTCTGAGGTTTCGCGTAATGCGGTTCATGGAGACGGCGCCTGCGAGGGTGCCGTTTTCGTTTGTGCGCACGGAGAGTCATTTCCGCGACCGCGGAGGGGTGTCACTTTCTTTGCGCGCAAAGAAAGTAACCAAAGAAACGCTCCGCCAGCCGCGAGCCGTCGCTACGCGACGGTTCCCTGCGCTTCTCGGAGAATCAGGGGACGGCGCCGAACTCGCTGCGCTCAGACACCGGCGCCTCTTCGCCCCTGATTCCCCTGCGATGCTCGGCTCGCTCAAGGCGGACTGGAAGATCAAGATCAAGATCAAGATCAAGATCGACAGCATCCACACGTGGCGTGGATCTACTGGGTGCAGCTGTGGCATTTGACGTTGGGTCCGCCTTGAGCGAGCCGAGCACCGCAGGTCCGGCGAGGGCGAAGAGGTGCGGGTGTCCGAGCGCAGCGAGTTCCCGCACCGTCCCTCGACGGGCCGAGGAGCGCAGGGTACCGGCGTGCGCAGCACGTCGGCTCGCGCCCCGGCGGCGTGTTTCTTTGGTTACTTTCTTTGCACGAGCAAAGAAAGTGACACCTCCCCGCAGGCGCGGAAACGATCCCCCGGGCACGATCCGGCATCAGCAATGCACCGCGCAAACAAAAACGCCCGGCGCGGGGCCAGGCGTTCCTGCACTACCGTAGAAGTACGGAGACTTACGCCACCGTCGACGCCCGCAGCGCGGCGATGCGCTCTTCCAGCGGCGGATGGCTCATGAACAGCTTCTTCGCCGTCGAACCGGCAATACCGAAGGCGGCAATCTGGGTCGGCAGCGTGCTCTGGCCGTGGTTCAGCTGCAGCCGCTCCAACGCGGCGATCATCTTCTGGCGGCCGGCCAGCGAGGCACCGCCGGCGTCGGCGCGGAACTCGCGGTGGCGCGAGAACCACATCGAGATCATGGTGGCGAACAGGCCGAACACCATCTCCAGCACGAACACGATGATGTAATAGGCGAAGCCACGGCCGCCGCCTTCGCGGTTGCCCGACAGCGCGCTGTCGATGATGCCGCCGACCACGCGGGCCAGCACGATCACGAAGGTGTTCAGCACGCCCTGCAGCAGCGCCATGGTGATCATGTCACCGTTGGCGACGTGGGCGATCTCGTGGCCCAGCACCGCTTCGGCCTCGTCTTCGCTCATGTTGTGCAGCAGGCCGGTGGACACCGCCACCAGCGCGTTGTTGCGGTTGGCACCAGTGGCGAAGGCGTTGATCTCCGGGCCTTCGTACACCGCTACTTCGGGCATGCCGATACCGGCCGCCTTGGCCTGGCGCTCGACGGTGGCCAGCAGCCAGCGCTCGGTCTGGTTGCGCGGCTCAGTGATCACCACCGCACCGGTGGAGCGCTTGGCCATCCACTTGGAGAGCAGCAGCGAGATGAAGGAGCCACCGAAGCCGAAGATCGCGGCCATGACCAGCAGGCCGCTCATCTGGCTTGGATTGACCCCGAGCAACGACATCACGATGCTGGCGAGAATCAGGACCGCGAAGTTGGTCGCCAGGAACAGGGCAATGCGGGTAAACATGGGAAAATCCGGCTCGGAAGGGGTCGATACCGGTCAATTTGCGGTGTGGTCAGCTTGAATTCAAGCGCCAACCTGACCGACGATTCAGCCAGCATGACCTCCCCCATTCCCTGCGGTCGTTTCGCGCCCTCGCCGACCGGCCTGCTCCATCCCGGATCCCTGCTCGCCGCCTTCGGCAGCTGGCTGCTCGCGCGACATAACGGCGGCTTGTGGCGGCTGCGCATCGAAGACGTCGATCCACCACGCACCGTGCCCGGCGCCGCCGAGTCACAGCTGCGGGCGCTGGCCGCGTTCGGCCTGGTCCACGATGGCCCGATCCTCTGGCAGAGCACCCGCGGCGAGGCCTACCAGGCCGCGCTGGACGTGCTGCTGGCCAGCGACCTGGCCTTTGTCTGCCACTGCAGCCGCAGCGACCTGGCCGCCAACGGCGGCATCCACCATCGTTGCGTCGCCCGGCAACCTCGACCGGACCCTGCCGTCCGCTTCCGCGTGCCACCGGGCAGCATCGTGTACTTCGACGATGGCCTGCGCGGCCCGCAGCAGCAGGACGTGCACGCCGAGGTCGGCGACTTCGTGCTGCGCCGCGCCGATGGCTGCTGGGCCTACCAGTTGGCGGTGGTGGTCGATGACGCCGCACAAGGAGTGACCGAAGTGGTGCGCGGCGCCGACCTGCTCGACTCCACCGCGCGGCAGATCCTGCTGCAGCAGGCATTGGGGCTGGCGGTGCCGCGCTACTGGCACCTGCCGCTGCTGCTGGATGCGCCGGGCCACAAACTGTCCAAGTCGCTGGCGGCGCTGCCGGTGGACAGTTCGCACCCGCTGCCCGTGCTGCGCCAGCTCTGGAAGCTGCTCGGCCAGGCACCTGGGGCGCTGGAACCTGCGCACGACCTGGATACGCTGCTGGCCACCGCTCGGCAGGCCTTCGACCCGGCACGACTGCCGCGGACCGACATCCTGTTGCCAGCCGGCGCACTTTCCGCGCCGATGTTGCAGAATCCCCCTTCCCCCACCCGACACCCGGACAACACTCCATGACATCTCGCGTCGCACTGGTCACCGGCGGAACCGGCGGCATCGGCACCGCCATCTGCCAACGCCTGGCCGACCAGGGCCACCGAGTCGCCACCAACTACCGCGACGAGGCCAAGGCCCGCGCCTGGCAGCAGGCAATGACCGAACGCGGCTACAGCGTGTCGATCTTCCCGGGCGATGTCTCCGATCCAGGCAGCGCCGAAGCGCTGGTGCGCGCCGTCGAGGCCGAGCTGGGCCCGGTCGAGATCCTGGTCAACAACGCGGGCATCACCCGCGACACCACGTTCCATCGCATGCGCGCGGACCAGTGGCACGATGTGATCAACACCAACCTCAATTCGGTGTTCAACGTCACCCGCCCGGTCATCGAGGGCATGCGCCGCCGCGGCTGGGGCCGGGTCATCCAGATCAGCTCGATCAACGGCCTGAAGGGCCAGTACGGCCAGGCCAACTACGCGGCGGCCAAGGCCGGCATGCACGGTTTCACCATCTCGCTGGCGCGCGAGAACGCCGGCTTCGGCATTACCGTCAACACCATTTCGCCCGGCTACGTCGCGACCGACATGGTGATGGCGGTGCCGGAGGAAGTGCGCGCCAAGATCGTCGCCGACATTCCCACCGGGCGCCTCGGCAAGCCGGAGGAAATCGCTTACGGGGTGTCCTTCCTGGTGGCGGAGGAAGCCTCGTGGATCACCGGCAGCAACCTGGACATCAATGGCGGCCACCATATGGGTTGGTAAGCCGCGCCGGCGGCCTCGGCGGCGCACACCCGCCGCCCCTGCCGATGGTCATGCTGCGCAGCACGCAAACCCTTGTTGCGCAACATGATCCCCTGTGAAAGCCAAGCCTGGCGGGGGCTGAGGCGGTTGCAACGGCTGCTGCACTGCGCCATGCTTCGCATCTACTGTGACGAGTGACCGCTTCAATGGCTGCGACCCGCATCATCAAGAAGTATCCGAACCGCCGTCTCTACGACACCGAGATCTCCAGCTACATCACCATCGAGGACGTGCGACAGCTGATCCTGGACGGTGAAGACTTCGAAGTCCGTGACGCCAAGAGCGGCGACGACCTCACCCGTTCGGTCCTGCTGCAGATCATCGCCGACCAGGAACAGGACGGCGAACCGATGCTGTCCACCCAGCTGCTGAGCCAACTGATCCGCTTCTACGGCGATTCCCTGCAGGGCTTCATGGGCAACTACCTGGAGCGCAGCATGCAGGTCTTCCTCGACCAGCAGCAGCAGTTCCGCCAGCAGATGGGCAACCTGCTGGGCCAGACCCCGTGGGCGATGATGAACCAGCTGACCGAGCGCAACCTGGAGCTGTGGCAGGAATTCCAGCGCAGCATGGGCACCGGTTTCGGTGGTCCGCGACCGGGTGGCACCGGTACCGGCACCGGCAACAAGCCCAACGAACCCGGTACCGGCACCGGCGGCAAGACCCGCCGCTGAGCCGATGTACCGGCGGATACGAAAACGGCGCGCCCAATGGCGCGCCGCTTTGTTTTGTGCCCCGGGGGAGCATCAACGTTTCGCTTTGCACCCCGTGCATACGCGTTCGACCTTGTAGCCCTTCGCCTTCAGCTTCTCGACCACGCCGTCACCGCCCAGAAGGTGCAGCGTACCGACCACCACCAGCGTGCCACCCTGCCCGGCCTGCAGGTACGGCAGCAGCTTCGGTACCCACGCATCGTTGCGCCCGGTGTTGATGCGCTGGTAAAGCTGCGGGTACTGCTGGCGCATTTCCGCGGCCATCTTCGTCCACAACACGCGCTCATCGCCTCGCCGCCAGGCATCATGCAGCTGGCGCGCCTGCTCATCGCCCTTGCCCGCCTGATCCAGCGCCTCGGACAGCATCTGTCGCTGCTCCTGCACGGTCATGCCGTCGAGCATGCCGATCTGGGTATCGATGTCTTCCAACCCAGCGGTCCTGCGGCCGGTCTTCTGCGCGCGCTCCATGAAATGACGGTCCAGGCCCAGCGCCGGGTCCAGGCCCATCTTCTGCATCTGCCCGACCGAAATGCTCAGGCCGACGAACCAGGGCTTCATGCCCTGCATCTGTGCCAACGGAAGCTTGTTCTCGGATGCGAACGCCTGCAGCTTCTGCCAAGTGGCCGCGTCGAGATCGCGCTTGAGCTCGCTGCCATCGGTGCGCACTGCAGCCTGCACCATGCGGCTGGCCAGCTGCGGCGACTGCATGTCCTCCGGCGACAGTTCGAACACGACCCGCTGCGAGGCCTCGAAGGCCTGCTCGACATCGGGCGACAGCGGGTAGTCCTGCGGTTTCAACAGGTGGAATGATCCAAGCAGGTATACGCGTGAATCACCCGGGCCGGTCACCTTCCACAGCAGCGGCACCGGCGGCTTGGCCGCCGCCGTGGCAGCGGCGTCGGTGGCCGGTGCATTGCGCGCCGGTGCCAGCGGTGCGATTGCAAACGCTGCCATCAGCAGCGTTGCACGGAACAGTCCCTTCAACGGCATCTCAGCCCTCTCCTTCAGACAGGTGGTAGGCCTTCTCGCCCGCTTCCATGCGCACGTCCAGCCGGTTTTCCGGCGGCGCCAGCGGGCACGTGGCATACGCGGTGAATGCACACGGCGGGTTGTAGGCATGATTGAAATCGATGCGTAGCGTGCCGTCGGCTGCCGGCGCATCGGTATCCAGATAGCGCCCGGCCGGATAACTGCCGCGGCCACTGGTGCGGTCGGCAAAGATCAGGAACAGCGGCTGCTCGGTGGCTCCGATCGCCTCCAGCCGCCATGTGCGGCCGTCGCGTTCGAATTCGACCGCACCCGCATTGGGCATCTCGGTGGTCAGGCCGGTGATGTCGACAATGGGAAGGGTCTTGCCCGCCGGATGCGGGATGAAGCGTGCCTGCACCTGCCAGTCCGGGCCACCCGGCCAGTACTCCAGCCCGGCGAAATCACGGCGCGCCGGCGCATCGGCATGCTTGACCCGCAGCGCATCGCGCGGACCGCGCCGGATGATGCTGAGCTGGCCCTTGCCACCGTCGAAGGCCAACAGGGTTGGCTGCGGATCCTTGTCGGTGTCGATGCGGATACGGCCGCGCACCGGCTGGCCATCATGGCTGACATCCACACCGGCTTCGGGCGTGAACCACCACTGGCTGCCCTCGCGACGCAGCAGGCCCAGCTTGTCCGGGCCAACCGTCAGGCGGATGCCGTTGGTGGCACCACTGCCGACGAAGTGTGATTTGTTCTGCAGCCAGTGCAGGCCGACCAGGGCCGTCCAGCCATCGGGCCGGGTCAGGTCCTGGTAGCGGGCCACCCGCCATTGCTGCTGCGCGGCCGCATAGGCCGGATCTTCGGTAACCTTCGGCGCCGGCGGTGTTGCCGGACTGCACGCGGCCAACAGCAAGGCGGCCAGCAGGCCGCCCATTCCCCGATAACGCATCGATGCTCCCCTCAACGTCCGCGCAGGAACCAGCGGTCGATCTCCGCCAGCGAAAAACGGGCCCAGGTCGGCCGGCCGTGGTTGCACTGGCCAGACCGTTCGGTGATTTCCATGTCGCGCAGCAGCGCGTTCATTTCCGGCACGGTCAGGCGCCGGTTGGCACGCACCGCACCGTGACAGGCCATGGTCGACAGCAGTTCGTCACGTGCGCTGGCCACGCGGCGGCTCTGGCCGTGCTCGCGCAGGTCGGTCAGCACATCGCGCAGCAGCCCCTCCGGTTCGGCATGCGCCAACAGCGCTGGAATACTGCGCACGTGCAGCGATCCGGGACCGGCACGGGTCACCTCGAAGCCGAGCGCCGCCAACGTTTCGGCTTCACTTTCGGCGGTGTCGGCTTCGCGCTCGCCCACGGCGAGTGTGATCGGCACCAGCAGCGGCTGCGACTGCAGGCCGATACCATCGTGCGCGTTCTTCAGGCGCTCGTAGCCGATGCGCTCGTGCGCGGCATGCATGTCGACCACGATCAGGCCTTCTGCGTTCTCGGCCAGGATGTAGATGCCGTGCAGCTGCGCGATCGCGTAGCCCAGCGGCGGTACGCCGGCGTCGGCACTGGTCACCGGCAGTCCGTTCTCGGTCGGCATCGGCGGCAGCGCAGCACCGCGTTCGGCACCGGCCGGTGCGGCATACAGCGCGGCATAGGCCGCCGGTGCATCGGCCACCTGCAGTCCAAGGGGCTGCTGCGGGCGCCAGCCGGAAAAACCACCACCACCGCCACCCGAGCCGGCACCGGGCGTAGGTCCACGCGCCAGCCCGAAACCCGATGCGCCCGCGCTCGATGCCATCGGTGCAGCAGCGGCGTCCACCGGATGCACCGGACCCGCACCGATCTCCTGCGCCGACATGCCGGCGCGGGTATCAGCCAGCGCGTCCTTCAGCGTGCGGTAGACGAAATCGTGCACCAGCCGCGAATCACGGAAGCGAACCTCGTGCTTGGCCGGGTGCACGTTGACGTCAACGCGGGTCGGGTCGAGCTCGAGGAACAGCACATAGGCTGGCTGGCGGCCGTGGTACAGCACATCGCCGTAAGCCATCTTCACCGCATGGGCGACGCTGCGGTCGCGCACCGAACGGCCGTTGACGTACAGGTACTGCTGGTCGGCGCTGGCGCGCGAATAATGCGGCTGCGCGATCCAGCCGTGCAGGCGCAGGCCGGCACCACTGTGGTCGACGCGCACGGCCTGATTGGCGAAATCCTCGCCCAGCGTTTCGGCCAGGCGCGCATCGGAATACAGATCGCCCGGCTTGTAGCGGCGCGAGGCCTTGCCGTTGTGCGACACGCGCAGTTCGACATCCGGTCGCGCAAGCGCCAGCGAACGCAACCACTCTTCGATATGGCCCAGTTCGGTACGCTCGGCGCGCAGGAACTTGCGCCGCGCCGGTACGTTGTAGAACAGCTCGCGCACTTCCACGGTGGTGCCCGGTGCATGCGCACGTGGCGTCACTTCGCCGATCTTGCCGCCTTCGATCTGCAGTGCCGAACCGTGTTCGTCATGCGCGCGACGCGAGGACAGGGTAAAGCGGCTGACCGAGGCGATCGACGGCAGCGCTTCGCCACGGAACCCGAGCGTGGCCACCGATTCGAGGTCGTCCAGATCGGCGATCTTGCTGGTGGCGTGGCGCGAGACCGCCAGCGGCAGCTGTTCCGGCGCGATGCCACTGCCATTGTCGCGGATGCGGATCAGGCGGACACCCCCCTCTTCAAGATCGATATCAACGCGGCTGGCACCGGCATCGATCGCGTTCTCGACCAGCTCCTTGACCACCGACGCAGGACGTTCGACCACTTCGCCGGCGGCGATCTGGTTGATCAGGATTTCCGGCAACGGCCGGATCGGGCGCGGTCCGGGCGCGCTCATGGGAGAGGATGGGCAGCAGACTTCATGGGTTGATGATAGCGGAGGCTGCGCATGTAGAGTCGACTGTCAGTCGACTGCCCTCCGCCGGGCGGCGAAAACCCCGCGCTGCGCGCGTAGTCGACTGACAGTCGACTCTACAGAAAGCAGTAACCTGCCTTCGGCAGGTTATTTGCTGCCGCCGGCCATGGTCCCGGCAGCGTCGATCTCGGCCTGGGCACGGGCTGCGTACAGCGTGCCCGGCGGTGGCTGGCGGCTGAAGAAGGTGTGCACGCCATCGAGCACGGCGCCGGCGATCTTGCGCTGGTAGGCCGGGTCGATCAGACGGCGCTCTTCGTCCGGGTTGGAGATGAACGCGGTTTCCACCAGCATCGCCGGCATGTCCGAGGTGCGCAGCACGGCGAAGTTCGCACGTTCGATGTTCGGCTTGTGGTTGTTGCCGATCCGCTTCAGGCCGCCCAGCACGTGGCCGGCGGCATCTTCAGACGCCTTCATGTAACCGCTCTGGGCAAGGTCCAGCAGCACGTTGGCAAGCGTGCCTTCGGTCTGCTGCAGGCGCACGCCACCCACCAGGTCGGCCGCGTTTTCCTTGTCCGCCAGCCAGCGGGCGCGCTGCGAAGAGGCGCCCTTGGTCGACAGCACGTATACCGACGAACCAGTGGCCGAACGGTTTTCGGCCGCGTCGGCATGGATCGAAATGAAGATGTCGGCCTTGTTTGCACGTGCCTTCTGCGCACGCATCGGCAGCGGGATGAACACGTCGCTGTCGCGGGTCAGATAGGCCTTCAGGCCCGGCGTCGCATTGACCTGGCGGGCCAGCTCACGCGCCACCGCCAGGGTGACATCCTTTTCGCGCTTGCCGGTCGGGCCGATCGCGCCGGGATCCTGGCCACCGTGGCCGGGATCGATGGCGACCACCAGATGACGCATGCCGGCCTGCATGCGGATGCGCGAGGCATCGCTGGGCATGGCCGGGCGCGGCGGTTCCACCGGCGTCGGCGCCGGTGCAGGCACGGTAGCCGGCGGCGTGGTCACCACGGCGGCGGTGCGCTGGCCGGCCAGGATCGCGGCCGGCGAGGAAGAAGGTGAGCTGCTGGCCACGGTACCGGCCGCCGCAACCTGGGCCGGCGCGGTGGACGGCGCCGGGGTCGGCGTGGCCGGTGCGGCGGCAGTGGCACTGGCCTGCTGCCGCACCTGCGCGGTCAGCAGCGCGGTCGCACGTGCGGCATCGGAACGCGACTGTGCGCTTTCAGCCGGGGTCGGCCCGGGCGTGGCCACCGGTGCCTGCGGCTGCACCGCCGGTGTCGCTGCCGGACGGCTGGCGGCCATGGCCGGGCCATCGCCCGGCCATTCGATCACCAACTTGGATTCATTGCCCTCCCGCTGCATCTGCGGGCGGAACGGCGCCACCGATTCAGCGAGGTCGAAAACGACACGGAAGGTGCCCGGCACCGGCTGTCCGGTACGCACCGCCGTGACCACGCCCTGCGCAGCCGGCATCTTCAGGTTGCGTATGGCGCTGGAGTCAGGGAAGTCGACCACCAGACGGTTCGGACTGGCCAGAGAAAGCGTCTTGTAGCCGCCACTGCCGACCAGCGAGATCTCGGCACGGGTGCCGGTGGCGCCGGTATTCAGCAGGACCTGGCGGACTTCACCCGCCCACGCACTGACGCTCGCCAGACCCAGTCCGACGGCGGCACAGATAGCGATGAGACGGTTCCCCGGGCGCATGGCTCAGGATTCAATCATCGCGCTGAACGGAATGCAACACCTTTTTCCTTAATAATCCGTAACCTGCCGGTCTTTGTTCTCGTCAGCCGACAGAAATGGCCTGCAAGTCGCCCCCTTGGGGAAGCCGCTTCAGCCACTCATGTCCGACGTCGCTGGCTCCGGTGAGACGGACGCGGCGCCCCTGCCCCTCGATCTCCAACGCCACCACCAGGTCGGTCGGCGGCAGCGCGCCAGCGCCGCGTTCCGGCCATTCCACCAGCCACAACACCGCGCTGCCCTCGTCCAGGCCCAGGAAATCGAGTTCGCCGGCCTGGCCGATCCGGTACAGGTCCAGGTGCCAGGCTTCGCCGCCACTGGCCAGCGGATAACGCTCGACCAGGGTATAGGTCGGGCTGCGGATCGCGCCCTGCACGCTCAGTGCGCGCAGCAGTGCCCGGGCCGTTGTGGACTTGCCAGCGCCGAGGTCGCCGCGCAGTTCGATCAGCGCCTGGGGCGGTCGGGTCGCCGCCAGCCACTGCCCGAGCAGTTCGGTGGCATCGCTGTCGGCAAGGAAGAATTCAGTCATGAAGAGCGTTCCGGGTTGGCCAGTTGCCGCAGCGGCACCAGCAGATCAGTGGGAAGCATGCCGCGCGAGCCGTCGGCGGCCGCAGCGTCGCCGGCGAGCGCGTGCAGCAGTGCGCCAGCGGCGGCAGCGTCGAAGGCGGCCAGGCCCTGCGCGCGCAGGCTGGCAATGATGCCGGTGAGCAGGTCGCCCATGCCCCCCACGGCCATGCCGGGGTTGCCTGCAGCAATCAGCCGTGGCACCTGCCCGGGCGCCGTCACGATGCTGCCCGCGCCCTTCAGCACCACCACGGCGTGGAAGCGCTCGGCCAACGCCTGCGCACAGCGGTAGCGATCGGCCTGGATGTCAGCGGTACTGCAGTCGAGCAGACGCGCGGCCTCGCCCGGATGTGGCGTAAGGATCGCCTCCGGCAGCGCGCGCGGATCCTGCGCCAGCAGATTCAGCGCATCGGCATCAACCACCAGCGGTTTGTCGCTGTCCAGCACCTGCGCAAACATTGCGCGTGCCCATTCGTCCTGGCCCAGGCCGGGGCCGATCGCCACCACCCTGGCCTTGTCCAGCAGCGCCGGCAGCACATCGCCATCTTCGAGCGCATGGGTCATCGCCTCGGGAAGCCGAGCCAGCAACGGGCCGACGTGATCGCGCCGGGTGGCCAGGCTCAACAGTCCCGCGCCGGCACGCAGTGCCGCTTCGGCCGCCATCGCGATGGCCCCACCGCTGCCATGGTTGCCGCCGACGCACAGCACGTGCCCGGATTCGCCCTTGTGGGTATTGGTACGACGCGGCGGCAGCAGTGCCGGCAAGCGAGCCTGGGTCCAGTGCTCTGCGGCGGGTGACACGCCCTGCCATGCGGCCGTGGGTAGCTGCAGCGGCGCCAACACCTTCCGCCCGCAATGATCCAGCGCATCGCCGGTATACAGCCCGCGATGCGGCACGATGAACTGCAGGGTCAAAGCAGCCTTCACCGCCTCGCCCGGTACGGCGCCCCGGTCGGCATCGACGCCACTGGGGACGTCCAGCGCCAGAACCGGTGCCGTCTGCGCGTTGAGGGCGGTGATCAGCGCCTGCGCCACACCTTCCGGCGCACGGTCGAAGCCCAGACCGAACAGGGCATCAACCCAGATATCGGCCTCGGGCGGCGCGCCGTCGAAATCGGTGATGGTGCCGCCGTCGGACGTGAATTCCGATGCTGCACGCTGTGCCAGCGACGTCGCCGGTGGCTTGCCCGGCAAGGCGATCACCGTCACCGCGCGCCCGGCCTTCCGTGCATGGCGGGCCAGCACCAGGCCGTCGCCACCGTTGTTGCCTGCTCCGACCACCACGCCGATCCGCTGCGCCTGCGGCCAATGCTGCAGCAGGCACTGCCAGGCGGCCTGGCCGGCCTGCGCCATCAGGCCCCAACCACCCTCGGCGGCCAGCGCCGAGGCCTGCGCATCAAGCACACGCGCGGCAGCGGAATCGAAAAGATCGGCAAGGTTGGCCATGCGGGGATTTTATACTGGTGCACATGTCCCCCGCCCCCGTCCCTGTCGATCCGGCCCAGGCCGTGCAGCGCATCCGCGAACTGGCGCGTGCGCATGGCTTCCAGCGCTGCGGTATCGCCGGCATCGAGCTGGGCGAGGATGAGGCGCACCTGGCCGACTGGCTGGGCCAGGGCCTGTACGGCACGATGGACTGGATGGCGCGCCACGGCACCCTGCGCGCGCGCCCGGCCGAGCTGCTGCCCGGCACCGTACGGGTGATCTCGGTGGGCATGGACTACAGCCACAAGGACGACACCGAAGCCTGGGCAACCCTGGCCGACCCGGGCCGCGCCTACGTGGCCCGTTACGCCTTGGGCCGCGACTACCACAAGCTGATGCGCAACCGCCTGCAGAAGCTGGCCACGCAGATCAACGATGAAGTGGCACCGCTGGGCTACCGCGTGTTCGTCGATTCGGCGCCCGTGCTGGAACGCGCACTGGCGCGCAATGCCGGCCTGGGCTGGATCGGCAAGCACACCTGCCTGATCGACCGCCATGGCGGCTCCTGGTTCTTCATCGGCGAGATCTACATCGATATCCCGCTGCCGATCGATGCACCGGCCACGGCACACTGCGGCACCTGCACGCGCTGCATCGATGTCTGCCCGACCCAGGCCATCACCGGCCCGCAGCGGCTGGACGCGCGGCGCTGTATTTCCTACCTGACCATCGAGCACGACGGTGCCATCCCCGAAGACATGCGGCCGTTGATCGGCAACCGCATCTACGGCTGTGACGACTGCCAGCTGGTCTGCCCCTGGAACAAGTTCGCCAAGCGTACCGACGAAGCCGATTTCCGCGCGCGCAACAACCTCGACACTGCCCGTCTGGACCAGCTGTTTGCCTGGGACGAAGCTGAATTCCTGCGCCGTACCGAAGGCAGCCCGATCCGGCGCAGCGGCCATGAACGCTGGCTGCGCAACATCGCCGTGGCACTGGGCAATGCACCGTCCTCGGCCGAAGCGTTGGCCGCGTTGCATACCCGCGTCGATGATCCCTCGCCGCTGGTGCGTGAACACGTGCAGTGGGCGCTGGGCCAGCACACGGTGCGCTGACGTGCGATCCTGAGCCCCCGTTCCGCCCGCAGCACGCCGTTCCCATGCAGCCACGCAACAACGACATCCTCACCCCCAGCCAGCTCAACACCCTGGCCCGCGACCTGCTGGAAGGCAGCTTCCCGGCGATCTGGGTCGAGGCCGAACTGGGCAGCGTGGCGCGTCCTGCCTCCGGGCACCTGTATTTCACCCTGAAGGACGCGCGTGCGCAGCTGCGCGCGGCGATGTTCCGGATGAAGGCGCAGTACCTGAAGTTCGTGCCGCGCGAAGGCATGCGCGTGCTGGTGCGCGGCAAGGTGACCCTGTACGACGCCCGTGGCGAGTACCAGATGGTGCTGGACCACATGGAGGAGGCCGGCGAAGGCGCGCTGCGCCGCGCGTTCGAAGAGCTGAAGGCACGCCTGGAGGCCGAAGGCCTGTTCGACCCGGCACGCAAACGGCCGCTGCCGGCGCACGTGCAGCGCCTGGCGGTGATCACATCGCCCACCGGCGCGGCCGTGCGCGACGTGCTGAGCGTACTCGGCCGCCGCTTCCCGCTGCTGGAAGTGGACCTGCTGCCGACCTTGGTGCAGGGCAGCAGCGCCGCTGCACAGATCACCCGCCTGCTGCAGGCCGCCGATGCCAGTGGCCGCTACGACGTGATCCTGCTGACACGTGGCGGCGGCTCACTGGAAGACCTGTGGGCCTTCAACGATGAAGCACTGGCCCGCGCGATCGCCGCCAGCCGCACCCCGGTAGTGTCGGCGGTGGGCCATGAAACCGACTTCAGCCTCAGCGATTTTGCCGCCGACCTGCGCGCACCAACGCCGTCGGTGGCAGCCGAGCTGCTGGTACCGGACCAGCGCGAACTGGCCCTGCGCCTGCGCCGTACGGCCGCGCGCATGGTGCAGCTGCAACGGCATGCGATGCAGCAGGCGATGCAGCGTGCCGACCGCGCCCTGCTGCGCCTGAACGCACAGAGCCCGCAGGCGCGGCTGGACCTGTTGCGCCGTCGCCAGCTCGATCTGGGCCGGCGCCTGCATGCGGTCTTCAACCAGCAGCAGGAGCGCCGTGCCGCACGCCTGCGCCATGCGGCCGCGGTACTGCGCGGGCACCATCCGCAACGTCAGCTCGACGCGATGCAGCGCCGCCTCGCCGCCCTGCGCGGGCGGCCGCAGGCAGCGATGCAGCGCCTGCTGGAGCGCGATGCACTGCGACTGCGCGGACTGGCGCGTTCACTGGAAGCGGTGAGCCCGTTGGCCACCGTGGCCCGTGGCTACAGCATCCTGACCCGCACTGACGATGGCACGCTGGTACGAAAGGTCGACCAGGTGCAGCCCGGTGACGCGCTGCAGGCCCGCGTTGGCGACGGCGTGATCGACGTGCAGGTCAAGTAAATGGGTGTTCGGCAGGGCTGCGCCCTGCACCTGCAGAGGCTTCAAGCAACGGCCGAAGCAACAGCCAAAGCGGCTCTGGATTGCTGATGGTTTGGCGGGGCGGTGTGGCTGTGCAGAACACGCCGTAAACCCATCCCTGGGGGCTCGATGGCGCCATCCATGGCGCCAACGGTCCTGCACAGCCACACCGCCCCACCCTCGACAGTTTCCCGATGACGGTCGGTAGATCCACGCCATGCGTGGATGAATCTCTGTCAGATATCGAATCAATTCGGGGTCAGATCCGTTTTCCGTAGGAAAACGGATCTGACCCCACGCCATTCCGACAGATCGTGAGAATCTGTCGAAGGCGGGGTGGGTCCGGTTGAGGGGGCGTGAGCCGCATGGATGCGGCGACCGAGCTTACATGGACGTACTTGCAGCGTCCCCCGCAACCGGACCCACCCCGCCATCCCACGGAATGCACGCTGTTGCTGTTGCTGTTGCTGTTGCTTCGGCAGGTGCAGGGCTGCAAGCCCTGCCGCCCCCCCCCTACCTTGCCTGCTCGCAGAACTTCTGCCGGTACTCGAGCGCCTTCGGCATCAGCGCCTGCAGGTTCTGGATGCGGGTGCCCGGGTTCGGGTGGGTGGAGGCAAACTCCGGTGGCGACTGGCCGCCGCTGGCCTGGCCCATGCGCTGCCACAGCGGCACCGCCTCGCGGGGATCGAAGCACGCCGCTGCGGCCAGCATCAGCCCCACTTCATCCGCCTGTGTCTCGTGGCTGCGCGCATACGGCAGCAGGTAGCCATAGCCCATCGCCGACATCATCATCTGTTGCTGCTGCGCATCCATGCCGCTGGCGGCGCCGGCCACCTGCCCGATCTGGGTCAGCTTCTGCTGGGCCATGCGCTGTGCACCATGGCGCAGCAGCGCATGGGCGATCTCATGCCCCATCACCACCGCCATCGCATCGCGGGTGCGTGCTACCGGCACCAACCCGGTGTAGACCGCCATCTTGCCGCCCGGCAGGCAGAACGCATTGGCCTGGTCGGACGGGATCACATTCACTTCCCACTGGAAATCCCGCGCGAAATGCGCCGGCTGCACGCCGTGCTCCTGCGCCAGCGCGGTCTCCACCACATCGACCTTGGCAATCAGGCGCTGGGCGATATCGCGCACATCGCGCGCGATCGGTGCATTGGGGTCCATCGGCCGTTCCTGCGACAGGATCTGCTGGTAGGCCTGCAGCCCCAGCGCGGTTTCCTGGCGCGCGTCCAGGCTGCTGTCGATCATCACCTTCTCGCCGGTGTACGGATCGACCGTGCGGTTGGAGAACCAGTAGAACAGCGCGTAGGCGGCGGCCAGCAGCAGCACCCACCAGCGGATGTTGCCGAACAGGCCACGCCGCTGTGGGCCTTGCGACGAGCGGGAGAAGGGATCGTTGCGCATCGGGGGGACTTCCTGCTGGCCCCGCCGGCTGGCGGGCACGGCGCAATCTTAGTGCGCCGCTGCCCGCAGCGGGTGAAGCCGGGTGCCGCTCAGATGCCGCGCACCAGGCGGAAGCCGATGCGGGCGTTGGTGGTATCCGAATCCTGGGACTGCCGCCAGGCCGCGCGGGTCTGCTCGGGGGCATTGGCCCAGTTGCCACCGCGGATCACCCGCGACCGGCAGCCCGGGTTGAACCAGGCGACGCCATCGGACGGTGCGCGGCGGTAGCTGGCATGCCAGCAATCGGCCACCCATTCGCTGAGGTTGCCGCCCATATCGTGCAGACCGAAGGCATTGGCCTGGAAGCTGGCCACCGGCGCCGGCCCCCACCAGCCATCGCCGTACCCGATAAACGCGTTGTGCCAGTGCCGTCCCGAAGGCGAAACGTCCTTGCTGCCGGTGAAGTTGCCGCTGCCTGGCGGCGGCACGCCGGCATCGCCCCACGGATAGCGGCCACTGCTGCCAGCGCGCAGCGCGTACTCGAACTCGGCTTCGCTGGGCAGCCGGTAGCTGCGGCCGGTCTGCTCGGACAGCCACGCCGCATAATTCTCGGCATCACGCACACTGACGTGCATCACCGGCGAGTTGCCCAGCGCGCGACCGCCGTCGTAGTCGGAACGCCAGTCCACGCCGCTGCGGCGGATGAAATTGCCGCTGCGTTCGTCGTAGACCACCGAATGGCCACGCCGGGTCGCGCGCGGGCGCGCATTGGAGGCTTTCACGTAGCGCTCGAAATCGCTGACGGTGATCTCGGTGATCGCCATGGCAAAGCCGCGATCGAAGCGCACGTAGTGCGACGGACGCTCGGCATCACTCGAGCCCGGCTCGGCATCGCCTGCACCCATCTGGAAGCCACCGTGGGGCACCACCACCATCTGCGGTCCGCGCCCGCCATCGCGCATCGCATCACTGAACACCTGTCCCGGCCGGAAGCTCCCGTAATGGGTGGCCAGGTCGATGCGCTCGCGAAGCTGGCCCACCACTGCATCACCCGGCAGAGCGATGCGAAGCGCCTCGGCCAGCTTCTCGCGCGCCGGCTTCAGGCCTTGTGGCGTGGCAAGGTCACGCAGTCCGTCATCACGCAGCTGCAGCAGCGTGGCGGCGCGGATCTGCTCGATGCGTTCGAAGGCGTCGGCGATCGTCGGCGACGAATCGCGCACTTTGCTGGCTTCGGCCAGCCAGGTACCCGCACTGGCGAAATCGCGCGCCCGAGCAGCCTGTTCGGCACGGCGGATCAACCCGCTCTCGGCTGCGGCCAGGCCCTGCCGTGCGCGGCTGTTGTCTTCATCCAGCGCCAGCGCCTCACGGAAGTTGCCGATGGCACCGTCGCCATCCTCACCGATACGGTCCGAGCGCAGGTCCTCCTCGCCAGCACGGTTGTAGGCCACCACCCGTTGCGCCAGCTCCACCCGCGCCTGCAGCGCACGCACCTGCTCGTCCTTCGGCGACAGGGTCAGCAACACCAGTGCCTGGCGGCTGGCCTCGGCCAGCGCCTCGCGCTGCTTCAGCGGCCGCACCAGCAGGGCATCGGCCAGCTGCTGCAGTCGCTGGCGGGCACGCTGCAGGCCCAGCCGGGCCTGGCGGTCATCCGGGTCTTCTTCCTGCACCGCCAGCCACAGCGGAATGGCGGCATCCGCGTCTTCATAGAGCCGGCCTTCAGCGAACGCCTGCTCGGCGGCGCGCCGCAACTGGGCAAGGCTGCGGCCCTGGCGGTCCACCCGTGGCGGCGTCCACTGCTGTACGTCCTCGGCGGCATCTTCACCGGCGATGGTCACGCTGCCCTGCCCGGCCTGCGAACTGGCATTGGCGCCGGTGTCGGCGCCCTCGGACGCGCGCGCCTCTTCGCTGGCGGCCCGTTCCGCCGGCGCGGACGGCGACGGCGTGCAGCCGGCCAGGGCCACGGCCAGGGCGGTGCACAGCACGGGCGACAACGGAAAACGCAAGCAGAGCCTCCTTCGGCACAGACGCGGACCGACGTTAGGCTATTCTCCCCTGCCTGAGCAAACCCGAGTAGTAGGCCCTGACCCGTGGCAACCTGGATCACCACCCCCGCCGAGCTGGATGCGTACTTCCAGCAGCGCCCGACCCGCATCGGCCTGGACACCGAATTCATCCGTGAACGCACCTTCTGGCCGCAGCTGGCCCTGGTGCAGATGGCGGTCGGGCAGGACATCCTGCTCATCGACCCGCTGATTCCCGGCATGACCGAGGCGCTTGCGCATTGGCTGGCCGATGAATCCATCACCAAGGTAATGCACAGCGCCAGCGAAGACCTGGTTGCCTTCAAGTGGGCCTGCGGCGTGCTGCCGCGACCGCTGTTCGACACCCAGATCGGGGCATCGCTGGCCGGCATCGGCGGCGGCATGGGCTACCAGAAGCTGGTGGCGGAGATCACCGGAGTGGCGCTGGCCAAAGGCGAGACCCGCTCGGACTGGATGCGCCGCCCGCTGTCCGAGTCGCAGCTGCAGTACGCCGCCGACGATGTCGAGCACCTGTTCGCGCTGCACGACGCCATTGATGCCAGGCTGCAGGCGCTGGGCCGCCAGCAGTGGTTGCACGACGATGGCGAGCGCCTGCTGGCCAGCGTCGCCAACGATGAAGATCGCTGGCCGCACCTGGCGATGCGCTCGGCACAGTTCCTCGATGCCGCCGCGCAGCACCGCCTGTTGCGCCTGCTGCGCTGGCGTGATGTGCAGGCACGCAGCAGCGACCGCCCGCGAAGCTGGATCCTGGACAACGAACTGGCCGCCACTCTGGCGCGCACGCCTCCGGCCGACGAGGCAGCGCTGGGCAAGCTGTTCGAGCAGTTCCCAAAGGCACCGCGCAAGCTGGCCAGCGCCGTGTGGCAAGCGCTGTCCACGCCGCTGGCCGACGAAGCCGACGCGCCGCTGGCGCTGCCGGCCAACGACAGCAACAAGCAGGCGCTGAAGAAGCTGCAGGATGCCGTGGCCGAACGCAGCCGCGAGCTGGGACTGCCAGATGGCATCCTTGCCTCGCGCAAGCACCTGGAAAGCTATCTGGAACGTCGCCAATGGCCCGCCGCACTGGCCGGCTGGCGCCAGCAGGAACTGGAGTCGCGCCTGCAGGCGCTGCTGCCGGGGAACTAGCAACCCGCATCGGCCGCCTCACGGGGCGGCCCTGCCAATGCTCGACAAGGACATTGCTGCGTGCCTGCATGGCCCTCTTCCTGCATGTCACGATGGATGATCGGCTCGCTGCTGCTGGCCAGCAGCACCCCTGCATGGATCACAGCAGCCAGCTCAACGCCTACGCGGCACTGACCGGCGGGCTGGACCTGGCCCGTTCGGTTCACTACCTCGCGCTTTCGGCACGCCTGATCGAACCGGCCCCCGCTGCCAGCGAGCAGGACAAGTTCGAACCCTGGCTGCATCCGCACGCCCTGATGCTCGGCTATTTCCCGGAATCGAGGCGTAGAGACAGGGCCAGGGCACACTCGCCTACCGGCCCGAGCTGCTGCTTGCCTTTCCGCTGCACATGGACGATCCGCAACGCGAACGCCTGTACCGGGTGACGGGATTCACCTTCAAGCCTCCTGCTGAATGCCATCGACACGGCAGCCGCATGTCCTGCTTGCCGCCGCTAACGACCGCGCTTCTAATGTCCAGCCTCGTACTCGCTGGATTGCAGCAATGACAAACGGATTTGCAAAAGACGGGCTTTCCCCCGAAGACCTTGCCTGGCGCGTGCAGGCGCGCACTGCGCTGCAGGAACGGCGCTATGCCGAACTGGATGCGTTGCTTGCTCCACATGAGCTGGCCTGGCTGCAGGGAGAGAATGCGCTGCCCGGCATCCGCTGGCGGCTGCGCAACCTGCACGACGCCACGCTGACACTGGAAGCCCGCCTGCAACAGGCCCAGCAGTGGGCCTCGGCCGCCTCCGGCAGCTACTACGCCTGGCTTTGCCTGGGCGCCTGCTGGCAGGACGCTGCCGGCGAGCTGCGCAGCGCCGACGTGGCCGCACTGGTCGAAGACAGCCAGTGGCTGGCGGCGCAGCTGGCCCGCGACCATGCCGTGCACGCCTACCTGCAGGCGATGCCGCTGTCGCCACGACCTGCGTTGGCGCTGGACGGCATCAAGCGCATCACCAGCTATCTGCGCGAACCGAACTGGCTGCGTGCGCTGCAGGCCAGGGAACCCGCCGCATCCGATGACGCCACGCTGGCCGAGCACTACCCTCAAGCCTGGCCAAAGGCATTGCAGCTGCTGTCGCGCTTCGGCACGCCGTTGCAGACGCTGCCGGATACGCTGCCCCCGTTGCTGCGCGAGCGCAGCCAGGACGATTTCGACGCACCACTGGCGTACTGGATGCGCCTGGTGCTGGAGCAGCGCCCGGACGATCTGGCCACGCTGGAAGACACCCTGTACTTCCTGTACCCGCGCTGGGGCGGCAGCCATGAGGCGATGGAGAACTTCATCGAGGGCAGCTGGTGCCGTGGCCTGGAACTGGCGCAGAGCAACGCGCTGCGGTGGCACAAGGAGCAGGACTGGATGGGCGATCTGCCCCACCGCGAGGATGCCGACGCCGTGGCCGCGCACGAGCGCGCCTACACGCAGATCCTCGACTGGCACCTGGACCGCCACCTGCGCGCGCAGGTGCTGGCCCAGCGCGCCGGGCTGCGCTACCGGCTTGGCCGCGTTGAAGACAGCGAAGGCGTCGTGCAGTGGGATCCGGACCACATGCAGGCGGTGCTTGAAGATCTGCAGCAGGCATGGACATTGGACCGCGATGTGGTCCTGCATGAGGGGCTCGGCAACCTGGAGGCCTGCGCCTGGTTCGCCAATGTCGACGGCGCCGGAGCACTTTTCGCACAGGTGGTGGACTATGCCGCGCGCGAAGGCGATTCGGCGATCGGCCTGCTGTGGGCCGCCACCGCCATCGAGCATGGCCTGCTCGGCCAGGCCAGCGACCCGACACGCGCCAGTGTCCTGCTGCAGCGCGCGTTGAAGCTTGCGCAGCAGGACGACACCTCGGCGGTGACGTTCGCCGCCAATCTGTTCTGTGATGTTTCGCAAGCCGCAGGCCTGTCGCTGCTGCAGCGCATGGCGGACGATGGCGACGCCGGCGCGATGTCGGCACTGTGCGACCTTTACAAGGGCCGCCTCGGCGGCCGCGACCAACCGCAGTTCGCCGATGCGGAAAAGGCCGCCTTCTGGCAGGAGCGTGCGGTGGAAGGCGGCGACCTGATCGCCACCTACAACCTGGCCGTGCGCCTCGTCGCCGCAGGCGGCGCGGAGAATGAAGCGCGTGCGCGCGAGCTGTACCTGCGCTGCCTGGATGAGGCCGAGGCCGGCGAGCGCGTGTGGGGCCCAACCTGCCGCAACCTGGCCTGCCTGGCATTCGATGGCCGGAACGACGCGCACAAGCGCGAAGCGGTCGAACGCGCCTTGATTCCGCTGTGGTGGCGCGGCGACGACGACGACAAGCTGTGGGCTGCCAGCTATCTGGCCGACATCTACCACTTCGGTAGCGGCGTCCCGGCCAATGCATTCCTCGCCCTGACCTGGCTGCAGCGTGCCAGCGAGATCGATCCGGAGTATGTGGACGTGGTACGCATGGCACCGCTGATCAACGGCGAAGGCCGCTGGTTCGGTGCCAGCCGCGCACGCAAGCAGCAGGAACAGGACCGGCAGCAGGTGGACAGCGCCACCTGGGCCCTGACCTTCGGCCAGCGCAGCCAGGACAGCAACCTCACTGCGGTCTGAAGCAACGAAAAGGGCGGCCCGGTAATCCGGGCCGCCCTTCTCATTCCAGCAGCGCGATGGCGGGACGACCCGCCACCGCGACAGCGCATTACCAGTTCATGTTCAGCGAGACACCGACGGTACGCGGTTCGTTGTAGACCGCGGCCATGTAGTTCTCGATCACACCCTTGAGGTTCTTCTCATTGGTGATGTTGCGCGCGAACAGCGCCACTTCGTAGGCACCGTAGTTGCCCGAGTAGCCGATCTTCAGGCCACCCTCGAAATCGCCCTTGGAGTTGAACTCCTTGCTGTCGTACAGCACGAAGCTGGTGTAACCCTGCTTGTTCCAGTCGGTGGACACGAACATGGTGCCCGCGTCGCTGACCGGGAAGTCGTAGCGGGCGGCCAGGTTGACGTTGTACTTCGGCGCGTTCGGCAGCGGGTTGCCGTCGATCTGGGCGAAGGTGTTGGCACCGACCTTGATGGTCGGGTCATTCACCGTGCACACCACCTGGCCGTTGAGGCCGCAGACCTGCGCATACACGCGCTTGTCCTTGATCTCGCTGTGCAGCAGGCTGACGCCGGCGCTCAGGGTCAGGTTCGGGATCGGGCGCAGCTCCATGTCGGCTTCAAAGCCGTAAGCCTTGGCCTTGTCGGCGTTGAACAGCACGCCGTTGCCGTCCGAATCGTTGCCGTTGAGCTGGATGTCGTTGACGGTGTAGGTGAACGCGGTGGCGTTCAGGCGCAGGCGGTTGTCCCACAGGCTGCTCTTCACGCCCGCTTCCCAGGACAGGATGGTCTCGGAATCGGCGGTGGTGAAATCGGCGTTGAACACCGCCGAACGCCCTTGGATGGTCGGGCCGCGGAAGCCACGCGCGACCTTGGCGTAGACGCTCACGTCCGGCGTGATCTGATACATCGCGCTCAGATCCCAGCTCGGGGTGGTGTCGGACATCCTGACGTCGGTGCGGCCCTTGTAGGTGACCACGCCAGCGGCAGTGTCAGCGGTCTTCAGCAGGCGGGTGTGCTTCTCGTCCTTGGTCTGGCGCAGGCCGGCGGTGACGGTGAACTTGTCGGTGAAGGCGTAGCTGATCTGGCCGAAACCGGCCCACGAGGTGTTCTTGTTGCGCAGGCGCACCCAGTTGTTCGGGTTGCGGGCCGCGCCCTGCAGGAACCACGCGCGCTGGTAGAAGTCGGTGGTGTCACTACCATTGAAGTAGAACGCACCGGCCTGCCACTGCAGGGCGCTGTCATCATGGCTGGCCAGGCGGAATTCCTGGGTCCACTGGTCCAGGTCACGGATGCGGCCCATCGACTGGCCGTAACCGTTCGGCACGCCGTTCACCGGGAAGTTCACCGCGGCGCCGCCGTCGGTGTCGCCGCGGCTGTAGCCGGAGGTGGTTTCGTAGGCGGTGATCGAGGTGAAGTCGATCGCGCCGAAGTCATAACGCGCCTTCACCGAACCGCCGTAGGTCTTGTAGGCCTGCGGATTGTTGTCGGCTTCGTCGTAGGCGACCTTGTCGCGCGGCACGTCGGTCTTGTTCGAGCCCTTGGTCAGCGCACCGCGCAGGAACAGGGTCGAGGTGCCCTCGTAATCACGAGCGTGGGCCGAGGCCAGGATCGAGAACTGGTCGCTCGGGGTCAGCAGCAGCTGCGCGCGTACGTTGCGGTCATCGAAGCCGCCCATGGCGTTCTTCTTCGGGCTGACCGTGCCGTCGGCGCTCGGGCCCTTGTAGGTGTTGTCGACGTAGTCGTCGCGGTGCTGGTACAGGGCCGACACGCGGAACGAGGCGATGTCGTTGATCGGGCCGCCGAAGCCGCCGTCGATCGACACGCTGTTATAGGTCGCATAGCTGGCACTGACGCGGCCGGTGTAATCCTGGGTCGGCTTCAGGGTGTCGAACTTGACGATGCCGGCGGTGGTGTTGCGGCCGAACAGCGAACCCTGCGGGCCGCGCAGCACTTCCACCTGGTCCACGTCATAGACCGGGTTGGACTTCAGCACCACGTGCTCCAGCACTACGTCGTCCTGGATGATCGACACCGGCTGCGAGGCACCCAGGTAGAAGTCGATGTTGCCCAGGCCACGGATGTAGAAGCGCGGGAAGATGCGGCCGGTGGTGGTTTCCGCATACAGGCTCGGCACGCGGCCGGACAGCGCCAGCAGGGTGTCATCGCCGCCGGCGGTGAAGTCGCGCATGCGCTCGCCCTGCACCACGCCCACCGAGACCGGCACTTCCTGCAGGTTCTGCTCGCGGTGTTCGGCGGTCACGGTGATGGTGTCCAGCCCGGTCGGGGTCGGCGCGCTGTCCTGCGCGGCGGCACCGAAGCTGCCGACCAGGGCCAGGCCGGCACAGGCCAGAGCCAGCGGGTGGCGGCGGAAGGAAACAAGGGAAGACGACAGACCCGACAGGCGGCGGGAATCGGAATGGGAGGGCATGAAATGCTCTGAGGAGGCGTCCGTGCGGCCTGCGCGGGCCGGGCGGCAAAAAGGAGGAGAACTGCGCAAGCCGCCATTATCCCCCAAATTGTTACGATTTCGTTGCGCGGCGCCCAAACCCGGCGAAACAAGCGGTTTCGGCACAGTCACCCGCTGATGTGCCTCGCGCCTCGACATGAAATTCCTTTGATCGGCTTGGCAAGCGGCAGGCGCTTGGCTAGACTGAAGCCCTGCCGTGGGGCCATAGCTCAGCTGGGAGAGCGCGTCGTTCGCAATGACGAGGTCAGGAGTTCGATCCTCCTTGGCTCCACCACTATTCAGAAGAACCCGTAGATCTCCGTAATCTGCGGGTTTTTCTTTTCAGCGCCGGCAACTCAGGCCGGCTCCTGGTCGCCGTCCTTGCGCCGCGGGCCGCGTGAGTGCGCATCGCGCACCTGTTGATCGCGCTGCCCCGGCCGCTGCTTGGCCACATCGTCCTGCTTCCTGTCTTGGCGGCTTTCCTGGACGCCCTGCTTCGGGTCCTGATCCTTGTCTCGCTCGTTCATCGAAAACTCCCTCGTCGGCGGCAGGCCAACGCTGTGCACCACGCTAGAGGCTGGCGGGTAATCCACAGGTCAGTCCTGCGCCAACGTCATGTGCAGGCACTGGCTTGCCGCCACTGCCCCCGCGCAGCCAGAATCCGAGGAACAACGCCCACCGGTACGCCATGCCCTCTTCTGCCCAGCGCGCAGCACACGCCGTGCCGATGATCATTGATGCGACCGACGGCAGCATCCAGCTCGGCAATCTGCCGACTCTGATCGGCCCCACCCTGGCACGGGATGAGGCGCGTGTCGCCTTCGTCACGCTGATGCATGGCGAGCGCGATGTCGGCACCGGCTACGTCTGGCTCAGCCTGCACCGGCTCAGCCTGGGCGGCGCGCCCGCTGGCATCAGCCTGTGCTTCCACGGGCAACAGCTCGACATGGTGACGATGGGCGTCGATCTACCCGGTGCGACGTTGGAAGACGGCTGGCCGACCCAGGCCGCGATCGATGCCGAAGTCACCTTCATGCGCCGCACGCTGGGTGCGGCGCTGGGTCGCAAGCTGGCCGGCGGCCACGCCCGGTTCGACTGGGGCGAAGCCTGGGCCCGTTTCGATCCGAGGGGCTTCATGGCCAGCAGCGGTATCCGCTACGCGCCACACTCCTGACCCCGCTCAGGTCCGTGTGATAGACACTCCACCCTCCACGCGCATCGCGGTTCCGGTAACGAAACTGCTTTCATCGCTGGCCAGGAACAGCGCCGCGTTGGCGATCTCCTCCGGCTCGGCCATGCGCTTCAGTGCGTGCAGCGAGCGCACGAAGTCGCGCGCATCGCCGGTCGGTGCCGCCTGTCGGCCCATCTCGGTATCGGTGCCACCGGGCAGCAGCACGTTGCTGCGCACGCCGCGCGCACCGTATTCGGCGGCGATCACCTGGCTCAGGCCGATCAACCCGGCCTTGCTCGACGCATAGGCCGCCATGCCGGGGAAGCCCACGGTGTGGCCGACAAAAGTGCCAACGAACACCAGCGAGCCACCGCCGCGCGCCAGCAGTGCCGGCAACTGCGCACGTGCCGCATGGAAGGCCGCATCCAGATTGGTGGCCATCACTTCACGCCAGGCGTCCACCGGGAACTCCGCCGCCGGCACGCCCGGGCCGAGCATGCCGGCATTGTTGAGGGCGATGTCCAGGCCGCCGAAGGACCGCTGGGCCAGATCGACCAGCGTTTGTGCCGTGCCCGGGTCAGCCACGTCAGCGGCATGCGCCACGGCTTCGCCACCGGCGGCGCGAATCTGCTCGGCCAGCGCCAGCAGCGGCTCCGGCCGCCGTGCGTTGAGCACCAGCTTCGCCCCTTCGGCGGCGAAGCGCAGCGCGCTGGCGCGGCCGATGCCAGCGCTGGCTCCGGTGATGAGGGCGATCTTGTTGTTCAGGCGCATGGTGGCAGTACCGGTTGTGAAGTGGCCGCCACGATGCCGCGCATCTCCCCTGCCGACACTCCGTTTCCGGGCCTGGCCCGTCGGTGCAGGAAACGGAGTTTCCGCAGCACCGGCACGTGCCAGAATCCGGCCATGGACAGTACCGCCACCACCGCCTTCGATGCCCGCGTCGAACGGGTCTGCCGCCACCTTCAGGCGAGCCTCGACGAACCTTCGCTGCAGGAGCTGGCCGACATCGCCGGCTGCAGCCCAACGCGCCTGCATCGTCTGTTCAAGCAGGCCACCGGGCTGACCCCCAAGCAATACGCCGCCGCGCTGCGCGCCGACCGCCTGCGCACCGGACTGGAACAACAGGAGCGCATCACCGATGCCTTCCACGATGCCGGCTTCGGTTCCAGTGGGCGCTTCTACGAGAACGCACCGAAGTTGCTGGGCATGACGCCCAAGCAATGGCGCGCAGGTGGTCGCGGCGAAGTCATCCACTTCGCGCTTGCCGAAAGCTCACTGGGCAGCGTGCTGGTGGCCAGCAGTGCCACCGGCGTGGTTGCGATCCTGCTCGGCGACGATCCGGAGACGCTGCTGCAGTCATTGCAGCAACGCTTCCGCCAGGCCGAACTGGTCGGTGCCGACCAGGGCTATGAGCAACTGGTGGCACAGGTGGTGGGCCTGGTCGAGGATCCTTCGCGCGGCGCCACGCTGCCGCTGGATATCCGCGGCACCGCGTTCCAGCAACGGGTGTGGCAGGCACTGCAGCAGATTCCGCGCGGGCAGACCGCGTCATATGCGGATGTCGCCGCGCGCATCGGCGCCCCGCGCTCGAGCCGTGCGGTGGCCCGCGCATGCGCGAGCAACCCGCTGGCGGTGGCGGTGCCCTGCCACCGGGTCGTACGCCGCGACGGTGACCTGTCCGGCTATGCGTGGGGCGTAGCGCGCAAGCGCGAACTGCTGCGCCGGGAAAAGGCCACGACTGCCTGAAGCAGGTGCCGACCTTGGTCGGCACGCCGCCAAGCCCTCAATCCAGCTTCACCACCAGCTTGCCGAAGTTGCGCCCCTGCAACAGCCCAAAGAACGCCTCCGGCACATTCTCCAGTCCTTCCACCACATCCTCGCGGTACTGGATGCGACCTTCGCGCAGCCACTGCCGCATCTCGCGTTCGAAGTCCGGCCACAGGTGGTTGAAGTCGTGCACGATGAAACCACGCACGGTCAGGCGCTGGCGCAGGATCTGGCTGAACAGTGCGGGCAACCGGTCCGGGCCGGGCTGCTCGATGCCCCGCTCGTTGTAGGTGGCGATGGTGCCGCACACCGGAATGCGGGCGAAGTCGTTGAGCAGCGGCAGCACTGCATCCAGCACATGGCCACCGACATTCTCGAAGTACACGTCGATGCCGGCAGGCACTGCCGCACGCAGTTGATCGGCAAAATCAGCCGCGCGATAATCCAGCGCCACGTCCACGCCCAGCGTCTGCAGGTAGGCACGCTTGGCTTCGCCACCGGCGATGGCGACCACGCGCGCGCCCTGCAGCTTGGCCAGCTGGGCGACGTCGCGCCCACCGGCCCGGTCGCGGCAGCCACCACCAGCGACTCACCCGGCTTCAAACGGGCGATTTCGTGCATGCTGGAATAGGCGGTGAAGCCGGGCATGCCATATACCCCCAGCGCGGTACTCAGCGGCAGGCCGGCCGGATCCAGCCGACGCCCCAGCGCCTTGGCCGGCAGCACTGCGTGGGTCTGCCAGCCACCCGGCGCCAGCAGCAGATCTCCGACCGCCACACCTTCGGCGTTGGATCGCAGCACTTCGGCCACGGTCTGGCCCTCCATCACCGCGCCCACCGCCACCGGCGCGGCATACGAGGGGCCCTCGTCCATGCGTCCACGCATGTACGGGTCCAGCGACAGGTAGCGGTTGCGCAGCAGCACTTCGCCATCCCCCAATGCCGGCAGCGCAGCCTGTTCCAGGCGGAAGTTGGCCGCGCCTGGTGCGCCCTGCGGACGCGAGGCCAGCACGATACGGGAGGTGGAGGTAGCGAGGGAATCGGACATGGTGACCGGCTCTGCTGTTGCCAGCATCAGGAAAGGAATGCCGACACTACGCCGCAACGATTGCCGGCGACGGCCATGAAAACAGCGTTCCATGGACCGGCGCGGCGCGGGTCCGGCGCAGCCCTTGCCCTTGCAGCTTTGGCGATCGCGGCGATCTGCTGATTTCCACCGCAGACGATGATCGACTGACCACGCCCCCGCCCCACAACGGAGGATCAAGCACTTGCGAGCCCACAGACGGCAATGTGAAGAAATCTTGGCAAAACGCTTGCCGAAGGCAGCCGACCTCCGTAATATACGCGTCCTTGGCAGCGACCTCGCTGCAACGAAACATGTGGCCGAGTAGCTCAGTTGGTAGAGCAGGGGATTGAAAATCCCCGTGTCGGCGGTTCGATTCCGTCTTCGGCCACCACTTTCGAAGGCCTGCAGAAATGCGGGTCTTTTTTTTCCGGAAACCGGGTTTGATCACGGTTGCCACACAATTTGGCCGAGTAGCTCAGTTGGTAGAGCAGGGGATTGAAAATCCCCGTGTCGGCGGTTCGATTCCGTCTTCGGCCACCATCTTCAGAGACCTGCAGAAATGCAGGTCTTTTTTTTGCGTGCGGCCTGCCATCCACGCATGGCGTGGATCTACCTGGCGCTGGCCCCTTCCATGGCCTCGATCCATGCCGGGCCACCGCCGTCTGGTTGACGAAACATTTACACCGGTACCCGCCGCGGCACCTACGCTGCAGATTCCTGCCGGAGCCTGCCGATGCAATTGCGCCCCACCCTGCTCGCCTGCCTGCTGCTGGCCGCCGCCCCGGTGATCGCCGCCGAACCGGTGCGTGCAGTCGACACGCTGGACATCGACCGCTATGCAGGCCAATGGCACGAGATCGCTCACCTGCCGGTGTCATTCCAGAAGCAGTGCGTCGGCGAGATCACCGCCAACTACGGGCTGCGCCGCGATGGCCGCATCAGTGTCACCAATGCCTGCCGCAACGCCGACGGAGAACGCGTAATCGCCGAAGGCGTTGCACGCCCGGTGGCTGGCCATCCCGGCCAACTGCAGGTGCGCTTCGTTCCGGACTGGCTGAGCTGGGTGCCACTGGTCTGGGCCGACTACTGGGTGCTGGCGCTGGACCCGGACTACCAGTGGGCCCTGGTTGGTGAACCGGACCGGAAATACCTGTGGATCCTCTCGCGCCTGCCGGAAATGGACCGCGCCCGGTTCGAGCAGTTGAAGGAAAAAGCCGAAGCCATGGGCTACGACCTGCGCCCGCTGCGCCTGATGGCCCCGCTTCGCGATACGCCCACCGATTGAGCCGCAGTTCAATCCGTACGCGCACCGTGCGCCCGAAGATCCAGCGCTGCGCACGCCCCGCCGCCATCTTCACGCGCTACCCTCTGCGACGGCTCGCCACAGGCGATCCAAACGACCATACGCCGTAGTATGCTTATTCCAACGCACCGCCTCCAGAGGACCTGCGCCCATGCTCCACCGTTTCCGTATCGCCTTGATCGTCCTGAGCACCCTCGCCCTTGCCGCCTGTGGCAACGGCATCGTCAAGCGTGTTTCGGAACCGGCGGCCAGCCTGCAGCAGCTGACCGTGCGCGCCGACGGCAACTGGACCGTGGCGCTGCGCCTGCAGAACTTCAGCTCGATGCCGATGACTTTCGATGATGTGTCGCTGGCGCTGAGCGTCGGCGATGCCGAGGCCGGCACCCTGCAGGCCAAGCCCGGTATCTCCATCGGCGGCACCTCCGCGGATGTCATCAATGTCGACCTGGTGCCCAGTTCGGCCGCACGCCTGGTGGTGGCCGATGCACTGGCCGGCAACCACACCCTGGCCTATGGCCTGAAGGGAACGGTCGCGGCCACGCCGCAGGAAAAGAAGCAGCGCAGCTTCGATATCAGCAGCCGCAGCACCCTCAACCAGGCCCCGGGCCTGCCGGGCGTGCTGCGCTGATTTCCACCTTCCGTCGCGGCGCCTGGCGCCGTTCTCCCCTGCCCTGATCAAATCGAGACGTACCGATGAGCAGCTACACCGCCCCGCTTTCCGACCTCCGTTTCGCCCTGCACGACGTGCTCAAGGTCGAACCCCTGTTCGCCCGCCTGGGCTTCACCGACGCCACCGCCGACGTGGTCGATGCCGTGCTGGAAGAAGCTGGCCGTTTCAGCGCCACCGTGCTGGCCCCGCTCAACAGCGTTGGCGATGAGATCGGCTGCGTGCTCGACCAGGCCACCGGTGAAGTGACCACCCCGCCCGGCTTCAAGCAGGCCTACGACCAGTTCGTCGATGGCGGCTGGACCGGCCTGACCGCCTCGCCGGAACTGGGTGGCCAGGGCCTGCCGCACACCCTTGGCGTGCCGCTCAACGAAATGATCAACGCCGCCAACCTGGCGTGGGGCAACTTCCCGCTGCTCTCGCACGGCGCCATCGAAGCGCTGAAGCAGCACGGCGAGGCCTGGCAGCACGAGGCCTTCCTCAAGCCGCTGATCGAGGGCCGCTGGACCGGCACCATGTGCCTGACCGAGCCGCACTGCGGTACCGACCTGGGCCTGCTGAAGACCAAGGCCGAGCCGAACGCCGATGGCAGCTACTCGATCACCGGCACCAAGATCTTCATCACCGCCGGCGAGCACGACCTGACCGAAAACATCGTGCACCTGGTGCTGGCCAAGCTGCCCGACGCCCCTCCGGGCGCCAAGGGCATCTCACTGTTCGTCACGCCCAAGTTCAAGGTCGACCGCGAGGGCACTGTCGGCGAGCGCAACGCACTGCGCTGCGGCTCGATCGAGCACAAGATGGGCATCAAGGGTTCGGTCACCTGCGTGATGAACTTCGACGGTGCGCAGGGTTACCTGGTCGGCCAGCCGCACAAGGGCCTGCAGGCCATGTTCACCATGATGAACACCGCGCGCCTGGGCGTCGGCCTGCAGGGCATCGGCCTGTCCGAGCGCGCTTACCAGAACGCACTGAAGTACAGCCGTGAACGCCTGCAGTCGCGCGCCCTGAGCGGTGCGAAATTCCCGGACAAGCCGGCCGACCCGATCCTGGTGCACCCGGATGTGCGCCGCATGCTGCTGACGGTGAAGTCGCTGGTCGAGGGCAGCCGCCTGCTGGCCCTGCACGCCGCCACCCTGATCGACGTTGCCCATCACGCCGAGGACGCCGCCGAGCGCGAGCGCGCCGACACCCTGGTGAGCTTCCTGACCCCGATCTCCAAGGCCTGCCAGACCGAATGGGGCATCGAGAACACCTACAACGCCCTGCAGTGCTTCGGTGGCCACGGCTATATCCGCGAACACGGCATGGAGCAGCTGGCCCGCGATGCGCGCATCACCACGCTGTATGAAGGCACCACCGGCATCCAGGCGCTGGACCTGATCGGCCGCAAGACCGCCTCCAGCCAGGGCGCCGGCCTGAAGCTGATGCTGGCCGAGATCGAAGCCTTCGCCAAGGAGCATGAAGGCAACGAATCGCTGGCCGAGTTCATCGGCCCGCTGCGCGCCAAGGCCGCCGAATGGGGCAAGCTGACCCTGGACGTGCTGCAGCGCGCGGCCGGCAATCCAGACGAACTGGGTGCGGCCAGCTACGACTACCTGTTCTATTCGGGCTACGTGGTACTGGCCTACTGGTGGGCCCGCAGCGTGGCCGCCGCCGACGCCAGCGCGCACGGCGCCGCCTTCGCCCAGGGCAAGCGCGAAACCGCTCGCTTCTACTTCGCCCGCGTGCTGCCGCGCACGCTCAGCCACGCCGCCGCGATCCAGTCCGGCGCCGCCCCGCTGATGACGATGGACGACGAGCGCTTCGGCGCCTGAGCCGGCTGCCGCCCGGCACCCGCGGTAGCGCCGGCCGCTGGCCGGCAACCGCAATAGCAACAGCTGGATCCCGGTGGATGGCGGGGCGGTGTGGGCTGGCAGGACACGCCGTAAACCCCGCTCCGCGATCCGGCCCAGCCGCTGGCGACTGTGCGTTCGGGCGCTTGCGAAGCAGTGCTTCGCAAGCAAAGCGCCCTCACCCCTGGGGGCTCGATGGCGCCTTGCTCGTGTGCGCTGTCCTGCGCACACGGCAAGACCGGGGTTGGGGCGTCCTGCCCAACCCGCCCGAGGCATGCCTCGGGCCCATGGCGCCAACGGTCCTGCCAACCCACACCGCCCCGCCTCTGACAGTTCCCCGCGATCTGCGTAGATCCACGCCACGCGTGGATGAGAACCCCCTAAATCCCTCTGGAGAAGAGCCCCCTTTTGTTAAAGGGGGCGCGCCGACAGCGCGCGGGGATTAGGAAGAATGCGCGCGCAACCCAGCGCGCCAACGGCGGGCTGGGTTGCTAAAGGGGGCGCACCGACAGGTGCGGGGGGATAGGAGGAATGCGCGGACCTGAATCGTTGCGATTTGCGTATCGCCGACAGGCGATACACAAATCGTCAACATTCAGGTATAAGCTGTTCTCCCGATGGAGACAGACACTACACGCTTGGGTCTGATCGAAGCCGGAGCTCCGTTTTCTGCTCCGGGCGCCGAAGCATCGCCCAACGCCACGACGCTGCATCGCCCCGGTTCGGTCCGGCTGCTCTCGCTTGATGCCCACGGACGCGTACTGGACTGGATCACCTGGCAGGATGCGGCGTGCCTCTACGCCCGCGAAGCGGTGGCCTGGACGCTGGGCGATCCCTGCCTGCACATCCACGGCGGCACCAATCGCTTCAGCGGCCTGCAGAGCGGCATGGACCTGCACCCGATCATCGCCGCGCGCGGCCATGCCCGCTCCCGCGCGATCGACCCCACGCCGAACCTGACCAACCCGGCCCTGTTCGCCCGCGACGCCCACCTGTGCATGTACTGCGGCCAGCAGTTCAACCGCCCCACGCTCACCCGCGACCACGTCGTGCCACTGTCCAAGGGCGGCCTGGACTGCTGGGAAAACGTGGTCACCGCCTGTTTCCACTGCAACTCGCGCAAGAGCGACCGCACCCCGCAGCAGGCCGGAATGCCGCTGCTGGCCGTGCCCTACCGGCCCAGCTGGATCGAGCACCTGATCCTGTCCAACCGCAACATCCTGGCCGACCAGATGGCCTTCCTGAAGGCGCAATTGCCCAAGCGGTCGAAACTGAGCACCTGAACGCCTGAAAATGCAACCCTCACCGTCCTGTCACGGACGGCGGCGTTTGCTTGCCCCACCCCCGTTTGAGGGCGAAAATGGGCATTCAGAAAAAGTGCGAACATGATGATCGACTCTGCCCGCTATCCCCGCCTCGCGCGCATCCAGACGCCGGATGACCTGCGCACGTTCGACGAATCCGAACTGAGGGCGGTTGCCGACGAACTGCGCGCCTACCTCATCGAATCGGTGGGCAAGAGCGGTGGCCACTTCGCCGCCGGCCTGGGCGTGATCGAACTCACCGTGGCCCTGCACTACCTGTACCAGACTCCGGTCGACCAGCTGGTCTGGGACGTCGGTCACCAGACCTACCCGCACAAGATCCTGACCGGGCGCCGCGACCAGATCCACACCGTCAAGCAGAAGGACGGCGTCGCGCCATTCCCGAAACGCGAGGAGAGCGAATACGACACCTTTGGCGTCGGCCACTCCTCCACCTCGATCTCGGCGGCACTCGGCATGGCCATTGCCCGCCAGTCCGAAGGCGACGACCGCAAGATCGTGGCGGTGATCGGTGACGGTGCGATGACCGCCGGCATGGCCTTCGAAGCGCTGATGCACGCCGGCGGCATGGACCCGGAACCGAACCTGCTGGTGATCCTCAACGACAACAACATGTCGATCTCCGAGGCGGTCGGCGGCCTGACCAAGATGCTCGGCCGTGCCACCGGCAGCCGCACGCTCAATGCGCTGCGCGAAGGCGGCAAGAAGATCCTCGGTGACAAGAAGAACAACCCGGCGCGTTTCGTGAAGCGCTGGGAAGAACACTGGAAGGGCATGTTCGTGCCGTCCACGATGTTCGAGGAGATGGGCTTCCACTACACCGGCCCGATCGACGGCCACGACATGCCCGCCCTGCTGTCCACGCTGAAGACGCTGCGCGCCTCCAAGGGCCCGAAGCTGCTGCACGTGATGACCACCAAGGGCAAGGGCTACGAGCCGGCCGAAGGCGACCAGATCGGTTACCACGCCGTGGGCCCGTTCGATCCGGACAAGGGCCTGGTGGCCAAGGCCGGTGCCAAGAAGCCGACCTATACCGATGTGTTCAGCGACTGGCTGTGCGATGCCGCCGCCGCCGAGCCCCGCCTGTACGGCATCACCCCGGCGATGCGCGAAGGCTCCGGCCTGGTGCGTTTCAGCAAGGAATACCCGCAGCGCTATTTCGACGTGGCGATTGCCGAACAGCATGCGGTCACCCTCGCCGCCGGCATGGCCACCCAGGGTGGCAAGCCGGTGGTGGCGATCTACTCGACCTTCCTGCAGCGCGCGTACGACCAGCTGGTACATGACGTGGCGATCCAGGACCTGGACGTGCTGTTCGCGATCGACCGCGCCGGCGTGGTCGGCCCGGACGGTGCGACCCATGCCGGCAACCTCGACCTGAGCTTCCTGCGCTGCGTGCCCAACCTGGTGGTGATGGCACCGTCCAACGAAGCCGAGTGCCGGCAGATGCTCAGCACCGGCCTGCAGCACCCGGGCCCGGCCGCCGTGCGCTACCCGCGCGGCACCGGCACCGGCGTTGCAGCCGGCAGCGACCTGTCCACCCTGCCGATCGGCAAGGGCGAACTGCGCCTGCAGGGCAGCCGCATTGCCCTGCTCGCCTTCGGCAGCACCGTGGCCGCCGCCGAACAGGTTGGCCGCGAACTGGGCCTGAGCGTGGTCAACATGCGTTTCATCAAGCCGCTGGACCGCGAGCTGGTGCTGGCTGTCGCCGCCCAGCACGAGGGCCTGGTGACGATCGAAGACAACGTGGTGGCCGGTGGCGCCGGTTCAGGCGTCGGCGAGCTGCTCAATGCCGAAGGCGTGCTGCGCCCGATCCTGCACCTGGGCCTGCCCGACAGCTACCAGCACCATGCCAGCCGCGAGGACCTGCTGGCCGAAGCAGGCATCGACGCCGCGGGCATCCGTGCGGCCGTGCTCAAGCGTTGGCCGCAGCTGGCCACAGGTACCCCGCCGCTGAGCGCGGCGGGCTGAGGCCGATTGCCACCCAGTGGATCCGCGCATGGCGTGGATCTACCTTGCGTCTGCATCCACGCATGGCGTGGGTCGACCCCGGTTCCGCGGTAGATCCACGCCATGCGTGGATAGCGGGGCCCGGAAACAGGATCTGGCCTGACACCCCCGCCCTCAGCCGTAGCTGACCGCTTCAACGAAGGCGCCGCTGGCTTCCACGCGCACGGCAGCGCGCTGCCCGGTATCGACAAAGTGCAGGCGCGCCAGGGTTTCAGCGAAGTCAAAGGCGCGGGCACCGTCGCGGAAATCGATCGGCTCCGGCCGGTCCGGATGCAGCACGCGCCATTGGCGCTGTTCGCATTGCAGGCGGATCAACATGCGGCTCACTCCTTGAGGCAGCGTATCGACGGTAGCGGGACATTCCTGCCGATCACGGCAGGCATCGTCGCAACAGATCAGGGACACACAGAGATGCCCTGATCGCAGAAGATACGACAGTTCAAAATGTGAGCTGTATCAGATTTTTCTGATTTTAGAGGGGCACGCTCAGTTCACCTGGAACTGTGCCCGGCAGCCGTCGCTGACCCAGATGCCACGACGATCCCAGCCCCAGGTCTGGCCCTCGATGCAGGCACTGCGCGAATCCTGGCGAACCAGGCGCACGCCGCGGCGGATGCGGGCGTCGCAGTACTCCTGGCGGTGCCCATTGGAATGACAGGTGATCACCTCACCGCCGCCCCAACCGTTGCCGTTGCCGTTGCCCCAGCCCCCCCCATTGCCCCAGCCACCGCCACGACGGTACTCGCCGACGAACTCGGCGCGGCAGCCCTGGGTCACCCAGACGCCATAGCGCGACTGGCCCCAGGTCTCACCTTCCACGCACGGCGAGCCGGACAACTGGCGGATCATCCGCGCGCGGCCCTCCAGACGGCACTCGTTGCTACGGTTCTTGATCGACTCGCAGCGCACGATGCCGCTGCCTTCGCGGCCACCGTAGCGGTCATCGTCATAGCCGTAGCCATAGCTCTGCGCCTGGGCGCCACCCGCCGCCGCCAGCATCGGCAGCAGGGTGCAGGCCAGGGTACGCCAGGTGAGTGCCTTGCCCATCGAGATCTCCAGATGAATACGATGGCGCAAGCATCCGGGATTCCCGGCACGGCGCACAGGGGGGCGCGTGACGCCGGTTTTTCCCCATTCAAACAACGCAACCGTAGCTGACTGCACGCAACGACCGGCGTCAGTCTCCTACGTGCAGGGCATCCACCGCGCTGCCGAGCGCCTCGACCCGCACCGTGCTGCGCTGGCCGGTGCGACGGTGGTGCTCGAGGGCCCGCGCCGCGGCGACATCGAAAGCCTCGGCGCCCCGCGCATATCGGGTTGCGTCATGCACCTGCGGATCCAGCACGGACCAGTGCCGGGCGTTGCGTTGAACGGTAATGACCATGAGGGGCTCCTGTGGATGGAAGGATGCGACGGCAGGCGGACGGTCCACGTGCCGGTACACCTTCAGGCTAGCGATCACCTCAGGGGTGGCCCATCAGATTTGTACGAAAATGCCGCGCCCTCTGGTCAGCCCTTGCCTGCCCTCACATCCCTGAGTCCGTTTAGCCTGTTCATTCCGTGATTCTTGTCACGGAGTCAGCCGGGCTTCACACTACCGTCATCAACAGGGGCCCCTTCCACATGCGCACCTTCTTCTCGCAGCAGCGTTGGACGCTGCTGAAGTTCTATTTCGTGGCCAGCTACCTCGTGCTGATCGAGGAACTGATCCGCGCCGCCATGCACTGAGCGCTTGCTGCAGGGCTATTTGCGACAGACACTGTCGCTTTAGGCACGGAGCCCGCCCGATGAAAGCGCTTCTTCTGATTCCAGCCCTGCTGGTGCTGTCCGCCTGTGCCAACCAGCATCAGGCCGCTGCGCGTGCCGATACGGCGGCCACTTCGCCCGCCACGCCGAAGGTCGGTGGCGACCGCGATGCCCACGGTTGCATCGGTTCGGCCGGCTACCAGTGGTGCGAGCACAGCCAGCGTTGCGAACGTCCGTGGGAACTGGCGCAGGCACAGGGCCTGGCCAACACTGCCGAAGCCATCGATGCCTACTGCGCGAAGCCGGCCAGCCCGGCGCGCAAGTGAGTCGCGCCACCCATGGCTGAGCTGAGTCCGCTCCCCACCCTGGCCCCAGGCCGCTACCGCCACTTCAAGGGCGGCGAGTACGAAGTGCTCGACATCGTCCGCAGCAGCGAGACCCTGCAGCCGATGGTGCTGTACCGCGCGCTGTATGGCGAAGGTGGCCTGTGGGTACGCCCGTACGCCATGTTCGTCGAGCAGGTGCCCGGCGAGCACGGACCGCAACCGCGTTTCGCCCGCGTCGACGCATGAGGGTTCCGCTGCCGGCCATGGCCGGCAGCGCGCGGTAACGCGGCGGGCCTGCGTTACAATCGTACCGTCCAGTCGGTTTCTTCCCGCCATGTCCGCATCCCCCTCCCGTTCGCGCCGCAAGGCGCCCGACAGCGTGCGCCAGTCACTGCTGCAGGCCACCATTGAAGTGATCGGCCGTAACGGCCTGGCCGCGCTGACCGTGCAGGACGTCGCGCAGGCCGCCGGTGTCAGCAAGGGTGCGTTGTTCCATCATTTCAGCAGCAAGCAGGTGCTGGTGGATGAAGCCATCGGAGCGCTGATTGGAGAATTCGAAGCGCGCGTGCGCGCCCTGCTGCAGGAAAACCCCGAAGGCCATGGCCGTTTCAGCCGCGCCTATGTGCAGGCCAACTTCGAGCATCTGCTGCAGCAGGAGCAGGACAACGACATCGGCCTGACCTTGGGCAACCTGATGGAACCGGGCCTGCTTGCGCACTGGCGCAACTGGAAGCGCGCGATGCTGGCCGAGTTCCCTGGCGAAGCCGGCGACCCGCGGCTGTACGCGGCGCGCTGCGCTGCCGATGGCTACTGGGCCACGGCCTACGGGCGTCCGCTGGACGAGGAAGAACGTGCCAATGCATTGGCCATGGCCGAACAGGCCCTGAAACTGTGCGACCCGCAGTGAGCTGGAGCGCTCGATGAATCCCTACCTCTACCTTGCCGCCGCCATCGTGCTGGAAGTGATTGCCACATCACTGCTGAAGGCATCCGACGGCATGAGCCGGCTGGCGCCGACACTGGGCGCACTGGTCGGCTACGGGCTGTGCTTCTACCTGCTGTCCATGACCATGAAGTCGATCCCGACCGGCATCGCCTACGCGATCTGGTCCGGCGTCGGCATCGTGCTGATCTCACTGATCGGGCTGGTGGTGTTCAAGCAGCGCCTGGATGCACCGGCGTTGATCGGCATCGGCCTGATCTGCGCCGGCGTACTGGTGATCAACCTGTTCTCGCGCAGCAGTGCGCACTGAGCACACTGCTGCGCGATCAACGCTAGCTGACCTTCTTCGCTACGGTCATGCCGAGCAGGAACAGCACCACGGCGATGATGATGCCGGCCCAGAACAGGAACTTGGCGATACCGACCGCGGCACCGGCAATGCCACCGAAGCCGAGCACGCCTGCGATCACACCGATGACGGCGAAGATGATGGCCCACTTGATCATGTCAAACCTTTCCCCGCGGGGACTGCGTACTGGATGGTCAGGCTAGGCCGTGGCCGATGCGGCAATCGTGAACAGGCCGCGTGCGCGGCGTGAATCAGCGCGGACGGAAGCGCAGCAGCGCGACGGCAAACGCCAGGAACACGCTGCCCACCAGGCGCTCGAACCAGCGTCGCGCAAACGGCTTGGCCAACCAGCGGCGAAGGCCATGGCCACCGGCCGCATACATCACGTACCAGAACAGTTCGCACGCGGCGAAGGTGGCCACCAGCATGCTGTATTGCAGCGCCTGGCCGCGTGATGGGTCGACGAACTGCGGCAGGAACGCCGCCGCGAACAGCAGCAGCTTGGGATTGCTCAGGCCCACCAGAAGGCCACCACGGAACACCTTCCACGCGCCCAGCGAGGCCGCAACCGGCGGCGTAGCATCGACCGTCACCGGCGGTGCCGGCCGGCAACTGTCACGCCATGCCTTCAGGCCCAGCCAGGCCAGATAGGCCACGCCCAGATAACGCAGCACCTCGAACAGCATCGGCGAGGAATGCAGCAGCGCACTCAGGCCTGCTGCGGAGGCCACCAGCACCAGCAGCATCGCCAGCAGGCAGCCGGCCATCGCCGGCACACTGCCACGGAACCCCAGCCCGACGCTGCGGCCGAGGATATGCAGCATGTTCGGCCCCGGCGTACCACACAGAACGAACACCGTGGCGAGGAACCACCACCAGGTATGCAGGGCCATAGCGCACATCCACTTCAGAAGATCCAACCAGCATAGAGTGCGCCGGGCCTGCCGCGGCACACACAGCGCAGCATGGATGTGGTGGTTACAGAGGCAGGCTCAGGCCGCGAGTGCGTCGCGCCGTACCAGTACCTGGTCGATCAATCCCCATTCGCATGCCTGCTCGGCACTCATGAAACGATCGCGATCCAGGGTCTGCTCGACCTCCACGACACTGCGTCCGCAATGCTGCGCATACAGCCGGGTGATGCGCTGCTTGGTGCGCTGCATTTCCTCGGCGTGGATGAAGATGTCCGAAGCCTGGCCCTGCACCCCGCCCAGCGGCTGGTGCACATGCAGGCTGGCATTGGCCAACGCCGCACGGTGTCCCGGCTCGCCGGCCATCAGCAGAAAAGAACCCATCGACCGCGCAGTGCCCATGCACAGCGTATGCACCGGGGCCGAGATGTACTGCATGGTGTCGTACATCGCCAAGCCGCTGGAGATCACCCCACCCGGCGAGTTGATGTACAGATGGATCGGCTTCTCCGGGTTTTCCGATTCCAGGAACAGCAGCTGCGCGCAGACCAGCGCCGACACAGTGTCATCGACTTCGCCGTTGAGAAAGATGATGCGCTCACGCAGGAGCCGCGAGTAGATGTCATAGGAGCGCTCACCGCGCTCGCTGCGCTCCACCACCATTGGTACCAGCTGCATTCTGTCCCGCATGTGCCTGCTCCCTGTAGCGTTCGACCCTGGCGCCCGTTCAAGCCGCGCGCATCACCGTGCGATGCTCATCGTTGGCGGCCAACGGCAGCAGCGCGCGCAGGTCGCTGAGCCGATGCACAATGGTCAGCACCGTCCCCCCACCGTCATCCGCGCGCAGCCGGAAACACACCAGGCTGTGCAGATGCGGGGGCTGCGCATCTCGCAGGTGGAACCCCAGCTCCCGCCCCTCCTCGCACAAGCAGGGCTGCGAATCGGCAAGATCGGCCGCAGGCAACCAACGCTCACGCAGCGCCGGGTCGAACAGTGCGCGCCAGACCTGTTCCGGTGGCGCTGGCAGCCACTGCTCCATCACCAACGCAGGAGCCGCTTCGTTCAGAACATCGTCCATCAGTCCATCTCCTTCAGCAGATCCTGCAAGGCATCCATACGCGCGGGCCAGTAGGCCCGGTAGCGCTGCAGCCAGTTGCCGATGTTGGCCAGTCCGCGCGGATCGACCTCGTAGTGGACGAAGCGCCCTTGGCGCTGTTCGCTCACCAGCCCAGCATCGCGCAGCACCGCCAGGTGCTGGGACATCGCAGACTGGCTGATCGCCATGCCCTCGCGCAGCGCGCTGGCATGCTGCCCCCCCTGGGCCAGCTTTTCGAAGATATGGCGCCGGGTGGGGTCGGCCAGCGCCTTGAACAGGGCGTTTTCGATCATGATCAACACATTAGCAAACACTAATGTGTAGTGCAACTCACCCGCTGCCTGTGCTGCAATAGCAACTCCTGGCATGGAGCTGTGCATGAAGACTCTCGGCCTGATCGGCGGCATGAGCTGGGAAAGCTCGGCCCAGTACTACCGGCTCATCAACGAGGAGGTACGGCGGCGGCTCGGCGATGCGCACTCGGCACAGCTGCTGCTGTGGTCGGTGGATTTCGCCGGCATCAAGCAGCTGCAGCACGAGGGCGACTGGGACACCCTGGGTGACCACATGGTCGATGGCGCGCGGCGCCTGCAGGCGGGCGGCGCCGACCTGCTGCTGATCTGCACCAATACCATGCACAAGCTGACCGATCGCATCGAGGCGGCCTGCACGCTGCCGCTGCTGCATATCGCCGACCCCACCGCCCAGGCCATCGTGCAGGCAGGCGCACGCAAGGTGGGCCTGCTCGGCACCGCCTTCACCATGGAACAGGACTTCTACCGCGGCCGGCTGCAGGATCACTTCGGACTGGAGGTGCTGGTACCCGAAGCCGATGATCGTCGCAGCGTGCACGACATCATCTACCAGGAGTTGATCGCTGGTGTGGTCAGCGAGCACTCACGGCAGGTCTATGCCGGCGTGATCGCGCGACTGGTGGCGCGCGGTGCCGAAGCAATCATTCTTGGCTGCACCGAGATCATGCTGCTGGTACGTTCGGAGGACAGTGCAGTGCCGCTGTTCGATACCACCGCCCTGCATGCGCGGGCCGCCGTGGACACGGCCCTGGCTTGAATCAATGCGCGCAGGAGCGCGGAATCAGTCCGCGCCCTGCACCTCCAGCGCGGTGATCAGCCACTCGACCACCGCCGGTGAATCGCACAGGAAGAAGATGGCGTCACCGGAGCGTGCTTCGGTAAGCAGCCGATAGATCGTGATCGCCACCGCCGACTGGTTGGCGATGAACACTTCCGGGCTGCGCGGCCCTTCACTATGCCCGGCAACAGCATGCAATGCCTTGCGCGCAGCCACAGTGGCAGCCGGATCCGCGCTGCGGGTCAGTTCCGGCCCGCGCAGCCCCCAGGCAACGAACACATGCTTGCCCTTGAACGTAGTGTCCAGGACCCGCACCTCGGCGCCACCTGCGTCGGCCGAGCGATGAATGACGGTACTGCTGATCAACGCAACCCCCTGTGGTCGTCGTGGTCCGCGCATCCTCCCCCGCAGGCCGCCCGCACACCAGTGACGGCAGCCACAGGCTGCGCCGACAGGCGTGGAAGACATGTAAGAAGGTGTAAACCGATGCGATCGGATGTGCAGCGATGATACGGGATGTAAGCCTCTGCATGGGCTGGTGCGCACTACTAAATCCCTCCTGAGCCGCTTCCGGAACGATGCGTTCCGACGGCCCCGTGCTGGGTCATTCTTGCCGCCCGAATCCCCGCCCGAGGCTCCCCCATGACCCTTCGCCCGCTGCTGCCGATCACCGGCGCCGCCCTTGCCCTGCTGCTGGCCGCCACCGCCGTGGCCGCCCAGGACTACGACACTGATCACATTCCAGCGCTGCGCTGCGAATCCCAGTTCAACAAGACCGAGCAATGCCCCATCGAGGGACCGATGCGCCTGGCCAGGCAGCTGTCGGTGACCCGTTGCGTGGAAGACCAGAACTGGGGCCAGAGCCGGCGCATGCTGTGGGTGACCGACGGCTGCCGCGCCGAGTTCGTTGCCGACGAACACGGCCGCTGGCCGGGACGTGGCCGCAGCCGTGATCGCGACAACGAGGGCGAACGCCTGGTCTGCGAGTCCTACGAGAACAAGGACAAGGAGTGCCGGATTCGCGTGCGCCATGAGGTACGGCTGGTCAGGCAGAAATCGGTGACAGCCTGCATCGAGGACCGCAACTGGGGCTGGGACCGCCGTGGGGTGTGGGTCAGCGACGGCTGCCGTGCCGAGTTCCGGGTGTATTGACTGCCGGCCGCGCGCTGGCTGCATCGAGCAGGCGTGCGTGCCAGGCGGCGTCGATAGACTATGGCCTGCACGGCAGGGAGCACGACATGGAACGATGGTATCTGGCGACGCCGCTGGCGTTGATCCTGCATCAGATCGACGCTGTATTCTGGCAGGAATGGGCCATGTTCCATGTCCCCGGTGGCATCCAGGGCTTCCTGCTGTTCAACCTGTTCGCAGTCGGCGCCGTGCTTTGGGGTTATCGCCAGATCGTGCTGGGCACATCCACGGCGCGCAGCTATGCACTGGCTTGCGGGGGGCTCGGCATTGGCACGGCACTGATCCATCTGGCCTTTGCCCTGTTCGGTCGCAGTGAATTCCACCTGCCGCTGTCGATTGCCGTCCTGCTCGCCGGCTTTGTGTCGGGTGGCGGCCTGTTGCTGAAGCTGCGCCCGCGATGAACCGGACGTCCTCTTCTCCGCACCTGCGCGACGGCATTCCGCAGGACGCAGATGCCTTGATCGCGCTCGACAGCGTGACAGCCACTGATCCACGGCGGATCATGCAGATTGCCGACTGGCTGGCGCACGGCGTCGTGCAGGTCGCCGAGCAGGACGGCAAGATCGTCGGCTACCTGGTCATCCATCACCACTTCTTTGGCGAAGCCTTCATTGAAATGTTGATGGTGGCGCGCGAACAGCGCAGCCAGGGTATCGGCGCCATCCTGCTGCGGCACGCGATCACGTGGCGCGGTGGCGGCAAGCTGTTCACCTCGACCAATGCCTCCAACACGGGCATGCAACGCCTGCTCGCTGCCGCCGGCTTCGTGGGCAGCGGCATCGTGCATGGCCTGGATGAAGGCGATCCGGAACTCATCTACCGCTTCGCGGAAGACTGATCAGCATCTGCAGAACGCACAAAAAAGCCCGCGCATTGCTGCGCAGGCTCCTTGATTCATCACAGTGGTCGGGACGGCCGGATTCGAACCGACGACCCTCTGCCCCCCAGGCAGATGCGCTACCAGGCTGCGCTACGCCCCGACTGATGCTGCGATGTGCCCGCCAGTGCGGCGGGCCGTGAAGTATAGCGGATTACGATGGAAATGGGATCAGCGGCGCAACAACTGCAGCACTTCTTCCAGCTCCATGCGCACCTGCTTGATGATCTGGTTGCTCAGCGCCGATTCCTCGCGGGCATCGGGGCCATCCAGGCGCAGGCGTGCACCACCGATGGTGTAGCCCTGTTCGTACAGCAGGCTGCGGATCTGCCGCACCATCAGCACGTCATGGCGCTGGTAGTAGCGGCGATTGCCTCGGCGCTTGGCCGGCTCAAGGCTGGGAAACTCGGTTTCCCAGTAGCGCAGGACGTGCGGCTTGACGTCGCACAGCTCGCTGACCTCACCAATGGTGAAGTAGCGCTTGGCCGGGATCGGCGGTAGTTCGCGGTTACTGCCCGGATCCAGCATAAGCCTCCACCCTCTCCTTGAGCTTCTGGCCCGGACGGAAGGTGACCACCGTACGGGCGGAAATCGGAATTTCCTCGCCGGTCTTGGGGTTGCGACCCGGGCGCTGGTTCTTGCGCCGCAGATCGAAATTACCGAAGCCCGACAGCTTCACCTGACGTCCCTGTTCCAATGCTTCACGCAGCACATCGAAAAACGCGTCGACGAATTCCTTGGCTTCACGCTTGTTCAGACCGACTTCGTCGAACAGCTTTTCCGCCATCTCCGCCTTGGTCAATGCCATTGCCTGCTACCCCCGAGTGCTGCCCGCTCAGCCGCGGATCCGGGCGTGGTGTTCACGCTCGATGGCAGTGACCGCCTCGGCCACCACCGCATCCACGTCGCGGTCCGTCAGAGTGCGCGACTTGTCCTGCAAAATCAAGCCCATAGCGAGACTCTTGAAGCCCGGCTCGACGCCCTGGCCAACATAGCGGTCGAACAGGTTCAGGTCGCGCAGCAGCGGGCCGGCGGCCTGGCGGACGGTCGCCGCCAGGTCGGCCCAGGCCACCTGCTCAGGCACCAGGAACGCTAGGTCGCGGCGCACCGCCGGGAAGCGCGACAGCTCGCCGGCACGCGGCAGGCGACGGGCGGTCAGCGGCTCCAGGTCCAGCTCGAAGGCGTACACGTCGGCTTCGATCTCCATCGCCCGCGCCAGGCGCGGATGGATCTGGCCGATCCAGCCGATGGCCACGCCATCGCGGAACACCTCGGCCGAACGCGCCGGGTGGCCGTAGGCGCGGGCCGACGGACGGAACTCCAGCTGCGCGCCACTGGCAGCCGCCAGCGATTCCAGGTCGCCCTTCAGGTCATGGAAATCGACCTTGCGGGTCGGCAGGCCCCACTGCACCGCCTGCGCCTCACCGCAGACCGCAGCGGCCACGCGCGGGGTTTCCAGCGGCGCCGGTTGGCCGTCTCCGCTCTGCTGGGCAAACACACGGCCGATCTCGAACAGGCGCACGCGGCCCAGCTGGCGCGCGGCATTGCGGCCAAGCGTGGCGACCAGGCCCGGCAGCAGCGACGGACGCATCACCGCCAGTTCCGCCGACAGCGGGTTGGCCAGCGGCACCAGACCGTCGCGCAGCTGCCACTGGGTCAGCAGCGCGTCGTCGACGAAGGCGAAGTTGACGGTTTCCTGCTGGTCACGGGCGATCAGCTGGCGGCGCACGCTCAGCGCGTCCAGCTGCGTCTCGCTCGGCATCGCCACGCGCGAGGCACCGCCCGGCAGCGTGGTCGGGATCTGCTCGTAACCGTGGATGCGGGCCAGCTCTTCGATCAGGTCTTCTTCGATGGCGATGTCGAAGCGGCGGCTCGGCGCCGTGACCTGCCAGCCCTCGGCGGTGGCAACCACGTCCATGCCAAGCGCGCGCAGGATGCGCTCGACTTCGGCATCGTCGATGCTGATGCCGAGCACGCGGGTGATGCGGGCGCGGCGCAGCACGATGGTCGCCGGCTGCGGCAGATCGGCTTCACGCACGGCCTCGGTGACCGGTGCCGGGGTACCGCCGGCCAGGTCCAGCACCAGGCGGGTGGCGTACTCGATCGCGGTGCGCGGCAGCGCCGGATCGACGCCGCGCTCGAAGCGATGGCCGGCATCGGTGTGCAGGCCCAGCTTGCGGCCACGGCCCATGATCGCGGCCGGCGCGAAGTGCGCGGCTTCCAGGAACACGGCGGTGGTCGCGTCGGTGACGCGGGTGTCGAAGCCGCCCATCAGGCCGGCCAGGCCGACCGCACGGTCAGCATCGGTGACCACCAGGAAGCTGTCGTCCAGCGCAGCATCGCGGCCGTCCAGCAGCTTCAGCGTCTCGCCCGCGCGCGAACGGCGCACGGCGATGCTGCCCTGCAGGGTGCCCAGGTCGTACGCGTGCATCGGCTGGCCCAGCTCCAGCATCACGTACTGGGTGATGTCGACCAGCAGCGAGACCGGACGCACGCCGCTGCGGCGCAGGCGCTCGGCCATCCACAGCGGGGTCCTGGCGGCAGCATTGACGCCTTCGATGACACGGCCCAGGTAACGCGGCGCTTCGGCGCCGGCGTCGAGCTGGATGCTCAACTCACGGCTGCCGACTGCCGGAATGGCGTCGGCAGCGAAGTCCAACACTTCACTGCGGGTGGCCGCAGCGACGTCGTAGGCGATGCCGCGCAGGCTGAAGCAGTCGGCGCGGTTCGGGGTCAGCTTGATCTCGATGCTGGCGTCCGGCAGGCCCAGGTACTCGACCAGGGTCTGGCCGATCGGGGCATCGTCCGGCAGTTCCAGCAGGCCGGACGCATCGCTGTCCAGGCCCAGCTCCTTGGCCGAGCACAGCATGCCGTTGGACTCGACGCCACGCAGCTTGGCCGGTTTGATCTTCAGCTCGCCGATCTGCGCACCAACCATCGCCAGCGGCGCGACCAGGCCCGGGCGTGCGTTCGGTGCGCCACACACGATCTGCAGCAGTTCGCCCTGCCCGGCATCGACCCTGCACACCTGCAGGCGGTCGGCTTCCGGATGGCGCACGGCTTCAACGATGCGTGCCACGACCACGTGATCGAGGCCTTCGCCAAGCGCGGTTACTTCTTCCACTTCCAGGCCGATGGCGGTCAGCACCGCGCTCAGCTCATCGCGCGAGGCGGAGGTCGGGACGTGGCTGCGCAGCCAGTTTTCGGAGAATTTCATGGTGTCACCCTGGTGGGAGGCGTGCCTCCCGTTGCGGTTTTTGGGGTCGCCCAGCGCATGCGCAAGCAGGCGTCCATCCAGAAAGCAGCCGAGCAGGGCTCGGCTCTACACGGTTGCGGCTTACGCGAACTGCTTCAGGAACCGCACATCGTTCTCGAAGAACGCGCGCAGGTCGTTGACGCCGTAGCGCAGCATCGCGAAACGCTCCACGCCCATGCCGAAGGCGAAGCCGGTGTAGCGCTCCGGATCGATGCCGACATTGCGCAGCACGTTCGGATGGACCATGCCGCAGCCGAGCACTTCCAGCCAGCGGGTGCTGCCATCGGGCTGCTGCCAGGCGATGTCCACTTCCGCGCCCGGTTCAACGAACGGGAAATAGCTGGGACGGAAACGCATCTCGAAGTCGCGCTCGAAGAACGCGCGCACGAACTCGGCCAACGTGCCCTTCAGGTCGGCGAAGGTCGAATGCTCGTCCACCAGCAGGCCTTCCACCTGGTGGAACATCGGCGAGTGGGTCTGGTCGCTGTCGCTGCGGTAGACCTTGCCGGCGGCGATCATGCGCAGCGGCGGCGCGTGGTCGCCCATGTAGCGCACCTGCACACCGGAGGTATGCGTACGCAGGAGGCGGCCGTCGCCGAAGTAGAAGGTGTCATGCATGGCGCGCGCCGGGTGGTGCGGCGGGAAGTTCAGCGCCTCGAAGTTGTGCCAGTCGTCCTCGATCTCCGGCCCCTCCGACAGCTCGTAGCCCAGCCGGCCGAAGATGCCGGTGATGCGCTCCAGGGTGCGGGTGATCGGGTGCAGGCCGGCACGGTCGCCATTGCGGCCCGGCAGGGTGATGTCGATGGCTTCGGCGGCCAGGCGCGCATCCAGTGCCGCGTCTTCCAGCAGCGCCTTGCGCTCGCCCAGCGCGCGGGTCAGCACGTCGCGGGCTTGGTTGATCGCTTCACCGGCGGCCTTGCGCTCGTCGGCCGGCAGGGCACCGAGCTGCTTGAGCTGCGAGGTGATGCTGCCGCTCTTGCCAAGCAGGGCCACGCGCAGCTGCTCCAGCACGTCGGGGCTCTGTGCGGCGGCCACATCGGCCAGCGCCTGGGTGGTGAGGGATTGGATGTCGCTCATGGGGGGCTGGAACTCCAGTCGATCTGCCATCGCGATGCGCGAAGGGCCGACCCCTGTCGCCACCGCCGTCCCCGCGCTGCCGTCGTGGCCTCGCCGGGACCCAAAAAAGAATGGGGAAGGACTTGCGCCCTTCCCCATGCATTGCCTTGACCTGACACCGTCCGAGTGAACGGTTACGGCATCGGGAAGGACTTATGCCGCCAGCGCGCCCTTGGCCTTTTCGGCCAGCGCAGCAAAACCGGCTGCGTCGTGCACGGCGATGTCAGCCAGGACCTTGCGATCCAGGGTGATGCCGGCCTTCAGCAGACCGTTCATGAAGCGGCTGTAGCTCAGGCCGTTGATGCGGGCAGCCGCATTGATACGGGTGATCCACAGCGAACGGAAGTTGCGCTTCTTCTGCTTACGGCCGATGTAGGCGTACTGCTGTGCCTTGATGACCGCCTGCTTGGCGACGCGGAAGACCTTGCGGCGGGCGTTGTAATAGCCCTTGGCGAGATCCAGGATTTTCTTGTGGCGGCGACGCGCCTGTACGCCACGCTTAACTCGTGCCATTTTTCAGTTCCTCAGAGGTAAGGGAGCATGCGGTCCAGACGGCCTGCGTCTTCTGCACGGACATGGCCCGTCTGACGCAGATTACGCTTACGCTTGGTCGCTTTCTTCGTGAGGATGTGGCTACGGTTGGCGTGGCCGCACTTGTACTTGCCCGAGGCGGTCTTGCGGAAACGCTTGGCCGCTGCCCGGTTGGTCTTGATCTTGGGCATTGCAATGTCCTTGATGGGATATGACCCTGGTTTCTGACTGATCTGGCGGCGGCCTGGGCCGCTCTTTCCGTCCTGCCATGATCGGCGTACGACCCGTCCTGGGTGGGTCGAGCCGGGCATGATACAGGCAAAACCGCCCTGCCACCAGCCCCTGCAACCCTTTACCGGCGATTCACCGGCGTCCTGCAAAAGCAAAGGGACGCCAGCGGCGTCCCCTTACCTGAACCCTTCAGCCAGGCGCCCCGGAAGGCGGCCCGTCAGGCCTCAGGTCTTCTTCTTCGGCGCGATCATCATGACCATCTGACGCCCTTCCAGGCGCGGACGGGATTCAATGACGATGTCCTCGCCCAGATCGGTCTCGATCCGGTTGGCCATTTCGCGGCCCAGTTCCTGGTGGCTCATTTCACGGCCACGGAAACGGATGTTGACCTTGATCTTGTCACCATCTTCGAGGAACCCGCGCATCTTGCGCAGCTTGATCTGGTAGTCGCCCTCGTCCGTGACCGGACGGAACTTCACTTCCTTGATCTCGACCTGCTTGGTCTTCTTCTTGGCCTCGCTGGCCTTCTTCTGCGCTTCGAACTTGAACTTGCCGAAGTCCATGATCTTGCAGACCGGCGGATCGGCCTGCGGCTGGATCTCGACCAGGTCCAGGCCTTCATCTTCGGCCATGGACAGCGCTTCGTCGCGCGACAACACGCCGATCATTTCTCCGTCACTGCCGATCACGCGGACGCGCGGCACACGGATTTCCTGATTCTTGCGGTTCTGTTTGTTGTCAGGGGTGCTGATATTACGTTCTCCCAAGGGTATCGAACCGGTCCGGGTGCCTGTGCGCCCGGACCGGACCTTTGCTTACGCGCCCTCGGCGTGGAGCCGCTCGATGAAGGCCTGCAGGCTCATGCTGCCCAGGTCTTCGCCAGAACGCGTACGCACCGCCACAGCCCCATTTTCCTTCTCGCGGTCACCGATGACCAGCAGGTAGGGCACGCGCTGCAACGTATGCTCGCGGATTTTATAGCCGATCTTCTCGTTACGCAAATCCGAGCTGACGCGGAAGCCTTGCTCCGCAAGGGTTTTGGTCACGCCCGAGACGTAGTCGGCCTGGGCGTCGGTGATGTTGGCCACCACCACCTGGGTCGGCGCCAGCCAGGCCGGGAACTGACCGGCATGGTGCTCGATCAGGATGCCCAGGAAGCGCTCCATCGAGCCGACGATGGCGCGGTGCAGCATGACCGGGTGCTTCTTCTGGCTGTTCTCGTCCACGTACTCGGCGCCCAGGCGGCCCGGCATCATGAAGTCCACCTGCATGGTGCCCAGCTGCCAGGTACGGCCGATGGCATCCTTCAGGTGGTACTCGATCTTCGGGCCGTAGAAGGCGCCCTCGCCCGGCAGCTCCTGCCATTCCACGCCACAGGCGGTCAGCGCCGAGCGCAGCGCGCCTTCGGCCTTGTCCCAGGTGGCGTCGTCACCCAAGCGCGATTCCGGGCGCAGCGCGATCTTGATCTGGATCTCGTCGAAACCGAAGTGCTGGTAGACCGCCAGCGCCTGCTGGTGGAAGGCAGTCACTTCCGACTCGATCTGGTTTTCCGTGCAGAACACGTGGCCGTCGTCCTGGGTGAAGCCACGCACGCGCAGGATGCCGTGCAGCGCGCCGGACGGCTCGTTGCGATGGCAGGAACCGAACTCACCATAGCGGATCGGCAGGTCGCGGTAGCTGTGCAGGCCCTGGTTGAACACCTGGATGTGGCCCGGGCAGTTCATCGGCTTGACCGCGTATGTGCGCTTCTCCGATTCGGTGAAGAACATGTTGTCCTGGTAGTTGTCCCAGTGACCGGACTTCTTCCACAGGCTCACGTCCAGGATCTGCGGGCAGCGCACTTCGCCATAGCCGCTGTTGCGGTAGACCTTGCGCATGTACTGCTCGACCACCTGCCACAGCGCCCAGCCCTTCGGGTGCCAGAACACCAGGCCCGGTGCTTCTTCCTGCAGGTGGAACAGGTCCTGCTGCTTGCCGATGCGGCGGTGGTCGCGCATCTCGGCTTCTTCGATGCGCTTGATGTACGCCTCGAGCTGCTTCTTGTCGGCCCAGGCGGTGCCGTAGATGCGCTGCAGCTGCTCGTTCTGCGCGTCGCCGCGCCAATAGGCGCCGGAGATGCGGGTCAGCTTGAAGGCTTTCAGGAAGCGCGTGTTCGGCACGTGCGGGCCACGGCACATGTCCACGTATTCCTGGTGGTAGTACATGCCCATCGCCTGGATGTCGTCGGACATGTCCTCGATCAGGCGCAGCTTGTAGTCCTCGCCACGGGCCTTGAAGATCTCGATCACTTCGGCGCGCGGGGTCATCTTCTTAATGACGTCGTAGTCCTGGGCGATCAGCTCGCCCATGCGCTTCTCGATCGCGGCCATGTCGTCCGGGGTGAACGGGCGCTCGGAGTAGATGTCGTAATAGAAGCCTTCGGCGATCACCGGGCCGATCACCATCTTCACGTCCGGGTAGAGCTGCTTGACGGCGTGGCCGACCAGGTGGGCGCAGGAGTGGCGGATGATTTCCACGCCCTCCTCGTCCTTGGCGGTGATGATGCGCAGGCTGGCATCGTGGTCGATGACGTCGCTGGCATCGACCAGCACGCCATCCACGGCACCGGCGATGGTGGCCTTGGCCAGGCCGGCGCCGATCGACTGGGCGACCTCCATGACGCTGACGGGGTTTTCAAACTCGCGGCGGCTGCCGTCGGGAAGAGTAATGTTGATCATCGCAGTGGCTTCGTGCGGGGCCCGCTGGGCGGGCTGGAAAGCGTTCCGGGGCGGCGCCCGGGCAATAAAAAAGCGCCGCGAGGGCGCCTGGAACACAGGGCCTTCGGGGGCAGGTCAACAGTGGGCGGTGGTAGTGCTCATGTCGCACGCTCGGCCGGCGCTGGGCGCGGGCCACCTTGTTCCAGTCAGGGTTCTACGATGATCTTAAACCAGCGCACGGGAAAGCCCAAGGGCTACCGTACGGTCGGCTGAATGTGCCTCGCTGGCGGCGTGAAATTGCAATGATTACCATGTCGGCGCAGGCCGCTCCGTGCCAGCCTGCCCGCTTTCCCCCAGGACCCCGTGATGCGCCACCCGCTCCGACCGGCTTCCGCCGGCCCCGCCCGTGCCCCGCGTTCGCCGGCCCGCTGCCGCGCCGGCCGCCCGCAATGATCACCGTCGGCCTTTCCACGCTCGGCTTCTGCAGCCTGGGCATGCTGGCAGCGATGTTCTCGGCGCTGGCCTTCTATGCCGCTTCGCCGCATTGTCGCTGGCCGCGCCTGCGCCGCGCCGGCCGCCTGGGCCGCCAGATCGGCCTGGTCGCCGCTGCCGCCGCGCTGTGGCTGTGGATGGCCGAGCTCGGCTTTGCCGCCGGCCTGGTGGCGATGTTGTGCACCTGGATGCTGGCCGCGATGCTGTTGCCGGCGCTGGCCGCCTGGCACCGTCCCGGCACGGAGTCGCCCTGATGTGGCCGCGCGCCTTCGCTGGCGTCGTGGCCGGCTTCTTCCTGGCCGCGGCCGCGACCGGCCTGCTGGCATGGGTACCGCCCGGCCCCTGGCAGCGGGCGCTGGTGCCGACCCTGATCGCTTTCATCCCGCTGTGGATGCTGGCCGCCCTGTGGGCGTTCAGTTTCCGCAGCGCGCTGCGCGCCTGGCTGGTGCTGGGTGGCAGCGCCGCCGCCGGCTTCGCCATGCTCGGGCTGCTGCGCCTGACCGGCGCGGTGCAATGAGACCTCTCCCATGAAGTTCAGTTCGCAGACCCTGCGCACGTTCACCACCCTGCATACCTGGGTCGGCCTGGTGGCGGGCTTCGGCCTGTTCGTGGCCTTCTACGCAGGTGCGCTGACCCTGTTCCATCACGACCTGCCACTGTGGCAGACCCCGGGAGCCGCCACCGCACTGCCCGCCGGGCTGGACGATGCGCAGTACCTGCTGGAAGACGTGCTGGCTGCGCATCCGGAGGCACGCCGCCACGTCGGCATGACCTTCCCCGGCGCCGAACACCCGCAGCCGCTTGCATACTGGCAGGCCGATGACGGCAGCTGGCGCTATGCCTGGCCCGGCCAGATCGCCGGCAGCCCCACACCACCGCAGACCGGACTGGCCGAACTGGTCAACGAGCTCCATTACAGCCTCGGCCTGCCCGTGGCCGGGATCTACGTGATGGGCATTGTCAGCCTGCTGTACGGCATGGCACTGCTCAGCGGCCTGGTGATCCATCTGCCGAAGCTGCTCGGCGACCTGTTCGCGCTGCGTCCGGGCCGCAACCTGAAGCAGCTGTGGCAGGACGCGCACAACGTGATCGGCGTGCTCAGCCTGCCTTTCCACCTGATGTTCGCGGTCACTGGTGCCCTGCTCTGCCTGGTGTTCGTGCAGATGGCCCTGCTCAACCCGTTGATCTACGACGGCAAGGCGCTGCAGGCGGTGCCGACGGCGATGGACACCGCGCCCGTGCGCGATGCCAGTGGCATTCCGGCACCGCCGGGCAGCCTGCGCGTGCTGCATGCGCGCGCGCTTGAAGTCGCCCGCGCACAGGGCGTGGCCAACTTCGAGCCGGCCTACCTGAAGCTGGCCAATGCCGGCGATGCCAATGCCACCATCGAGATCACCGGCGAATCCACCGGCACGCTCGGCCCGCTTGGCGCGGTGGCGCTGGACGTGGCCACCGGCGACGTTCTGGCCTCGCAGCTGCCGGGCCAGCGCGACGCCAACCACGCCACGCTCAGCGCCGCCTACGCGCTGCACTTCGGCGAATTCGGCAACGGCGTGGTGGTCTGGCTGTACTTCCTGCTCGGCCTTGGCGGTGCGTTCCTGTTCTATTCGGGCAACCTGCTGTGGATCGAGTCGCGGCGCAAGCGTCGCCAGCCGCAGCAGCCGCGCGCCGGGGTGAACATGGCGCGGGCGACGGTCGGCGTGTGCATCGGCCTGTGCGTGGCGATCTCGGTCGCGTTCGTCACCGCGCTGGTGCTGGAGCGGCTGGCGCCGACGGCGGTCGATCGCGGCATCCGCTGGGCCTGCTTCGGCAGTTGGGCGGCCTGTGCGCTGTGGGCCGCGCTGCGACGCCCGGCGCAGGCCGCACGCGAGTTGCTGTGGGCGGCGGCGATCAGTACCGCGCTGGTACCGGTGCTGCACGGCGCACTCAATGGTGACTGGCTCTGGCGCGCCGCCGCGCGTGGCCACTGGCCGCTGTTCTGGGTCGACGCCATCGCGCTGGCCATGGCCTTCGGCTTCGCCCGCCTGGCAGTGGCCAGCCAGCGCCGCGCCCGCAACGGCGATCCCAACAGCGTCTGGGCCAACTGAGCCTTCGCCGGGCATGCCCCGGCGCTAACTACCATTGCGCGCAACGCCCCCTGTAGCGTCGAGCTTGCTCGACAGCTGTTGATTTCGCGCCAAGCACCGTCGAGCAAGCTCGACGCTACCCAAGCAGGATCATGCCTCGCCGGGGTAACGACTCACTTCGATCAGGTTGCCATCCGGGTCGCGGAAATACACCGATTCGATCGGCCCCAGCGCGCCGGTGCGTGCAACCGGCCCCTCCTCCACTGCAACGGACTGCGCCTGCAGGTGGGACAGCACATCGACTGTCGCCATGCGCGTGACCAGGCACAGGTCGGCACTGCCCGGCGTGGGCCGCAGCGCATGCGGCTGCAGTGGAGCACTGGCCGCATGCAGATTGATCTTCTGCTGGCCGAACTGCAACGCGGTACGACCCGCGCCGAAGCGCACGACCTGCATGCCGAGCACGCGCTGGTAGAAATCACAGCTGCGGTCGATGTCGGCGACGGTGAGGACCAGGTGGTCCAGGCGTTCAAGATGGATCATGCCCGCAGCGTAACGCTGCGGGCGTGGCGATGCTGTGCGGGGTTGGGCCAGTGGCATTGCGGCATTGCGCCGGGCATCGCCTGATGCAGCTCAATCGCCGATGCGCGCCTTCTGCCAGGGGCCCAGCATGGCGTTGAGCAGGCTGGCCTGTTCGTCGTCGCCGGTCAGCTCCCACATGAACACCCCGGCCAGGCCCTGCTCACGGGCGAACTGCGCACGCAGGCCGATCGAGCGCGGGTCTTCATAGCTGATGAAGATCTTCTGCCCGGCGCTGTACAGCCACGGGCTCTGCGCCTGCGGCTGCCAGTGTTTCGTCCAACCCGGCTGATCGAGATAGCGCGCCTTGATCACCCGCCAGTCGCCGGCATCGGCCGGCGCACTGTAGGACTGGTACAGCCCATCCGCTGCATCGCCGGTGACCTTGAAGCCGCGCCCGTAGAAGGGTACGCCCAGCACCAGCTTCTCGGCCGGCACGCCGTGCTCGCGGTAGTACTGCACCGCGCCGGCCACGTTGTTCCAGCGCCGCAGCTCCGGGGCCAGCGGATCGGCCGGCACTTCATGCAGCGGCGCATTGAAGGTCGACACCGCCGAGAAACCGGTGCCCATGTCGTAGCTCATCAGGTTGATGAAATCGAACACCTTGGCCAACGCCGGCAGGTCGTAGCTCGCTGCTGGATCGTAGGGGCCATCGGTCTGCAGGCGACCGGCGGCCAGCGCGGCGGTCAGCAGCATCGGCTGTCGCTCCTTGCACTCGTGCGCGTCGAGTGCCACGCGGAACGCCTGCGCGAGCCGGGTCAGGTTGGCACGATCCTGCGGGCGGTGCGCCAGCTCGTTCGGTCCGCCACTGACCGGGAACTCCCAGTCGATGTCCACGCCATCGAAGCTGCCGGCATGGCGGTCGAAAAACAGCGCCATGCACGAGTCGACCAGGCGCTTGCGGCTGGCCTCGGTCAGCGCTGCATCGGAGAATCCACCTGCGCCCCATCCACCAATTGAGATCAGCGTGCGCAGATGCGGGTGCGCCTTCTTCAGCTTGGCCAGCGCAGCAAAATTCTTCGGCGCTTCGGCGCCGACCGTGCAGCGGCCGTCCTTGATGGTGGAGAACGCGTAGAACAGGTGGGTGAGGCGCTCGGCCGGAATGCTCGACACCGGGTAGCGCTCGGCCGAGCCGCCGGGGTAGTAGGCACCGAAGATCGGCGGCTGTGCGGGCGCGGCATGCAAGGCAATGGGCAGGGCGCCGGCAATCAGCACGGCAAGGACGGCCACGGTCTGGCGGAACATGGGATCTCCCGGTTCGAAGGCGCAGCCACGTTAGCAAACGGATGGAGCTGCGGGATGGTTGTCGCGGCATGTCTTCCAGTGGACAGGTGCGATCCGCGCAACCGCGACAGAACGATGGCTGCGTAGCGCCTCTCGTGCACCGCGGCAGGACATTCAACGACCTGGGTGCGCGGTTCTTCATAACAGCGAGGCAAAGAAAAAGCGGGCCGAAGCCCGCTTTTTCAATTCAGCGATTCCAGAAGCGTGTCAACCAAGGTTGACACCTACCGTAATTGACCGGAGGTCGATTACTCGGCGCTGGCGGCGCCGCCTTCTTCCACGGCCTTCATCGACAGGCGGATACGGCCCTGCTTGTCGACTTCCAGCACCTTGACCTTGACCACATCGCCTTCCTTCAGCACGTCGCCGACCTTCTCGACGCGATCGCTGGAGATCTGCGACACGTGGACCAGACCGTCCTTGCCCGGCAGGATGGTGACGAACGCACCGAAGTCCATGATCTTGGCGACCTTGCCTTCATAGATGCGGCCCGGTTCGACGTCCGAGGTGATCTGCTCGATGCGGGCCTTGGCGGCCTGCGCAGCGATGGCGTTGACCGAAGCGATGACGATGGTGCCGTCGTCCTGGATGTCGATCTGGGTGCCGGTTTCCTTGGTGATGGCCTGGATGGTCGAACCACCCTTGCCGATCACTTCGCGGATCTTGTCCGGGTGGATCTTGATGGTCAGCAGGCGCGGCGCGTAGTCCGACAGCTCTTCACGCGGAGCGGTCAGGCCGTGGGCCATTTCGCCCAGGATGTGCAGACGGCCAGCCTTGGCCTGCTGCAGGGCCTGCTTCATGATCTCTTCGGTGATGCCTTCGATCTTGATGTCCATCTGCAGGGCGGAAATGCCCTCAGCGGTACCGGCGACCTTGAAGTCCATGTCGCCCAGGTGATCTTCGTCACCCAGGATGTCGGACAGGACGACGAAGCGCTCGCCTTCCTTGACCAGACCCATGGCGATACCGGCCACCGGAGCCTTCACCGGCACGCCGGCGTCCATCAGGGCCAGCGACGAGCCGCAGACCGAGGCCATCGACGAGGAACCGTTCGACTCGGTGATTTCCGAGACGACGCGGATGGTGTACGGGAAGGCTTCCAGCGACGGCATGACAGCCAGCACGCCGCGCTTGGCCAGGCGACCGTGGCCGATTTCGCGGCGCTTCGGGCCCATCATGCGACCGCACTCACCCACCGAGAACGGGGGGAAGTTGTAGTGGAACAGGAAGTTTTCCTTGTACTCACCGGCAACGGCGTCGATGACCTGGCCGTCACGGGCGGTGCCCAGGGTGATGGTCACGATGGCCTGGGTTTCGCCACGGGTGAACAGCGAGGAACCGTGGGTACGCGGCAGCACACCGGTCTTCACGGCGATCGGGCGAACGGTGTCCAGCGCACGGCCGTCGATACGGACCTTGGTGTCCAGCACCGAGTCACGCATGGTGCGGTATTCCAGCTCGCCGAATTCCTTCGACAGCTCGGCCGGGTTCCAGCCTTCGGCGGCCACGCGGCCAGCCAGGGTTTCGAACACGTCCTTCTTGATTGCCGAGATGGCGTCGCGGCGCTGCAGCTTGTCACGCACCTGGAAGGCTTCGCCCAGGCGCGGGCCGATGGCTTCCTTCAGGGCGGAGATCAGCGCGTCGTTCTTGGCCGGGGCTTCCCAGGTCGACGGCTTGGTGCCGGCTTCGACGGTCAGCTCGTTGATCGCGTTGATGACCTTCTGCATTTCGCGGTGACCGAAGGTCACGGCGCCCAGCATCACTTCTTCGGACAGCAGCGCGGCTTCGGATTCAACCATCAGCACGGCGTTGGAGGTACCGGCGACGACCAGTTCCAGCTGCGAGTCAGCCAGTTCGCTGACGGTCGGGTTCAGGATGTACTCGCCGTTCTTGTAACCGACCTTGGCAGCGCCGATCGGACCCATGAACGGGGTGCCGGCCAGGGCCAGGGCAGCGGAGGCACCGATCAGGGCCGGGATGTCGCCGTCCACGTCCGGGTTCAACGACATGACCGTGGCGATGATCTGCACTTCGTTCTTGTAGTCTTCCGGGAACAGCGGACGAATCGGACGGTCGATCAGACGCGAGATCAGGGTTTCCTTCTCGGTCGCACGGCCTTCACGCTTGAAGAAACCACCCGGGATACGGCCGCCGGCGTAGAACTTTTCCTGATAATCGACGGTCAGCGGGAAGAAGTCCTGGCCTTCGCGCGCGCTCTTGGCGGCGACGGCGGTGACCAGCAGTACGGTGTCGTCCATCTTGACGATGACGGCGCCGCTGGCCTGACGGGCGACTTCGCCGGTCTCAAGCGTGACGGTGTGCTTGCCGTACTGGAAGGTTTTGGTGATTTTTGCCACGGAGGGTGTCCTTGGGGATGCTGTCTGCGAATTTGGACCGTCGGCGACCCTTGCCGCCAGCGGGTGGCCGGATCGTTCCGGCCTGAATCGGGGATTGCGGTACTACAAAACAAAACCGCGGCGCATCGCTGCGCCGCGGGGGATTCGTTGCTTAGCGACGCAGGCCAAGCTTCTCGATCAGGGCCTTGTAGCGCTCGACGTCCTTCTTCTTCAGGTAGTCGAGCAGGCTGCGACGGCGGTTGACCATCTGCAGCAGGCCGCGGCGGCTGTGGTGGTCCTTCTTGTGGGTCTTGAAGTGGCCGGTCAGCAGTTCGATGCGGGCGGTCAGCAGCGCAACCTGGACTTCCGGGGAGCCGGTGTCAGCCGAGCTGCGCTTGTTGTCTTCAATGACCTTCTGGGTGTCGATCGACATTTCTTTTTCTCTGTGATGCGTGGCCGGCAGGAACGCGCTTCGCGCACCGCCAGGCTCGCCGTGGACTACGAGGATGAAACCTGCGCCAGGCAGGCTGCCGGAAAACGGCCGCGAAATTGTAACGGTCGGGGGCTTCCGGGACAAGGACCGGGGCTGAACCGCCCGGGCCCGTCAGAGGTTGAAACGACGCTGCGGGGCCAGCAGGCCGCTTTCGTCGACCTGGCCCAGGCCCTGGACAGCGTCGTCCGGACCAAACACCGCCACCAGGCCACGCGGCCAGGACAGATCGCGCTGGCGCTGGCCGACGCAGAAGCGGTGGGCCTGGTCGGCATCCAGGTCGACCCGCGGGTACTCGGCCAGGCCGGCCGCCAGCGGCAGCAGCAGCGCGTCCATGCCCGCCTCGTCACCCGCCTCGACCATCGCCCGCAGCTGGTCCAGGGTGACCATTACCGGCTCACGGAACGGCTCGACCCAGAGCCGGCGCAGTGCGCTGATGTGGGCACCACAGCCCAGCGTCTCGCCCAGGTCGCGGGCCAGGCTGCGGATGTAGGTGCCGGAGCCGCAGGTCACGCGCAGCCGCAACCGTTCCGGCTGCTGCTCCAGCACCTCGATGGCATGTACCTGCACCTCGCGTTCGGGCGCTTCGATGACATCGCCGCGGCGGGCCTTCACATACAGCGGCTCACCGCCCTGCTTCAGCGCCGAATAGATCGGGGCACGCTGGCGGATGTTGCCGGTCAGCCCCGCCAGTGCGGCCTGCAGCGCTTCGGCACTGATGGCCGGCACCGGGCGCTGCAGCAGCACCTGGCCTTCGGCATCGTCAGTATCGGTGGTCTGGCCCAGCACGATCTCGGCGTCGTAGGCCTTGGCCGAGCCGAGCAGCAGGCCGGCGATCTTGGTTGCCTCGCCGAAGCACAGCGGCAGCAGGCCGGTGGCCAGCGGGTCAAGGCTGCCGGTGTGCCCCCCTTTCTCGGCGCGGAACAGGCGGCGGGCTACCTGCAGGGCGGCGTTGGAACTCATGCCGGTCGACTTGTCGAGCAGCAGGATGCCATCCAGGCGGCGGAACTGAATTCGGGTCATGGCAGAATTTTGTAGGGTCGAGCCATGCTCGACTGCCGCAGCGCGGTCTGCATCAGACATCGCGCAGCCGGAATGCAACAACGCCGGGCATGCCCGGCGCCACGCGGTTATTCTTCGTCGCTCTCGCGACGCTTCTCCGCGGCCAGCGTATCGGGCAGGTCGCGCAGGATGTTGTCGATGTGCTCACCACGGTCGACCGAGTCGTCGTAGTGGAAATGCAGCTCCGGCACGTGGCGCAGCTTCATCGCGCGTGCCAGGTCCATGCGCAGGCGGTAGCCCAGCTCCTTCAGGCCGGCCACGGCTTCGGCCGAACGTTCCGGCATCAGCGCGGTGACGAACACCTTGGCATGGGCCATGTCGCGGGTGATTTCCACGTCGGACACGCTCACCGAGGGCAACCCATGCTCGCGCACGGCGTTGTGCACCAGGGTGCCGAGTTCACGGCGCAACTGGGCGGAGACACGGTCGGTTCGATGGAAAGTCTTGGGCACGCGGTCGGGCTCTCGATTTGAATGTGACCCGACCAAGGTCGGGTCCTACCAGGAGGAGCGGCCCGACCAAGGTCGGGCCCCACCAGGGGGCGGACCGACCCGTGAGGGGCGGTCCAGTGCAGCATTACAGGGTGCGCGGCACTTCGATACGCTCGAAGCACTCGATCTGGTCACCCGGCTTGACGTCGTTGTAAGCCTTCACCGCGATACCGCACTCGGTACCGTTGCGGACTTCCTCGACGTTCTCCTTGAAGCGACGCAGCGATTCCAGCTCGCCCTCGAAGATCACCACGCTGTCGCGCAGCACGCGGATCGGCTTGTTGCGCCTGACCACGCCCTCGATGACCATCGAGCCGGCAACGGCGCCCAGCTTGGAGCTGCGGAACACGTCGCGGACCTCGGCGATACCGATGATCTCTTCGCGGATCTCCACGCCCAGCAGACCGGAGGCCACCTGCTTCACCTGATCGATCACGTCATAGATGATCGAGAAGTAGCGAAGGTCCACGCCGTTGGATTCGATGATGCGACGGGCCGAAGCATCCGCACGCACGTTGAAGCCGATGACGGTGGCCTTCGAAGCGGCCGCCGAGTTGGCGTCCGATTCGGTGATGCCGCCCACGCCGGAGTGGATCACGTTGATGCGGATGTCTTCGTTGGACAGCGCCACCAGCGCCTGGCTGAGGGCCTGCACCGAACCCTGCACGTCGGCCTTGATGACCAGGTTGAGGACCTGCTGGCCCTCGCCCTTGCCCAGGGTCGCCATGATGTCTTCCATGCGGCTGCCGGCGGTGGCGACCAGGCGCGATTCACGGCGCTTGGTCTCACGCTGCTGGGCAACGTCCTTGGCCAGGCGCTCGTCCTCGACCACCACGAAGTCGTCACCGGCTTCCGGCACGCCGGACAGGCCCAGGACCTGCACCGGGATGGACGGGCCGGCGAATTCCGGCTGCTTGCCGGTTTCATCGAACAGTGCACGCACGCGGCCGTACTGGATGCCGCACACCAGGTAGTCGCCCTTCTTCAGGCGGCCCTGCTGCACCAGCACCGTAGCGACCGGGCCGCGGCCCTTGTCCAGCGACGATTCGATCACCACGCCCGAGGCGCGGCCTTCGTCGACGGCCTTCAGTTCCAGCAGTTCGGCCTGGATCGAGATGGCGTCCAGCAGATCGTCGATGCCCAGGCCGGTCTTGGCCGAGATCTCCACCATCTGGGTGTCACCACCGAAATCTTCGGCCACGACCTGCTCGGACAGCAGTTCGTTCTTGACCCGCATCGGGTCGGCGTCGGACTTGTCGATCTTGTTGATCGCCACGATCAGCGGCACACCCGCCGAACGGGCGTGCTGGATCGCTTCCTTGGTCTGCGGCATGACGCCGTCATCGGCGGCCACGACCAGCACCACGATATCGGTCAGCTTGGCGCCGCGGGCACGCATCGAGGTGAAGGCAGCATGGCCCGGGGTATCCAGGAAGCTGATCACGCCCTTCGGCGTATCCACGTGGTAGGCACCGATGTGCTGGGTGATGCCGCCGGCTTCGCCGGTGGCGACCTTGGTGCGGCGGATGTAATCCAGCAGCGAGGTCTTGCCGTGATCGACGTGGCCCATGATGGTGACCACCGGTGGACGCTGGGTGGCTTCGCCCTGGTTTTCACCGGTCGAGGCCAGCAGTGCGTCCTCGGCGTCGTTGTCGTTGGCACGGATCGCCTTGTGGCCGAGTTCTTCGGTCACCAGCGCGGCGGTGTCGTGGTCGATGGACTGGGTGATGGTGGCCATCACGCCCATCTTGAACAGCGCCTTGACCACCTCGCCGCCCTTCAGCGCGAGCTTCTGCGCCAGGTCGGCCACGGTGATCGTGTCGCCGATCGCCACTTCACGCACCACCGGCGCGGTCGGACGCTCGAAGGCGTGCGGGCCGGCATTGTTGCCACCGCGCGACATGTCGCGACGGCCACCGGCCTGGTTACGGCCACCCGGCCGACCACGGGTGTTGCTGTTGTTGCTGTTGCCACGACGCGCACGGTCGGCAGCCGACAGGTGCATTTGGCCGGCGAAACGGTCGCCCGGGCCACGCTCGTTGCGCGACGCGCTGCGGTTGTTGCGGTCGTCGTTGCGCGGCGGCGGCGGCGCACTGCGCGGCGCAGCCGGAGCGGCGGCCGGCGTGCGCGGCGGACGCGGCGCGGTTTCATCGATCGGAGCGCGCTTGGGCTTGGTGGCCGCCAGTGCCTCGGCAGCCTTGGCGGCGGCCGCAGCTTCCTCGGCAGCCTTCTTCTCGGCCTCTGCGCGTTCCTTGGCCGCAATCTCTTCCTCACGGGCACGGACGATGGCTTCGTCGCGCAGACGATCCTTCTCGGCCAGGGCCTGCTGTTCGGCGAGGTTGCGGGCGCGCGACTCTTCCAGCTTGCGCAGGATGTCGGCGCGCTCTTCGTCCGGCGTCATGGCGCGCGCACCATCCTTGACGTAGGTGCGCTTCTGGCGCACCTCGACATTCACGGTCGTCTTGCTGCGACCGGAATTGACCGTCACTTCCTGCTGCTTCCGGCGGTTGAGCGTGATCTTCTTTGCAGACTGATCGCTCTCTTCCGGGGCCTGCTCGGGCTTGCCGTGCGAACGACGAAGGAAGCCCAGGAGCTTCACCTTCTCGGAGCTGGTCACGACCTGGTCGGGACCGCTGAACTTCATGCCGGCACCGGCCAGCTGTTCCAGCAGTTTTTCGACCGGCGTGTTGACCAGTTCGGCAAGCTTGCGGATGGTGGTTTGCTGCGACATTCGGATCCTATGATCTTGTGGGCGCCCCCCCGCATCTGGAGGTGGCGCGGATTCTACGCCCTGAGCGGCTCAGGGCCCTGTTCATTGCCGGCTCATTCGCCGCGTTCCAGTCGGGCGATCTCTTCGGCACGGGCGGCCAGGATCAGCGCAGCGGCGCGCGCCTGATCCAGTCCTTCGATGCCGAAGTCCATGACCTCGTCGGCGGCCAGGTCGGACAGGTCCTCGCTGGTACGCACGCCGTGGCCGGCCAGCGCATATGCGGTGGCTTCGTCCATGCCCTTCAGGGACAGCAGGTCCTGCGCCGGCTGGCCGTCTTCAAGGCCTTCTTCGACTGCCAGGGCCTCATTGAGCAGCGCATCGCGGGCACGAGCGCGCAGCTCTTCGACGATGTCTTCGTCGAAACCTTCCACGGCCAGCAGTTCGCCGACCGGGACATATGCGATTTCCTCGACGGTGCCGAAGCCTTCGCTGACCAGGATGCCGGCGATTTCCTCGTCCACTTCCAGCTTGTCCATGAACAGCTGGCGGGCCGAAGCCTGCTCGGCCTCCGACTTGGCGGTGACCTGGTCCTGGGTCATCACGTTGAGCTGCCAGCCGGTCAGGCGGCTGGCCAGGCGCACGTTCTGGCCGCCCTTGCCGATCGCCTGGGCCAGGCGATCTTCGGCAACGGCCAGGTCCATCGAGTGCTTGTCTTCATCGACGATGATCGACTGCACTTCGGCCGGCGCCATCGCGTTGATGACGAAGTTGGCGGGGTTGTCGTTCCACAGCACGATGTCCACTCGCTCGCCATTGAGCTCGTTGGACACGGCCTGCACGCGCGAACCGCGCATGCCGATGCAGGCACCGATCGGATCGGTGCGCTGGTCGTGGGCGAGCACGGCGATCTTGGCGCGGTCGCCCGGATCACGTGCGCAGGCCTTGATTTCCACCAGGCCCTGGCCGACTTCCGGCACTTCCAGCTTGAACAACTCGATCATGAATTCCGGGGCGGCGCGGCTGATGAACAGCTGCGGGCCACGGGGTTCCGAACGGACTTCGGCCAGGTAGCCGCGCACGCGGTCACCGGCGCGCAGCACGTCGCGCGGAATGCCCTTGTCCTTCGGAATGAAGCCTTCGGCATTGCCACCGAGGTCGACATAGATGTTGCCGCGCTCGGCGCGCTTGACCACACCGGTGATCAGTTCGCCGACGCGATCCTTCCACGCATCCACGACCTGCTGGCGCTCGGCTTCGCGCACACGCTGGACGATGACCTGCTTGGCGGCCTGGGCGGCGATGCGGCCGAAGTCCGGGTTCTCGATCTGCTCTTCGATGTAGTCGCCGACGTCCACGCCTTCGGCCTCGTCGACGGCGTCCATCAGGCGGATCTGGCGGTCCGGCGATTCCATGACCACGTCGTCGGCCACCACTTCCCAGCGGCGGAAGGTTTCGTAGCTGCCATCCTTGTGGTCGATGACCACGCGGGTCAGCACTTCCTCGTCGGGATAGCGCTTCTTCGCTGCCGAGGCCAGGGCGGCCTCGATGGCATCGAAGATCACTTCACGCGGCACGCCCTTCTCGTTGGCGACCGCGTCGACTACCAGCAACAGTTCCTTGCTCATTGGCTCACTCCGCGCGCGGCTTCTTTGCCGCCGGCTCGTTGGAAGAAGAATTCGTGTTCGGCTTCGGACGCTTCGGCGCCGGACCGGTCGGCTTGCTCGGGGCCAGCCCCAGCGCCACCCAGTCGGGCATGATCCGTGCCTTGTCGATGTTGTCGGCCGACACCACCACTTCGGTCTTGTCGACGATGAAGGTGATGGTGCCTGCGGCCTCGTCGGTCGCTTCGATACGGCCCTGCAGGCGACGACGGTTGTCCTGCGGCAGCTTCAGCGTGACCTTGGCCGATTCACCCTGGTGGCGAGCGAACTGCTCCAGGTTGAACAGCGGGCGATCCACGCCCGGCGAGGACACTTCCAGCGTGTAATTGCCGCTGATCGGGTCTTCGACGTCCAGCTGCGCCGACACTTCGCGGCTGACCCGCTCGCAGTCGTCGACATTGATGATGCGCTCGGGCTGTTCAGCCAGCGGCACGTCGATGTAAAGGCGCAGGGTCGCACCGCCGGGGGCCGGCAGATACTCAACGCCCAGCAGCTCCAGGCCCAGCGACACAACGGTCGGGGCGAGCAGATTCGCGATGTCGGTTGCCTTGTCGCTCACAGCCTGCCTTGATCTCTTGGTTGGGTGCCGGCCTTGGCCGGCGTGAAAACATGACGCCCCGGAAACGACAAAGGGCCCGCTGGGCCCCTTTTCCGGAAAGACTCCGGTGACTGGATTCCGGTTGCAACCTGCAGTGCCTGCCGGTTGCGGCCCTCCTTCCGGGTCCGGACTCCCGCCGGGAGGCCGCCTTCAGGGGTACTGCTAGGCCGCTGATGATAGCGGCTGCACCGCGCTGGTGCAAGGTGCGGGCCCGGGGTCAGATCCCTTTCCCGCGGAAAAGGGAGCTGACCCCGATCACGCAGAAACGACGCAGCCACCCAAAGAAAAACGCCTTCGAAGCAGGACTTCGAAGGCGATCTCTTTACTTGGTAGCGGGGGCAGGATTTGAACCTGCGACCTTCGGGTTATGAGCCCGACGAGCTGCCAGACTGCTCCACCCCGCATCAGAAGCGGAATTATGAGCGTTGGCTCCAAAAAATGCAAGCTTTCCCTCATTCATCAAACCGGTTGGCGCCGATCTGAAGTTGGTAGCGGGGGCAGGATTTGAACCTGCGACCTTCGGGTTATGAGCCCGACGAGCTGCCAGACTGCTCCACCCCGCACCGGTAGTGTTTGAACTGCTGCCCTGCTCTCTTTCGAGGAGGGCGACCGCAACGATGTTCTGGCTGAACCGCTGCAGTGACAACTCAGGCTGCGCATATTACACGAATCGCGCAGCTTTGTGTCAACTTTTATGCAAGATGCGCAAATGCCTGCTGGCACCAGACCATGATCGGGTTCCAGGCCAGGCCCAGCGCCAGCAGCGCCAGCGCGTTCACGCCCAGCACCAGGCCCAGCACGCGGTCGTTGCTGCGCGGCATGGCCTCGCCCACCGGCTCATCGAAGTACATGACCTTGATGACGCGCAGGTAGTAGAAGCAGCCGACCACGGCACACAGCACGCCGAGGATGGCCAGCCACAGCAGGCCCCCGTTGACGGCCGCGCCCAGCACCGCCAGCTTGGTCCAGAAGCCCAGGAACGGCGGAATGCCGGCCAGCGACGCCATGATGCACAGCACCAGGCCGGCCATCCACGGGTTGCGGGCATTGAGGCCCTTGAAGTCCTCGATGTTCTCGGCTTCGAAACCGGCACGCGACAGCGCGATGATCGCGCCGAAGGCGGCGGTGGACATGATGGCGTAGGCCAGTGCGTAGAACAGCGCGGCGGCATAGCCCTGCGCGCCACCACCGGCGATACCCATCAGCAGGAAGCCGATGTGCGAGACGGTGGAGAACGCCAGCATGCGCTTGAGGTTGCTCTGCGCGATGGCCATCAGGTTGCCGATGACCAGCGAGACCGCGGCCAGGCCGGCGATCAGCAGCTGCAGTTCAGTCGACAGCGGACCCACGCCCATTTCCAGCAGGCGGTAGGCCATGCCGAAGGCGGCCAGCTTCGGCGCCGAGCTGATGAACAGTGCGATCGGTGCCGGGGCACCCTGGTACACGTCCGGCAGCCACATGTGGAACGGTGCGGCGCCCAGCTTGAAGGCGACGCCGGCGATCATGAACACCGCACCGGTGATCAGCAGCACGCGCTCTTCCGAGTGCGGGATGGCGTCACGGATGACGTCCAGGTGCAGGCTGCCGGTGGCGCCGTAGATCAGAGACATGCCGTACAGCAGCAGGCCCGAGGCCAGCGAACCCAGCACGATGTACTTCATCGCTGCTTCCGAGGCCAGACCGTTCTCACGGTTACTGGCAACCAGTGCGTAGGAGCACAGCGCCAGCAGCTCCAGGCCCAGGTAGACCATCAGCAGGCTGCCGGCCGAGACCAGGATCATCATGCCGGCGGTGCCGAACAGGATCAGCACCGGGATCTCGCCCTGGAACAGGTTGCGGTCACGCAGGTAGCGCCAGCCGTAGACCAGGGTCAGGCCGCTGAGCAGCACGATCCCGGTCTTCATCACGTCCGCGGCAGTATCGCGCACGAACATGCCATGGAAGACCTCGCCCTGCCCGCCCACGCCGGTGGCCAGCATGAACAGCACCACGGCCAGCGCAGCGAGCGAGAACAGGTGGGTGACGATCTTGTTCCGGTTGCTGACGAACAGGTCGAGGATCATCAGGGCGAAGGCGCTGCCGATCAGCACCAGCTCGGGAGCGAGCGGTGGCAGGTCAGCGGCGGTCAATGGCAGCAGCGGCGAGGTGGTCATCATCAAATCCTGGAATTACAGCAGCTTGCTGGATGCGATCTGCATCGCCAGCTTCGCGATCGAGGGCTCCATCAGGTCGGTCAGCGGCTTGGGGTAGATGCCCAGGGCCAGCACGCCGATGGCGAACACGCCCAGCACCAGCCATTCGCGGCCGTTGATGTCCTTCAGTTCGGCCACGTGGCTGTTGGCCACTTCGCCGAAGAAGATGCGCTTGTACAGCCACAGGGTGTAGGCGGCGCCGATGATCAGGGTGGTGGCCGCGCCCAGTGCGATCCACGGATTACGCTGGAAGGCCGACAGGATGACCATGAACTCGCCGACGAAACCGCTGGTGCCCGGCAGGCCCGCATTGGCCATGAAGAACAGCATGGCGAAGGTGGCGAACCACGGCATCACGTTGACCACGCCGCCGTAATCGGCGATGCGGCGGCTGTGCATGCGGTCGTACAGCACGCCGACACAGGAGAACATCGCACCGGACACGAAGCCGTGCGAGATCATCTGCACCATGGCGCCCTGCAGGCCCAGGCGGGCAGCATCGGCGTTGCCGGCTTCACGCACCAGCCACAGGGCGATGAAGGTGCCCAGGGTGACGAAGCCCATGTGCGCGATCGACGAATAGGCGATCAGCTTCTTCATGTCGTCCTGCACCAGGGCGACCAGGCCGACGTAGATCACCGCGATCAGCGACAGCGCGATCACCAGCCAGGCCCATTCCTGCGACGCGTCCGGGACGATCGGCAGGTTGAAGCGCAGGAAGCCGTAGCCACCGATCTTCAGGGCGATGGCGGCCAGGATCACCGAACCGGCGGTCGGCGCTTCCACGTGGGCGTCCGGCAGCCAGGTGTGGACCGGGAACATCGGCACCTTGACCGCGAAGGCGATCAGGAAGGCAAAGAAGATCCAGGTCTGTTCCTTGGCCGACAGCGGCAGCGCGTACAGGTCGGCCAGCTGGAAGCTGCCGCCCTTCATGTACAGGTAGATCAGCGCCACCAGCATCAGCACCGAGCCGAGGAAGGTGTACAGGAAGAACTTCAGTGCTGCGTAGATGCGGCGCGGGCCACCCCAGACACCGATGATCAGGAACATCGGGATCAGCATGGCTTCGAAGAACACGTAGAACAGCATCGCGTCCGTCGCGGCGAAGATGCCGACGGTGACGCCTTCCAGGATCAGGAAGGCCGCCACGTACTGGTTGACGCGCTTGTCGATGGCGCTCCAGGCGCCGATCAGGGCAAGCACGCTGACCAGGGTGGTCAGCAGGATCAGCGCCACGGCAATGCCGTCCACGCCCAGGTTGTAGCCGATCTTGTACGCCGGGATCCAGGCATGGGTCTCGACGAACTGCAGGCCGTCGATGCCCGCGTTGTAGCCGCCCAGCAGCGAGAGGCTTGCAACGAAGGTGAGCACCGCGACGCCCAGCGACGCCCAGCGGGCAGTCTGTGCATCACGGATCGCAAGGATCAGGGCGCCACCGATGATCGGCAGCCAGATGAGGACACTGAGTAGAGGCCAGTTCGACACGTCTTCTTATTCCGTACAGGTCATCAACGCAGGTAATGCATCAGCACGCCCAGCAGGGCAATCAGGCCGATGATCATCGCGAAGGCGTAGTGATAGAGGAAACCGGATTGGGTACGACGCAGCACGCCGGCTGCAACGTCCACAACACGTGCCGAAAGATTGACCACGCCGTCGACGATGTTGCTGTCGATCCAGCGCGAGACCTTGCCCAGCTTGACGCTGCCACCGGCAAAGCCATCGATCCACAGCTTGTCGAAGCCGTACTTGTTTTCCAGCACCGAGACGATCGGGGCGAAGGTCTTGCGCGCCTTGCCCGAGAGGTCCGGCTTCCACAGGTAGAACAGCGCAGCCAGCAGGAAGCCCGCCAGGGTCAGCCAGAACGGCGGCAGCATCATGCCGTGCAGCGCGAACGCCACCGGGCCATGGAACTCTTCACCCAGGAACGCGACGGTGTTCTTGGCCGGATCGTAGAAGTCGACGATGCCGGTGAAGAACGTCTGTGCCTGGCCCTTGATCGCCTCGTGCGCATGGTGGCCGGCCCAGTCGGTGCCGTGCAGCATCGGACCGATGCTGAAGAAACCAATGGCGATCGACGGGATGGCCAGCAGGATCAGCGGCAGGGTCACCACCCACGGGGTTTCATGCGGTTCATGCGGACCGTGGCCGTGGTCGTCATGGGCATCGCCATGGTGGGCATCGGCGGCGTGGTGATCGTCATGGCCGTGGCCATGATCGTCGTGCGCGTCGCGGAAACGCTCCTTGCCGTGGAAGGTCATGAACAGCAGACGGAAGCTGTAGAAGCTGGTCACCAGCACGCCACCCAGCACGGCCCAGTAGCCATAGGTGGCCACCCAGCTGTTCTGCATGTGGGCGTGGATCTCGGCCGCCTCGATGATGGTGTCCTTCGAGTAGAAGCCGGAGAAGAACGGCGTACCAACCAGGGCCAGCGTACCGATCCACATGGTGATGAAGGTGATCGGCATGTACTTGCGCAGGCCGCCCATCTTGCGCATGTCCTGCTCGTGGTGCATCGCGATGATGACCGAGCCGGCGCCCAGGAACAGCAGGGCCTTGAAGAAGGCGTGGGTCATCAGGTGGAACACGGCGGCCGAGTAGGCCGACACGCCCAGGGCGACGGTCATGTAGCCCAGCTGCGACAGCGTGGAGTACGCGACGACGCGCTTGATGTCGTTCTGCACGATGCCGATCAGGCCGGTGAAGAACGCGGTGGTGGCACCGATGAACAGCACGAAGTTCAGCGCCGTCTGCGACAGCTCGAACAGCGGCGACATGCGGGTGACCATGAAGATACCGGCGGTCACCATCGTCGCGGCGTGGATCAGTGCCGAGATCGGGGTCGGGCCTTCCATCGAGTCCGGCAGCCACACGTGCAGCGGGACCTGGGCCGACTTGCCCATGGCGCCGATGAACAGGCAGATGCAGATGACGGTGGCGATCGACCAGATCACCGGCTCGTTCAGCAGCTGCATGCCCAGGATCGTGCCGTCCCAGATCTGCAGCTGGGCGCGCGGGTCAGCCAGCATGCCGGCCTGCGAGAACACCTGCGAGTAGTCCAGGGTGCCGAACACCCACAGCACGCCAGCGATGCCCAGCAGGAAGCCGAAGTCACCGACGCGGTTGACCAGGAACGCCTTCATGTTGGCGAAGATCGCGGTCGGGCGCTTGAACCAGAAGCCGATCAGCAGGTACGACACCAGGCCCACCGCTTCCCAGCCGAAGAACAGCTGCAGGAAGTTGTTGCTCATCACCAGGGTGAGCATCGAGAAGGTGAACAGCGAGATGTAGCTGAAGAACCGCTGGTAGCCCGGGTCGTCCTGCATGTAGCCGATCGTGTAGATGTGGACCAGCAGCGACACGAAGGTCACCACCACCATCATCATCGCGGTCAGCTTGTCGACCATGAAGCCGACGTGCGCCGAATACTGGCCGACTTCGAAGAACGTGTAGATGTTCTGGTTGAACGGCTGCGCGCCGCCCCACATCAGCTGGTAGAACGTGTACATCGACAGGCCGCAGGCTACCGCGACGCCGAGGATGGTGATGGTCTGCGCGCCGAAGCGCTTGACCTGGCGACCGAACAGGCCGGCGATGATGCTGCCGAACAGCGGTGCAAGCACCACTGCGATCAACAGACTCTTGGAGAGAGTGATTTCCATCTGTGGATCAGCCCTTCAACGAATCGACTTCGCCGACATTGATCGTGCGGCGGGTACGGAACAGGGTCACCAGGATCGCCAGGCCGATGGCGGCTTCCGCGGCGGCGACGGTCAGGATGAAGAACACGAACAGCTGGCCGGACGGATCGCCCAGCTGACGCGAGAAGCCGACGAAATTGATGTTCACCGACAGCAGCATCAGCTCGATCGACATCAGCAGGACGATGACGTTCTTCCGGTTGAGGAAGATGCCGGCCAGGCTGATGGCGAACAGCACCGCGCCAAGCGCAAGCATGTGGCCAAGGGTAATCACGGCTGGGTCTCCTCGCCGGTGGCCGGCTTGCTGTTGCTGTGCACGACCGGTGCTTCGGCGCCCATCTTGACCATGCGCAGGCGCTGGCCGGCCTTGACCATGGTCTGCTCACCCGGGTTCTGGCTCTTCACGCCGGTACGGCGACGCAGGGTCAGCATCACGGCGGCGACCACGGCCACGGTCAGGATGACGGCGGCGAACTCGAACGGCAGCAGGTATTCGGTGAACAGCGTGCGCGCCAGCCAGGTGACGTTGGAGCTGTCGGCAGCGACCGCAGCGGCGTTGTCGGCCGGGAACGGAGCGACCGCCCTGCCCTTCACGCCGATCAGGATCAGCATCTGCACCAGCATCGCCACTGCCACGATCAGGCCGACCGGCAGGTAACGCACCCAGCCTTCACGCATCTTGCTGGGGTCGATGTCCAGCATCATCACCACGAACAGGAACAGCACCATCACCGCGCCGACGTAGACCAGCACCAGCGCCACGCCGAGGAACTCGGCGCCCACCAGCAGCCACACGCAGGCAATGGAGAAGAAGGTCAGCACCAGGCACAGCACTGCATGCACCGGGTTGCGCACGCTGATCACCGCACCGGCCGAAACCGTTGCCGCGATGGCGAACACCCAGAAAGCGATATTTACCCAATCCATCTCTCGACCTCAGCGGTAAGCGGCATCGGCGGCACGACGCTCGGCGATCTCGTTTTCGAGACGATCGCCAAGGGCCAGCAGCTGCGGCTTGGTAACGATGTTTTCGCCACGGTTCTCGAAGTGGTACTCGAGGATGTGGGTTTCGACGATCGAGTCCACCGGGCAGCTTTCTTCGCAGAAGCCGCAGAAGATGCACTTGAACAGGTCGATGTCGTAGCGGGTGGTGCGGCGGGTGCCGTCCTCGCGCTTGGCCGAATCGATGGTGATGGCCAGGGCCGGGCACACCGCTTCGCACAGCTTGCAGGCAATGCAGCGCTCTTCGCCGTTAGGGTAGCGGCGCAGCGCGTGCAGGCCACGGAAGCGCGGCGACTGCGGGAACTTCTCCATCGGGTACATCATCGTGTACTTCGGCTTGAAGCTGTACTTCAGCGTCAGCCAGAGGCCCGCCAGCAGTTCGAGCAGCAGCAGGCTCTTGAAGTAATGGGTAATCCTGTTCATCACTTTAGACGCCCTTTTGAATCACGCCGAAGAACACCATGACGGCGGTAACCGCGATCCACAGAATGGCCAGCGGGATGAAGACCTTCCAGCCCAGGCGCATGATCTGGTCGTAGCGGAAGCGCGGGAAGCTGGCACGGAACCAGATGTAGGCACTGGCGAAGAAGAACACCTTGACGAACAGCCACGGTGCGCCGCCCTTCCAGATCCAGTCGACCAGCGGCGAGACATCGCCGAAGTTGACCCAGCCCTGGACCGGGCTCAGCCAGCCGCCGAGGAAGAAGATCGAGATCAGGAAGCTGATCAGGATCATGTTCGCGTATTCGGCCAGGAAGAACAGCGCGAAGGCACCGCCGGAGTATTCGACCATGTGGCCGGCGACGATTTCCGATTCGCCTTCCACCACGTCGAACGGCGCGCGGTTGGTTTCAGCCACGCCCGACACCCAGTAGATGACGAACAGCGGGAACAGCGGCAGCAGGAACCAGTCGAAGAAGCCGGAGCTGCCGGCCTGCGCCATCACGATATTGCTCAGGTTCAGGCTGCCAGCGGCGATCATCACGCCGACCAGGGCGAAGCCCATGGCGATTTCGTAGCTGATCATCTGCGCCGAGGCGCGCATGGCACCCAGGAACGCGTACTTCGAGTTGGACGCCCAACCGGCCAGGATGATGCCGTAGATGCCCAGCGAGGTCATCGCCAGCAGGTACAGCAGGCCGGCGTTGGCATTGGACAGCACGATCTGCGAATCGAAGGGGACCACCGACCAGGCCGCGAAGGCCGGGGCCAGGGTGATCAGCGGGGCCAGCAGGTAGATCGCCTTGTTGGCGCTGCTCGGCTGGACCACTTCCTTGAACAGCAGCTTGAAGACGTCGGCAAAGGCTTGGAAGATGCCCATGCCCACGTACATCGGGCCGTGGCGGACGTGCATCCAGCCGATCAGCTTGCGTTCCCAGACCACGTAGAAGGCCACTGAGATGATTACCGGAACGGTGATCACCAGGATCTTCAGGATGATCCAGATCAGCGCGCCGATGTCACCGAGGCCAAGCAGCCACTGGTGCAGCGGGTCGACCGCGTTCAACAGCAATTCGTTCATGCAGCCACCACCGTTACGCGAGCGGCACCCAGCGGCGCGGTCGCGCCGTGGCCCGATTCAATCCAGACCGAACCCGCAGCGACGCGGGCGTCGACCACCACCGGCAGGGTGGCCTTGCCGGCATCGGTGCCGACCTTGGCCATCTGCCCTTCCTGCAGCTGCAGGCGAGCGGCATCTTCAGCGTTCAGCACGATGCGCGGGGCGTTGTTGAGCGGATGCGACTGCAGCGCCGGGGCGCGACGGACCACCGCATCGGTGCGGTAGATCGCGGCGGTCGAAGCCACTTCCAGGCCTTCGCCGGCAACCACCGGCTGCGCCGAAGCGGCAACGGTGACCGACACCGGGGCCAGGCTGGCACGCAGGCCGGCAAGGTCGGTGAAGTCGAAACCGGTCAGCGCCATGTCGCCGCCCAGGGCGCGCAGCACGCGCCAGCCTTCACGGGCCTCGCCCGGCAGCTTGCCGCCGGCACGGGCCGACTGCTCGCGACCATCGAGGTTGGTCAGGGTGGCGTCGATTTCCGGCAGCGCACCGATCGGCAGGATCACGTCGGCGACGTCGCGGGTCGAGGCACAGGCGAACTGGCTGAAGGCCACCACCTGGGCACCGGCCAGCGCCTTGCGCGCGGCAGGTGCATCGGCGAAATCCAGGCCCGGCTCCAGGCCGTACACCACGTAGGCCTGGCGCGGCTGCGCCAGCATCGCGGCGACGTCCTTGCCGGCCGGCAGCACGCCGGCGCGGGTCAGGCCCACGGCGTTGGCGCCCTGCGGGATGCGGCACAGCTTGGCACCGGTGGCGGCGGCGAAGTCACGCGCGGCGGCGCGGATGGCGGCAGCCTGCGGGTGGTTTTCGGCGATGCCACCGACGATCAGCACGGTGTTGTTGCCGCCCTGCACCGCCGAACGCAGCTCGGCGTTGGCCAGCGCGTCGACGAACTTCGACGGTGCAACGATCTGCTTGCCGGCAATACTGAAGGCGAAGTCGAAGTCGACCGGATTGACGACGTGGATCTTCGCGCCCTTGGTGGTCTGCGCCTTGCGCAGGCGGGCGTGCAGCAGCGGCAGTTCGTGGCGGATGTTGCTGCCCAGAACGACGATGCGATCGGCACCTTCGATTTCGGCCAGCGGCAGGCCGAACACTTCGGCGGTTGCAGCGTCGGAGAAATCACGGTTGTTGATGCGGTGGTCGATATTGCTCGAGCCCAGGCCCTTGGCCAGGCGGGCCAGCAGCGCGCCTTCCTCGTTCGAGGTGGACGGATGCACCAGCACGCCCAGGTTGTCGCCCTGGTTGGCCTTGAGGATCTCGGCGGCCGCGGCCAGGCCTTCGGCCCAGCTCACTTCCTTCCACTCGCCATTGACCTTGCGCAGCGGCTTGACCGCACGGTCTTCGCTGTACAGGCCCTGGTGCGAGTAGCGGTCACGGTCGGACAGCCAGCACTCGTTCACCGCTTCGTTGTCGCGCGGCACGGTGCGCAGCACTTCGCCGCGACGCACGTGCAGGAACAGGTTCGAACCCATCGCGTCGTGGTAGCCCAGCGATTCGCGCGCGGTCAGTTCCCACGGGCGGGCGCGGAACTGGAACACCTTGTTGGTCAGTGCGCCGACCGGGCAGACGTCGACGACATTGCCGGACAGTTCGGTGGTCAGCGGCTTGCCGTCGAAGGTACCGATCTGCAGGTTCTCACCGCGGTACATGCCACCCAGTTCGTAGGTACCGGCGACGTCGGCGGTGAAGCGGACGCAGCGGGTGCACTGGATGCAGCGGGTCATCTCGGTGGCGACCAGCGGGCCCATGTCCTCGTCCGGGACCACGCGCTTGCGCTCGTTGAAGCGGCTGACCGAACGGCCATAGCCCAGCGAGACGTCCTGCAGTTCGCACTCGCCGCCTTGGTCGCAGATCGGGCAGTCCAGCGGGTGGTTGATGAGCAGGAACTCCATCACCGAGCGCTGGAACTTCAGTGCCTTCTCGCTGCGGGTGGCGACCTTCATGCCATCCATCACCGGAGTGGCGCAGGCCGGCGCCGGCTTCGGCGACTTTTCCACGTCCACCAGGCACATGCGGCAGTTGGCGGCGATCGGCAGCTTCTCGTGGTAGCAGAAGCGCGGAATCGAAATGCCGGCCTTGTCGGCCGCCTGGATGATCATCGAACCCTTGGGCACGACCAGGGACTTGCCATCGATTTCGATGGTCACGTGATCCGGTGGCACGTTCGGGTTTACGGGTTGCGCGCTCATGCGGCGGCTGCCTCCACCTTCTTGCCGTCAACCATCGAATGACCGTTGACGATGTAGTACTCGAATTCGTCCCAGAACTGGCGCAGGAAGCCCTGGATGGGCCATGCAGCCGCTTCACCGAACGCACAGATGGTGTGGCCTTCGATCTGGCCGGCCACCGCCTTCAGCTGGTGCAGGTCTTCCATCGTGGCCTTGCCGGCGACGATGCGCTCCAGCACGCGGTGCATCCAGCCGGTGCCCTCGCGGCACGGGGTGCACTGGCCACAGGATTCCTTGTGGAAGAACTGGCTGATACGGCAGGCGAACTTGACGCAGCAGACGCTGTCGTCCAGCACCACGATCGCACCCGAACCCAGGCCGGAGCCCAGCGCGCGGATGGTGTCGTAGTCCATCGGCAGGTCCTTCAGCTCGGCCGCGGTCAGCACCGGCATCGACACGCCGCCCGGGATCGCGCCCTTCAGCGTGCGGCCCGGACGCAGGCCACCGGCCATTTCCAGCAGGTCGTGGAATTTGGTGCCGAGCGGCACTTCGAAGTTGCCGCCATTCTGCACGCAGCCGGACACCGAGAAGCACTTAGGACCGCCGTTGGCGGTCAGGCTCAGGCCCTTGAACCACTCCGGACCGTTGCGGATGATCGCCGGCACCGAACCATAGGTTTCGGTGTTGTTGATCGTCGACGGCTTGCCATACAGGCCGAAATTGGCCGGGAACGGCGGCTTGTAGCGCGGCTGGCCCTTCTTGCCCTCCAGCGATTCCATCAGCGCAGTTTCTTCGCCGCAGATGTACGCGCCGGCGCCCAGCGCGCCGTAGATGTCGATGTCCACGCCACTGCCGAGGATGTTCTTGCCCAGCCAGCCGTTCGCATAGGCGTCGGCCAGGGCCTGCTCGAAGTGCTCGAACGGCTCGTGGTGGAACTCACCGCGCAGGTAGTTGTAACCCACGGTCGAACCGGTGGCGTAGCAGGCGATCGCCATGCCTTCCACCACCGAATGCGGGTTGTAGCGCAGGATGTCGCGGTCCTTGCAGGTGCCCGGCTCGGATTCGTCCGAGTTGCAGAGGATGTACTTCTGCATGTTGCCCTTGGGCATGAAGGACCACTTCAGGCCGGTCGGGAAGCCTGCGCCACCGCGGCCGCGCAGGCCCGAGGCCTTGACCATCTCGATGACCTGCTCCGGCGGGATCTTCTCTTCGAGGATCTTGCGCAGGGCGGCGTAGCCACCGGTCTTCAGGTAGCTTTCGTACGACCACGGGGTGTCGTAATGCAGGGTGGTGTAGACCACCTGGTGCGGCAGCGGCGCGGGACCGACCGGACCCTTGGATTCGTGGTGATGTGCCATGCCCTTACTCCAGCCCGTCCAGCAGCTCGTCGACCTTTTCCAGGGTCAGACGCTCATGGTAGTGACCGTTGATGACCATCATCGGCGCGCCACCGCAGCCGGCCAGGCACTCTTCCTCGCGCTTGAGGTAGACGCGGCCGTCCGGGGTCGATTCACCGTGCTTGATGCCCAGCTTCTTCTCGCAATGGCGGACGATGTCCTCGGCGCCATTGAGCCAGCAGCTGATGTTGGTGCAGATGGCCACGTTGTTGCGGCCCACCTTCTCGGTCTCGAACATCGAGTAGAAGCTGGCGACCTCGTAGGCCCACACCGGCGGCAGGTCGAGGTACTTGGCCACGCCGGCGATCAGCTCGTCGGTCAGCCAGCCCTGGTTCTGCTCTTGGGCCGCATGCAGGCCCTGCAGCACGGCAGAGCGCTTGCGGTCCGGCGGGAACTTGGACAGCCAGTGATCGATGTGAGCGCGGGTCTTGTCGCTCAGCACCACCATCGGGTCGACGTCGCGCGCCGCCTCGAAATTACCTGTCGCCTTCATCGGCCGACCTCAGCGAAATGCATAACGTGAAATTCCAGAAACTGCGGCGCCGGCTTGCGCCGGCTGCCTGCAGCGGGCGTTGGCGTGGCGGACGGCATTACCGGTCAACCTCGCCGAACACCAGGTCGTAGGTACCGATCATCGCCACCACGTCGGCCAGCATGTGGCCGCGCACGACCGAATCGATCGAGGACAGGTGGGCGAAGCCCGGCGCACGCAGGTGCACGCGGAACGGCTTGTTGGCGCCATCGGAGACCAGGTAGCAGCCGAACTCGCCCTTCGGGGCTTCCACCGCCGAGTAGGTCTCGCCGGCCGGCACGCAGTAGCCTTCGCTGAACAGCTTGAAGTGGTGGATCAGCGCTTCCATGTCGTCCTTCATGTCCTCGCGCCTGGGCGGAGCGACCTTGAAGTTCTTGACCATGACCGGGCCGGGGTTGGCCTTCAGCCATGCCACGCATTGCTTGATGATGCGGTTGGACTCGCGCATTTCGGCAACGCGGACCAGGTAGCGGTCGTAGCAGTCGCCTTCCTTGCCCAGCGGGATGTCGAAATCGACGGCATCGTACTTGGCGTACGGGCGCTTCTTGCGCAGGTCCCAGGCGACGCCCGAGCCACGCAGCATCACGCCGGTCATGCCCCACTGGTGCGCCAGTTCCGGCGTCACCACGCCGATGCCGACGGTACGCTGCTTCCAGATACGGTTGTCGGTCAGCAGGGTTTCGTATTCGTCGATGCGCTTGGGGAACTCGACGGTGAAGTTCTCCAGGAAGTCCAGCAGCGAGCCCTCGCGCGAAGCATTGAGCTGCTTCAGCGCCTTGCCCTTGTGCCAGCGCGACTCCTTGTACTTTGGCATGTGGTCCGGCAGGTCGCGGTAGACACCGCCCGGACGGTAGTACGCCGCGTGCATGCGTGCGCCGGAGACTGCTTCATAGCAGTCCATCAGCTCTTCGCGCTCGCGGAAGGCGTACAGCATCACCGCCATCGCACCCAGGTCGAGCGCGTTGGAGCCCAGCCACATCAGGTGGTTGAGGATGCGGGTGATCTCGTCGTACATGGTGCGGATGTACTGCGCACGCTCCGGCGCCTCGATGCCCATCAGGGTCTCGATCGCGCGCACGTAGGCGTGCTCGTTGCACATCATCGACACGTAATCCAGGCGATCCATGTAACCGATCGACTGGTTGAACGGCTTGGACTCGGCCAGCTTTTCGGTACCACGGTGCAGCAGACCCACGTGCGGGTCGGCGCGCATGATGGTTTCGCCGTCCATTTCCAGGATCAGGCGCAACACACCGTGAGCGGCCGGATGCTGCGGGCCGAAGTTCATGGTGTAGTTGCGGATTTCCTGCCGGCTTTCAGCGGCGTTGCTGGCGAATGCTTCGCCGGCCTGGTGTACGTGGCTCACTTCACTGCCTCCTGCGCGCGCTCACCTTCTGCGGTCTGCAGACGGGCGTCGTCGCGGATCACGCGCGGCACGCCGACACGCGGCTCCACCGAGGTGACCGGTTCGTAGATCACGCGCTTCTTTTCTTCGTCGTAGCGGACTTCGACATTGCCGATCAGCGGGAAGTCCTTGCGGAACGGATGGCCGACGAAACCGTAGTCGGTCAGGATCCGGCGCAGGTCCGGGTGGCCTTCGAAGATCACGCCGTACAGGTCGAACGCTTCGCGCTCGAACCAGTTCAGGCCCGGCCAGATGCCGGTCAGCGAGGACACCACCGGCAGTGCTTCGTCAGGGGCGAAGCAGCGCAGGTGCATCATCAGGTTGTGCTGGTATGAGCGCAGCTGGGCGACCACGGCGAAACGCTGGGTCGGCATGTGCTGCGGGCGGGCACCGTCGGCACCGTTCTCCTCGGTGGGGAACTCACCCCACGCGAAACGGCCCTGGGCCTTGCCTTCGACGCCACGGCTGAAGCCCTGCGAGGACACGTCGGCGGTGTCCCATTCGTCGGAGCCATAACCCAGGTAATCGACGCCGCAGAGATCCACGGCCTGCTCGAAACCAAACTCGTCACGCAGCGCCAGGGCGGTGGCGTGCCACTCGGCGGCAGGCACTTCCAGCGTCACTTCGCCGCGGGGTTCGACCACGATGACCTTCGCACCAGCGAAACGTGCGGAGAGTCGGTCGATGAAGGATGCTTGCTCTGCCATGGGGGCTTGGCGCGCTCTTGTCAGGTGAAGGGGTCAGCGGGCGATGGTCTGTGTACGCCAGATCTTCTTCTGCAGCTGCAGGATCCCGTACACCAGCGCCTCGGCGGTCGGCGGGCAACCCGGGACGTAGACGTCCACCGGCACCACGCGATCACAGCCGCGCACGACAGAATAGGAGTAGTGGTAATAGCCGCCACCATTGGCGCAGCTACCCATCGAGATGACCCACTTCGGGTCCGGCATCTGGTCGTAGACCTTGCGCAGCGCCGGGGCCATCTTGTTGACCAGGGTACCGGCCACGATCATCACGTCGGACTGGCGCGGCGACGGGCGGAACACCACGCCGTAGCGGTCAAGGTCCAGGCGCGCGGCGCCGGCGTGCATCATCTCGACCGCGCAGCAGGCCAGACCGAAGGTCATCGGCCACATCGAGCCGGTGCGCGCCCAGTTCAGCAGTGCATCGACGCTGGTGGTGACGAAGCCCTTTTCCAGCAGCGGGTTGTCGCCTTCCGGCCGCAGGATGTCATCAACCCGGCCTTCCGGCGTGGGGTTGTTCATGAGGCCATCGAGAGTCTGAATCACTCCCATTCCAGCGCTCCCTTCTTCCAGACGTAAATGAAACCGAGGAACAGCATGCCGACGAACAGACCCATGGTGACGAGCGAACGCGCGCCCAGCTCCATGAAGACCTGGGTCCACGGCACGATGAAGATGATTTCCAGGTCGAAGACGATGAACTGGATCGCGATCAGGTAGTAGCGCACGTCGAACTTCATGCGCGCGTCTTCGAAGGCCTCGAAGCCGCACTCGTACGGCGACAGCTTTTCCAGATCGGGGCGGCGGGGACCGAGGAATCGACCAACCAGCATCAGCGTAATGCCGATACCGGTGGCAACGATCAGAAACAGCAGAGACGGCAAATATTCGGCCAGCACAGCGATTCTCTCTTGCCTCTGCCGCTGCGCCTGCAGGCGCTTTGGCATGGGGGAGTGGACGGGAATCTACCTGGCGCCTTGCGCGCCAGGTGAACCCGCTTTACTTACAAATGGTGCCCAAGAGGGGACTCGAACCCCTACGACCTAAGTCGCTACCACCTCAAGGTAGTGCGTCTACCAATTCCGCCACCTGGGCAAACGATCACATCAGACTATCTTCCCGATGCGCCGCGTATTGTAACCGGCTTCAGTGTTTCTGGGAGCCTTCCGAAGGCTTTTCTTCACCAGAAACCGAAGATTCCGCCTGAGCCGGCACATTCGCGGCCGGAACCGGGGCGGCCGGGACCGCATCAGCCTTCGGAACGGCCGGCAATTCGCCTGCCGGAGCCGCCGGAGCGACCGCCGCCGGAGCGGACATCAAGCCCAGATCCTGGTCGGCCGCCGGACGACTGCCATGACCGGCATACCAGGCCATGAAGAGGCTGATGCCGAAGAACACGACGGCCAGCCACTTGGTCGACTTGGACAGGAAGTTCGAGGCGCCACGCGCACCGAACACCGTACCCGAGGCGCCGGCACCAAAGCCCGAACCCGCCGCCGCACCCGAGCCACGCTGCATCAGGATCAGCGCGATCATGGCCACAGCGACCAGCACGTAGACGACATTGAGGATCAACATCAGCATTGGAAACCGCCCTCGGACAATACTTCTAGGATTAGTTCGCGGCCGCCGCCCTTGCGATGGCCAGGAAGTCCGCGGCCACCAGGGAGGCGCCGCCGACCAGCCCACCATCGACATCCGGCTGCGCGAACAGTTCCCCGGCATTGTCGGGCTTCACGCTACCGCCGTAAACAATGGGCAGTGAATCAGCGATTCTAGCATCGATACGCGCGACTTGGCCACGGATGAACGCGTGCACCTGCTGTGCCTGCTCCTTGGTGGCGGTACGGCCGGTACCGATGGCCCAGACCGGCTCATAGGCGACCACGGCCCGGGCGAAACCGGCCGCGCCGACCAGCTCCAGCACCGGTGCCAGCTGGCTGGCGATGACCGCTTCGGTCTGCCCGGCCTCGCGCTGTTCCAGGGTCTCGCCCACGCACAGCACCGGCACCAGGCCGGCGTGCTGGGCGGCGGCGAACTTGCGCGCGACCAGCTCGCTGCTCTCGTGGTGGTACTGGCGGCGCTCGGAATGGCCGACCAGGCCATAGCGGGCCCCGACCTCGACCAGCATGGCCGCGCAGACCTCGCCGGTGTAGGCGCCCTTCTCGTTGCTGCTCACGTCCTGCGCGCCAAAGGCCAGGCCGGTCTCGCCGAAGTCCTCGACCAGCTCCCCCAGGTACGGCAGCGGCGGCAGGATCACCACGTCCACCCCCTCCAGCGGCAGCCCGGCAGCCACCTGCCCCAGCAGTTCATTGGCGAATTGACGGCTGCCATGCAGCTTCCAGTTTCCGGCGACGATCTTGCGGCGCATGAGCGGGTGGCTCCTGTATGAAGTCAGCCGGTCATGATACCTGCTGCGGCAAAAATCCGTTTCCTTGTAAGCGGTTACATGGATTTTCAGCCAACGGCGCAGCCCCTCGTGACGGGGGGCGGGTTCGGTCGCGTATCACCGGTTGGATTGGTGAGCTTGGCCGGGCGGGTGGGGATGCCGGGGGTCGCCGTAAACCCGTCCCTGAGGGCTTGGCCGCGGCATCCATGCCGCGGACACCCCCGCCATCCCCACCCGCCCGGCCTCTGACACAGTCCGGCGGTTCCGCCCGCCACGGAAAGAAAAAAGAAGAGCAAGAGCAAAGGCAAAAGCTGCATTCCGGGTTGCTGCTGGCTGGACCAACCCCTACCCCACTTCGAACAGAGATATCTCATCCACGCATGGCGTGGATCTACCGCGTCGACCAAGGTCGACACCCACCGGGAATCGCGATTTACCCACCGTCACCGGGAAACTGTCGAAGGCGGGGAGGTGTGGGTTGGCAGGACCGTTGGCGCCATGGATGGCGCCATCGAGCCCCCAGGGGTGAGGGCGCTTTGCTTGCGAAGCACTGCTTCGCAAGCGCCCGAACGCACAGCCGCCAGCGGCTGGGCCGGTCTGGGGGTTCACGGCGTGTCCTGCCAACCCACACCGCCCCGCCCAACACGCAGAAACCCAGAGCCGCTTTGGCTTTGGACTTGCCGGCCAGCGGCCGGCACTACCGCGGGTGCAGGGTGCAACCCTGCAAAGACAAAGGCCGCCTTTCGGCGGCCTCACTTTTCTTTACTTCAGCTTGATCTCGCGCAGGCGCTCCTCGAGGAAGCCGTGGGCGGTGATCGGCTCCGGGTACCGGCTCGGATTCTCCGGGGTGATGCACGAGGGCAGCACGTCGATCAGGAAATCCGGGTTCGGGTGCAGGAAGAACGGCACCGAGTAACGCGGCTGGCGGGCCAGCTCGCCCGGGGGGTTGACCACGCGATGGATCGTCGACGGGTACACATGGTTGGTCAGGCGCTGCAGCATGTCGCCGATGTTGACCACGATGGTGTCCGCGTCCGAGGTGAACGGCACCCACTCGCCCTCATGCGACTGCACCTCCAGGCCCGCGGCGCTGGCGCCGACCAGCAGGGTGATGAAGTTGATGTCGCCATGCGCGCCGGCACGCACGTTCGGGATGTCGTCGGTGGTGATCGGCGGGTAGTGGATCGGGCGCAGGATCGAGTTGCCGAAGTTGGTCTTGTCGGCGAAGAAGTCTTCCGGCAGGCCGATGTGCAGGGCCAGCGCGGACAGCACGCGCGAACCCAGGTTGTCCAGCGCCTGGTACAGGCCGTAGCCGCGCTCACGGAAGCCCTCGACCTCGGTCGGCCACAGGTTCGGTGCCATCACGTCGCGGTACTTGGAGTCGTCGGCGATTTCACGACCGATGTGCCAGAACTCCTTCAGGTCGAAGTGCTTGGAGCCCTTCGCGGTTTCCACGCCGAACGGGGTATAGCCGCGGGCGCCGCCGCTGCCGGCCACGTGGTACTTGCGCTTGACCTCTTCCGGCAGGGCGAAGAAGGCCTTGAAGGCATCGTAGGCCGCGTCGATGTCGGCCTGCGGAATGCCGTGGTTGCGGATGCCCGCGAATCCCCATTGGCGGTAGGCCGCGCCCAGCTCGGCCACGAAGGCCTCGCGGTCGCTGTCGAAACGGGTGATGTCGAGGGTGGGGATCTGGCTCACAGCAATTCCTGGCTTGTCATTGGGTCTGGGGGGCCTGCGCATTCATGGCCCGCCTGAACATTGTGACAGATCACCCGGCGGACGCTACTCGATCCTCGGAAACAAATCGATACAATGCGCGACCTGCGCATAATTTAACGAATCCATCACGTTGGCAGCGCAAGCCCCGACCGCGCCTCCCCGACCCGACGCACCATGCCCGACGCCCCAGCCGCCATCGCCCTTCCCTCTGCGGGCCCTGCCCTTCGCTGGCGCCGGCTTGCGTGGTGGTCCCTGTTCGTCCTGGGCAATGCGCTGCTGGCGACGATGATCACCCTCGGCAACGTGCCGCTGTACGACAACCCGGGCGGCCACCAGGGCCTGGCCTATCTCGCGATTGCCCTGCCCGGGCACCTGCTCGCCTTCGGCGCGCTGGCCGGCGCGCTGCCACTGCTGCTGGGCCTGTGGCCGCGCAGCGCGCGCACGCTGAGCATCAGTGCGGTACTGCTGCAGGGCTTGTGGTTGTGCCTGCTGCTGGTCGACGCCAAGGTGTTCACTCTGTACCGCTTCCACCTCAATGCCATGGTCCTGAACATGGTGTTCGGCGGCGCCCTGCAGGACCAGGTTGCGTTGTCGTGGAAGACCTGGGTGCAGGTCGGCCTGCTGGTGGCGGCCATTTTCACCGCCGAGGGCATCCTGGCCTGGGCGTGCTGGAAGCTGCTGCCGGCCGCGCCCCGCCGGCGCAGGGTGCTGCAGGCCTGGGCGGTGGTCGCCCTGCTGATGGCGAGCGGCCAGGTGGCCACCGCCTACTACGACGCACGCGGCGACCGTGACGTGATTGCCCAGTGGAACTACCTGCCCTGGGCCCAGCCGATCACCGCCAAGAGCTTCATGCGCAGGCTGGGCGTGGTCAGTGAACAGCAGGTCGGCCTGCCCGATCCTCGCCATGCGCAGCTGCTGTATCCGCTGCAGCCACTGCGCTGCCAGAGCCCACAGCGGCCCAATGTACTGATGGTCGTGCTGGAATCGCTGCGCCACGATGCGCTTACTCCGCAGATCATGCCGAACACCTCGGCACTGGCGGCCTCCGCTCGTGTCTACGACCGCCATTTCAGCACGGGCAACGCCACCCGCTATGGCCTGTTCGGCCTGCTCTACGGCCTGCCGGGCGGCTACTGGCAAAGCATGCTTGACGAACAGCGCGGCTCACAGCTGTTCAAGGTGCTGGGCCAGCAGGGGTACGACCTGCATCTGTACGGCAGCGCGCCGATGTACAGCCCGGAATTCGACCGCACTGCATTTGCGGACGTCCGCGACCAGCTGCACCAGGGCCCGCCCGGTCTGGGTTCGGAAGGCCGTGACAGCAGCATCGTGGCCTCGCTTCAGAAGGACATCCGTGCAAGCCAGGCAGCGCACACGCCGTGGTTCGGCTTCGTCTTCCTCGATTCCACCCATGCGCCCTACCACGTGCCCGCAGGCTACCCGCCGCTGGCGACCCCGATGGCGCAGGAAATCGACTTCCTCAGGTTCGGTCCGGACCACGACCCGGCCCCGGAACTGAACCGTTACCGGACCGCCGTGCATTACGCCGACAGCCTCGTCGGCACCCTGCTGGACGATCTGCGCGCGCAGGGCCTGGATCAGAACACCATCGTCCTGGTCACCGGCGACCACGCCGAGGAGTTCAACGACCTGAAGCTGAACTACTGGGGCCACAACGGCAACTTCTCCGACTACCAGCTGCAGGTACCGTTCGTGCTGCACTGGCCCGGCCAGCCCAGCGGCCATGAGACACGCACCAGTTCACATGAGGACTGGGTGCCGACGTTGATGCGCCACGCCCTGGGCTGCGAGAACGCACTGAGCGACTTCAGCACCGGCCAGGATCTGCTGGCCGAACCCGCAGGCGAGCGCGCACTGGTGGTGGAAAGCTGGTCACAACGCGCCGTCCGCCATGGCGATGCCATCTACGTGTTCGACAAGTTCGGCAACGCCACCGCGCTCGACCGGCACTACCGCCCGCTGCCGCGCCAGGCACCGGATGCCGGCGCCGTCCGTACCGCATGGGAAGCGCTGACCCGCTTCCGCAACCGCTGACCACAGAGGATGGATTCCATGAAACGCTCGCTGCGGATCCTGCATACCGAAGCTGCCCGGGGAATGGGCGGCCAGGAGATCTACATCTTCCGCCACATGCAGGTGATGCGTGCGCGTGGGCACCAGGTGTCGCTGCTGTGCCAGCCCGATGCCCGCCTGGCCCAGCTCGCGCGCGACGATGGCTTCACCGTGCATACCCTGCGCATGGGCGGCCTGGCACGGCTGCTGCGCGGCATCTGGTCGGTGTCACGCCTGGTACGCCGCGAACGCTACGACGTGGTCAACACCACCAGCCGCCGCGACGCACTGATCGCCGCGGCCGGCGCACGCCTGGGCGGCACGCCACTGGTGGTGCGCTCGCGCCACCTGATGAGTCCGGTCAATTCGTTGCTGACCTATACCGGTCTTCCGCACCGGATCATCACCGTCAGCGATTTCGTCAAGCGGCTGCTGGTCGACCGCGGCATTGCCGCCGAGCACATCGGCATCGTGCCCCCCATGGCGACGCCACCGCGCTGGGGCATGACCGAGCAGGGCGATCCCTGGGAGAACCTGCAGGCCACCCGCGCACAGGTCCGCGCCGAACTCGGTTTCGCCGAGCGCGACATCGTGGTCGGCTGCGTGGCCGTGCTGCGCGGGCCCAAGGGCCATGCCGAGCTGCTGCGCGCCATGGCGCCACTATGCAAGACCAATCCCGACCTGCACCTGGCCGTGGTCGGCGACGGCGAGCCGGTCATGGGCCGCCTGCAGGCCCTGCGCAGCGAACTCGGGCTGGAGCGCCAGGTGCACCTGCTCGGCTTCCGCAGCGACGCACACCGGCTGATGGCCGGTTTCGACATCTTCGCCCTGGCCACCCACAAGGAAGCCTCGGGGACCGTGTTCCTCGAGGCGGCGCAGGCGGCACTGCCGATCGTCTCGCATCGCGTTGGCGGCGTGCCTGAAATGCTGGTGGAAGGCAGCAATGCCATCCTCACCCGGCTGGGTGATGACGCCGCCCTCACTGGTGCGTTGCGGCTGCTGGTGGATGATCAGGAACGTCGCCGGCAGATGGGCCGCGCCGGTTGGGACTGGATCCGCAGCGCCAAGCAGTTCAGCGCGGCAGGCCACGGAGAGGCCACTGAAAACTACTACCTCCAATGGTTGAAGGAGCTGGGTCATGGCTAACGCCAGAACCGTACCGGTGCTGATGCACCACCATGTCAGCAACTCGCCGGGAATGATCACCGTATCCCCGGAGAACTTCGAGAGCCAGATCGCCTGGCTCGCACGGACCGGCTGGACCTCGCTGACGCTGGACCAGTACGCCGGCTTTCTCGCCGGGAAGCCGGTGCCGCGCAAATCGATCGTGATCACGTTCGACGACGGCTACCTGGACAACTGGGTCTACGCCCATCCGATCCTGCAGAAATACGGCATGCATGCGGTGGTGTTCGTGGTCACCGGCTGGATGCACGAAGGTCCGATCCGCCCGCATGCAGGCATCGAAGGCGCCGAGCTGCCGGCCACGCCGGAACATCGCGCCTGCGAGGACCTGATCTACAAGCAGGGCCGCAGCGACGAAGTGATGATGCGCTGGAGCGAAGCGCGTGCGGCAATCGAAGCCGGCACGTTCGAGGTCCACTGCCATACCCACAGCCACACCCGTTGGCTCAAGCGCGATGACCTGGACCGTGCGCAGCGCCGCGAAGGCATCAGCGGCGACCTGGCCATGGCGAAGCAGACGCTGCTGGAGAAGCTCGGCGAAGTCTCCGATACGCTGTGCTGGCCCTATGGTGACTTCGACGATGACTACATCGAAGTGGCACGCGAACAGGGCTTCCGCTACCTGCACACCACCCATCCCTTCGGCCGCAACGTGATTGGCGGCGATCCGGAGCGGATCTATCGCTTCGCGATCCGCAACCGGCCGGCCAGCTGGCTGCGCAAGCGCATCGCATGGAGCTACAACCCGTTGATCGCGCCGATCTTCAACGGCTTCAAGGCGCGGCAGAAGAAGATGGTGCCTGGCCCGTAGGAGGCCACGTTCATCTTGATCGCGGCAACACCCGGTTTTCGAATGGACTCCAAGGAACAGTGAAGGCAATGAACGCACTGGTGACCGGCGGTGCTGGCTACATCGGCTCGCATGCATGCGTGGAGCTGCAGCAGCAGGGGCACGGCGTGGTCATCGTGGACTCGCTGTGCAACAGCGACGCCAGCGTGGTCGAGCGCATCGGACGGATCACCGGCACGGCACCGGTGTTCGTGCAGGCTGACATCCGGGACCGGCCGCGCATGGCCGCCTTGATGCAGGAGCACGCGATCGATGCCGTATTGCACTTCGCAGCGCTCAAGTCCGTGGGCGAGTCCCAGAAGATTCCACTGCAGTACTTCGACAGCAACATCAGCGGTTCGATTGCCCTGCTCGGTGCCATGCAGGATGCAGGCGTGCAGTTGCTGGTCTTCAGCTCTTCGGCAACGGTGTACGGCAACCAGGACCACTGCCCGGTGGCCGAGACCGCTTCAACCTGTGCGATGACGCCCTATGGGCGCACCAAGCTGGTGGTCGAGCAGCTGCTTGCCGACCTGGCAGCAACGGGCCAGGACCTGCATATCGCGACGCTGCGCTACTTCAACCCGGTCGGCGCCCACGCCAGCGCGCTGATCGGCGAGCTTCCGCATGGCACGCCTAGCAACCTGATGCCCTACATCGCGCAGGTCGCCGCCGGGCTGCTGCCGGAGGTCCAGGTCTTCGGGGACGACTATCCGACCCATGATGGTACCGGCGTGCGCGACTACATCCATGTGCAGGACGTCGCCAGCGCCCACGTGCTGGCCCTGCAGTTCCTTCGCGACCAGCGGCGCAGCATCACCCTCAACCTTGGCACCGGCCAGGGCCACAGCGTGCTGGAACTGATCCAGGCCTTCGAACTCACCACCGGCGTGCGGGTTCCGTTCCGCATCGTACCGCGGCGCGATGGCGACATCGCGGTCAGCTTCGCCGATGCCTCGCTGGCGCTGCGCGAGCTGGGCTGGAAGGCGCGTCACGATCTCACCGACATGTGCCGGGACACCTGGAAGTGGCAGCGGGCGATGTCACGCGCCGCACAAGGTGCAATGCCAGAGCACCTGCCCGCGCGCTGATGCGGGCAGGACCCAGCGGTCGGAAACGCCCGTACACGACGCGTCACAAGGTGCGCAGCCGCAGCTGAACGCGATCGCGGGTCGCGCACGGTTGAGTCCCCCTCCCAGAAAAAAACATGGCCGCATACGCGGCCATGTCGGGTGCAACACGCGGGATTGCCACGCTGCTCAGGCAGCGGCTTCGCGCACCGCAGCGGACAAGCGATCGAGTGTCTCCTGCATCAGCGTGGCGTCATCGGCTTCGACGGTAACCCGCACCACCGGCTCGGTACCCGACGGGCGCAGGAACGCGCGACCGCGGCCGGCCACCGACTGCTGCGCGGCCGCCAGCGCGGCCTGCACACTGGCGGCCTGCACCGTGGCCTTGGCCGAGACATTGCCCAACCGCACGTTGACCGTTTTCTGCGGCACCCGCTCCAAACCCTTCAGCGCCTGGCGCAGGGTCTGGCCGCCGTTGCGCAGTGCCACCAGTACCTGCAGGGCACTGACAATACCGTCGCCGGTGGTCGCCCGGTCCAGGCACAGCAGGTGGCCTGAGGCCTCACCGCCAAGCACGCCCCCGCCTTCGACCAGCGCCTGGTGCACGTATCGATCACCAACGTTGCTGCGCACGAACGGGATCTGCAGATCGGCGAAAGCTTTCTCCACGCCGTAGTTGCTCATCAGCGTGCCGACCACCGGGCCGTGCAGGCGGCCTTCGTCCTTCCAGGCGCGGGCCAGGATGTACAGCAGGTCATCGCCGTCGACCGGGTTGCCCTGGTCGTCGGCCATCAGCACTCGGTCGCCATCACCATCGAAGGCGATGCCGAGATCGGCGCGGGTCTCGCGGACTTTGGCCGCCAGGTTGTCGATATGGGTGGAACCCACACCGGCGTTGATGTTGACGCCGTTGGGCTCGGCACCGATGCCGATCACCTCGGCGCCAAGTTCGCGGAACAGCAGCGGTGCGATCTGGTAGGTGGCACCGTGCGCGCAATCCAGCACCAGGCGCACGCCACGCAGGTCGAACGCGCGCGGCACGCTGGCCTTGCAGAACTCGATGTAGCGGCCGACCGCTTCGCGCGCGCGCGAAGCCTTGCCCAGCTTCTCCGATTCGGCGGTGGTGAACGGAACGTCCAGCGCCGCTTCCAGGGCCAGTTCGGTGGCGTCGTCGAGCTTCTCGCCCTGGGCGGAGAAGAACTTGATGCCGTTGTCGTGATGCGGGTTGTGCGAAGCGCTGATGACGATGCCGGCGTCCACGCCCAGCGTGCGGGTCAGGAACGCCACCGCCGGGGTCGGCATCGGCCCCAGCAGCTGTACGTCGGCGCCGGCAGCGACCAGGCCGGCCTCCAGCGCCGCTTCGAACATGTAGCCGGAAATGCGGGTGTCCTTGCCGATCACCACGATCGGCCGGCGCCCGTCCTGGCCGCGCTGGGCGACCAGGACACGGCCCAGGGCGTTGCCCAGGCGCAGCACGAAGTCGGCCGAGATCACGCCCTGGCCGACCCTTCCGCGGATGCCATCGGTTCCGAAGTACTTGCGGGCACCCATCAAGCCACCTCCGGCGCCGGCTGCCGACCCAGCATTGCCAGCAGATCGGACAGACGGTCGCGCATCTCGCGGCGGTCACAGATCTGGTCGATGGCACCGTGCTCCAGCAGGAACTCCGAACGCTGGAAGCCTTCCGGCAGCTTCTCGCGCACGGTCTGCTCGATCACGCGCGGACCCGCAAAGCCGATCAGCGCCTGCGGCTCGGCGATGTTGATGTCGCCCAGCATCGCGAACGAGGCCGACACGCCACCGGTGGTCGGGTGGGTCAGCACCGAGATGTACGGCAGGCCCGCTTCACGCAGCTTGCCCAGTGCGGCCGAGGTCTTGGCCATCTGCATCAGCGAGAACAGGCCTTCCTGCATGCGCGCGCCGCCACTCTGCGAGAAGCACACGTAGGGGGCACCGATCTCCACTGCGGTTTCGGCGGCCAGCGCGAAACGCTCACCCACCACCGAGCCCATCGAGCCGCCCATGAAGGCGAAGTCGAACGACGAGGCCACCAGTGCACGGCCCTTGAGCAGACCGCGCATGGCGATCAGCGCGTCGTACTCACCCGTGTTCTTCTGCGCGATCTTGATGCGCTCGCTGTACTTCTTCTGGTCCTTGAACTTGAGCAGGTCGGTCGGCCCCAGGCGCGCACCGATCTCGGTAGTGCTGTCGGCGTCGAACAGGGCGGCCAGGCGCGCGCGCGCGCGAATCGCCATGTGGTGGCCGCACTTCGGGCAGACCTCCAGGTTCTCTTCCAGTTCCGGACGGTACAACGCGCTGCCGCAGTTGCTGCACTTTTCCCACAGGCCCTCGGGGACACTGCGCTTCTTGCTGGGGGTGTTGTCGGTGCGGATGCCGGACGGCATCAACTTGCTGAGCCAACTCATGCGGGAGGACACTTCCGTTCAGGGCGGCCCGAGGGCCGCAAAGGCGGACAGTCTAGCTCCGCTTTCCCTGCCCGTGCACCCCCTTGCCGGCCACGGAGCCGCCGGAAAAAACCATGCTGGGACGTACGTTTAGGTGCTGGGTCATGCCGGCCGCTGGCCGGCAGCCCCCTACGTGCAGACCCATGGGTAGTGCCGGCCGCTGGCCGGCAGCACTGCATGTGGCCGTCAGGCAGATGCCGGCCAGCGGCCGGCACGACCGTTACGCGTCCAGCGCCTGCCGCAGCGGGGCCAGGAAGTCTCCAGCACGCTGCGCGGCCTCTTCAGCCGAGCCCGCTTCGGCCAGCGCCGCCACCAATGCACTGCCGACCACCACGCCATCGGCCTGGCGCGCCATCGCCGCCGCACTGGCGGCGTCCTTGATGCCGAAGCCAGCAACCACCGGCACTGAAGCGCGCGCGCGCAGGGCCTGCAGGCGGGCACTGGCGGCATCGCTGTCCAGGCGTTCGGACGCGCCGGTGACACCGGCAAAGCTGACGTAGTAGAGGTAGCCACGGGCCAGCGCCAGCAGCTTGTCGGCCCGCGCTTCGCTGGTGGTCGGCGACGCCAGCAGGACCAGTGCCAGGCCGGCTGCATCGAAGGCCTGCTGCGCTTCACCCGCTTCTTCCGGCGGCAGGTCGACCAGCAGTACGCCGTCCACGCCTGCGTCGACGGCGGCCTTGGCGAAGGCCGCGTAGCCATGGATCTCCACCGGGTTGAGGTAGCCCATCAGCACCACCGCGGTCTGCGCGTCGCGCTCGCGGAACTGCGCCACGGCCTGCAGGACGTAGCGGCTGCCAGCCCCCCGTGCCAGCGCGCGCTCGGAGCTGCGCTGGATGGTCGGGCCATCGGCCATGGGATCGGAGAACGGCACGCCCAGCTCGATCACATCGGCACCGGCCTCAACCAGCGCGTGCATGACCGGCACGGTGGCCTCCAGCGAGGGATCACCGGCAGTGATGAAGGGAATCAGCGCCTTGCGCTGCTGCTCGCGCAGGCGCTGGAAACAGGCATCGAGTCGGGATACAGGCATCTCAGGCACATCCTTCAATCAGTTCAATCGCATCGCTGGTTCCCCAGTACATCCGGGTGACCTTCCCTTCAAACAGTTCCAGGCGGATGCCCAGGTTCGAACCCGGGTCCTGCCAGGTGAGGTACTCGCCCTGGTCACCGTCGTAGGCATGCGGGCTGGATACCGGCGGCTTCGGGAACTGCGCCATGGCCTGGGCACGGGTCATGCCGATGCGCAGGCCGAATGGACCGGGCTGTTCAACCGGCAGCTCCGGGTCGTCGCCCGGCTTCAGATCAAATCGGACCACGCGGTCGTCGTCGGTCATCATCGACACGCCCGGCGGCAACCCCCTGCCGTCGTAGTACTCGCAGTCGCCTTCGAAGAACTCTTTCGCGCCCTGTGCCTTCCAGGGCCCCAGTGACTTCAGGTCCCCCATGTGCTGGCCAACCAGCACTTCGCCGGCATGGTCCAGTGCAACCGAGGCGACGGCGGGAGCGTTGTCGCCGTTGCTCTCTTCCGCAGACGGCGGATCGACGATCGGCGTACGCGCCATCGGGTCGAGGTCATCGTTGGCGGCCGGCTGCTGTGCGGGCTGCGCGGTGGCTTTGGCAGCCGGCGCAAGCACTGGCGGTTCCGGCGGCTGGCACGCGGCCAGGCCCAGCACCAGCAGAAGCACCCCGCTGTTCCGCAGCCGCGCGCTCACAGCACCAGCCCTTCGCGCGCAGCGATGGTGTGCACGTCCTTGTCGCCACGGCCGGACAGATTGCACAGCACGATCTGGTCACGCGGTCGCTCACGCGCCAGCTTGATCGCCTGCGCCAGCGCATGGCTGGATTCCAGTGCCGGCAGGATGCCCTCGGTATGCGCCAGCAGGTGGAAGGCCTGCAGCGCTTCCTCGTCGGTGATGCCCAGATAGCGTGCGCGACCGGTATCGGCCAGGAACGCGTGCTCCGGGCCGACGCCCGGATAGTCCAGGCCGGCTGATACCGAGTGGGTCTCGATGATCTGGCCGTCGTCGTCACACAGCACATAGGTGCGGTTGCCGTGCAGCACACCGGGGCGACCGGCAGCGATCGAAGCGGCGTGGCGGCCGGTGTTGATGCCGTCACCGGCGGCTTCGGCGCCGACGATCTCGACCTGGCGGTCGTTGAGGAAGGCATGGAACAGGCCGATCGCATTGCTGCCGCCGCCCACGCAGGCGGTGATCGCATCCGGCAGGCGGCCGTATTCGGCCAGCATCTGCTCACGCGCTTCGCGGCCGACGATGGCATTGAAGTCACGGACCATGCGCGGATACGGATCCGGGCCGGCCACGGTGCCGATGATGTAGAAGGTGTCCTGCACGTTGGTCACCCAGTCGCGCATGGCTTCGTTGAGTGCGTCCTTCAGGGTGGCCGAGCCGGAAGTGACCGGCACCACCGTCGCGCCCAGCAGCTTCATGCGGTAAACATTGATCTTCTGCCGCTCGATGTCGGTGGCGCCCATGTACACCACGCATTCCAGGCCCAGCCGCGCGGCAACCGTGGCACTGGCCACGCCATGCTGGCCGGCACCGGTCTCGGCAATGATGCGCTTCTTGCCCATCCGCGCGGCCAGCAAGGCCTGGCCGATGGTGTTGTTGATCTTGTGCGCGCCGGTGTGGTTCAGGTCCTCGCGCTTGAGCAGGATCTGCGCGCCACCGACGTGATCGCTCAGGCGCTGGGCGTGATAGATCGGGCTCGGCCGGCCCACGTAGTGCGCCAGGTCGCGGTCATAGGCCAGCTGGAATGCGGGATCCTGGCGCGCCTGGTCATAGGCCTGGGCCAGTTCCTGCAGCGGGCCGACCAGGGTTTCGGCAACGAAACTGCCGCCATAGCGGCCGAAGTGGCCCTGGGCATCCGGGAAGGCGTGATAGTCGGCAATGGGGGAGGCAGACATGGATACGACCGGTGGTTCAGACAGGTGGATACTCTAGCGCACGGGTCATGACCGGAAAATGGATATTATCTGGCGCATATCGTCAGGAAATCTCACATGAGCCGTTCCCTGCTGCCTCCCCTCAATGCGCTGCGCGCGTTCGAAGCGACGGCCCGCCTTGGCGGCGTTGGGCGCGCCGCGCAGGACCTGCACGTCACCCACGGCGCGGTCAGCCGGCAGTTGAAGCTGCTGGAGGATCACCTTGGCCTGGCGTTGTTCCAGCGGGCCGGCCGTGGCCTGCGCCTGACCGCTGCGGGCACGCGGCTGCAGGCAGCATGCAGCGAGGCCTTCAGCGGCATCGAAGACTGCGTGCGCGAACTGCGGCGGCCGGCAGCAGCCCCGGCGCTGGTACTGGGCTGCAGTGGCAGCGTGCTGGCGCGATGGATGATTCCACGACTGCCAGCATTGCAGGCTGCCCTGCCCGGCGTGCGCCTGCAGTGGTCGGCACTGGATGGCAGTTTCACCGAAGCGCAGGCGGCGCTGGACGCCGTGCTGCTGCTGGCGCAGGGCCCGTGGCCACGAGGCTGGCAGGTACGCGAGCTGGCGCCGGAACGGGTCGGCGTGGTGGTGGCGCCATCGCATCCGGCCGCGCAGCGCCTTCGGCATGCACCGCCGTCGGCGCTGTTGCAGGAGACGCTGCTGCACACCAGCTCACGGCCGCAGGCATGGCCGGCATGGGCACAGGCGCACGATCTGGACGTGTCGAAGCTGCAGCTGGGCACCGCCTTCGAGCACCTGTACTACCTGCTGGAAGCCGCGGTAGCCGGGCTGGGCCCGGCGATCGCACCGGAGCCGCTGGTGGCCGAAGACCTGGCCGCAGGCCGGCTGGTCGCACCGTGGGAATTTACCGCCACCGGCGGCTTCTGGGTGCTGGCGCGGCCGGATGGCCAGGCCGACGCACGCGTCGACGCCCTGGCGGGCTGGGTCGCTGGCCAGCTCAGGTAACGTGACGCCGCAGCCTCCCGGTCCTACTCCAGCACGGTGCAGTCGGCGCGGCGCACTTCCTCGACGAAGGTGCGCATCCTGTAGCCGTCCTTGATGCCCGGCTCCAGTTCGATGCCGCTGGACACGTCCACGCCCCAGGGAAGCGTGGCAAGCACAGCGTCGTAGACGTTTTCCGGGTTCAGGCCACCGGCCAGCAGGAACGGCCGGTGCAGGCCGGTCGGGATACGGCCCCAGTCGAAGGCCACGCCGGTACCGCCACCGCCACCCGGCGCATGGCTGTCGAACAGGAACCCCGCCGCGCTGGGGTAACGTAGCTGCAACGTCCGCGCATTGACCTCTTCCCGGCCCCCCATGGCAATCGCCTTCAGGTAGGGCATGTTGAAGCTGCGGCAGAAGCTCTCGTCTTCCTCGCCGTGGAACTGCAGCAGGGTTGGCCGCACCGTGCGCAGCACCTCGCGCACCTCTTCCTTGCTGTTGTTGCGGAACAGGGCCACCACATCGACCATCGGCGCGATCGCCTGGCGCATCGCGCGTGCTTCGGCAGGCGCAACCCGGCGGCTGCTCTCGCGGGCAAAGATGAAACCCACTGCGTCCACGCCCAGCTCACCGGCCAGGCGGACATCGCCGGCACGGGTCATGCCACAGAACTTGATGCGCGTGCGGTAGTAGGAGCGGCTCATAGCGTGACCTCGGCGGGCAGATGCCAGTTGTCGGGGTACAGGGGCCCAAGGAACACCAGGCCCTGCGGCGGTGCGGTGGGACCGGCTACGGTGCGATCGCGCCCGGCCAGCAGTTCGGCGATCCATTCCACCGGTTTTTCACCGCTGCCCACCAGGATCAACGAACCGACGATATTGCGGACCATGTGATGAAGGAATGCATTGCCCTGCACGGCCACTTCAATCACTTCGCCCTGGCGGCTGACCTGCAGTGATTGCAGCTCACGCCGCGCATGCAGCGCCTGGCACTGCACGGAGCGGAACGCGCTGAAGTCATTTTCGCCGATCAGGGCCTGGCCGGCGGCGTGCATCAGCGTCTCGTCCAGCGCCCGGCGCTCCCAGCTGAGGGTCTGCCGGTCCAGCGCCGGCCGCACCTCGCGGTTGAGCAGGCGGTAGCGGTAGCGACGCGCGCGTGCCGAGAAGCGGGCGTGGAAATCGTCGGCCACCGGCACGCACCAGCGCACCGCGATCGAGCGCGGCAGGCGGGTGGTGGTGCCCAGCATCCAGGCGCGCGGATCGCGCACCACGTCGGTATCGAAATGGACGACCTGGCACTGGCCATGCACGCCGGCATCGGTGCGGCCGGCGCAGACCACCTGCAGCGGCGTATCAGCCACCGACGACAGGGCCTGCTCAAGGCTGGCCTGCACGCTGGGACCGCCCTCGCCCAGGTTCTGCCAGCCCCTGAAATCGCTGCCGTCGTATTCGACGCCAAGCGCGTAACGCATGTGCTACCTCGATATTGCGTATGGGGCGGCGCTCAGGCCGGATCGCGTTCGGACCAGACCGCCAGTTCGTTGCCACCGGGCTCGACGAACTGGAAGCGGCTGCCACCGGGGAAGGAAAACACCGGGCGCACGATCTCGCCGCCGGCGTCGCGCACGGCGGCCTCGACCGGTGCCAGTGCGTCGGCATACAGCACCAGCAGCGGTGCGCCGCTGTCGCTGGCCCGCTGCGGCTGGCCGCGGAAGAAGCCGCCCTGCAGGCGGCCATCGTCGAACGCCGTATAGTCGCTGCCGTAATCGACGAACGACCAGCCGAACACCTTCTCGAAGAAGGCGCGGCTTGCGGCCGGGTCGCTGGAAGCGAATTCAACGTAGTCGATGCGACGCTCGCGGCTCATGGCAGGATCCTTGTCGGCAGGTTCGGTCACGGCAGGCGGGCCAGCAGTTCGCGGGCCTGGGCCTGGCTGTGCAGGTCACCGCCTTCGGCGACTTCCAGCAACAGGGTGCGCGCAGTCTGCGCGTCGCCCAGATCGAGGTAGGCAATGGCCAGTTCCAGGCGCTCCTGGCCGGCACGCGGCGACCAGCCCGCGTCGCCGGCGGGCGCGGCCGCGCTCGGCGCGATATCGTCGGAATAAGAAGCGTCGACGCTGCCATGGTCGATGCTGTCGATGGCCTCGGGATGTACGGTATCCGCCGGAGCCTCGTTCTCATGCGCGTCAGCCGGCAGATCGAACACTCCGCGGAACTGCGGCTGCTGTTCGGCATGCAGTGCGTAGTCCGGCACCGCCACTTCGGCCGGCGCCTGCGGTACAACGCGTTCGTCCTGCAGCGGCTCGGCGACGACAACCTCGTCGCCGGTGGTTGCGGAATCGTCCCAGCGCGGCAGATCGGTCACCGCTTCGGGCAATGCCACCGCGTCCTCATCGCACAGTGTCTCGGCCTGCCATTCGGCCCGCACCGCGTGCTCGGCGACGGGTTCGGCGACCACCACGTCGTGTACTTCGGTTTCGGTCGCCCAGGCAGGCATCGCCGGTTCCTGGCGACCATTGTCGGCAACAGCCGGCGACCACGAGGACTGCTCGGCCAGCGTATCCAGCGCCGCACCTGCCGGCACCGCAGCGGCCAGGCCGGCGGCATCGTCTTCCTCACGCAGCGGCGGCAGCGGCGACGGCTTGCGACGACGCAGCAGCCAGGCCGCGCCCGCCGCCAACAGCAGCACCGGCAGCACCAGCCAGTACCACGGCGTTGCCGCATCACGGGAACCCGGCGCCTGTGCCAGGCGCTGCTGCGCGGCAGCCAGGTCGTTGTCCTTCATCGCGATCAACGACTGCTGCTGCTCCTTCAGCTTCTCCAGATCAGCCACGCGCTGCTTCAGTTCACCGATCTCGGCATCGCGGGTGGCGATGTCCTCACGCGCCTGTCGCAGTTGTTCGTTGCCCAGCATGTCACCCTCGCTGCCGGCAGCGGTGCCGGTGGTTGTGCCCGCGTGCGCGGCGTCGGACGCCAGCGCCGGAGCGATCTCAAGTCGTGCCCCGTTGGCGGCAGCCGGGGAAGAAGCGTTCGCGGTTGCCGCCTTGGCGGCCGGCGCGACCGCACCCGCCGGTTGCGGCACAGTGCGCGCCTGCCGCCATTGCGCGGCGTGCTCGCGCACCAGCGCGGCGGCCTCGGCGGCATCGACAGCGGCAAGCGCATCGCTGCCCGGCATGCGCAGCACCGCGCCCTGCTTGAGTAGATTGACGTTGCCACGGATGAAGGCTTCGGGATTGGCGCGCAGCAGGGCGATCATCGCGCGGTCGCGGCTGACCTGGTTGCCACGCGCCACCGCGCTGGCGATCTGCGACAGGGTCTGACCGCGCTGCACGGTGACGCTGCCATCGACCGCCGGTGCAGCGACCGGCGCGGAGGCCGCACGCGGGCGTGCCGGTGCAGGCGCCACCGCAGGTGGCGGCGTAGTGGGCGCCTCTGCCGCTGGCACCGTTGCCGAAGCCGGTGCAGGTTCGCGCACGATGGTATTGGAGAGCGTGCCTGCCGGCGCGACGATCTCCGGCTCGGCCACGGCCAGCGCGCTGGACGGCGCGTCGACCAGCGCGGAGTACTCGCGCACCAGGCGGCCCTGGCCCCAGTCAGCTTCGATCAGGAAGCTCAGCGATGGCGTCTCCACCGGGGCCTGCGAGGTGACGCGCACCACCGCCCTGCCCTGCGCATTGCGGGTCAGCTCGAACTGCAGCTCGCTGACCAGCCCGGTCGGCCGTTGCAGGCCGACGCGTTCGAAGGTGACCGGCGAGGCCAGCGCCACGCGCAGGTTTTCCAGTTCGGACGGGTCCGCCGACACCACCGGGATTTCGGCCAGCAATGGCTGCCCCGGCTTGGACAGGACACGGATGTCTCCCAGGCCGAATGCGAGTGCCGAACTGCTGGCCAGGGCCAGCAGCGCGGTGGAAAGATAGAGGAGCGGGCGCTTTGCGCCCCTGGCCCGTTTATTCATGGGCGACACTATAAAGCGTGCGGACCGGGGTCCGCACCCACCGGAAAGACCCTTGAGGTAGTGCCGGCCGCTGGCCGGCGTGCACTCCGGCACAAGGATCACGGCAATGCCGGCCAGCGGCCGGCACTACCGGTGAGGCAACCGCTGTAATCAGCGCTGCTCGGCGGCGACCAGCTCGGCCAGCTGCACGGCATTCAACGCCGCGCCCTTGCGCACGTTGTCCGACACGATCCACAGGTTCAGGCCGCGCGGGTGCGAGAGGTCCTCGCGGATGCGGCCGACGTACACCGCGTCGGTGCCCGAGGCGTGGGTGACCGGGGTTGGGTAACCACCGGCTTCGTGACGATCCACCACTTCGATGCCCGGCGACTGCTCCAGCAGCGCGCGCGCTTCGGCGACGGTGACCTTGTCGCGGGTCTCGATCGCCACCGACTCGGAGTGGCCGTAGAACACCGGCACGCGCACCGCAGTCGGGTTCACCAGGATGCTGTCGTCGCCGAGGATCTTGCGGGTTTCCCAGATCAGCTTCATTTCTTCCTTGGTGAAGCCATTGTCCTGGAAGTCGTCGATGTGCGGGATCAGGTTGAAGGCGATCTGCACCGGGAAGCGCTGCGGATCGATTTCCTGGAAGCTCAGCAGTTGGCCGGTCTGCTTGCCCAGTTCCTCGGTAGCCGAACGGCCGCCGCCGGACACCGATTGGTAGGTGGAGACGTTGATGCGCTCGATGCCGTACTTGCGGTGCAGCGGCGCCAGTGCCACCAGCATCTGCATGGTCGAGCAGTTCGGGTTGGCGATGATGCCACGCGGACGGTTGGCGACCTGCTCCGGGTTGACCTCGGACACCACCAGCGGCACGTCATCGTCGTAACGGAAGGCCGAAGAGTTGTCGATCACCACCGCACCGGCAGCGGCGAACTTCGGTGCGTATTCCTTGGACACGCTGCCACCGGCCGAGAACAGCGCGATCTCGACACCGCTCGGATCAAAGGTGGCCAGGTCCTGCACCTTGACCTTCTGGCCGTTGAATTCGATCTCGCCGCCGGCCGAACGCTCGGAAGCCAGGACGCTCAGGGTACCGACCGGGAAACCACGCTCGGCCAGGATCGACAACATGGTCTCGCCGACCGCACCGGTGGCACCGACGACGGCGACGTGGAAACTGCGCTGTGCATTGCTCATGGGGGAACTCTCACGAAAACGGGAATGGGGAAGAAACACGCACGACAGCTGGGTTCGGGGAACCTCCTCAAGCGGGGCGCGCGGAGGTTCCCTATCGTTTCCCGGTTTTTTTGCCCAGCGTCACGCGCGCGGCCATCGCCGCATCAGCGTTGATCGCGCTCGGCATGCGCGACGGGCCGCCGTCCAGGCCGAGCCCGGCAACCAGATTATCCACGGCCAGCTGTACCATCGCCGTGCGCGTGGCCAGCGAGGCGCTGCCGATGTGCGGCGTGAGCACGACATTGCGCAGCGCCAGCAGTTCGGGGCGCACCGCCGGCTCACCCTCGTAGACATCCAGGCCGGCAGCGGCCAGACGGCCTCGGGCAAGCGCGTCGGCCAACGCCAGTTCGTCGACAATGCCGCCGCGGGCGATGTTCACCAGGGTGGCTGACGGCTTCATCTTCGCCAGCGCCGCCGCATCGATGATGTGATGCGAGGCCGGGGTGTAGGGCAGCACCGTGACCAGGTGGTCGGACTCCGCCAGCAGCGTGTCCAGGTCCACGTAGGTCGCGCCAAGCGCCGCCTCGGTATCGGCCGGCAACCGCGAACGGTTGTGGTACAGCACCTTCATGCCGAACCCGTGTGCACCGCGGCGTGCGATGCTCTGGCCGATGCGGCCCATGCCGAGGATGCCCAGCGTGCTGCCATGGACATCCGCGCCCAGCATGGTCTGGAACGACCATTGCTGCCACTGGCCTTCGCGCAGCCAGCGCTCGGATTCGGTGATCCGGCGCGCGGTCGCCATCAACAGGGCGAAACCGAGATCGGCGGTGGTTTCGGTCAGGACGTCCGGCGTGTTGCTGGCGAGGATGCCGGCTGCGCTGAGCGCATCGACATCCAGGTTGTTGTAGCCGACGCCGACATTGGCGATCACCTGCAGCTGCGCGGCGTCGGCCACCTGGGCCGCACCGATGCGCTCGTTGAGGGTGATGATCGCGCCGTCGACGCCGGCCAGCTGTTCGGCGATCTGGTCGGGCGACCAGGCGGTGACCGCATCGGTGCTGCGGAGCTGCACGCGATCGCGCAGCGGCGCGATGGCCGCGTCGATCAGCGGCTGGCTCACCCACACGGTCGGCCGCGTGTCAGCCATCGATCTGCCCGGGAATGCGCGGGGTGATCGTGCCGACATCGCCGCACTGCGCGCGATGGCGCAGCGCCTGGTCCATCAGCACCATCGCCACCATCGCCTCCGCGATCGGGGTGGCGCGGATGCCGACGCAGGGATCGTGGCGACCGGTGGTGACCACCTCGACCACGTTGCCGGCGGTGTCCAGCGACGGGCCCGGCAGGCGCAGGCTGGAGGTCGGCTTCAACACCATCGACGCAACCACCGGCTGGCCGGTGGAGATGCCACCGAGGATGCCGCCGGCATGATTGCTGGCGAAGCCCTGCGGGGTCAGCAGGTCACGGTGTTCGGTGCCCTTCTGTGCGGCGCTGGCGAAGCCGTCACCGATCTCAACGCCCTTCACCGCGTTGATGCTCATCAGCGCGGCGGCCAGTTCACCATCGAGCTTGCCGTAGATCGGCTCGCCCCAGCCCGGCGGCACGTTGTCGGCGACCACGTCCACGCGCGCGCCGACCGAATCACCGGACTTGCGCAGCGCATCCATGTACGCCTCCAGCTCGGGCACCTGTGCGGCATGCGGCCAGAAGAACGGATTGTCTTCCACCGCCGACCAGTCGAAACCAGCCGGGGTGATGTCGCCCAACTGCGACAGGTAGCCGCGCACGGTCACGCCGAAGCGCTCGGCCAGCCACTTCTTGGCGACCACGCCGGCGGCCACGCGCATGGTGGTCTCGCGCGCCGAGGAACGGCCGCCGCCGCGCGGGTCACGGATGCCGTACTTGTGCCAGTAGCTGTAGTCGGCATGACCCGGCCGGAACTGCTGGCCGATGTTCGCGTAATCCTTGCTGCGCTGGTCGGTGTTGCGGATCAGCAGCGCGATCGGCGTGCCGGTGGTCAGGCCCTCGTACACGCCGGACAGGATCTCGACCTCATCGGCCTCGCGGCGGGCCGAGGTGTGCCGGCTCTTGCCGGTCGCGCGACGCTGCAGGTCATGGGCGAATTCGGCCGCGTCCAGCGCCAGCCCCGGAGGGCAGCCATCGATCACGCAGCCGATGGCCGGCCCGTGCGACTCGCCGAACGTGGTGACGGTGAACAGCTTGCCGAACGAATTGGAGCTCACGGGCGCTGCGCCGCCAGTTCGGTGATGCGCGCGCTGTGGGCGATCAGCTCGCGGCACTCGACCGCGAAGATGCCCATCTGCCCGACCTTGAACTCGATCCAGGCGAAGTCGACTTCCGGCAGCAGCTTGATCAGGTGCTGCTCGGATTCGCCCACTTCGCAGATCAGCAGGCCGTCCTCGCTCAGGTGCAGCGGGGCGTCGCGCAGGATCTTCAGCACCAGGTCGAGGCCGTCGTCGCCGGCACGCAGGCCCATTTCCGGCTCGTAGGAGTACTCCTGCGGCAGGGCATCGGTTTCGTCGTTGGTGACGTACGGCGGATTGGTGACGATCAGGTCGTAGTGGCGGCCGGTCAGGCCGTTGAACAGGTCCGACTTGAGCAGAGTGACGTTGTGCGCCTGCAGGCGCTCCTTGTTTTCTTCGGCCAGCGTCAGTGCATCGTCGCTCAGGTCGACGCCGTCCACTTCCCAGTTCGGGTAGTAGTGGCCCATGGCAATGGCGATGCAGCCCGAACCGGTGCACAGGTCCAGCGCACGGCTGACATCGCGGCCGGCCAGCCACGGCTCGAAGCCGCATTCGATCAGTTCGGCAATCGGCGAGCGCGGCACCAGGGCGCGCTTGTCGCTCTTGAAGCTCAGGCCGGCGAACCAGGCTTCACCGGTCAGGTAGGCGGCCGGGATGCGTTCGTCGATGCGGCGCTGGAACAGCTCCAGCACGCGCTGCTTCTCGGTCTGCAGCAGGCGCGCCTGGCCGTAGGCCGGGCCGAGGTCGTGCGGCAGGTGCAGGCTGTGCAGCACCAGCTGGGTGGCCTCGTCCAGTGCATTGTCGTAGCTGTGCCCGAAGGTCAGCCCGGCTTCGTTGAAACGGCTGGTGCCGTAGCGGATCAGATCGATGATCGTGTGGAGTTCGGCGGCCGTTTCAGCGGTCATGGCGGTACTGCGGGCAAAGTGGCCCCCGATTATAGGGGCTGGCGCCCGCGGCGGCATCCGTTGCGGCGGAAACGATCGGGCCGCAGCCGGTATGATGGGGCCCACTTCGCGCGGGAGCCCCCATGTTCAATCGCAACGCCGGCATCATCCTGCTGATCGCCCTGGCGGCGGGTCTCGGCCTGCTGGCCGCCCAGCAGCTGTTCGCGCCGAAGCCGCCGGCCAATGCCCCGGCCACCGAAGCGATCACGCTGTACCCGCAGCCGCGCGAACTGCCCGACTTCAACCTGGCCCAGTCCGACGGCACCCGCCTGATCCCGGGCGAACTGAAGGGCCACTGGACCGTGGTATTCCTGGGCTTCACCTTCTGCCCGGACGTCTGCCCGACCACCCTGGCCGAGCTGGCCGGCGCGCAGAACCAGTGGGAAGCCCTGCCCGACAGCCTGCGCCCACGCGTGTTGTTCATCTCGGTCGACCCCGACCGCGACAGCGCCACCCGCCTCGGCGAGTACGTGCACGGTTTTCACAAGGACACCCTGGCCGCCACCGCTGACGTTCCCTCGCTGGAGCGCTTCGCCACCTCGTTGGGCTTCGTGTTCCAGAAGGTGCCGGGCAAGCATTTCGACGAGAACCCCGAGGATTACACCGTCGAGCATTCGGCCAGCCTGGCCGTGCTCGACCCGCAGGGCCGCCTTGCCGGCCTGGTACGCCCCCCGTTCAACGCGCCGGCCATTGCCCGCGACCTGCAGAAGCTGACCGAGAAAACCGCCCCATGAGCCTCACCACCGCCCTGACGTACGCCCTGCCACACCGCCTGCTGTCCTCGATGGCGCGTTCGCTGGCGTACTCGGACGATCCGCGCGTATCGCGCTGGCTGATCGACACGGTCACCCGCAAGTTCAACGTCAACCTGGACGAAGCGGCCAACCCGGACCCGCGCAGCTATGCGACCTTCAACCAGTTCTTCACCCGTGCGCTGAAGCCGGGTGCGCGCGTGGCTGACGCCGATCCGCGCAGCCTGGTGATGCCGGCCGACGGCCGCATCAGCCAGCTGGGGAAGATCGAGGCCGGCCGCATCTTCCAGGCCAAGGGCCAGTCGTTCACCGCTGCCGAACTGCTGGGCAGTGACGAGGACGCCAAGCCATACAACGATGGGCTCTACGCCACGGTGTACCTGTCGCCGCGCGATTACCACCGCGTGCACATGCCGTGGACCGGCACCCTGCGTGAGACCGTGCACGTGCCGGGGCGCCTGTTCAGCGTTGGTCCGGCGGCAGTGAACGGCGTACCGCGCCTGTTCGCCCGCAACGAGCGCCTGGTCTGCCACTTCGACACCAGCTTCGGCCCGATGGTCAGCGTGATGGTCGGTGCGCTGCTGGTGTCCGGGGTGGAAACCGTGTGGAGCGGCGAGGAGATTCCGCACTATGGCGACCGCATCACCCGCAAGGACTACCGCGGCCAGGGCATCAGGCTGGAGCGCTTTACCGAGATGGCGCGCTTCAACTACGGCTCCACCGTGATCGTGCTGCTGCCGCCGGGCGTGGCTGACTTCGCCCCGCAGTTGGGCGCTGAAAGCCCGGTGCAGCTGGGCCAGGCGCTGGCGAAGCTGCGCTGAGGCTTCGGTAGTGCCGGCCGCTGGCCGGCATCTCCGCTGATCCAACGCGTCGAGCATTGCCGGCCAGCGGCCGGCACTACCGGTACGCGCGTTACTGCAGGGACGGGGCCGGACCGACGTCCATGCCGTCGTAGTCTTCCACGCCCTTCTCCGCGGCCAGCGCTGCGAATTCCTGGTTGCGGCGGTCAAGCGAGGCTTCGTCGTGGATCTCCACGCGCTCCACATGCAGCACGTGGAACGGCGCGTCGCCCTCTTCCGGATCCTGTTCGAACAATTCCACGAAGGTGTAACCCTGCGCCTGCAGGTGCTGCGCCAGTGCCTGCAACGGCTCGGCAGTGGAGTGCACGAAGAAGTACCCCCACAGCAACGGGCCGGTGATGTCCCAGTCGGTGTTTTCGCGGAGGTTGGCGAACAGGTTGCGGGTGTCTTCGAGGTCCATGCGGATTCCAGGGTCGGGGGATTACTTGTCGCAGCCCTGCAGCTTCAGCGTCTGGCCGTGGCGCAGGCTGTAGGCCGGGGCCTTCAGGCCATTGGCGCGGGCCAGGGTGGGCACGTCGCACTGGAACTTGGCCGCGATGGCGCCCAGGGTTTCACCCCGGCCCACCTTGTGGCTGCGCACCGGCTTCGGGCGCGCCGCCGGGCGCGGTGTGGCCACCGGAGCGACCGGCGTGGTCGGCACGCTGGTGGACGCGGCCGCATCGGCCACCGGCACCACGCCGCCCACGGCCACGCTTCCGGTGTAGCTGGTCGCGGCCGGGCGCTTGATTGCTGCGTTCAGATCGGCGGTGATCAGCGTCCGGGCCAGGTCGGCACGCGGGCCACTGACGCAGTTGCGCTGGTACAGGCCGGCGATGCGGGTGGTGGCATTGATCAGCGTGCCGGCCGGGATCCAGCCATCGGCCTCATAGCGCGGGTTGAGGTTGCGCAGCGCGCGCATGTAGCCATCGCGGGTGCCGTGGCTGCCCAGGCAGATGGTCAGTTCGTAGATGGTGGTCGACTTGGCCAGGCGCAGCGTGGCCGGCTGCGCGCTGATCTTCGGGAACTCCACGCCGTATTGCTGCGGGTGCAGGAAGATCCAGGCCGCAGCGATCACCATCGGCACGTAGTCCTTGGTCTCGCCGGGGAACTGGTTGTAGACGCTGTCGGTCCAGAAGCTCTGCCCGGCGCTCTGCTTGAACACGCGCGCGGCGCGGCCTTCGCCACCATTGTAGGCGGCCACCGACATTTCCACGTTGTTGTTCAGTTCGCGCAGGCGTTCGTTGAGGTAGCTGGCGCTGGCCTCGGCCGCACTGCGTGCATCGAAGCGGGTGTCAAAGCCGGTGCCATCCGGGCCGAGGCCGAAGCGGCGGCCGGTGGCCGGCATGAACTGCATCAACCCGGCGGCGCCAGCGCGCGATGAAGCATGCACGCGGCCATTGGACTCCTTGGCCATGATGCCGAACAGCAGCGCTTCAGGCAGGCCACGCTTCTCCCACTCCGGCCACATCACCGCACGCAGGTTCTGGTAGTTCTCGTAGCTGGTCAGCAACGCCGGGCGCATGTCGGTCAGCCAGCGGCGGATGCCGGCCTGCACCGCCGGGTTGTATTCGACCATGCTGTCGAAGGCGTGCCGCTTGTCGTTCAGCAGCGCGGCAGCGCGCGCGGCCTCCGGTACGTCGGCGGTAAGCGGGCCGATGTGGTCGGGGTCGGCTTCCAGGCGATCACCGCCCTCGTCGGCCACGTCATCGCTGGCGGCCGCGTCGGCGTCGTGCTTGAGCAGGCGCTTGTAGCTGGCCAGCAGGGTGCCCATCTGGCAGCCCTTCTGCTTCACGCAGTCGTTGAGGACATCTTCCATGTCCTCCAGCGCGGCGTCGGCTTCGTTGCTGCCCTTGGGGTCGGCATTGGCGACCAGCAGCAGCGCATCGCTGTAACGCTTCTCGGCGACGGTCATGCGCTGCTGCAACGCATCCACCTTCACCTTGTCCCGGGCCGAAACCCGCTGCGCATGGGCGTCGGGCGCCAGGGAAACCAGGCCGGCCAGGGCCAGCAGCGGCCAACCGCGGGAAATCAGGACAGGAACGGGCATTGATGGCACTGTGTGCGAAACAGGCAGGCAGAGTAGCGGCGCCGCCAAGGTCCGGGCAAGCCGACCTTCGGACCGTCACCGCCGGCGGTTAACATTGGCTATTCACCACAAGGGCTGGACCATGGATCCGATTCTGCTCGGCAAAGGCATCACCGACGATGTGGCCGTCACCCTGCTGCCGAAACTCGGCAACCGCCACGGCCTGGTGGCCGGCGCCACCGGTACCGGCAAGACCGTGACCCTGATGACCCTGGCCGAGGGCTTCTCGCGGCTGGGCGTGCCGGTGTTCCTGGCCGATGTGAAGGGCGATGTGTCCGGCCTGGCGGTGCCCGGCACCGGCGCCGAGAACCTCCTCAAGCGCGCCGCCGAGATCGGCGTGGCCGACTACGCACCGGCCGCCAGCCCGACCATTTTCTGGGACCTGTACGGCAAGCTGGGTCACCCGGTGCGCACCACGGTCAGCGAGATGGGCCCGACCCTGCTGGCGCGCATCCTCGAGTTGAACGACACCCAGTCCGGCGTGCTCGACATCGTGTTCAAGCTGGCCGACGACCGTGGCCTGCTGCTGCTGGACATGGACGACCTGCGCGCGCTGCTCGGCCTGGTGGCCGAGGAGCGCAAGGACATCTCCACCGAGTACGGCCTGGTCAGCGCGCAGTCCATCGCTGCGATCCAGCGGTCGGTGCTGCGCCTGGCGCAGGATGGCGGCGAGAACTTCTTCGGTGAGCCGGCCCTGGAACTGGCCGACATCATGCGGGTCAATCACGACGGCCGCGGCATGATCGGCATCCTTGCCGCCGACCAGCTGGTGCTCAAGCCGAAGCTGTATTCCACCTTCCTGTTGTGGCTGCTGTCGGAGCTGTTCGAGCAGCTGCCGGAGGTGGGCGACCTGGACAAGCCGAAGCTGGTCTTCATCTTCGACGAAGCGCACCTGCTGTTCGACGATGCACCGCCGTCACTGGTGCAGCGCATCGAGCAGGTGGTGCGCCTGATCCGCTCCAAGGGCGTGGGCGTGTACTTCTGCTCGCAGTTCCCTGATGACGTGCCGGGCAACATCCTCGGCCAGCTCGGCAACCGCGTGCAGCATGCGCTGCGTGCATTCACCCCGCGCGACCAGAAGGCAGTGAAGACTGCTGCCGAGACCTTCGTGCCGAACCCGAAGCTGGACGTGGCCAAGGTGCTCAGCCAGCTCGGTACCGGCGAAGCGCTGGTGTCCGCGCTGCAGGACAAGGGTGTGCCGATGCCGGTGCAGCAGACGATGATCGCGCCGCCGCGCTGCCGGATGGGGCCGATCACCGAGGCCGAGCGTGCCCAGGTGCGAGCCGGCAGCCCGGTCGGCAGCCGCTACGACACCGCGATCAACCGTGAATCGGCCGCCGAACTGCTGGCCCAGCGTGCGCAGAAGACTGTCGAACAGGCGCAGGCACCGGCCGCGCGTAGTCGCGAGCAGGACGAAGCGCAGGAAGGCGGTTTCGGCCAGGCGATCAAGGATGCGATCTTCGGCACCAAGCGCCGCCAGGGCATGATCGAGACCATGGCCAAGCAGACCACGCGCACCGTCGGCACCAAGCTGGGCAACCAGATCGTGCGTGGCATCCTGGGTGGCATCTTCGGCGGCAAGCGCTGATCTGCAACTACTGGGGTCGGATCCCTTTCCTGCAAAAGGATCCGACCCCATCGTTCCCCTGAAAAGAAGTCGCACCACATGTCGCGTTGGCGTCCCCCTGCAGAAAAGAGTACCGCCCTGATCACCGCCTCCGGCCACGCCCGGCTGAAGGCCGAACTGGATGACCTATGGCGTGTGCGCCGCCCCGAGGTGGTGAAGGCACTGGCCGCGGCCGCTGCGGAAGGCGACCGTTCGGAAAACGCCGAGTACACCTATCGCAAGAAGCAGCTGGGCGAGATCGACCGTCGTGTGCGCTACCTGACCAAGCGGTTGGAATCGCTACGCGTGGTCGATACCACGCCGACCGATCCGCTGGCGGTGTTCTTTGGCGCATGGGTGGAACTGGAGAACGTGGACAGCGGTGAGACCAGCCGCTATCGCATTGTCGGGCCGGATGAGACCGATGCTGGGCTGGGTTGGATCAGCATCGATTCCCCCCTGGCGCGTGCGCTGCTGAAGAAGCGGCTGGATGATGAATTTTCGGTGGAACTGCCCGGCGGCCAGTTCACCTTCGCGGTGATCAGCGTGGAATACGAACCGCTGTAGCGTCGACTGTCAGTCGACTACCGCGCCAAGCGCGGCACAAACCTCCGCAGCCGGACGGTAAACGCACCGCGCTCCTCATCGCGGTTGATGACTCGCCGAAGCCTTCTGTCGGGCGTTCACGACCTCGGAACGAAGAGCAGTCGACTGACAGTCGACTCTACATAGATCCGTGCAACGGCGGCGGGTACTGGCGGCCGGCACGCAGCGGGCGGAAGTACGCGGCATCTGCATAGAAGGCGGCATCCTGTCCCTGGTGCCAGCCCGGGATTCCCGCCAGCGGCAGCGGACGCAACTGCAGGGGATCGGTCACTGCCCTGCCCTCGGCGATGGCCGCGGTCACTGCGTCAACGCAGGCATCATCGACTTCACCGTGCACCACCACGCACTTGCCGACCAGCAGGCGCCCCGGTAGCAGCGCCTGCTCCATCAGCGCGTGCCCGAATATCGCAGCGATAGCGATGTCACCACTCTGCCAGCGCGCAGGCTCGAACAACGCCGGCCAATCATGCACGTCCCATGCGGCCAACACGTCCTCATCGCGCACACGCACGATCACACCAGTTTCGTCGAACTGGGTCAGCGCGGCCTGCGCGCGATTGCGCTGGCCCGGCGGCATGGATGCGATATGCCTGCACTGCTGCACATTGAGCACCTGCTTGAGCTGCGGGTAACGGGCCCACACCAGTGCATTGAACAGGTCATGCCAGTTGTCGGCGCGGGTGGCGATGCGCCCCTGTGCGATGCGGGCTTCGTAGTGCAGGCCGTCGGCCAGCAGCGCGGCATCCTGCTCGACCAGGTGCTTGCCGGGCAGCGTGAGGCGTGCCTCGAGCGCTGCAATGGACGGCCACTCAGGGCTGGCCAGCAGGTCATGGACGTCGCGCAACCCGGCAAACACCGGGTGCGCGAACACCTGCGGATCGACCGCCGCACGCGGCGGCGGCACGAAGCGGCGCACACCGCTGCCGTCACCGGCGGCGGTCGTCGCCGCGGTCACAGCATCTTGAGATCGAATGCCGGGCGGGTAGCGGCCGGCAGCGCATCGCCGTACAGGTCGTGCTCGTCGCTCTCGGTGATTTCCACGTCGACGAACTCACCCACGCGCAGCGGCACCTGGTCGGCGTTCTGGATATGCACCAGGCCGTCGATCTCCGGCGCATCGGCCTTGGAACGGGCCACGGCGATGTCACCTTCGATGGCATCGACCAGGCACTGCTGCACGGTACCGATCTTGGCTTCCAGGCGCGCGGCGGAAATCTGCGCCTGCTTCTCCATGAAACGGGCCAGGCGCTCCTGCTTCACTTCTTCCGGCACCGCATCGGGCAGGTCGTTGGCGGTGGCACCTTCGACCGGCGAGTAGGCAAACGCACCGACGCGATCCAGCTGTGCCTCGTCCAGGAACGACAGCAGTTCTTCGAACTCGGCCTCGGTTTCGCCCGGGAAGCCGACGATGAAAGTCGAACGCACGGTGATGTCCGGCGCGATGCGGCGCCAGTTCTGCACGCGCTCCAGAGTCTTCTCGACCGCGCCAGGGCGCTTCATCAGGCGCAGGATGCGTGGGCTGGCGTGCTGGAACGGAATGTCCAGGTACGGCAGGATGCGGTTCTCGGCCATCAGCGGCACTACCTCGTCCACGTGCGGGTATGGGTAGACGTAATGCATGCGCACCCACGCATCGAGTTCGGACAGGCCTTCGCACAATGCCTTCAGTCGGGTCTGGTAGGCCTTGTTGCGCCACATCTTCTCTGCGTACTTCACGTCCACGCCGTAGGCCGAGGTGTCCTGCGACACCACCAGCAGCTCGCGCACACCGCCACGCACCAAGCGCTCGGCCTCACGCAGCACCTCATCGACCGGGCGCGAGACCAGCTTGCCGCGCATGGACGGAATGATGCAGAAGCTGCACTTGTGGTTGCAGCCTTCGGAAATCTTCAAGTAGGCGTAGTGGCGCGGGGTCAGCTTGATGCCGTAGTCGGGCACCAGGTCCACGAACGGATCGTGCTTGGGCGGCAGCGCTTCGTGCACCGCCTCCATCACGCTCTGGTAGTCCTGCGGGCCGGACACCGCCAGCACGTTGGGGTACGCCTCGCGGATCTGCTCGGGGCGCTTGCCCAGGCAGCCGGTTACGATGACCTTGCCGTTCTGGTTCATCGCCTCGCCGATCGCGTCCAGCGACTCGGTCACCGCCGAATCGATGAAGCCACAGGTGTTGACCACCACCACATCGGCCGAATCGTAGGACGGCACGATGTCGTAGCCCTCCGAGCGGAGCTGGGTGAGGATGCGCTCGGAATCGACAAGGGCCTTCGGGCAGCCAAGGCTGACGAAGCCGACTTTGGGGTTCAGCTGGGACATGGAATCGCGGGACTCTGGGGGCCTGGGCCCCTGCCGGCATGGCAGGGGTTCCTGGGGGCCTGAAGGGGCGCCAGTATACCGGGGTTGGCGGCCGGGCTCTGAATGGCCAACCGCCCGATCGCGCACAGCCGCTGACACCACGCTAACCCGCGCAGCACCGACAATGCAGCCCTGTCCCCTGCAACGAGAGTAGATGACGATGGCCGAGTGGATCACCCTGGATACGCACCACGGCGCGGTACGGGCCTGGCAGGCACTCCCCGAGGGCACCGCGCGCGGCGGGCTGGTGGTGGTGCAGGAAATCTTCGGCGCGAACCCGCATATCCGCAGCGTGGCCGAGCGCTTCGCCGCCGAAGGCTATGCGGTGCTGGCACCGTCGTTCTTCGACCTGGTCGATGGACCCGAGGCCGATCCGGATGCCCTGCCCTACGACGCCGACGGCGTGAAGCAGGGGCTGGAACGGGTAGCCGCGCTGGGCATGGAACGGGCGCTGGAAGTGGTCCGCGCGGCGGCCACCCGGCTGGCCCCCTACGGCAAGGTCGGCACCGTCGGCTACTGCTGGGGCGGTACGGTGGCGATGCTGTCCGCAGTGCGCCTGGGCCTGCCTTCTGTCAGCTACTACGGTGCGCGCAACGTCCAGTTCCTCGATGAGACGCCGAAGGCGCCGGTGATCTTCCACTTCGGCGCCCAGGACAGGAGCATCCCGCCGGAGGCCGTCCAGGCCCACCGCGAAAAGCTGCCGCAGATGGCAACCTTCGTCTATCCGGCCGACCACGCCTTCAACCGGGAGGTCGGACATGCGTATGATCCAGACAGCGCCGCCCTGGCGCTGCAACGCACCCTGGACTTCTTCTCGGAGCATCTTGGATGAGCGAATTCGAACTCGATTCACGCCTGGCCACCGATAGCGTGCTGGTGGCCGAAGGACCGTTGTCGCAAGTGCGGCTGATGAACGACGAACGATTCCCCTGGCTGGTACTGGTACCGCGCCTGGCCGGGGTCACCGAGTGGATCGAGCTGGACGGCGAGCAGCAGGACAAGCTGCGCACCGAGCTCAACCGCGCCTGCAAGGCCCTGAAGGGCTCCGACGGGGTGGAGAAGATCAACATCGGCGCACTGGGCAACATCGTGCGCCAGCTGCACTTCCACGTGATCGGCCGCCATGACGGTGACCCGGCCTGGCCGGGCCCGGTCTGGGGCAGCGGTCCGGCGCACCGCTACGAAGCGGCCGCACTGGACCAGCATGTCGCCTACTGGAAGGAACGGCTAGGATATCCGGCCCACACCTGAGCCTTCGCCGACCCGATGCGATTCAACCTCGTTGCCGCCATCCTGCTGATCCTGATCGGCCTGTTCATGCTCGCCAGCAATCTCGGCTGGACGCACCTGAACCTGTCCAAGCTGCTGCTGACCTGGTGGCCGGTGGCGCTGGTGGGTGTCGGCATCGCGATGCTGTTCGGGCGCGGAAAATAACGAAGGCGGCGCATTGCGCCGCCCTCGTTCATGCAGAGCCGAGCCATGCTCGGCTGCCCCGCCTTGAAGCCGAGCATGGCTCGGCTCCACAAACCGCCTGCAATCTTCAGGTCCGCGGCAGGGTCACACCGGTCTGGCCCTGGTACTTGCCGCCACGATCGCGGTACGACGTCTCGCAGATGTCATCGGCCGCGGCCTGGAAGAACAGCATCTGCGCGACGCCCTCATTGGCATAGATGCGCGCCGGCAGCGGCGTGGTGTTGCTGAACTCCAGGGTGACGTGGCCTTCCCATTCCGGTTCCAGCGGGGTCACGTTGACGATGATGCCGCAGCGCGCATAGGTGCTCTTGCCCAGGCACACCACCAGGGTGTCGCGGGGGATGCGGAAGTACTCCACGGTGCGCGCCAGCGCGAAGCTGTTCGGCGGGATGATGCACTCGTCGGCAGTGATGTCGACGAAGCTTCCCGAGTCGAAATGCTTGGGATCGACGATGGTCGAGTTGATGTTGGTGAACACCTTGAACTCACGCGAGCAGCGCACGTCGTAACCGTAGCTGGACGTGCCATAGCTGACGATGCGCTCGCCGTTGGCCTGCTTGACCTGCCCTGCCTCGAACGGCTCGATCATGCCGTGCTGCTCGGACATGCGGCGGATCCAACGGTCACTCTTGATGCTCATGCTTTGTCCTGGGGGTACGAGGGGGCGCGAGGATTCTAGCAGGGCGCCGGGCGTCGCCGGCGCCCCCCCCCCCCCCCCCCCCCCCCGGGCGCCTCCCCCCCCCGGGGCTTCCACCCCCGCCGACGCCCCCCCCCCCCCCCCCCCCCGCCGAGGTGCTTCCCGCCGAGGTGCTTACAGCAGCGACGACAGGATCGGAATCGACGCCCGCGGGCGCTTGCCCACTTCCTCGATCAGGCGCTGCGCGGCATGGCGGTAGGCCTGCGCCGGCACCGAATCGGGCTGCGCCACGGTGATCGGGGTACCGCTATCGCCCTGCTCGCGGATGCCGATCTGCAGCGGCAGCGATCCCAGCAACGGCACGCCGTACTGCGCGGCCATGCGCTCGCCACCGCCCTCGCCGAACAGATGCTCGACATGCCCGCAGTTGCTGCAGGTATGCACCGCCATGTTCTCGACGATGCCCAGTACCGGCACCTCGACCTTCTCGAACATCTTCAGCGCCTTCTTCGCATCCAACGTGGCGATGTCCTGCGGCGTGGTGACGATCACTGCACCGGCCAGCGGAATCTTCTGGGTCAGGGTCAGCTGGATGTCGCCGGTGCCCGGCGGCAGGTCGATCAGCAGAAAATCCAGGTCATCCCACAGCGTGTCGTTGAACAGCTGGGTCATTGCCGAGGTGGCCATCGGACCGCGCCAGATCATCGGCGTGTCCTCTTCGATCAGGTAGCCGATCGACATGGTGTCCACGCCGAACGCGCGAAGCGGTTCGATGCTCTTGTTGTCGGGGCTTTCCGGCCGCCCGGACAAGCCCAGCATGGCGGGCACGCTGGGGCCGTAGATGTCCGCGTCCAGCACGCCAACACGTGCGCCCAGCTGCTGCAGCGCGACGGCCAGATTGACCGCGGTGGTCGACTTGCCCACGCCGCCCTTGCCGGAGCCGACCGCGATGACATTGCGGATGCGGGCATGTGGCGTCAGTCCCTTCTGGACCTGGCTGGCATGGGGGCGGCGGGGGGAACTGTTCACAACGGGCACCAGCTGTATCAGGGGGAATAACCCAACATCATACAAGCTGGACGTAGCCTGACTGAAATTCAGGATTGCTACAGATTCGTGCACAGATTGTTAAGTTCATGTTACGTTCCTGAAGCACTGTTTTGGGCTGCGGAGCTGGTTTCCAGCGCGCACGATGGCGCATGCGCAGTGCCGATTTTTGTTTTTTGCTCTTTATTGGAACTACATGAAATACGTAAGCAACACCGCACGTCGCAACACGCTCGCCGTCGCCCTGATTTCCGCTCTGATGGCCGCCGCCCCGGCAATGGCCCAGGACAAGGCGACCAACCTGGACAAGATCACCGTCACCGGTTCGCTGATCCCGCAGACCCAGGTTGAAACCCAGACCCCGGTGATGTCCATCACCTCCGAAGACATCCAGGCACGCGGCTTCACCAGCGTGGCCGAAGTGCTGCAGCAGTCCTCGCTGACCACCGGCGGCCTGCAGGGTGGCCAGACCTCGGGTGCCTTCACCCAGGGCGCCGAAGCCTCCGGCATGTTCGGCCTGAACCCGGGTTACACCAAGTACCTGATCAACGGCCGCCCGATGCTTTCGTATCCGGCGCTGTACAACGGCAGCGAGTCGTTCAACAACCTCAGCGGCATTCCGGTCGACATCGTCGAGCGCATTGAAGTGCTGCCGGGTGGCCAGTCCTCGCTGTACGGTTCGGACGCCATCGCCGGCGTCGTCAACATCATCCTGAAAGAGCGCATGGACGGCGGCACGATGACCGTCCGCGGCGGCACCTACACCGAAGGTGGTGGCAGCAACCTGCGCATCAGCGGCGCGCACGGCTTCACCGCCGTCGACGGCCGCTTCAACGCACTGGTCAACGTCCAGTACGAAAAGGGCAACCCGATCTGGGGTTACCAGCGCGACATCACCCGCCAGACCAACCCGGTCGGCTTCACCCCGCAGGCTCCGTCCAACGACTTCCTGGTCATTGGTGGCGGCAAGTACTACATGATGGACCCGAGCCGTTGCGCCAATGTCGCCGGCCTGTACGACGGCACCACCACCGTCGGCTTCCGTGAAGGCAAGGGCGAGTCCTGCGGCTCGATCTACAGCGCGGGCTACAAGACGCTGAAGAACTCCAAGGACAGCGGTCAGTTCTACTCGACCATGACCTTCGACGTGAACGACAACCTGCAGCTGTTCGCCGACGTGCTGTACAGCAAGGAAAAGACCGAGTTCACCTCCGGCTCCAGCGCCCTGTGGTGGGGCACGCAGTCGGGCATGGGCGGTTTCTACGACCAGGGCCTGGGCAAGGCCGTCAACCTGCAGCGCGCCTTCGCGCCGGAAGAAATCGGCGTCGGCGACTACAACAACATCCTCAATGCCGACCGCAGCCGTTCCTACCAGGTCACCCTGGGTGCGAAGGGCATGTTCGGTGACTGGGACTACAGCGCCAGCTTCACCCGTGGCGAGTACCGCCTGGACCAGGACCGCTTCGTGCGCTGGAAGGACAAGATCAACGGCTTCTTCGCCGATCGCGTCCTCGGCCAGCAGCTGGGCACCTACACCGACCCGAAGACCGGCGGCCAGTTCGGCATCTACAACCCGAACTATGCTGCATTCTACTCGCCGATCACCCCGGAAGAGTTCGGCAGCTTCACCGGCTACGGCACCCACCACAGCAAGACCTGGCAGAACCTGGGCCGCGTGCAGCTGACCAACGGCTCGCTGTTCAGCCTGCCGGGCGGTGACGCCGGCCTGGCCGTGGTCCTGGAAGGCGGCAGCGAAGGCTGGAACTACTCGCCGAACCAGTCGTTCATCGACGGCAATGTGTGGGGCACCACCGCCGTGGCCGGCGCCGGCCACCGCAGCAGCTACGCGGTGACCTCCGAGCTGCGCATGCCGCTGCACGAAATGGTGACGGTCAGCGCTTCGGGCCGCTACGACGCCTTCAAGATCGCCGACAGCACCGTCGACAAGGCCACCTACAGCATCGGCGTCGAGTTCCGTCCGCTGGAAAGCCTGCTGTTCCGCGGCAAGTACGGCACCGCCTTCCGTGCACCGACCCTGTCCGACGCCTTCCAGGGCATGAGCGGTTCGTACGCGTCCAGCCAGAATGACTACTACCGCTGCAACCAGGCGGGCTTCGCGCTGAATGACGACCTCTGCCCGTACTACAAGAACACCTCGGTCTACAGCGAAAAGTCTGGCAACCCGGACCTGAAGCCGATCACCGCCGACGTGTGGAGCGCGGGCGTTGTGTGGGCACCGGTCAGCAACTTCTCGTTGTCGGTTGACTACTACAACTGGAAGATCAAGAACGAGGTCAAGACCCTGAGCAGCGACCAGCTGCTGATGGCTGAGTACGCGTGCGCCACCGGTGCCGTGAACAACACCTCGGCCAGCTGCCAGGATGTTGCCAACTGGATCACCCGTGACAACGCCGGTGCGATCACCCGCGTCTACACCCCGAAGCTGAATGTCGCCAGCCAGAACCTGGAAGCGGTCGCCGTCAGCGCGAAGTACCAGCAGGACATCGGCCGCTTCGGCTCGCTGAACTTCTCCGGCAACTACACCAACATGCTGAAGCGCGAGCTGCAGCCGCTGCCGGGTGCGCAGAAGATCGACCTGCTGAGCGATCCGTACAACATGTACTACTACGACAACTACGCCAAGGTGCGTGGTGACCTGTCGGTGGCCTGGAACATCGACAAGTTCACCACCACGGTGTACGCGAACTACGTCGGCAGCACGCCGAACTACGTCGCCTACCTGGGTCGCAGCTACGACTACACCAACCGCTACGGCGCCAAGGCCGGCAAGTGGGGCTCGTACACCACGTACAACCTGAGCTTCGCCTACCGCGCACAGGAAGACCTGACCCTGTCGCTGATGGTCAACAACGTCTTCAACAAGATGCCGACCGGCCAGCGCTACAGCTACGAGGGTACCGATGGCAGCCCGTACAACAGCGCCTTCTACAGCATCTACGGCCGCTCCATCCAGGCCCAGATGAAGTACGACTTCGGCAAGTAATCCCGTCGTTTTCCGGACTTCGTGTCTGGACCAGGCCCCGCTTCGGCGGGGCCTTTTTTTTCCTTTTATGCGGCATGGGGAAAGTCCGCGAGGTATCGATTATTAATATCATTTAAATTTATCAAATGTTCATTTTTCCTGCTCTCCGATAATCCGGAAAACGGCAGAAATGCCTGTGGAGAAGGGGCTTTTCACGAAGCGCGCAACCTTCCGTCACCGACCGTTACAGAACTGCGCAAGGCAAGTTAAGCGTGTGTTACGTTGAGGCCACGCTGCCAGACCGTGCAGACAGGGCAGCTGAACAGAATCCGAATTCCCAGGAACGGGAAACGCGTCATCACGATCACACGGAGTAATCGCATGTCTCGTCGTCACTTCGCATTCTCGCGCCACCCGCTCACCCACGCCGTCCTCGCCAGCCTCCTGCTGGCCGGTACCAGCGCCACGGCAGTGGCCCAGGACAGCAGCAAGACCGCCACCAATCTCGACCGGGTCACGGTGACCGGTTCGCTGATCCCGCAGACCCAGATCGAGAACCAGACGCCTGTGCTGACCATCAGTGCCGAGGCGATCCAGGCGCGCGGTTTCTCCAGCGTTGCCGAAGTGCTGCAGCAGTCCTCGTTGACCACCGGCGGCCTGCAAGGCGGCCAGACCTCGGCATCGTTCACCCAGGGCGCGGAAGCGGCCGGCATGTTCGGCTTGAATCCGGGCTATACCAAGTACCTGATCAATGGCCGCCCGATGCTTTCCTATCCGGCGCTGTACAACGGCAGCGACGCATTCAACAACATCAGCGGCATCCCCATCGACATCGTCGACCGCATCGAGGTGCTGCCGGGCGGCCAGTCATCCCTGTACGGTTCGGACGCGATCGCCGGCGTGGTCAATATCATCCTCAAGGAACGCATGGACGGCGGCACGCTGAACGTGCGCGGCGGCGCGTATTCCGATGGCGGTGGCGCCAGCTTCCGTGTGAGCGGCGCCAATGGCTTCAACAGCAAGGACGATCGCTTCCGCGCCCTGGTCAATGTGCAGTATGAAAAGACCAGCCCGATCTGGGGCTACCAGCGCGACATCACCAAGCAGAACAATCCGCATGGCTACACGCGCCAGCTGCCCTCGAACGACTTCCTGGTCTTCGACGCGGACACCAATGATTTCCTGATGATGGATCCGAACAACTGCGCCGGCGTTTCCGGCCAGTTCGGCGGCACCACCATCCTCGGTACGCGCCGCGCTGGACAATCCTGCGGCTCCGCGTTCGGCGCGGGTTACAAGACGATCAAGAATGGCAAGGAAAGCAGCCAGCTCTATTCGTCGCTGACCTACGATGTGAATGACAACCTGCAGCTGTTCGGCGATGTCCTCTACAGCTACGAAACCGTCAAGTACAACACCGGTGCCGGCTATAACTACTGGGGCACGGACATCAGCATGGGGCCGTTCTTCGATCAGTCCAGCGGTCGCTATCTGGGGCTGCAGCGCGTGTTCGCACCCGAAGACATCGGCGGCATCGGCTACCGCGACATCATGAATACCGACCGCAGCAAGTCCTATCAGGTCACGCTGGGCGCACGCGGCGCGATCGGCAGCAACTGGGACTACGAGGCCAGCATCACCCACGGCGAGTACAAGCTCAACGAGCGTGGCTATGCGCGCTGGAACGACCCGATCAACAACTGGTTCGCCGACAACGTGCTCGGCCCGGTGCTGGGCCAGACCGACGACGGCTACAACATCTACAACCCGAACTGGGGTGCCTTCTATTCCCAGCTGCCGCAAGGGGCCTTCCAGAGCTTCACCGGCTTCACCACCAGCCGCAGCCGCACCTGGCAGACCCAGACCCGCGCGCAGATCACCAACAGTTCGCTGTTCAAGCTGCCGGGCGGCGACGCCGGCTTTGCCGCCGTGGTCGAAGGCGGCAGCGAAGGGTGGAACTACACGCCGGATGTGCGCCTGACCGACGGCACGGTGTTCGGCACCACCTCCGTAGCTGGCAACGGCCATCGCAGCAACTACGCCGTCACCAGCGAACTGCGTCTGCCGCTGCATGACATGCTGACGGTCACCGCTTCCGGCCGCTACGACAACTTCAAGATCGCCGGGCATACCGTCGACAAGCCGACCTATAGCATCGGCGTCGAGTTCCGCCCAATCGAAAGCCTGCTGTTCCGCGGCAAGTACGGTACCGCGTTCCGCGCACCTTCCCTGCCCGACGCCTTCCAGGGCAAGAGTGGCTACTACGCCAACGGCTCCAAGGATTACTTCCGCTGCGGCCAGCTCGGTTTCGATCCGTCCAATACGGTCGATTGCCGCTACGGCAGCGTGTCGGTGTTCGGGACGCAGTCGGGCAATCCGGAGCTGAAGCCGATCACCGCCGACGTGTGGAACGCGGGCCTGGTGTGGGCACCGATCAACAACCTGTCGGTGTCGCTGGACTATTACAACTGGAAGATCAAGAACGAGGTCAATACCCTCAGCTCCGACCAGTTGCTGCTGGCCGAGTACTACTGCCGCAACGGCCTGACCAACACCGCCGGCGCCACCTGCGAGGAAGTGGCCAACTGGGTCACCCGTGATGCCACCGGCGCGCTGGAGGAGATCTACACGCCGAAGCTGAACGTGTCACGGCAGAACCTGGAAGCGGTGACCGCCAGCTTCAAGTACGTGCAGGACATCGGCCGCTTCGGCTCGCTGCAGTTCTCCAGCAACTACACCAACATGCTCAAGCGTGAACTGCAGCCGCAGCTCAACGACCCGTTCCTGGACCTGCTGGGCAACCCGTACGCGATGTGGGTGTACGACTCCTATGCCAAGGTCAGGGCCGACGGCTCGGTGGGCTGGGCAATCGACAAGTTCACCACCACGCTGTACTTCAACTACATCGGCCGCACGCCGAACTACATGTCCTACCTGGGCCGCGGCTATGACTATGTCGATCCGACGTCCGGCTACAAGGCTGGCAAGTGGGGCTCTTACACGACGTACAACCTGAGCGTGAACTACCGCGCGATGGACAACCTGACGTTCTCGCTGATGGTCAACAACCTGTTCAACACGGTGCCGGACAACCAGCAGCACTCCTATGCCGGCAACATCGACGTGCCGTACAACAACTCCCTGTACAACGCCTACGGGCGTGCGATCTACGTGCAGGCGCAGTACGACTTCGGCAGGAAGTAAGTCCCTCACCTGCCGGGCGCCCCGCCATGGCGGGGCGTCCTTGCAGGCCTCGCGCGCCTTTCACGCAGAGTTGACGCAGCTGCGACACTCGTTCATCTTCAAGTCATCTTGATGGCTCAACGCCAAGGACGTCCCGAAGATGAACCACCCCGCTTTGACCCGCACCAGCCTCGTCGCCGCCCTGGCGCTCGTTGCCAGCGAGGCCGTGGCTTCGCCCACCCCTCTGCCGGTCGAGGACTTTGCCAAGATCCAGGCGATCCAGTCCGTCTCGATGAGCCCTGACGGCAAACAGCTGGTTGCCATCATCGCTGCGCCGGGCAGCAACAATGGCGACACAGCCCTGGCCAACTGGAACCTGGACAAGATTGACGCAGGACCAGTCGCCATCACCCCTTCCGGCGACCGCATGAAGTTCATTGCGGCCAATGCCCTCAAGGCAGGCCGCAGCCTCGTGATCGGCCGCCAGGAACTGACCGCGCAGCTGGCCGGTTGTGGCGAAGGCAATTCTGTAGGTTCAACCAAGACATTCCTGGCCAAGGCCTACCTGACCGACAGCAGTCAAACCAAGTTCGACGAAGCCTTTGCTGACAATAGCCGCAAGCTCGGCATCAGCGAACAGACCCGGCGCTGTCTGGAAATTGCCGGCACAGCCTCGCTGGTGCATTCACTGCCGCTGGATCCGGACAGGGTCATCATTTCCCAGGTCAATCAATCCACCCTGTCGTCGAACTATTATCTGTTCAACCTGCGCACCGGTGAGACGGGGCTGCTGTTCCGCGGCGACGCCCGCTCCACGCCAGGCCTGTTCCACCCTCGCGATGGCGAACTGCTCACCCGCACCCAGATCGAACCTGCGGGCTCCAATGAGTACGAACAGCAGATCCTGATCAAGAACAGGAGCAGCGGTCAGTTCGAAAAGCATGACCCGCTGACCACACGCCTGAGTGATCGTTACACGATGGATGTGGCCGGGACCGACGACCGGACCGGCAAGCTCTACATACTCACCGACAAGTTTTCGGAGCAGGTGCAAGCCCGTCTCTACGACCCAGCCAGCCGTACGTTCGACAACGAGCCGCTGGCGGCCCATCCGCAGTACCCGATTGGTGGTCTGATCCTGGGCACCAAGCCGAGCAACTTCAACCAGGTACTCGGCTTCTATCTCGACGGCCCGCGTCGGGAAGCGGTGTATGTCGACCCGCAGATGAAGAGCCTCTACGAAGGCCTCAAGCAGGCCTACCCCGGCACCTACATCGCCATCACCGGCTACAACGACGACCTGTCACGGGTCCTGTTCACCACCAATGCCGCCGACCAACCCACGGCCTACCGTCTGTTGAGCGATCGCAAGCATGTCACCACCCTGGGCAGCGAGCGGCCATGGATCGACGGAAAGCAGATCGGTGAGCAGCGCTGGGTCACCTACACAGCGCGCGACGGACGCAAGATTCCCGCGATCGTCGACCTTCCCGCCGGTTGGAAGCAGGGTGATGCACCGCTTCCGGCCCTGGTACATCCCCATGGCGGCCCCTGGGCACGCGACTACACCGGCTGGGATGTCTCTGGCTGGGTGCCCTTCTTCACGTCGAGGGGCTACGCAGTGATCCGGCCGCAATACCGCGGATCAACCGGCTTTGGCCGCGAGCATTGGCTTGCCGGCGACAAGCAATGGGGACTGTCGATGCAGGATGACAACGACGACGCTGCGGCCTGGCTTGTGCAGCAGGGAATTGCCGCCAAGGATCGCCTGGCCATTTTCGGCTATTCCTATGGTGGCTTTGCAGCGGCGGCGGCAACCGTGCGCGCACCCTCTCCGTTCCAGTGCTCCATCGCCGGCGCTCCGGTCACAGACCTTGCGCGACTGGGGGTCTCCTGGAGCGAGAACAGGTTACAGCGGATCCTGCAGGGACAGACCGTCAAAGGCATGGACCCGATGCAGAACACCGCAAAGGCCGCCATTCCCCTCCTCACCTTCGTCGGGGACCGAGACGTCCGCACCCCTGCCTTCCATGCCAGGAACTTCTACAACGGTGTCAAGGACAAGGTACCGGCGAAGTTCGAGCTTGTTCCGGACATGCCGCACAGCATGCCCTGGTATCCCAGTCACTATCGGGTGACGCTGCCGCTGATGGCCGACTTCCTCGCGAAGGACTGTGGCCCCGGCGGCCTCTAACCCGCCTCCATTCAACGCGTCCCCAATAACCCCGTCGGCCTCAGGTCGGCGGGGTTTTTTCATGCTCAGACCCTGAATTTCCCATTAGCAATAACAAGTTACATCACGACACCATTCACGTTGCATTTATTTTACGCCACGCATACACTCAATTAACCGAAGCATAACAAGTGGGGATCCAACCGCATGACCAGTCTCAACCGCCTCATCACGCCAAGCCGTCTGCCACTCGCTCTGGCGGTCCTCGCCTGTCTGCAGGCAGCCCCGGCCCTGGCCCAGGAAGCCGACAGAACGGAATCGGCGGCGTCAAGCGCCTCGCATGAGGGCAAGAAGGCGACCGACCTTGACAAGGTTACGGTCACCGGCTCGCTGATTCGTCGCGCCGACTACGAGACCACCTCGCCTGTCTTCACCATCGACACAGAACGAAATGCAACCCAGGGCCAGGTGAACGTCGCCGAGTTCCTGCAGAAGTCGGCCATCGGTGCCGCTGAAACCCAGATCACCAACCAGTTCGGTGGCTTCAACACCAACGGTGGTACCGGCGTGCAGACCTTCTCGCTGCGCGGCCTGGGTGCTAATCGCACGCTGGTTCTGCTGGACGGCCAGCGCCCAGGCCCGGCCGGTACCCGCGGTGCCGTCGGTGCATTCGACCTGAACGTGCTGCCGACCGCCGTACTGCAGCGCGCCGAGATCGTGAAGGACGGTTCGTCCTCGATCTATGGCTCCGACGCCGTTGCCGGCGTGGTCAACCTGATCACCAAGAAGCACTTCGATCGCCCGGAACTGACCGTAACCGGCCGCGTGCCGACCGAAGGTGGCGGTGAAGTATTCTCCGCGTCGCTGGCCAATGGCTGGAACTTCGAGCGTGGCAGCATCGTTGCCGCCGTCGAGTGGTACCGCCAGAATGAACTGACCCGTGGTGACCGCGATTACTTCAAGTGCGCCGAAGACCTGGTCTGGGACGCAGACGGCAATCGCGTCGACCGTGTTGACCGCTCGATCCTGGCCAACACCAATCTCGGCAACTGCCAGAACATGCTGCACAACGTCGTGGACGTGACCAACAATCGGGTCACCACCCGTTACGTGCCCAGCCCGGATGGCTCCACGGTCGGCCCGTTCCCGGGCTATCGTCCGCGCGCCAACCAGACGTATGCCAACGGCAACCCGATTGCCACCTATGAAGAGCCGTACAACTTCCAGGACTACGGCAAGTCCCACATCGTCAACAAGCAGGAGCGCAAGTCGGTCTACTTCGCTACCGACTTCGGTTTCGACTCGTTCAACTGGAAGACCCAGTTCCTGTACAACAACCGCACCACGGACAACTTCCAGTGGCGCCAGTTCTTCCCGACCGTCCGCCTGCCGGGCAGCGCAACGGCGACCGCACAGCCGGTCATTCCGTTCAAGAGCATCTCCAACACCGAAGTTGACTACTTCTACTTCGCCAACAAGCTTGATGGCATGATCAAGGGCACCGATACCTGGGCCTGGGAAGTCAACGCCAACTACAGCCGTTCCAGCGGCAAGTACAGCACCCTGGGCATCCGCAATTCGATCAGCGGCGATATCGGCCGCCCGGGCGCGGGTACCACGATGGCCGCGAACTACTTCGATCCGGGCTACCTGAGCGGTGCCAAGGTCGATGAGCTGGTGGGCATCCTCGGCGTGTGGGCCAACGGCAAGACCACCTATGACCAGACCACCGTCAATGCGGTGTTCAGTGGTGAACTGTTCGACCTGCCGGCCGGTGCCCTGGCAACTGCGGTGGGCTTCGAGTATCGCAACTACAAGATCGACGACAAGCCGGCGCCAGAAAACTACGATCTGTGGGGTTCGACCACGGCCGATCGCACCAAGGGCGATGACAAGGTCAAGGAAGCATTCGTCGAGTTCGACATTCCGCTGCTGAAGGGCCTGCCGGGTGTCGAATCGCTGTCGGCCAACGCCTCCGGTCGCGTCTTCAAGTACGACTCGATCTCCGGTAGCGACAACGTGTGGAAGCTCGGCCTGAACTGGCAGATCATTCCCTCGCTGCGCCTGCGTGGCACCATCGGCACGTCCTACCGCGCGCCGGGCCTGTACGAAATGTACCTGGGCAACCAGACCGGCTTCCTGTCGCAGACGCAGATCGACCCGTGCATCCGCTGGGGTGAAAGCAGCAACACCCGCATCCAGGCGAACTGCGCCGCAGCAGGCATCCCGGGCGACTACACTGCCGCTGGCAACTCCAGCGCCACCGTATACACCCGTGGTGGCAAGGACGGCAACCTGACTCCGGAAACCTCGCGCGCGCGCAGTGTCGGCCTGGTCTTCACGCCGTCGTTTGCCGACCTGAGCATTGCGATCGACTACTTCGACTATGAAGTGCGCGATCAGATCACCTCGCTGGGTGCATCCTCGATTCTGCAGGGCTGCTACGAATCGACCAACTTCCCGAACCGCTACTGCGACCTGCTGCGCCGCAATCCGAACAACAGCGCGAACGCGAACATGGTGACCGAGGTGTACGCCCAGTACCTGAACATCAATCGCCAGCGTACCCGCGGTTGGGACATGACCTTGAACTGGGATCATGAGTTCAGCTTCGGCAAGTTCTCGCTGGACTCGCAGATCACCTACACGGTGGAAGACACCGCCGAGCTGTTCGACAGCGCGGCAGCCAGTGGCCTGTCCTCCTCCGATCGCCTGGGTGACCTGGGTCGTCCGGACCTGGTCGGCAACCTCGGCCTGAGCCTGAAGCGCGGTGACTGGACCTACAACTGGTTGACGCAGTACATCGCCCAGACCAAGGATCCGGACCTGGACGAGAAGTTCACCTACCAGAATCGTCCGAACTCCTACCGCGACACCACCCTGGAAAGCCGCTTCTACCACACCGCTTCGGTCAGCTACGACCAGGCCGACTGGCAGATCCTGGTGGGCGTAGCCAACGTGCTGAACACCAAGCCGCCGCTGATCTCCAGCAGCGTCTATTCGTCGCGCTACGGCAACACCTATCCGTTCGCGACCCAGTACGACTACTACGGCCGCACCCCGTTCGTGCGCCTGAAGTACAAGTTCTGATTCCAAGTTGATTGCAGTGCCCCGACAGACCCGGCTTTTGCCGGGTCTGTCTTTTCCGGGCCTGGCAGCGCCCCTTGCGCCCGGGCATGACCTTCGACACCCTTGCAGGGCAGGCCGGCGGCGTATCGTTCGGCCCACGGCCGTCCCTGCGGCCCTTCCCTGACTCACTCGGCCTGGAGGCCATCAAAGTGACCCGTACTCCCAAGATCGTGCTGCTGACCCTGGCCGTTTCGGCCGCGCTGGTTGGCTGCGGCAAGAACGAAACCCCGGCCAAGGACGCCACCGCCTCCACGCCGGCTGCCGCCGAAGCCACCAATTACACCCTGGACGAGAGCAAGCTGCCGGCCTACAACGCCTTCCAGCCCAGCGACCTCGATACCACCAAGGACGCCTGCGGCGCCTTCGGCGACTACGTCAACAGCAAGTGGCTGGCCGCCAATGAGATCCCGGGCGACCGCACCAGCTGGGGCGCCTTCACCATCCTCGACGAGCGCTCGGTGGCCGTGCAGCACCAGCTGGCCGAGCAGGTGGCACAGGTGAAGACCCCGAACCACATCGAGAAGATCGTCGGCGACCTGTGGGCCACCGGCATGGACGAGGCCAAGATCAACGCCCAGGGCATCGAGCCGCTGAAGGCCGACCTGACCGCGATCGATGGGCTGCAGGACAAGGCGGCCATTGCCAACTACCTGCGCACCAGCGCCGCCAAGGGTGACAACGTCCTGTTCGGCTTCGGCGCTGAAGCCGACTTCAAGAACTCGGCCGTCAACATGGCCTACGCCAGCCAGGGCGGCCTGGGCCTGCCGGACAGCACCTACTACACCGATGCCAAGAACGCCGACAAGCTGAAGGCCTACCAGGCACACGTCGCCAAGGTGCTGGAGCTGTCTGGTGTTGCCGCTGCCGACGCTGCCAAGCAGGCCGAGGACGTGGTCAAGTTCGAGACCCGCCTGGCCAAGGCCTCCAAGTCGCGCGTCGAACTGTCGCGCAACGTCGAGCTGTACTACAACCCGGTCACCCTCGCCGACGCCGACAAGCTGACCCCGAACTTCAGCTGGACCGAGTTCTTCAAGTCGCAGGGCGTGGCCGCACCGGAGAAGTTCTCGCTGGCCATGCCGGCCTTCCATGAGGAAGTGAGCAAGGCGCTGGGCGACACCGATCCGTCTGTGTGGCGTGCCTACCTGCGCTTCCACACCGTGGACAGCGCCTCGCCGTACCTGGCCGACGCCTTCGTGCAGGAGAACTACGAGTTCTACGGCAAGACCCTCAACGGGCAGAAGGAACAGAAGCCGCGCTGGAAGCGCGTTCTGGGCACCATCGAGAACGACGCCGGTGAAGCCTTCGGCCAGCTGTACGTGAAGGTGGCCTTCTCGCCGGAAGCCAAGGCGAAGATGGAAGAACTGGTGAAGAACCTGGCCGCCTCGCTGAAGGAACGCATCCAGGGCCTGAGCTGGATGAGCGATGAAACCAAGGCCAAGGCCATCGCCAAGTGGGAAACCTTCACCCCGAAGATCGGCTACCCGGACAAGTGGCGTGACTGGTCGGGCCTGCAGACCCAGCGCGACAGCTTCCTGGGCAACGTGCGCGCGGCCAACGAGTTCAACTACAAGTTCAACCTGTCCAAGATCGGCAAGCCGGTGGACAAGACCGAGTGGGGCATGACCCCGCAGACGGTCAACGCCTACTACAACCCGCTGCAGAACGAGATCGTGTTCCCGGCCGCCATCCTGCAGCCGCCGTTCTTCGATCCGAAGGCCGACGACGCGCTGAACTACGGCGGCATCGGCGCGGTGATCGGCCACGAAATGACCCACGGTTACGACGACCAGGGCGCACGTTTCGGGCCGACCGGCAACATGGAAGACTGGTGGACCGCCGCTGACAAGAAGAACTTCGAAGGCCTGACCGGCAAGCTGGTCAAGCAGTTCGACCAGTACAAGGTCGACGGCCAGGCGGTGAACGGCCACCTGACCCTGGGCGAGAACATCGCCGACCTGGGCGGCCTGGCCACTGCTTACGATGCCCTGCAGAAGGCCAGCGCCGGCAAGGAAGACCCGAAGGTGGACGGCTTCACCCGCGACCAGCGCTTCTTCTTCAACTGGGCCACCGTGTGGCGCACCAAGTACACCCCGGAGAACGCCAAGGTCCGCCTAGCGACCGACCCGCACGCCCCTGCGCAGTTCCGCGCCATGGGTGCGCCGTCGAACCTGCCGACTTTCGCGGCCGCGTTCCAGTGCAAGGCCGGTTCGCCGATGGCCCGCAGCGGCGACCAGCAGGTGGTGATCTGGTAAGCCACGGCTGACGCCGCGGCAGACCTGCAGAGGCCCGGGAATTCCCGGGCCTTTGTTTTTCCGGGGTGTTTTTCATCCACGCATGGTGTGGATCCAATGATCTCGGCGCTCCCCGCTAGCGGCCGACCCTGGTCGGCGAAAGCAGCGTGATGCGTGCATGCCGCGTCGATGCGCGGCTTGCTATAGTGCGCGCGCCCTCAATCCATCACGGATTCGTTCCACATGCCCAATTTCCGTCCGCTTGCCATCGCCCTGGGCATCAGCCTGGCGACCCTGGTCCCGACCCATGATGCGTTCGCCGCCGCCAAGAAGAAGGCCGCGCGCGCCCCGGCCGTCAGCGCCCAGTGCAGCGACTTCTATGACGCCACCAACGCAGGCTGGCTGAAGGCCAACCCGGTGCCACAGACCGGTGCCACCACCGCGCTGGGCCAGCTGGTCGACCGCAGCCGTCAGCAGCAGCGTGAACTGCTCGACGCAGCAATGAAGGCGCCGCAGGGCAACGTGCAGAAACTGCTGGGCGACTTCTGGGCCAGCGGCCTGGACGAAGCCGCCGTGGAAGCCGACGGATCCAATCCGATCGCCCCGCTGCTGACCCGCATCAACGCCATCAAGAAGGCCAAGGATGTGCCGGCCTCGATCGCCGCGTTGCACCAGGTCGGCATCCCGGTGGCCTTCAACTTCGGCCCGGACGTGGACCTGAAGGCGCTGGACCGCCACATCGGTTACTTCATGCAGGGCGGCATGGGCCTGCCGGACCCGGCGTTCTATACCCGCACCGACGCCGACACCGTTGCGCTGATGGGCCGCTACCGCAATTACGTCAAGCAGATCCTGGCACTGACCGGCACTCCGGCCGCCAAGCTGGATGCCGAGTCGCAATCGGTGATCGCACTGGAAACCGAACTGGCGCGCAACGCGCAGTCGCTGGCCGGCATCAACAACCCGTTCAACAACTACGCGCCGATCTCCACCAAGGAGCTCAACAGCCGCTACCGCAACCTGCAGCTGGATGCCTTCCTGAAGGCCCAGGGCGTGGACGACGACCTGGTCTCGCTGGCCGACCCGGGCCTGTTCAAGCAGCTCGATGGCATGGTCACCAAGCTCAAGCCGGACCAGTGGAAGGCCTACCTGCGCTGGCGCGTGGGCGACTCGATGGCGCCCTACCTGTCCAAGGCCTACCGCGACGCCGAATTCGAATTCCGCGGCCGCGTGCTGCGTGGCGAAACCCTGCCGCCGCAGCGCTGGGAAGACGTGCTGGAGGCGATCAACGTGGCCGCCGGCCCGATGCTCGGTCGCGAATACGCCGCCCGTTACCTGTCGGCCGAAGACCGTCGCCAGGCCGCATGGATCGTCGACAAGGTGCGCGAAGTGCAGATCGAAGCGGTCAAGAACAGCAGCTGGATGAGTGCCGAAGCCAAGACCGAAGCGCAGGCCAAGCTGGCCGCGCTGAAGATCGAGATCGGTACCCCGCTGCGTGATCTCGACTACAGCGTGCAGCCGATGGGCCGTGGTTCGTTTGGCGGCAACATGCTGATTGCGTCGACCTGGCGCCACCGTGAGGAAATGAAGCGCATCGGCAAGGGCAACGCCGACCGCCGCTGGGACGTGCTGCCGCAGCAGCCGTCGCTGGCCTATGACCTGGCGCAGAACCGCCTGATCGTCACCGCTGCGATCCTGCAGGGGCCGGTGTTCAACGCCAAGGCCGACGCTGCCGACAAGTTCGGCAGCTTCGGTGGCCTGGTCGGCCACGAGCTGACCCGCGCGATCGATGCCAAGGGCGCACTGGTCGATGCCAAGGGCGAACTGCGCAGCTGGTGGACGCCGGCCGACAAGACCGCCTGGACCCTTCTCGGCAACCGCGTCGCCGCGCAGTACGGCGCCTACGATTTCCCGGGCGTGAAGGGTGCCAAGGTCAACGGCACGCTCACCCAGGAAGAGAACCTGGCCGACATCGCCGGCCTGGAACTGGCGTGGGCCGCGTACACCGCGCAGGAGCCGAAGGCCAAGCCGGCACAGCAACAGAGCTTCTTCCGCGCATGGTCGGCGTTGTGGGCGCAGCAGCTGTCGCCGAACGAGGCCGTGCGTCGCCTGACCGCCGACATCCGTGCACCGGGCCTGTGGCGCAGCAACGGCACGCTGGCCAACCTGCCGGCGTTCGGTGCCACCTTCAGCTGCAAGGCCGGCCAGCCGATGCAGCGCAGCGAAGCCGAGCAGATCAAGGTCTGGCGCTGAGCTAACTGCTGCAACTGGTAATGCAGAGGGCGCCTTCGGGCGCCCTTTTTTCGCTTGGCGACCCAAAAAAGGGACCCCGGCATGGCCGGGGTCCAGGTCGTTTTCTGGAGAGATCGATCAGGTGCTGCGATCAGAAGTCGTAGGACGCACTGACACGAACCGAACGAGGTGCGCTGAAGTAGGTACCCATGCCGTAGGTGTTGGACACCGTGTAGGGGCCATCTTCATAGACCGCGTCAGACTGCACCGCGCGACGCTGGTTCAGCACATTGAAAACATCCAGGCTGAAAGCCAGCTTGTGATCGGCAAACGAAGGGCGATACATCACGCCCAGGTCCAGGCGGGTCGTCCAGGGCTGCCGGCCGGCGTCACCCGGACGCGACGGCTTGCCACCGCAATAGTGATAGGCCGCGTCGTAGCCCAGCGGATCACTCTCATCGGTGCCGTAGTAGCCCAGGCAGCTCTTCGGCGCCCCCGACATGATCCGCAGGGTGGCCGACGCCGACCACTCATCGTTGAACATATAGGCGCCATAGCCCTTCAGCTGGTGACGGCGGTCGTTCGCCAGATAGCCACCGGCGTATTCCATCAGTGCCGCGGCATCCCAGTCCTGGGTCTTGGAGACGTCATCCTGGCCGATATCCGACTTCACCTGGCCTTCGGTATTGCCGAAGCTGCGCGACCAGGTGTAATCCAGACGTCCGTACCACTTGTCGCTCAGCGGGTGCTCGATGAACAGATCGACGGCGATGTAGTCACGCTTGGCCTTCTTGTTGCCGTAACCCCAGTCGGCGGAGCTCATCTGCACCGGCGTGTAACCCGAGCCATCCGCGTGTCGGATCATGAAGGTGTTGGTCTTGCCCGGATTGAAGATCACACAGCCCGGGACATCGAGATTGCTGTCGTCGACGCCCATCGCGGCAAGCTTGTCGTGGATGCGATCGGAGTCACAGGTATCGTCGATGGCCGTCTGCAGGCGACGATAGGTGAACTTGGCACCGGAGCTCCAGCGCTCGCCCAGCGTCTTCTCGAAGCCAAGGATCAGCTCGTCCTGGTACTGCGACTTCAGGTCGGTCGGCGCAATCGACAACGGATCAGGGGTCTGGCCATATTCATTGTTGGCTGACACCGGGCCCGGGCCCAGAGCGGTCAACCCGGTCGGGTTGCCGTTGGCATCAATTCCGCTATAGGTGAAGTACTCGCGGGTGAACGTCGAGGCGGAAGCACCACGAATGGCAACGCTGTTGGGCAACGCCAGGTAGTAGCGGCCCAGGTTGGCGAACACCTTCAGCGACGAATCGCCAAACACATCCCAGCTCGCGCCCAGGCGCGGCGCCCACTGGTCACCGCTGTCGACGTAAGGCTTGGCCGCACTGTTGTAGTTGGTGAACTTGTCATTGCGGATGCCGAGGGTCACCAACCAGTTCGGCGTGACCTGCCAGCGGTCCTCCAGATAGTAGGCCTTCTGCTTGACCGACATGCTGGTGGTCGTGGAGAAGATGTACTTCTGCACGAAGTAGCCGTTGCCGCCCGGCGGGGTGATATCAAAGCCCGGATTCGGCGACGAGGCCGGATCAACACGACCATAGATCCAGGCATACCCCGGCCCGGTCATCGCCTGACCTTCGTTATGCCCCTGGAAGTACATGTTATCGATACCACCGGTCAGCTCGTGGTTGCCGATGCGGTACTGCAGGTCTACACGCAGGCCTCGGGTCTTGCTGCCCGCATCTGACGACTTGGTATAGAGCGCCGACTGGTCGTTGCGGATGGGGCGGCCACCGGTAATGGACGGATCCTGATTGCCCGGGCTGCTGAGATAGGGGTTGGCCGTATCCAGCGGATTCGACTCCAGATTGCTCTCCTTGCTGCGACCCCATACCGCACTCAGGGTCAGGTCATCGTTCAGGTAGCCGGTGTACTTGAAGATGTCAAAGTCGTCCTTGAGCTTCGTGGTGTTCGGGAACGTGCCGGTGCGATCACCTTCGGCCAGGTCCTCGTAGTCGAACGATCGGTAGTAGCCACCGTTGCGATCGGTGTTCTGCACGCGGGTGTATTCCAGCGTGTTGCTGTCGTTGATGTTCCAGTCGATCTTTCCATAGAACTTCGGCGCATCAATGGTGTAGTGGTTGCGCACCTGCTGCGTTGCTGCAGAGCTGTTCGTGGACACACCTTCGGTGCGGTCCTTTTCCGCAGCCAGGTGAATGAACAGACGATCCTCGATCAGTGGGCCACTGGCATAGCCACTGTAGGTGGTACGCGTGGCGACATCGTCCTTGCGGTAGCGATAGAGCGAACCAGGCAACGAGTCATCGGTGTAGCTGTATCCATCTGGCAGCTGGCGATTGGGATAGATGACAGTGGCCGCAGACGCCGACAGCGAGTCCGGGGCCCAGGTGGCCTGCACGCCGAAATGCCATTCATTGGTGCCGCGCTTGCCGAGCTGGTTGATCACACCACCGGTGGAGCGCCCGTATCCCGCTCCGTAGCCGCCCATGAACGTTTCCTGCTGGTCGATCGACCCATAGGGCAGGCTGATACCACCCAGGTTGCTGAGCGGATTGTTGGCCAGGAAGCCATTCAGATAGTAGGCATTCTCAGTAACACTGGAACCACCGAAAGACAGCACCGAACGCGAGCCATTGCTGAACGCGCCACTGCCTGCGACAACACCTGGCGCGAGCAATGCGATGGCTTCGGCGCTGCGCCCCAGTGGCAACACATCCAGTTGCTCGGACGTAATGACCGACTTGGACACCGTATTGGTGACATCGATCTTCGGCACATTCGCCGCGACGACGTTCACGGCCTCCAGCGTGGTGGCGGCACTGCTGCCACCGGCAAACGACACCTCGGTGCCAACGCCGACCTTCAGCAGAACATTCTCGCGCTGATCGACGGTCTGGCCGTCACGCTGCTGGATGATGGTGTACTTGCCCACCGGCAACGAGCCGAGGTTGTAGCGGCCATTGCTGTCGACGGTCGCCGAGCGTTTCAGGCCCGTATCGCTCTGCACGACGATGGTCGTGCCGGCAGGCGCACTGCCGTACAACGAACCGGTCGTGCTCTGCGCGGCTGCGGCGCCGATGAAAGAAGTCAGGACGACCGCCAAGGCGGTACGCTTCAACCTTGCGACGTGCTTGCTGCTGGTCATGGAGTTTCCTTGATTCGGTGAAGATCAGGCTGCAGTTGCAGAATTGCTGCACGGAAGCGACAGCCCCATGTAGCTGAACCAAATATTAATTTCATCAATTCTTAATTTGCAATGGCGGCTGAACAAAAATAACCAATTGAAATTGAAGGAAAAGTTTTGATACAAACATGAACTTTGTTCAAGTTTGGTTTATTAATCAGCCGCTTGCAGCCCGCTCCACCCGTTACCGCCCCCAGTCTCCGGTCACCGTGATACCCATCCCGGCTTAACACCGGGCGTGCTATCGCTGCGGCTTCGTCCATCGCGGAGCCCCGACATGGCACACAAGAACACCATCTGTGTCTGGTACGACAACGGCGCGCTCGAGGCCGCCACCTTCTATGCCAGCCTCCTGCCCGACAGCGCGGTCACCGCCGTGCATCACGCGCCGGGCGACTACCCGGATGGCAAGGAAGGCAACGTGCTGACCGTCGAATTCACCGTCTGCGGCATTCCCTGCGTCGGCCTCAACGGCGGCAGCGCGTTCAAGCACAGCGAAGCGTTCTCCTTCCAGATCCAGACCGAGGACCAGGCCGAGACCGACCGCCTGTGGAATGCGATCGTCGGCAACGGCGGCCAGGAGAGCCAATGCGGCTGGTGCAAGGATCGCTGGGGCATCTCCTGGCAGATCAGCCCGCGCATGCTCATCGAAGCAGTGACCAGCAAGGACAAGGCACTGGCCAAGCGCGCCTTCAACGCGATGATGCCGATGAATAAGATCGACATCGCCACCATCGAAGCGGCAATAGAAAAAGGGGACGGAGGGGATTAAGTCGTTTCTGCCCACCGCTGCCGACCCTGTGCGAATTGCGACTTAATCCCCTCCGTCCCCTTTTTTTGAGGTGCTGATGTCCTGGGATGCAATCATCATCGGGGGTGGCCACAACGGCCTGGTCTGTGCGGCCTATCTGGCGAAGGCCGGAAAGAAGGTGCTGGTCCTTGAACGGCGCGGCGTGCTCGGCGGAGCGGCGGTCACCGAGGAGTTCCATCCCGGCTTCCGCAACTCGGTGGCGTCGTACACGGTGTCGCTGTTGCAACCGAAGGTGATCGAAGACCTGCAACTGCATGCCCATGGGCTGCGCATTGTCACGCGCCCGGCCAACAACTTCCTGCCATTGCCCGACGACCGCTACCTGTTGTCGGCACCTGGCCGCACCCAGGCCGAAGTCGCTGGATTCTCCGCTCGGGATGCACAGCGCCTGCCAGCGTACGAAGCACGCCTGGAGATCTTCGCCGATGTACTGCGCGCGTGGGCTCTCCGCGCGCCACCGGACATCGGCGTCGCCGGCGGCTGGCGCGGCCTGCCCGCACTTTGGCAGATGGGGAAGCTCGGCCGCGAACTGGCGGCGCTGGATGCACCGCTGCGGCAGGAGCTGCTGGACCTGTTCACGCTGTCGGCGGCGGAATACCTGGACCGCTGGTTCGAGAGCGAGCCGATCAAGGCGCTGTTCGGCTTCGATGGCATCGTCGGCAACTATGCCAGTCCATACACACCGGGCAGCGCCTACGTGTTGCTGCATCACGTGTTCGGCCAGTGCAATGGCGTGAAGGGTGCATGGGGCCATGCGATGGGTGGCATGGGCGCGATCAGCCAGGCCATCGCCAGCGCGGCGCGCGAGGCCGGGGCCGAGCTGCGCGTGGATGCCGGCGTGCGACGGGTACTGACCGAACAGGGCCGCGCCGTGGGGGTGGAACTGGCCAACGGCGAAACCCTGCGTGCACGCGCGGTGGTCGCCAACGTCAATCCGAAGCTGCTGTACGAACAGCTGCTGGAGCCGGCGCAGGTACCGGCTGCCACACGCGAACGCATGACGAACTGGCGCTGCGGTTCCGGCACCTTCCGGATGAACGTGGCGCTGTCGCGGCTGCCGGAGTTCCGCGCCCTGCCCGGTCCGGGCGATCACCTCAGTGCCGGCATCATCATGGCCCCCAGCCTGGACTACATGGATCGCGCCTGGCTGGATGCGCGCCGCGACGGTTGGTCGCGCGAACCGATCGTGGAAATGCTGATACCCAGTACGCTGGACGATTCACTGGCACCGCCCGGACAGCATGTGGCCAGCCTGTTCTGCCAGCACGTGGCGCCGGTACTTCCTGATGGGCGTCACTGGGATGACCACCGCGAGACGGTAGCCGACCTGATGATCGCTACCGTTGAACGCTATGCGCCCGGCTTCGCTGACAGCGTGCTCGGTCGTCAGGTGCTGTCCCCGCTCGATCTGGAACGCACCTTCGGTCTGGTCGGCGGCGACATCTTCCACGGCGCACTGAGCGCCAACCAGTTGTTCTCGGCGCGGCCGATGGTCGGCCAGGCCGGCTATCGCGGCGCCCTTCCCGGCCTGTATCTGTGTGGGTCGGGTACCCATCCCGGCGGTGGTGTTACCGGTGCACCGGGGCACAATGCGGCGCAGGTGGTGCTGCGGGACCTGTAGTGGTGTGCCGACCAACGGTCGGCACCTACGGCGTCAAATGATCCTTCGGATCATTTGACGCTGCGCAGATGGTTCGGGCGCTTCGGGGGGCCGGGCGGGCGACGCTTGTTGAACGGCGGCTGCCCGCGCCAGTATCGGATCAGCAACCAGCCGAACAGCATGCCGCCCAGGTGCGCGAAATGGGCCACGCCCGGCTGCCAGCCGGTCATTCCCAGCACCAGTTCGCCCACGCCGAACAGGATCACGAAGGTCCGCGCCTTCATCGGGATCGGCGGGAACAGCAGCATCACCCGCTGGTTGGGGAACAGCATGCCGTAGGCCAGCAGCAGGCCAAACACGCCACCGGAGGCGCCCAGCACCGTCGCCGGGTTTTCCAGCAGCGTGCCCACCAGCAGCTGGCAGACGCCTGCACCAGCCACGCACACCAGGTAATACAGCAGGAAGCGCTTCTCGCCCCAGGTCTGCTCCAGCGGCGCGCCGAACATGAAGACCGCCAGCATGTTGAAGAACAGGTGGCCGAAGCTGCCATGCAGGAAGCCATAGGTCAGCAGCTGCCACGGCTGGAAGTTGCCGCCCGGCGAGAACGCATCGAAGCCCTGCTGCAGCGGTTGCAGCATGAACGGCTCGAAGGTCTGCATGCCGAGCAGGAACTGCTGCTGCAGCAGGAACAGGATCGCATTGGCGATCAGCAGGGCCTTGGTGACGGTTGGCAGTCGCGGGAACATGGGAGTACCGGCATGGAACGGCCTCCATCATAGCCGCAGCACCGTGTCTTGTTGGCGGCCCTCAGGTCCGGCCTGTTCAGTCGCCAGCGGTGCTCAGACCGGGCCCCACACAGCGGCATCCAGTGCCGCTGCCGGATCAGCCGCCGGCATCCGCACCCGGCCGTTCTCCACCACCACGCCCTCCGCGCGCAACCGCTGTGACTGCTCGCGCCATCCGGCCGACCCTTCTTCCATGGCAATTCGCCCATCCGAGCGCAGCACGCGGTGCCAAGGCAGGTCCGGGTCGTCGTTCTGGCCCAGGATGCGCGCGGTCAGCCGCGCACGCCCGGGCAGGCCCGCGCGCATCGCTACCTGCCCATAACCCATCACCTGCCCTACGGGGATCGCGCGGATCACCGCCAGGATGCGCGCACGCGCCTGCTCCGGTGTCAGCGCCGCAGGCGGGTCACCAGCAGTACGCCGATCAGTACCAGCACGGTGCCGGCGATCTGCGCCGGCCCCATCGGTTCGTCGAGCAGCCATAGGCTCATCACGATGGTGGAAACAGGGCCCAGCATACCGACCTGCGCGGCCAGCGACGAACCCACGCGCTGCACCGCCAGCATGATCGCCAGCACCGGCAGCACCGTGCACACGGTGGCATTGACCAGCGACAGCCATTGCACTGGCGCCGGTGCCTGCCACAGCAACGGCAGCGGATGGGTCACCGCGAAATGCAGCAGCACCAGCACGCTGGCCACGCAGCTGGCATAGGCGGTCAACCGCACCGCGCCGATGCGTGCGACCACCTGCCCACTGCCGAACAGGTACAGCGCGTAGCTGAGCGCACTGCCCAGTACCAGCAGGCTGCCGACGATGATCTGCCCGCCCTCGCGCTGCAGATCGTGGCCGAAGGCGAGCAGCACGCCCAGATAGCTCAGCACCAGCGCGCCGATCTGCCACCGACCGGGCCGCTGGCGCGCCAGCAGCACGTTGATCAGCAGCACCAGGGTCGGGTTCAAGTAAAGAATCAGGCGCTCAAGGGTCACGCTGATGTACTGCAGGCCCTGGAAGTCGAGCAGACTGGACAGGTAGTAGCCGGTGAAGCCCAGCCACAACACGCGGGCACGGTCGGCCCAGGACAGCGGCTCGGCCCGGCGCGCGGACCACAGTGCCATCAGTACGAACAGCGGTAGCGCCATCAGCATGCGCAGGGCGAGCAGCGTGGTGGCATCCACGCCGTGACGCAGGCCGAGCTTGACGATGATGGCCTTGCCGGAGGCGGCGATGGCGCCGATCGCGGCCAGGCCGATGCCTCCCAGCGCGATGCGTGGGGAAGCGGTGGCGATACGGGAAGCGGGGCTGGACATCAGGACGACGGCGGGCCGCACGGGGCGGCCAGGGAAGGCGTAAGGGCGTCCATTGTCGCATGGGTGCGCCTGGTGACCTGGAGAGCCGAGCATAGGATCGGCTCTAAAACCGTCCAGCTCAGCGCATCAGCACCACTTCCTCGGCCGAGGTCGGGTGGATCGCCACGGTGTCGTCGAACTGGGCCTTGGTCGCGCCCATCTTCACCGCCACCGCAAAGCCCTGCAGGATCTCGTCGGCCGCTTCGCCCAGCAGGTGGATGCCCACCACCCGTTCTTCCGGACCGGCACAGACCATCTTGAACAGGCTGCGCTGGGTGCCATTGGCCAGCGCCTGCAGCATCGGACGGAAACGGCTGTGGTAGACGCTCACCTGATCGAACCGCGCGCGCGCCTCTTCTTCGCTCATGCCCACCGCGCCCAGCGGTGGATGCGAGAACACCACGCTGGCCACGTTCTCGTAATCCATCTTCGACTGCGGGCGGCCACCGAACAGGCGGTCCATCAGCCGCCGCGAAGCGGCCACCGCCACCGGGGTCAGGCCGACCTTGCCAGCGATGTCGCCCACCGCGTGCACGCTCGGCACACACGTGGTCTGCCATTCGTCCACCTGCACCTGCTGGTGTTCGCCGATACCGATGCCGAGCGCTTCCAGGCCCAGATCGCGGCTGTTGCCACGGCGGCCGGTGGCAAAGAACACCGCGTCGAACACGCTGTCGAGCGGGCCATCATGGCCGAATGCACGTACGCGTTCGCCATCGCGCTGCAGCTCGCGCAGGCGATAGCCGAAATGGATGCGCACGCCCTGCTGCTTCAGGTTCTCGGCCAGCTGATCGGTCAGCTCGTAATCGAAGCGATCCAGCAGCCGCTGGCCACGCACCAGCAGGCTCACCTTGCTGCCCAGTGCCTGCAGCAGGCCGGCCAGCTCCACCGCGATGTAACCGCCACCGATGATCGCCACCTCGGCCGGTGCCGCGCGCAGATCGAAGAAATCATCGGAGACCAGGCCCAGTTCGGCACCGGGGATGTCAGGCCGCAGCGGGTGCGCGCCGGTGGCGATCAGGATGTGTTCAGCGCTGTAACGCACGCCATCGCTGCAGGCCACGGTATGCGCATCGAGCAGATGACCGCGCGCCGGAATGCGCACCACGCCGGTTTCGTCCAGGCGCTTGTGGTAGCTGGTGTGGATGTTGCTGATGTAGGCCTGGCGATGGATCACCAGCTCCTGCCACGACAATGCCGGGCGTGCCTTGACATCGAAACCCATCGCACTGGCCAGGCCGATGCGCTCGTGCAGGTCGGCCGCCAGCCACATGGCCTTCTTCGGCACGCAGCCGACGTTGACGCAGGTCCCGCCCAGTTCACCAGGCTCCAGCAGCGCCACGCGCTTGCCGTGCTGCGCGGCGCGGATCGCGCCAGCCAGGCCGGCGGAACCACCGCCAAGGACGATCAGGTCGTAATCATAGGGTGCAGTGCTCATCGGAATCGCTCGGGTCGGTAAGGGGCAGGATCGATCGCCGGCGTGCGGCCGCAGACGAGATCGGCGATCAGCTGGCCGGTGCCGGCGCTCATGCTGATGCCGAGCATGCCATGCCCCGCTGCAAGCCAGACGTGAGGATGCGCGGGCGCGCGGCCGATCAACGGCACGTCGTCCACGCTCATGGGGCGCCACCCGCACCACTGCTCCTGCAGCTGCACACCACGTGGCGCGCGCAGGTAGTGGTCGGCGGCCTGCTGCAAGGCCTGCAGGCGGGTCGTGCGCAGCTGCGGATCGGCACCGGCGAATTCCATGGTACCGCCCAGCCGCAGCGCTTCGCGCCAGGCGATCACGAACACGGAATGGTCCTTCAGCACGACTGGACGCTGCGGCACCTGCGCCGGTCGTGACCAGGTCAGCGAGTAGCCCTTGCCGGGTTGGATCGGCACGCGCAGACCCAGTTGCCGCGCCCAGCTCGGTGACCACGGCCCGGTCGCCAGCACCAGCTCTCGCGCCAGCAGCATGCGTTCACCGACACGCACGCGCACACCCTGCGCATCGGCGCTGAAATCCTCCACGTCCGACTGCTCTTCGATCACCACGCTCTGTGCGCGCAGCACGCGCGCCAGTTCGGCGGTGTAGCGGTCCGGACGCAGCTGGGCATCGCCGGGGAAGTGGATCGCACCGGCAAGGCGATCATGAAACGCCGGATTGTCGCGCGCGTAGTCGGTGCCATTGATGCGCGCCGAGGCAATGCCCTGTGCGTTCAGCGCCTCACACTCGGCAGCGTGGTGATCGAAATTGCGGGCGTCACCGAACACATAGTCCAGACCGCGCGCCTCGAACTCGCAGTCCAGCGCATGCGTCTGCACCCACTGCGCCAGGCGCAGCCGTGAATCATTCAACAATGCGCCGCGTGCCCGCGTGGCGTGCAGCCAGTCGCGTGCGTTGCAGCGCGCCCCGAACTGCAGCAGCCAGCGCCACAATGCTGGGTCCAAGCGTGTACGCACGTACAGCGGCGCACGCGGATCGAGCATCCAGCGCAGCGCGCGCAACGGCACGCCGGGCGCTGCCAGCGGTGGCGCGTGGCTGGGGGTGATGGTGCCGCAGTTGCCATGCGAGGTCGCGCCGCCGACACGCCCACGGTCGATCACGCGTACCTGCCGGCCCTGTGCACGCAGCGCGAGTGCGGCAGCCAGTCCAATGGCACCGGCGCCGACCACGATCACATCCTCGCGCGCGCCCTGCATCGATCAGCCCTGGCCGGCCCCGCGCCGCATCGGCGGCCACTGCCGGTAGGTCATCGCGCGCCACAGCCATTCCATCGGCCCAAAGCGGAAGCGGCGCAGCCATACGTGCGAGATGCCCACCTGCGCGGTGAACAGCAGCAGCGCGAACATCAACTGCACGCTGCGTGGCATCGTTTCGAACGCGCCCAGGCCGTAGTGGTAGAACAGCCAGGTGCACAGCAGCGACTGGCCGAGGTAATGGGTCAACGCCATGCGCCCGACCGGCGCCAGCCAGCCCAGCCGCGCGCGCCAGTGTACGATCCAGGCCAGGTAACCCAGGCACATCGGCAGGCCGCCGATCGTCACCAGCGCCATCGCCGCCGTAACCGGCAGATCGTAAGCGCCCGGCGCCAGATACGGCTTCCAGGCAACACCCAGCAGCGTGACCAGCAGGCCGAAGGGCAGCGCCCCCCAACGCAACACCGCATACAGCCGCGGGAAGCGATCCGGCGTGGCCAGCGCGCCGCTGCCGGCAAACCAGCTGCCGATCAGGAACATGCCCAGCACTTCCGGGCCGGTGATCAGCATCGCCCCCATCGACGTGCCGAACTCGCTCAGCCGCTGCGCATTGGCCTGCATCCAGCTGCCCTGCCCGTACACCAGGCGCTGCAGATCGATGCTCTGCTGCGCGTCGGTGAGCATCTTCCGCACGTCCTCCGCCGAAGCCATCGACACCATCGCGCCGACCAGCAGCATCATCGCCACACCGCCGAGATAGACCGTTACGCCCATCCACGGCAGCCAGCTGCGCGGCGCCTCGCGGCAGGCCAGCAACGGCAACGAGACCAACGCGTACATCACCAGGATGTCGCCGGACCAGACCAGCAGCGCGTGGCACAGGCCGATCAGCAGCAGGCCAGCGCTGCGGCGCAGGTAGAACGGGGTGAAGTCACGCCCGGCCGCCTCGGCGCGCTGCGCCATCACCGCGAAGCCGGCGCCGAACAGCAACGAGAACAGGGTGAAGAACTTCCCCTGCACGAATACGTAGACAAAGGCATCGGCCCAGTAGTCGATACCCTGCCAATGCACGTCGATGCCGGTGAAGGCCAGGTCCAGCGGTCCGCTGAAGGCCTCGATGTTCATCAGCAGGATGCCCAGCAGCGCAGCACCGCGCAGCACGTCCAGCACGGCGATGCGTTCGCCGGAAGCCACCGGTTGCAGGGAAGGAGAAGCGGCGTTCACGGGGCGTCCGTCGGGCAGGTCCGCCATTATGCCGCCGGCCCGCGTGCCATGGATGGCCGCGCCGTGTTCCAGAAACGCAATGGCCCGCCGAAGCGGGCCGTTGCTGCCATCATGATCGCGCTGCGATCAGTGGTGGTGACCGCCGTCGCCGTGGACGTGACCGTGGTCGATCTCTTCCTTGCCGGCTTCGCGCACATCGACGATTTCCACGTCGAAGTGCAGGTCCTTGCCAGCCATCGGATGGTTCAGGTCGACGTCGACGACGCTCATGCCGACCTTCTGCACGGTCACCGCACGCGGGCCGAAGTTGGTCTGCAGCACGACCTGCTGGCCCGGAGCCAGCTTGGTGTTGCCGAAATGCTTCTTCGGCACGCGCTGGGACAGGCCCTCGCGGCGCTCGCCGTAGGCATCGGCTGCGTTGACGTCAACGCTGAAGGTCGCGCCGGCTTCCTTGTCCATCATGGCGTTTTCCAGGCCCGGGATGATGTTGCCGTGGCCGATCAGGATCGCCAGCGGCTCGCCGCGGTCCTTGGACGATTCGATCGGCTCCTGGCCGACTTCGGAAACGGTGTAGTGGAAGCGGACAACGCGGTCTTTTTCGATCTTCATGCGCAACTCTGTCTGGATCTGCCGGAGGCAGGCGGGTTGGGGCGGGTTGTCGCCCGGCGGGGACGCCGCCATCATGACGGCCAATCCCAAGGTGGCGCATTATCCGGAGAACATGCACATCACGCCAGTTTCGTCCGGCCTGCGCCGGCTCCTCGCCCCGGCCCTGCTGCTGGCCCTGCCCGTGCTGATGACCGCCTGCGGCGGCGGCAAGGCCACCCGCCCCGCTCCGCCTCCGCCGACCGCGAACTGGCCGAAGACCGTGCCGGACAACCCCGAGGCGGCCAACTCGGTGCTGATGCGTGCCATCAGCCTGGTCGGCACCCCCTACCGCTATGGCGGCAACACCCCGGATTCCGGCTTCGACTGCAGCGGCCTGGTGGCCTATGTCTATCGCGAGATGCTGGACCTGCGGCTGCCGCGCACCTCGCGCGACCTGGCGGCGGTACAGGGTCCGAAGATCGATCCGCAGCGCCTGGCCACCGGCGACCTGGTGTTCTTCGGCAGCCGCGGCAGCGTCACCCATGTCGGCATTTATGTCGGTGAAGGGCGTTTCGTGCATGCGCCGAGCACCGGCGGCACCGTGCGCCTCGACTCGCTCAGCGGTCCCTACTGGAAGGACCACTACACAGGGGCGAAACGCGTCCTTCGCTAAAATGAACAGGCGATATATTCAAAACTGTGACGAACATCACCATGCAACTAACGAATTACTAACGGAATTTTTAACTTATCCGCGCTTTTACAGGGCATGATGCCCCATCGTTTTTTTCCTGTGACCGACGCGTGACGACTGACGACCTGAAAAGCGAAGGCCAGACTTCCGTATCTTCACGTAGTGCCCGCCCGCTGTTGCTTGGCCTGGCACTATGTCTGACCAGCCTTCCGGCCTGGTCGCAGACTGCTCCGAACCGTTCCGATGTGACCCCGGCCCCGGTGGCCGAGAGCACCGCCCGACCGGCCGCCAAGGCCGAGGCTGCCGCTACGCAACGCAGCCGCGTCGACGCCGCCGCCAGCGCTACCCTGGCCGCCCTGCTGCCTCACCTGGCCGCCAACGACACCATTCCGCTGATGGACCGCTCGGCCGTGGTGGCCGGTGACCTCAGCCGCCTCCTCGCCAACTACGACACCAGCAGCGCTGCCAATGGCAGCGTTGTCGGCACCGCGGCCGACAATGGCAAGGTGCAGTCGCTGCTGCGTCGCGCGATGACCCTGCTGGGCACCCCATACCGTTGGGGCGGCAGCAACCCGGACAGCGGCTTCGACTGCAGTGGTCTGGTCGGCTACGTGTTCCGCTCGGCCCTGGGCATTGAGCTGCCGCGCGTCTCGCGTGAAATGGCACATGACGACAACGCCGAACTGATCAACGACCGCACCGCGCTGGCCGCCGGTGACCTGGTGTTCTTCGGCCGCAAGGGCCGCGTCGATCACGTCGGCATCTATGTGGGTGATGGCCGCTTCCTGCACGCACCGAGCTCGGGCAAGGACGTGCGCGTGGACACCCTGCTCAGCGGCTACTGGGGCAACAAGTTCATGCAGGCCCGCCGGGTCGATCTCTGATCTGGCCGGTTGGCGCTACCACGCCGCCTGACACGAGAAAGCCGCTGCCCTGCAGCGGCTTTTTTGTTAGGCCCGCGCAATGGTGGGTAGCTGCCGATCTTGGTCGGCACCGCCTTCATCCACGCATGGCGTGGATCTACCGACCTCTGGTGGGTACCGACCTCTGGTGGGTACCGACCTCTTCTGGTGGGTACTGACCTTTGGTGGGTACTGACCTTTGGTGGGTACTGACCTTTGGTGGGTACTGACCTTTGGTGGGTACTGACCTTTGGTGGGGGCCGACCGTTGGTCGGCACCGCCTCCATCCACGCATGGCGTGGATCTACCAGGCACGGCATGACCGCCACCGCGCCAGCCAGCTCCCAAACAAAAAGCCCGCCGTTCAGGGCGGGCCTTTTATCTCCACGCAACCTCAGCCGCGTGGCGGCGTCGGATCGGGGTCGTCCACACCCACATTGCTGGACGGATTGTCATACACCGCCTGGTCGAGCAGCCCGGTTTCCTTGGCCACGATCACCGGCACCAGCATCTGGCCGGTCACGTTCGTCATCGTGCGCATCATGTCGAGGATGCGGTCGATGGCATACAGGTAGCCGATCGTCTCCAACGGCAGGTTGGCCGCGCTCAGCACCACCGTAGCCATGATCACCGCGGTACCCGGAACACCGGCCGTACCGAAGCTGCCCAGCACCGAAGCAATCAGCACCACCACGTACTGTTCAGGGGTCAGCGGCACACCGCTGTACTGCGCGATGAACACCGCGCACAGCGCCGGGTAGATGGCACCGCAGCCGTCCATCTTGATGCTGGCGCCCAGCGGCACCGCAAACGAACCGTAATCCTTGTTCACGCCCAGGTTGTGGGTGATCGAACGCAGTGCCACCGGCATCGCCGCAAAGCTGGAAGAGCTGACGAACGCAACCTGCATGCCCGGTGCCGCACCACGGAAGAACTTCAGCGGGTTCAGTCCGTGCGCCAGCAGCAGTGCGCTGTAGACCACCACGATGTGCAGGGCGCAGGCCACGTACAGGGCCAGCACGAAATGCCCCAGCGGCAGCAGCTTCTCGAACCCGTAGCTGCCGACCAGGCCGGCGATCAGGCCAAAGGTGCCGATCGGGGTGACTTCCAGCACGAAGCGGGTCACCTGGATCATGATGTCACTCATCTGGCCGACCAGCTTGCGCGCCTCGGTCACCTTCTCGCCGAGCTTGACGATGGCGAAGCCGACCAGGCCAGCGAAGAAGATGACCGGCAGGATCGAGCCACGGCCGGCGGCCAGCACGGTTTCGCCGGCCGCGTTGACCTTGGTGCCGATACCGGACAGCGCATAGAAGACATTGGCCGGCACCACGTCAAGCAGCACCTGCACCACACTGGGCACTTCGCGCGGCACGTAATTGCTGGCCATCGTCAGCTGCAGGCCACCGGCGCCGGGCTGCAGCACGGTGCCCACGCCCAGGCCGACGCACACCGCCAACGCAGCGGTGATCACGAACCAGAGGAAGGTGCGGCCACTGAGCGCGGCAACCGACTTCTGGCCGTGCAGCGAGGAGATCGCATTGATGACCGCGAAGAACACCAGCGGCACCGCGATCATCTTGATCAGGGTGACGTACAGCTCGCCAAGCGGGCCGAACCACGTTTCCGCGGCCGGGCCGAGCGCCCAGCCGGCCAGCGCGCCGAGCACGAAGCCACCGACCACGCGCTGCCAGAATGGAATCCGCAGCCAGGCAGAGACCAGCTTCATAGGCAATCCAGAGGGAAGGAAGGGATGCTGGCACGATAGCCCATCAACGGCTGGGGAACGACCGCCCGGCCGGCAAATCAGTGTGTCATCGGCGTGCCTTGCGAGGGCGGGCATAATGAACGTCCCGTTACAGTTTGTGAGATCCCAGCGTCCATGCGCCGTTCCGTCTCCCTGTTGGCCGCCTGCGCCACCACCCTGCTGCTGGGCGCCTGCGCCAGCACCACCCCCGCCACTGCCCCGGCCAGCCTCAAGGTCGCCGTCGACCCCGTCGCCCACCCGGCCGGCGAGACCCCGCAGTGGTGGTACCGCAGTGGCGCCGCCCAGGCCGCCGCCAACGGTGCGATGTCCGGCAAGGCCAAGAACGTCATCCTGTTCCTCGGCGACGGCATGAGCCTGACCACCGTGGCCGCCTCGCGCATCTACGAGGGCCAGCAGAAGGGTGGCTCCGGCGAAGAGAACCTGCTGTCCTGGGAGCGCTTCCCGGCCACGGCATTCAGCAAGACCTACAACACCGATTCGCAGACGCCCGATTCGGCCGGCACCATGACCGCCATCACCACCGGCGTGAAGACCCACATGGGTGCGATCGGCGTCAGCGCCGGCAGCCGCACGGACTGTGCCGACAGCCTGTCCAAGGGCCTGCTGACCTGGCTGCAGCTGGCCGACAGCGCCGGCCTGGCCACCGGCGTGGTGTCCACCGCACGCCTGACCCACGCCACCCCGGCCGCCACCTACGCGCACTCGCCCGAGCGCAACTGGGAAAACGACACCGACCTGACCGAAGCCGCCAAGGCGGCCGGCTGCAAGGACATCGCCCAGCAGCTGCTGTCGACCTCGCGCTATGGCCGCGGCCCCCTGGTCGCCCTCGGTGGCGGCCGCGGTGAGTTCACCACCGTTGAAGAGCGCGATCCGGAGTACGACGACAAGGTCGGCCAGCGCCTGGATGGCCGCAGCCTGGTGCAGGAATGGCAGCAGGCGCACCCGCAGGGTGCCTACGTGTGGAACAGCAAGCAGCTGGCCGCCGCCGCCAACGCGCCGGCCATCCTCGGCCTGTTCGAGCCGGACCACATGCGCTACGAGTACGAGCGCCCGCAGGATCCGGGCGGCGAGCCGAGCCTGGCCGAACTGACTGCCGCAGCGATCAAGAATCTGTCGAAGCACCAGGAAGGCTACGTGCTGATGATCGAAGGCGCGCGCATCGACCACGCCAACCACAGCGGCAATGCCTACCGTGCACTGACCGAGACCGTGGCCCTGTCCGACGCAGTGCGCGTGGCCAACGAACTGACCTCCGCCGACGACACCCTGATCATCGTCACCGCCGACCACTCCCACACGCTGAATTTCGTCGGCTACCCGGCACGTGGCAACCCGATCCTGGGCAAGGTGAAGGACAAGGGCGGCGAAGACGGCGCCGGCAAGCTGGACTACGCCCTGGACGGCACCGGCCAGCCGTACACCACCCTGAGCTATGCCAACGGCCCGGGCCACACCGGCAGCAGCAACCAGCAGCCGGCCGGCCCGAAGCGTTACCCGCACAACCCGAGCAGCTTCGAACCGGCCAACGGCCGCCCGAACCTGCGCGAGGTCGACACCGAGCATCCGGACTACATGCAGGAAGCACTGGTGCCGATGAAGTCCGAATCGCACGGCGGCGAAGACGTCGGTATCTGGGCACGCGGCCCGGGCAGCAAGGCGATCCGCGGCACGCTGGAACAGAACGCGATCTATCACATGATCGTGCAGGCCACCCCGGCCCTGCGCGAGCGCTTGTGCCAGGCCGGCACCTGCGATGACAAGGGCGTGCCGGTGCAGCTGCCGGCACCGACCGCGTTCGAGCGCAAGGCCGAGGCCAAGTGATCGCACGGCAGGCCCGCCCTGACGCTGCCAGCGGCCGCTTCGCGCGGTCGCTGGCCCTGCTAGGCGTGCTGGTCAGCGCCACTGCAGCGGCACAGGCACCGGCATGCAAGCTGCTGACCGATGAACACGGGTTGTGGCCACTGCCCAACTGCGAGGTGATCGATCACCGGCCGAAGATCAGTGCCGACACGCTGAAGGCCCTGAATTACGACGACCACGGCCTGGCAGTGGTGTACGCCGACCAGGGTTTCCACTACGTCGACCGCAAGGGCCGCAGCCTGCCGGTGCTGACCTGGGACAACGGCCCGGAAACGCCGCAGGAAGGCCTGCTGCGCGCTCGCGTCGGCAACCGCGTGGGCTACTTCGACCTGACGTTCCGCCAGGTGGTGCCCGGCACCTTCGATTTCGCATGGCCGTTCCAGGACGGCGTGGCCGAGGTCTGCAATGGTTGCCGTCGTGGTACGCCGGATGCCGATGGCCACACGCCGATGGAAGGCGGAGAGTGGTTCCGCATCGACCGTTCGGGTCGTCGGGTGAAGTAGGGTTTTCGGGAGGGCTGCGCCCTGCACCTGCAGACGCCAAAGCAAGATCAAAAGCGGCTCTGGTTTTCTGTGAGTTGGGTGGGGCGGTGTGGGTGGGCAGGACACGCCGTAAACCCATCCCTGGGGGCTCGATGGCGCCATCCATGGCGCCAACGGTCCTGCCCACCCACACCGCCCCACCCCCGACAGTTTTCCGGTGACGGTTGGACCATCCACGCTTTGCGTGGATCGTATCTGTCAGATATCGAATTGAATCCGGGGTCAGATCCGTTTTCCGCAGGAAAACGGATCTGACCCCATGAGCAACCCGACAGTTCGAAGGAAACTGTCGAAGGCGGGGTGGGTCCGGTTGCGGGAGTGTCCGCGGCATGGATGCCGCGGCCAAGCCCCCAGGGACGGGTTTACGGCGTCTCCCGCAACCGGACCCACCCCGCCAACCTTCAGGAAACCAGCTTCTGCCGTTGCTGTTGCTGTTGCTCTGGCTCGTAGCGGGTGCAGGGCGCAGCCCTGCCAAGTAAACCCCACCCTATACTTGCCACCGTGACTGCCTTCCCTGCCCTCGTTCCGCTGGATGCGCCGCTGCTGGTGGGCTACAGCGGTGGCGTCGACTCCACCGTGCTGCTGCACTGGCTGTGGCGCTGCGCGCAGACCTCCGGCAGCGCCCTGCGCGCGGTGCACGTGCATCACGGCCTGCAACCCGATGCGGATGACTGGGTGCTGCACTGCCGGCAGCAATGCGACGCCTGGGGCATTGAGCTGGCCGTGCACCGCGTGCAGGTCGAGAACGGCACAGGCCTGGGCACCGAAGGTGCCGCGCGACAGGCACGACGTGCCGCGTTCGCGGCTGAGCTGCGCGAAGGCGAAACGCTGGCACTGGCGCAGCACCAGGACGACCAGGCCGAGACCTTCCTGTTGCGCGCCCTGCGCGCTTCTGGCGTCGATGGCCTGGCGGCGATGTCCACGCACAGCCGCCTTGGCGAACATCCCTTGTGGCGCCCGCTGCTGGCGGTACCACGCAGTGCACTGCTCGACTACGCGCGCCAGCACGCGCTGCGCTGGATCGAAGACCCCAGCAACGCGGAAGACCACGCCGATCGCAACTTCCTGCGCCTGCAGGTGTTGCCGTTGCTGCGCCAGCGCTGGCCGCATGCGGCTGCAGCATTGGCGGGCAGCGCGACGCATTGCCGGCAGACCCGCGAACTGCTGGACGAGGAAGATGCCGAGCTGATCGCGCATCTGGAAGTGGCACCGCGCGTGCTGTCACTGGAACTGCTGCGCCAGATGTCGCCGCGCCGCGCGGCACGCGTGCTGCGCGCGTGGGTGCTGGGCCATGATGCGGCACCGTTGCCGGCCTCGGTGTTGCAGCAGGCGCTGGAGGAGCTGTTGCCAGCCGACACCGACCGCCAGGCGCGTGTGCGCTGGCAGCAGCACGTGATCCAGCAATGGCGCGACCACGCCTATCTGCTGCCGGCCCGGCTGCCCTCGCTGCCCCTCGACTGGCAGGCCGTGTGGGACGGCCGTGCACCGCTGCCATTGCCCGACGGCGGCCAGCTGAGCCTGCTGGGCGCCGGCGCTTTCGAACAGCCACGGCAGGTCCGTGCACGCGTGGGCGGCGAGCGCATCCTGCTGCCGGGTCGCCAGCATTCGCACGCGCTGAAGGACTGCCTGCAACGCGAGCACCTCGCCCCCTGGCGACGCGCGCAGCTGCCGCTGATCTTTGATGGCCCGCAGTTGCTGGCCGCCGCCGACCTGGTCATCGCCGCACCGCTGCAGGCCTGGTTGCAGGCGCATGACGCGCAGTTGCAGTGGCTCCCGGGCGGCTGGTGAATTGACCCCCGCGCGCGGCCCGTCCACACTTGCCGCATGGCCAAGAAGTCCCCCGAAAACGCCTCCCCCGTCGCCCAGTTCGAGCAGTCGCTCGAATCGCTGGAGCAGCTGGTGGAGCAGATGGAAACCGGCGAGCTGAGCCTGGAAGCTTCGCTCAGTGCTTACGAGCGTGGTGTCGGTCTGTACCGCCAGTGCCAGCAGGCACTGGAGCAGGCCGAACTGCGCGTGCGCCTGCTCAGTGATCCGGCGCAGCCGGAAGCCTCCGAGCCCTTCGACCCGCCCAGCCATGACGGCTGAGGTTCTGTTCGCGCGCTGGCGCGACCGTATCGAAAGCCAGCTCGATGCCGCCCTGCCCTCGCCTGCCGAGGCGCCGCAGCGCCTGCATCAGGCCATGCGCTATTCGGTGCTTGGTGGCGGCAAGCGCATGCGGCCCCTGCTGGTCTACGCCAGTGGTCACCTGTTCGGTGCGCAGCCGGAAAGCCTGGATGCGGCGGCCATGTCCGTCGAGCTGATCCATGCCTATTCGCTGGTGCATGACGACCTTCCGGCGATGGATGACGACGCCCTGCGTCGCGGCAAGCCCACCACCCACGTCGCCTTCGACGAAGCCACCGCGATCCTCGCTGGCGACGCCCTGCAGACCCGTGCCTTCGGCCTGCTGGCCGATGCGCCGCTGCCGGCCACGTTGCGCGTGGCCTGCCTGCAGACCCTGGCCCACGCCTCCGGCGCGTCCGGCATGTGTGGCGGCCAGGCGCTGGACATCGATGCCACCGGCCAGCAGCAGGCGCTGGCCGCGCTGACCCGCATGCACGCGCTGAAGACCGGCGCGCTGATCCGCGCGGCAGTGCGCATGGGCGCGCTGTGCGGCCAGGCCCACGAACCGCAGCTGGCCCAGCTCGACAGTTTCGCCGATGCACTCGGCCTGGCCTTCCAGGTCCGCGATGACATCCTCGATGTCGAAGCCAGTTCCGAACAGCTGGGCAAGACTGCCGGCAAGGACCAGGCGCAGGACAAGAGCACCTTCCCCGCCCTGCTTGGCATGGACGGCGCAAAGGCCCAGCTGCACGAGCTCGCAGCGCGCATGCAGTCGATCCTGGCCGGGTATGGCGAGGAAGCCGACGCGCTGCGCGCGCTGGCGACGCTGGCGGTGGAACGCGATCACTGATCGCTGCACGCGGCCCGGCATTCCCCGCACACGAAAACGCCCGGCAGTGCCGGGCGTTTTCAGTTCCGCGTGCGGACGATCTTACTTGATCAGGCGCAGCGCGAACGGGTAGCGATAGGCTTCGCCGTTGTTGGCCTTGACCGCAGCGATGATGCTGAACACCAGGCTGATGATGCCGACGATCGGGGCCAGGAACACGCCGATGATCACGATGGTGAGGATCATGCTGATGACCATGGCGATGGTCACGGTGATCTGGAAGTTCAGGGCTTCCTTGGCCTGGTCGGTCACGAAGGCCTTGCCAGCATCGTCCTTGTTGATCAGCCAGATGATCAGCGCGCCGATGAAGCCGGTGAAGATGCCCAGCAGGTGCGCGGCCAGGGCCATGGTGCGCTGGTCGGCCGGAACGTCGGCGGTGGCCGGTGGCGGCGGCGGGACGTTATCGAATTCACTCACGACAAAACTCCTTTTCATTGGGTGGTCTTGACCAACCAGCACCCAGCTGATTGCGTCAGGCGGGCATAGCTTACGCCATCGACGGCATCAATCATTACCTGCGATGGTCATCCGCCCCAACAGGATCGAACCGGTCCGGATGTGCGAGCGGGGATCAACGTCGCTGCCGACCGCCTCGATGCTGCTGAACATCTCGCGCAGGTTGCCGGCGATGGTGATGCCGTCCACCGGGTACTGGATCTCGCCGTTCTCGACCCGGAAGCCACCCGCGCCACGCGAATAGTCGCCGGTCACGCCGTTCACGCCCTGCCCCATCAGCTCGGTCACCAGCAGGCCATCGCCCATCTGCCGCGCGATGTCCTGCAGCGGGCCGGCATTGGCCGCCAACTGCAGGTTGTGCACGCCACCGGCGTTGGCGGTGGTCTGCAGGCCCAGCTTGCGTGCCGAGTAGCTGCCCAGCACATAGCGCTGCAGCACGCCGTCGCGGACCAGAGCCGAGGCCCGGGTGGCCACGCCGTCGCCGTCGAAGGCGGCCGAGCGCAGGCCACGGCGCAGGTGCGGCAGCTCCTCGATCTGCATCCATTCCGGGAACAGGCGTTGGCCAACGCTGTCCAGCAGGAAGCTGGCCTGGCGATACAGAGCACCGCCGGACACCGCCGACAGCAGGTGCCCGACCAGGCTGCGCGCCACTTCCGGGGCGAACAGCACCGGCATGCTGCCGGTGGCCAGCGATCGTGGCTGCAGGCGGGCGACAGTACGCTCGGCGGCACGACGTCCGACCATGCCGACGTCCTCCAGGTCCTCGCGAGCCAGCGCACTGGTGTACCAGCCGTCACGCTGCATGCCATCGCCCTGCCCGGCGATCAGCGCACAACCGACCGAATGGTGGGTGCCGCGCTCACGGCCGATGAAACCATGCGAATTGGCATAGACCGACAGGCTCTGCATGCTCGACACCGAGGCGCCGTCGGAATTGCGGATCTGCGCATCGGCCTCACGGCCTGCGGCTTCGCAAGCCAGGGCCAGGTCCACCGCCTCGTCGGCCTGCAGCGCCCACGGGTGCCAGCCGTCCAGGTCCGGGAAGTGGGTGGCCATCAGGGCCGCCTCGGCCAGGCCGGCGGCCGCGTCATCTTCGGTATGCCGGGCGATGGCGCAGGCCTGCTCGACCGTGGCCGCCAGGCTGGCCTCGTTCAGGTCGCCGGTGCTGGCGCTGCCCTTGCGTTGGCCGAAGTACACAGTGACGGCGATGCCGCGGTCGCGGGTGGACTGCACGGTTTCGACCTCGCCGAGGCGGACATTCACCTCCAGCCCGCGGTCTTCGCTGCAGCTGACTTCAGCCTGGCTGGCGCCCAGCGCGCGGGCGCGGTCGAGCAGCTGCTGGGAGAGGTCGGCCAGCCGTTCCAGCCGGGCCGGGCTGTCGTCGCCGACGGCGGCTTCAGGGGCGATCACGTTCAATGCTTTATCCTGTACGGGTTGGGCCCGGCATCACGCCGGGCGACTTTTTTTGAAATCAGGTATGGACGATGCGCGGACGCGACGAAGAAACCGGTGAATTCCACGACAAGAGCCGCAGCCAGAACCGGCGCGACGCGCTCGACGTCCTGGCCCTGGGCGAAAAACTGGTGTCGCTGACACCGGCCCAGCTGGCGCGCCTGCCGATCCCGGAAGACCTGCTGCCGCACATCGCCGAGTGCAAGCGCATCACCGCGCACATCGCCCACAAGCGCCAGCTGGCGTTCCTGGCCAAGCACATGCGCCGCGAAGAAGAAGCCACGCTGGATGCGATCCGCGATGCGCTGGATGCCAACAGCGAAACCGGCCGCCGCGAAGTGGCGATGATGCACCGCGTGGAAGACTGGCGCGAGCGCCTGCTGGCCGAAGGTGACAAGGCGCTGGCCGCTCTGCTGGACGATTACCCGCAGGCCGACCGCCAGCAGCTGCGCACGCTGGTGCGCAATGCGCAGGCCGAGAAGGCGAAGAACAAGCCGCCGCGTGCCTATCGCGAGATCTACCAGGTGCTGCGCGCACTGATGCTGCCTGCGGCGCTCGGCCTGAAGGCCAGCGCCGAAGACGCTGGCCACGTCGAGACCGACGAGGCCGACGAGGACTGAGTCCGCGCCGGCGCGGGCGGTGGCGCTGGCCATCGCCCGGCTCAGGCCTGGGTACCGCCGACGGTGATGCCCTCGATCAACAGCGACGGCTGGCCGACACCCACCGGCACGCTCTGCCCGTCCTTGCCACAGATGCCCACGCCCTCGTCCAGGGCCAGGTCGTTGCCGACCATGCGCACCTTCTGCATGGTTTCCGGACCGTTGCCGATCAGGGTCGCTCCCTTCACCGGCGCGGTGATACGGCCATCCTCGATCAGGTAGGCCTCGGTGGCCGAGAACACGTACTTGCCGCTGGTGATGTCGACCTGGCCGCCGCCGAAGTTCACTGCATACAGGCCCTTCTTCACCGAGCGGATCATTTCCTGCGGGTCGTGCTGGCCGGCGCGCATGTAGGTATTGGTCATGCGCGGCATGGTCAGGTGCGCGAACGATTCGCGACGCCCGTTGCCGGTCGGTGCCATGCCCATCAGGCGTGCGTTGAGGCTGTCCTGCATGTAGCCGACCAGGATGCCGTCCTCGATCAGCGTGGTGCACTGGCTCGGGTGGCCTTCGTCGTCGATGTTGAGCGAACCGCGACGCCCGTCCAGGGTTCCATCGTCGACGATGGTCACGCCCGGTGCCGCCACGCGTTCGCCGATGCGGCCGGCGTACACGCTGGTGCCTTTGCGGTTGAAGTCGCCTTCCAGGCCGTGGCCGACCGCTTCATGCAGCAGCACGCCGGGCCAGCCAGGTCCCAGTACCACCGGCATCACGCCGGCCGGCGCCGGCACGGCGTCCAGGTTCACCAGCGCCTGGCGCAGGGCCTCGCGCGCAAATGCTTCCGGGCGGCCATCAGCGAACAGTTCCCCGTAGCCATAGCGGCCACCGCCACCGGCATAGCCGGACTCGCGGCGGCCGTTGTGCTCGACGATCACCTGCACGTTCAGGCGCACCAGCGGGCGCACGTCAGCGCCCAGCACGCCGTCGCTGCGCGCGATGAGCACCGTGTCCACGCCGCCGGACAGGCTCACCATCACCTGCTTCACGCGCGGGTCGGCGGCACGCAGGTAGCCGTCCAGGCGCTTCAGCACCTCGACCTTTGCCTCGTTGCCGACGCCATCGATGGGATCCAGCGCCGGATACAGCGCGCGTGAATTGCCACGCAGCAGCGAGCGCCCGGACTGCGCGCCACCCTCGCGCGAAATCGCACGCGCCGACTGCGCCGCGGCCAGCAGCGCGTCGGCATGGATGTCGTCGGAGTAGGCGAATCCGGTCTTCTCGCCGGACATCGCCCGTACGCCCACGCCTTGCTCGATGGAATGGGCGCCGTCCTTGACGATGCCGTCTTCCACGCTCCAGCTCTCGCGGCGGGCGTGCTGGAAATAGAGGTCGCCGAAGTCCACACCGGGGCCGAGCAGCTGGCCGAAGGTGCGCTCCAGGCCATCGGTATCCAGCCCGCCGGGGCGCAGCAGGCGATCTTGGGCAAGCGTCAGGGCGATATCAGTCATGGTTCTCGATCTGGGGGTGCTGGGGCGCTCAGGCAAGCCCCGTGAACAGGAGGTCCACGCTCAGCGTGAGCGTGGCAGGTCGGTAACGGGCGGCGGAACGGCCGGGGCCGGGCGCGGCGCGGGCGCTGGCGCTGGCGCTGGCGGGGTCTTGTCGCGGCTGCGTTCGATCACTTCCACCTTCGGCTCCTTCCATGGACCGGTCACCTTGTAGGTGCGGGCGCCGATCTCGCCGAGCGGTTTGGACAGTACCGCATTGGTGGCCGCGCCGAGCGCCGCGCCCACCGGGCCACCGGCCACCGCGCCGACCACCGTCAGCAGGTTGCCGGCGCGCGGGTTGACATCGATGGTCTGGTCGAACCGCTGGTTGCGCAGGTCGGCCTGGCCGCGGATGGTGATGTTCGCCGCCGGGCCCTCGATCAGTACCTTGTCGGTGCGGGCCATGCCCTGCCCGAACTGCACGCTGCCGTCGACCTGGTTGAACGCGAAGCCCTTGGAGAAGAAGTCGCGGAAGTCGAACATCAGGCGCCGCGGCAGCTGGGTCACGCTGAGCAGGCCCAGCACACGGCCAGCGCCCGGCTCCAGCTCCAGCAGCTGGCCATTACGCGCGTGCAGATCAAGGCTGCCCTGCAGATTGGCCAGCTGGAAGTCCGACGGCCCCCCGCTCCAGGAGGCCTGCAGCTGCGCCTGGCCAGAGCCGCCACGCAGCTGGCCGCCGTAGTCGAGGTTCTGCATCAGGCCGCCCAGGTCCTCGCTGCGCACCTGCGCGGTCAGCTCGGTGCGGGCACCACCGGTGCGACCCAGCCAGCGACCGCTGATGTCGATTTCCTGGTCGGGCGCGCGGAAGCGCAGCTCGTCCACGTTCAGGCCATTGGCCAGCGGCCGCGTACGCAGCACCGCCTGGCCCAGCACCACCTTGCCGAACTTCAGGTCGGCGATGTCCAGCGCGAACGGCGGCAGCTTGGCCGGGTCCATGTCGTTGGCGCCGGCCTGCACCCGGGCTGGCGCGGCCGCGCCCGGCGCCGGCGGCAGCGACTGCCAGTGCACACGGTCGAGTCGGCCACTGATGGTGCCTCCTTCGGCGTTGGGTACGGTCAGGCGACCGGCCAGCGAAGGTCCATCCAGGCGCACGTCCAGCGCCTGCGGTCCCGGCTGCAGCTGCAACCGGGTCTGCTCGAAGACGCCGCCGATCAGCATCAGCTTGCCGACCTGCACGTCCACTGCACGCAGCGGCATGCCGTCATCGTCGTTGCCACCACGGGCCAGACTGATCCACTCCAGCGCATCCAGAGTCGGGCTGCGGCCATTGACGGACAGTCCGCTGGGCGGCGGCTCGCGATCGGCATGGTCGCTGCCCAGGGTGACCTGCACACCGGTGCGGTTGTTGTGGCTGCGCGCGGCCAGGGCCAGACGCTGGCCAAAGGCCACATCGATGCGACCAGCGCCCATCGGCAGCTGCGCGGCCACCGTGGTCGCCAGCGGCTCGGTGGCCGGCTTGTCCAGCGGTGCCGGCAAGTCCAGGCGGGTTCCCACCAGATCCGAACTCAGGCGCAGTTCGCTGGGCGGTGCGGGCGCTCCCGGTGCGACTTTGGGCAGGTTGACCGCGATGGTCCAGGGCGAGTTACCCGCGATATAGGGCTTGAGCCACGCCATTTCCGGGGCGCGGTCAATCAGCACACCGGCGTCGAGGTTGGCCGTCAGCTGCGACTCGAACGCCAGCCTGCTGTCGTGCACGTAGCCGCCGGCACGCAGGCTCAGGCGGCCGTCCTGGCCGAGGTGGCGCACCGCCAGTTCCTCGGCACCGAAGCCACCATTGCTGTAGCGCGCCTGCCCATGCATGTTGTCGAAGGCCAGCTGGAAGCGCTTGTCCACCAGTTTCACACCATTGAGGTCGACCGTGCCCTGCAGGTGACCGCCGCCTTCATCGTGGTGCAGCGGCTGCAGCAGGTCGAAGGTCACATGCGCCGGGCCCGCAGCCGTGAGGTTGTCCAGGGTGTCGCCATAGTCCTTGTGCAATGGGCTCTGCCGCAGCATTGCCAGCAGTCTGCCGGCCTCGCTCTGCGCATCGGCACGCACGTACAGCGGCTGCTGCCCGAAGTCCTGGATGCCCGCCTCGAACTTCTGCACCGCTACACCGGCCAGGTCCCCGCGCCCATGCATGTCGAAGCCAGGGCCGATGAAGGCGATATCGGCGTCGACCTGGCGCATCAGCGGCCAGTCGTGCTGGAAGCGGATGTCGCCGTTGGTGATATGGCCGGTGGCCTCGAAACGGCCATCGTTGTTGTCGAACGGCCAATCGTCCAGGTCACCGCTGACCAGGCCGATGCCATTGCGCACCTGGCCGCCGGCCAGCGCCATGTCCAGCCAGTCGGTGGCGCCCTTGCTCATCTTGGAGTGGATCCAGAAGCGCTTGGCCGCCGTCATCGGCACATCGTCCAGCTTGGCCGCCAACTGCAGCCAGGGCCGCGTGCCGTCGCCCTGGAACCAGACACCACCGCGCACATCGGCCGCGTAGTCGGTGCCTTCCACGCGCATCGCCGCAGTGCCGATACGCCAGCCACCGCCCTCGTCACGCCAGCCCACGATCTGTCCAGCCAGGTGCAGGTCGTGCCGCACGCCGAAGCCGGTGGGCCAATCGAACTGCAGCTGCCGTTGCGGTTGCAGCTGCAGGCTGAAGCCATCGGCGTCGCCCTCGAAATGTCCCCCCAGGCCGCGCAGACCCGGAGAATTGCCAACGCTGGCAAAGCCCAGCGACTGCAGCTCGCCCTGTGCCCGCAACGGGCCATCACGTTCGCCGGCCAGTTGCAGCTCTCGCACATCCAGCTGCGGTTTGGACAGGAACAACCAATGGCGCAGGCCTGGCTCGAGGCGATCACTCAGCGCCAGCGCACGCAGCGCCGTACCGGCCTGTACTTCGCCGGAACTCACCCGCAGCTGCCTGCCAACCTGCAACTGCAGGCCATCGAGCTGTTGTTCGCCGTCTTCGGTCTTCAAACGAAGGCGCGGTACCTGCAGCGCCCAACCATCGGCCTGGCGCTGCCAGCGCAGGCGCGCCTGCAAGCGCTGCAGCTGCAACCGCGGCGTTGCCACGTCGGGCATCGGTGCACCGTCGACGCGCACGTCACGCAGGTCCGAATCGGTGGTCAGCGCCACCGGCGCGAAGTCGCGCAGGGTCAGCCACAGGTTCAGCTCACCCTTGCCTTCGCGCAGGCGCACGCCACCAGCTGCCAGCAACGGCGACCAGGCATGGAAATCAACAGGATCGGCACCCAGCCAGGCCTGCCCGTTGCCGCGCGCGCGGTCCACGTCCAGCACTGCGGTCAGCGGCAGGGCATCGGTCTGCGCCCAGGCACGCACGCCCACACGCAGGCGGTCGCCATTGACGCGCAGGCGCAGATCGATACGCGGCAGGGTGGTATCGATACCCAGTCCCGGTGCATGCACACCCAAGCGGCCATCGATCACCTGCAGCTCGCCCAGCCGGCGCAGCGCGTCCAGCGGGTCACCGCCCGTGTCTGACTTCGGCAGGCCACGCACCGACCAGCGGCCGTCCTTGCCCTGCTGCAGGTCCAGTGCCAGGCCACGCAGGCGCAGCTCGGTCAGCGAGCGACCAGGCAGCATCCCGCTGTACATCGACACCAGCACTTCGGCCTCGCCGATGGCCAGGCCCTGACCGGCGCCGATGCGCAGGCCCTTCAGCTGCAGCAGCGGACCACGCCGGGTCCAGGCCGTCTGCAGCTGGTCGAAATGCACCGGCTGGCCGGCACGCTCACTCAGCCAGGCGGCAATCCTGTCGGGGTGACGCTCGGCCAGCGGCAGCAGCTGGCTGAGGGTACCCACCAGCAGTGCCAGCCCGACCAGGCCTACCGCGCAGGCGGCAATGAAATGACGGCGGATCCTTCGCAGTCGCAGGCGCGGCGGCGCGCTCATCGGCCACCGCCGGCCTGCGGCCGGCGAGGATCACAGCAGAACGACATCGAATTGCTCCTGCAGGTACTGCTCGTCCGCCTGGAAGCGGATGCTCTTGCCGAGGAATTCCTCCAGCTCGGCCACCGCCGAGGATTCCTCGTCGGTGATGCGCGCGACCACCTTGGTCGAGGCGATCACCAGCAGGCGTGCGGCATCGAACTGGCGCACGGCACGGGTGATCTCGCGGAAGATCTCGTAGGTCACCGTTTCGGTGGTCTTGATGCTGCCACGGCCACTGCACTGCGGGCACGTTTCCGACAGCTGGCGTTCCAGGCTTTCCACCGTGCGCTTGCGCGTCATCTCCACCAGCCCCAGCGGCGAGAAGTCGTACACCGTGGTCTTGGCATGGTCGCGGGCCAGCGCCTTTTCCAGGGTGCGCAGCACCTGGCGGCGATGCTCGGCATCGTCCATGTCGATGAAGTCGATGATGATGATGCCGCCCAGGTTGCGCAGGCGCAGCTGGCGGGCCACCGCCTGTGCCGCTTCCAGGTTGGTGCGGAACACCGTCTCTTCCAGGTTGCGCTGGCCGAGGAACGAACCGGTATTGACGTCGATGGTGGTCATCGCCTCGGTCTGGTCGATCACCAGGTAACCACCGGATTTCAGCGGCACCTGCTTGTCCAGCGCACGGCCGATCTCGTCCTCCACCCCGAACATGTCGAAGATCGGGCGATCGCCTGAATACAGTTCCAGCTTCTCGGCCAGCACCGGCATGTACTTGGCGACGAACGCCTGCAGCTGCGCGAAGGTTTCCTTCGAGTCCACCTTCACCTTGTCCACGTCCTTGCGGATCAGGTCGCGCACCGAACGCAGCGGCAGGCTCAGGTCTTCATAGATGTTGCTGCACGAGGCCGCTTCGCGGCCGCGGCGCTCGACCACGTTCCAGACCCGCGACAGGTAAGCGATGTCCTCGGCGATGGCCTCGGCCGGCTGGCCCTCGGCATTGGTACGCACGATGTAGCCGTAGCCGCCATGCTGCGCAGACAGCTCGGTCACCAGGGCCTTCAGGCGGGCGCGCTCGGCTTCATCCTCGATGCGCGCGGACACCCCCACCACCTTGGATTGCGGCAGCAGCACCATGTAGCGCGACGGAATGCTGATCTGGGTGGTCAGGCGTGCGCCCTTGGTGCCGATCGGGTCCTTCACCACCTGCACCACGATGTCCTGGCCGTCACGCAGCAGCTCGACGATGGGCACGCTGGCCGGCGGCGGCAGGGTCGTGTTCTCGGTGTCTGCACTGGCCACCGGGGCCGGGCGCACCACGTCGTTGGCGTGCAGGAACGCGGCGCGCTCCAGGCCTACCTCGACGAACGCGGCCTGCATGCCGGGCATGACCCGCTGCACCTTGCCCTTGTAGATGTTGCCGACCACACCCCGGCGCCAACCGCGCTCGATGTGCAGTTCCTGCAGCATGCCGTTCTCGATCACCGCGACCCGGGTCTCGCGCGGGGTCACATTGACCAGGATTTCCTCAGACATCGGCAGCCTCCCTGGCGGCATCGGCAGTGGGGGCCGGCACGCCACAGCGCGCCAGCAGACGATCGGTATGCAGCAATGGCAGCCCCATGACGCCGGAGTAGCTGCCGGAAAGATGTTCGATCCAGCGCTCGGCCCCGCCCTGGATGGCGTAGGCCCCGGCCTTGTCCAACGGCTCGCCGGTGGCGACATAGGCGGCGATGTCGGCGGCGGCGATCGGGGCGAAGGTCACTTCGGAAATGACCAGTTCGCTGTCCAGCCCGTCGGCGCCGACCACCACCACCGCAGTCATCACCTGGTGGGTGCGCCCGGCCAGGCGCGCCAGCATCGCGCGGGCGCCGGCGGCGTCGGCCGGCTTGCCGAACACTTCACCGTCCAGCACCACCTCGGTGTCCGAGCCGAGCACCCGCGCCTGCGGATCATCGGCCAGCACCCGGGCCAGGCCGGCGCGCGCCTTGTCGGCGGCGACCCGGCACACATACTGTTCGGCGCTTTCAGCGGGCGCGCGCTGCTCGACGACCTCCAGGTCCAGGGCCTGGAAGGGGCGTCCGAGTCGGGCCAGCAACTGGTTGCGTCGGGGGGAGCGGGAAGCAAGATAGAGCATCGGCACAGCATAACCTGAGGCCGCCACCTGAATCGTCGGCAACCCGTCCCGGAACGCGTTGAACCCCGAACGGGCTCACAGCGCGTTCATCGCTACGACACCACCCTCAACGGCACAACAAGGAGTTCTCCATGCGCCTGACCGCCACCCCGCTGCTGCTTGCCCTGTCCCTCGCCCTTGGAACCTCGATGACTGCCCATGCCGCCCCGTCGTCGCCGTCGATCGCCGCCGCGGCCGAAGGCACGCTGCTGAACATCTCGGCCAATGCCGAAGCCACCCGCGTACCGGACGTGGCAACCCTGTCGGCCGGTGTGGTCACCCAGGCCGCCGATGGCAACAGCGCCATGCGCCAGAACGCCCAGCAGATGGACAAGGTACTGGCCGCGATCAAGGCCGCCGGCATCGCCGAGCGCGACGTGCAGACCAGCGGCGTCAGCCTCAATCCGCAGTACCGCTATGCCGACAACGAAGCGCCGAAGATCACCGGCTACCAGGCCAGCAACACGGTCAGCCTGAAGGTCCGTGACATCGCCAAGCTCGGCAAGGTGCTGGACGCGCTGGCCGCTCAGGGCGCCAACCAGATCAACGGCCCCAGCTTCGAGATCGACCAGCCGGAACCGGTCTATGACGAAGCGCGCCTGGCCGCGCTGAAGAAGGCCCAGGCCCGCGCCCAGACCTATGCCAAGTCGCTCGGCCTTCAGGTGCGCCGCATCGTCAGCATCTCCGAGAATGCCGGCGGTGGTTACCGCCCGATGCCGATGATGCGGACCATGGCCGCCGGCGCGGCGATGGACAAGGCCACGCCGGTCGCCCCGGGCGAATCCACTGTGTCGGTCAATCTGGACGTGGTGTTCGAGCTGGGTCGCTGATCCCATCCGTTCCGGTAGACAGAGGCGGGTCCCGCAGGGGCCCGCCTTTTTCATGGACCGGGGCGGCTGGCTGAAGGCCAGCCCAACGATCCTGCCCCTGCCTCTAGGCAGTGGCCGGGGCCTGGCGTTAATGATTGGCTGCCAGCCGCGTGCGGCAACCCCGCCACGGGCCCTGGTGCGTTGAGGACTTCGTCACTGGCATGGAGGTGGACCATGGTTCGTACGTATCCCGTTGCATCCCCGCACTTCGACCCCGCCCGCGTTGCCGCCTGGAGCGCGGCCATCGCCCTGCACCTGCTCGCGTTCCTGCTGCTCCTGATCCCGGCGACCTACCAGGCCGTGCAGGTCCCGCGTGACAAGACCACGGTCAGGCTGATCGAGAAGATCCCGCCAACGCCGCCCCCACCGGTGCTGCAGGAACCGAAGGAAGTCGCCCGGGTCGTGCCGAAACCGCAGGCACAGCCGGCGACACCGCCACTGCCGGCCCCAACCGCGACCGTGGAGGAAACGCAGGGCATCATGCTGCCGGCCGCCGAACCGGCCCCGCCGCAACTCGCGTCGAGCATCGACACCCATGCACCGCTGGCCGGCGCCCAGCTGCAATACCGCAGCGCCCCGCCACCGGCCTATCCGGTCGCCGCACTGCGCAACCATGAGCAGGGCACGGTGCTGCTGCGGGTGGAGGTCGACAGCGGCGGCCAGCCGGTCGCGGTCAGCATCGAGCGCAGCAGTGGCTCCCGCCACCTGGACCAGGCTGCACGCCAACAGGTGCTCAAGCGCTGGCGCTTTGAACCGGCCCAGCGTGATGGTGTAGCGGTACCGGCCATCGGTTTGGTGCCGGTGCAGTTCTCGTTGCCGGACTGACGACCCGGGCCGGTCCGACCGCCTGTCGGACCGGCCTTCGGGACCGAACTGCCAAACTCGGCAAAGTTCCAGTTCAAACGTTACGGATTAAGCAAAATTTCACGACTTCGTCACCCGTCGGAAACCTAGATTGGCCCGTCCCGGACACTCCGGAGACAGCCCTCAACGCTACGGTTTTCCAGTTAGGAGAGAAGCTGTGAAACACCTGATCCAACGGCCCGCCAGCCGCCGCCGCTGCACCCTGGCATCGTCCATCACCCACATCCTTACCGGCGGCACATTGCTGCTGGTTGGCGCCGTGGCTTCCACCTCCGCCTTCGCGCAGGAGAAGGCCACCAACCTGGACCGCATCACGGTTACCGGTTCGAACATTCCGCGCACCAACACCGAAACACCGTCCCCGGTGCAGGTGGTGACCCGCCAGGAAATCGACCGCACCGGCAAGACCACGGTCGCCGAATACCTGCAGACCATCACCGCCAACGGCGCCGGCTCGATTCCCAAATCATTCGGCAACGGCTTCGCCGGCGGTGGCGCCGGCATCTCCCTGCGCGGCCTGGGCGCGGGCTCGACCCTGGTCCTGTTGAACGGCCGCCGCATGGCGACCTATGGCCTGGCCGATGATGGACAGAAGGTCTTCACCGACCTGAGCACCATCCCCCTCGACGCCGTTGAACGCGTGGAAGTGCTGAAGGACGGCGCCTCGGCGATCTATGGCTCCGATGCCATCGCCGGCGTGGTCAACATCATCCTGCGCAGTGATTTCCAGGGCGCCATCCTGCGTGGCTCCTATGGCGTCTCCGGCGACGGCGACGGCGATACCCGCAAGGCGACCCTGACCGCCGGTACCGGCGACATGGCCACCGACGGCTGGAACGCCTTCTTCAGCCTGGACGTCGGCAAGAGCGACGCGATCAAGATCAGCGACCGCAAGAACCGCAAGTGGATCGGCACCGGCGACACCCGCCAGTGGGGCTACGGCAACAATGCACAGTTCCTGGGCGGCGCCTTCCTCAGCGGCAGGACCCGTGGCGGTGTCGGACCGAACGGTTCGGTGTATGACGACCGCAATGTCACCGAGACCAATCCGGCGACGCTGGTACCGCTGCCGGGCTGCCAGGGCCTGACCACCATTGGTGGCCAGACCGATGCTTCGGTGGCCGCGCAGGGCTGCCTGTGGGATCCGGCGCAGCTGTACCGCGACATTTCGCCGGAAGAGAAGTACGTCAACGTGTTCGGACGTGCCAGCTTCGCCTTCGGCGAGGGCGGCGAGATCTACACCGAGATCGGCTACTCGAAGAAGGAAACCACCTTCAGCAACACGCCGTCCGGTGTTTCCGGCGGCTGGGGCTACCCGGGTGGCCCGGTCAACGCCAACAGCGGCGACGGTGCCGTGGTGCTCGGCCCGAATCATCCTGACCGGCCTGCCGGCCTGGGCAACGGCCCGTTGCGCCTGCGCTACAGCGCCTGGGATGTCGGCCCGCGCGTGACCGACAACACCAACGAGTTCAACCGCTTCCTGGTCGGCGTCAAGGGCAACTGGGGCGACTGGAGTTATGACACCGCCTACCTGCATTCGGGCACCGACCTGGTCAACGAGCGCACCGGCTTCCTGCGCTACAGCGCCGTGAAGTGCGCGCTGGGCGACGCGAACTGTGCCGGTGGCGTGTGGCGCATCGGTGACAATGCCAACCTGAACTCCAAGGCACTGTACGACTACATCTCGCCGAAGATCAGCGCACGCGCCAAGTCCAGCCTGGACATGTTCGACTTCACCGTGTCGCGCAGCCTGATGGATCTGAAGGGGGGGCCGCTGGGCCTGGCGATCGGTACCGAATGGCGCAAGACCAGCAACAGCCTGACCCCGCAGACCTACACCGACACGGGTGACATCATCGGCCTGGGCTACTCCGCCTATGACGGCACGCAGAACGTCTACGCCGGTTACGTCGAACTGTCGGCACCGGTGCTGGAGCAGTTGGAACTGTCCGCTGCACTGCGCTACGACAAGTATGAAAGCGGTGAAGGCAAGGCCACGCCGAAGCTGGGCGTGAAGTGGACGCCGGCCGACTGGATCGCCTTGCGCGCCAGCTACGCCGAAGGCTTCCGTGCACCGAACCCGGCCGAGAACGGAGACGGTGGCCTGGCCGCCTTCTCCACGGCCTCGGATCCGATCCGTTGCCCGGACGGTGAAAATCCGGCCCCGGGTGCTTCGCCGGACGACTGCGGCTCGCAGTCGGTTGCGATCATCACCCGTCCGAACAAGGACCTGAAGCCGGAAGAGTCTAAGAGCTACTCGGTGGGCATCGTATTGCAGCCCACCAGCTCCACCTCGCTGACCGTCGATGCCTGGGAAATCAAGCGCACCAACGAGATCGCCCAGGGCGATACCGATGACGCGATCCGTGCCGGCAATGTCCTGCGCGACAACAACCTGCTCAACGGCGTCGCAGGCACCGGCAGCATCCTGGCCGTCAATACCGCCTACATCAACGCCAGCTCCTCGCGCGTTCGCGGCATCGACACCGACATCCGCCAGACCTTCGACATCGGCCCGGGCCAGCTGGAGATGGATCTGCAGTGGAGCCACCTGCTGAAATTCGAGCGCACCAGCGGTGGCAGCACCGATGACTTCCTGGGCACGCACGGCAACTGCGACGTGACCAACTGCATCGGTACGCCGAAGGATCGCATCAACTTCGGTACCACCTGGAAACAGGGTCCTTGGAGCGTGAGCGGCGTTGCCAATTACATCTCCAGCATGGACAACACCGACAAGCGTGGCGGCAAGTACCAGTTCTTCTACTTCGACGGCACGCCGGTGAAGAAGATCTCCTCGTTCACCACCTTCGATCTGTCCGGCCGTTGGGCTGTTACCGACGAGTTCGAGCTGAGCGCTTCGGTCGAAAACGTGTTCGATCGCATCGCTCCGCTTGATCCGCTGACCTATGGCGGCGTGAACTACAACCCGATGCACTTCAGCGGCGCCATCGGTCGTTACTTCACTGTCGGCGCCAAGTACACCTTCAAGTAATACCGCTCAACGCACCACCGTCGAAGGCCCGGGCACCTGCCCGGGCCTTCGTCGTTGTGCGCCTTGCAGGCATGTTCACGGGCCCACCGCTACCGTGGGTCAGCGGCATCAGCGCCGCAGGGGACATCATGGCCGCGACATCACAACGCCTCGGGCTGCCCGCGTTGACCGCACTGGTGGTCGGCTCGATGGTCGGTGCCGGCATCTTTTCATTGCCGCAGAACGTAGCGCGCAGCGCCGGTCCGGCGGCGGCGCTGCTCGGCTGGGCGGTCAGCGGCGCCGGCATGCTGATGCTGGCCTTCGTGTTCCAGGCGCTGGCCAACCGCCGGCCGGATCTCGATACCGGCATCTACGCATACGCGCGCGAAGGCTTCGGCAACTACATCGGCTTCTCCGCCGCGTGGGGCTACTGGGTTGCCTCGGTGCTCGGCAACGCCAGCTTCTTCGTGCTGATCTTCAGTGGCCTCGGCCACTTCGTGCCGGTCTTCGGTGAAGGCAATACCCCGGCCGCCGTGGCCGCTTCGTCGCTACTTCTCTGGACCGTGCACCTGCTGGTGCTGCGCGGCCTGCGCACCGCCGCCATCGTCAACGGCCTGGTAACGGTGGCCAAGCTGCTGCCTATCACGTTGTTCCTGATCCTGGCCGCCGGTGCCTTCCGCATGGATGTGTTCCGCGCCGATTTCCTGGGCACGCCCGCACTCGGCGACCTCGGCCAGCAGCTGCGCGGCATGATGCTGGTGACCGTGTGGGTATTCATCGGCATCGAAGGCGCCAGCATCTACTCGCGGCGCGCGGCCCGTCGCGCCGATGTCGGCCGCGCCACGGTGATCGGCTTCCTCGGCGTCTGGCTGCTGCTGGTACTGGTCAGCCTGCTGTCGATGGGCGTGCTGTCGCAGGCCGAACTGGCGGGGTTGCCCAATCCGTCGATGGCTTACGTGCTGCGCGCCATCGTTGGCGAGTGGGGCGCGACGGTGATCATCGTCGGCTCGATCATTTCGGTACTCGGCGCGCTGCTGGCCTGGGTGCTGCTGTGTGCCGAAGTGCTGTACGCCGCTGCAGGCGACGGCACCATGCCGGCCTTCCTGGGACGCGAGAATGCGCGCGGCGTGCCCGCCAACGCGCTGTGGCTGAGCAATGGCTTGATCCAGCTGTTCCTGCTGCTGGTGCTGGTCAACTCCGGCAGCTACACGGGCCTGGTGCTGCTGGCGGCCTCGATGAGCCTGGTGCCCTACTTCCTGTCCACCGCGTTCGGCGTGCAGCTGGCGTGGCGCGGGGACGCCTATGCGGGTGAACCGGGCGTGCGCTGGCGTGATTTCGCGGTGGCGCTGCTGGCCAGTGCCTACGCGTTGTGGCTGGTGTATGCAGGAGGCCTCGACAACCTGCTGCTGTCGGTGCTGCTGTATGTGCCCGGCGTGGTGGTGTTCGCACTGACCCGGCTGCAACGCGGTGAGCAGGTATTCACGCGTTGGGAATGGGTGTTGTTCGGCGCCATTCTGGTGGTGGCCATCGCTACGCTGGTGGCGTTCTCCAGAGGTGAGCTGGCACTGTAGAGTCGAGCGAGGGCTCGGCTCTACAACAACGCAAAAAAAAGACCTGCATCTTGCGATGCAGGTCTCTTCAAGGTGGCGCCCGAAGTTGGACTCGAACCAACGACCCCCTGATTAACAGTCAAGTGCTCTAACCGGCTGAGCTATTCGGGCAGACGACTAGTATAACCACTCTTCACGCGCGATGGTAGGGGTGATTCGCAATCATTGCGGCGGCCCGGTACAACTGCTCGGCCACCACCAGGCGCACCAGCATGTGCGGCAGCGTCAATGGTCCAATCGACCACTTTTCGTCGGCCAGCGCGGAAACTTCCGGCGAATGCCCTTCCGGGCCACCGATCAGGAAGGCAAGGTCCCTGCCCTGCCCACGCCAATGCTCCAGCCGCTGCGCCAGCTGTTCGGAACTGAGCTGGCGGCCCGGCACATCCAGCGCCACCACATAGGCATTCTTCGGCAGTGCGGCGATCACGCGCCTGCCTTCGTCTTCGGTGGCGCGGCGCGCATCGCGGCCCTTGCCGCGCAGGCCGGGCTCGATTTCCACCAGATCGAACGGCAGCCAGTGCGACAGCCGCTTCTGGTACTCGGCGAAGCCCTGCGCCACCCAGCCGGGTGCGCGTTCGCCGGTAGCAATCAGGCGGGCTTTCATCAACGGTCCTCCAAAACGTCGACGGCGCCATCGGCGCCGTCGAAGGGATGCATCAACGTGCGGCTCAGGCCACTTCGTCGTCGCTGGACGGCGGCTGGTCGCCAACGGTCCACAGGCGCTCCAGGGCATAGAACTCACGCACGCGCGGCAGCATCACATGCACGATCACGTCGCCCAGGTCGACCAGTACCCACTCGGCTTCGCGCTCGCCTTCAACACCCAGCGGCATCACGTCGAGATTCTTGGCAAAGCGCACGACTTCATCGGCGATCGACTTGACGTGGCGGGTCGAGGTGCCCGAAACGACGATCATGTAGTCGGCAACGCTGGACCGGCCGCGCACATCGATCTCGACCAGGTCCTTGGCCTTCAGGTCTTCGGTGGCTTGGCGGACGCTGGCCAGCAGTTCCGGCACGGACGGCGGCGGGCTGGGCAGATCGACCTTGATGGTCTGGGGCTGGGTCTGGTTGCTCAAAGTGGATCGACTCGATAAACGTGGGGGCGATTATACGGGCAAGCCGGGGCGGCGGCATTCACGGCGTAGGGGAGCGGTACAGGCCATGGGCGGCCACATAGTCGGCCACGGCCGGCGGCAGCAACGCCCGCCAGGGGCCGCCGGCGGCGATCTGCGCACGCACGGCACTGGCCGATTCCTCGCGCAGCGGATGATGCAGGCGCAGGATGCGCCCGGCCGGACTGGCGAACAGGGCCTGCTCGTTGTCGGCCCAGCGGCCTTCCAGGGCGCGGCCAAGTTCGCCATCCACCGAGGCCTGAAGGGGGCTGCCCGGGCGCTCGGCCACCACGAAATGGGCCAGCCCGAACAGTGCCTCCCATTCATGCCAGCGGGTCAGGCCCAGCAGGCTGTCGGCCCCGACCAGCCAGGCCAATGGCCGGCTGGGGCCCAGCTCGCCGCGCAGTTCGCGCAGGGTGTCGACGGTGTAGGACGGGCGGCCGGGAAAGCGTATGGCGCGGTCCAGTTCACGATGGTCCAGCAGCAGGCCAGGCTCATCGCCGATGGCCAGCGAGAGCATGGTGAAGCGCTGGTCAGCGGTTGCGCCCGGCACCGCGCGATGCGGCGGATCAGCCGCCGGCAGCATGCGTACAGCGACCTGCAGTTCGTCACGGGCAGCACGCGCGATGGCGAGGTGCCCGAGGTGCACCGGATCGAAGGTGCCCCCGTAATAGATCCGCAGGCTCATCACTCAGGCCCGCGCCAGCAGGCGCACGGCACGCGGTTCGGCCACGGCCACCAGCAGGCGCTCCAGCGCCAGCCAGGCATCACCGTCGGCGCGCCCCTTGGCGATGCGGTCGACCAGTCCGGCCTCGGCCACGAAACGCTCCCAGCGCTTGCCCTCGGGGTGCCGCTGCAGAGCACGCTTGTAGGGCGCCTGCCGCGATTCCCAGATGCCGCGCGATTTCATTTCGGCGGCCAGATTGCCGCCACGCGCCTGTACCCGGGCCAGGCCGGCACCAGCCAACAGCTCGCGGATCACCATTGGCATCAGTGCGGCCACCGCCTCGCCTTCGCCACGCAGGCCCGCCAGCATGCGCAGCACCGCCGGCGGCTGGCCGGAGAACGTGGCTTCCAGCAGCCGGAAAACGTCATAGCGGGCGGCGTCGGCCACCAGCGATTCCATCCGTTCCACGTCCAGCGGCTGGCCGTCGGCCAGCAACGCCAGCTTGTCGATTTCCTGCGCAGCGGCCAGCAGGTTGCCCTCGACCCGCTCGGCCAGGCGCTGCACGGCGGCCGGATCGGCACGCAGGCCCTTGCCACGCAGGCGGCGCTCGATCCAGTCCGGCAGTTCGTGCGGCTTGATCGCCCACGCCACCGACAGCACGCCGATGCGATTGACTGACTCGGCCCACTTGCCCTGGTGGGCCTTGCTCCATTCGTTGGCAGTAATCATCAGCACCACGTCCGGCGCCGGGTTGGCGCAGAACTGGCTGATCACCTCGGCCCCGTCCTTGCCCGGCTTGCCGCTGGGCAGGCGCACCTCGACCAGGCGGCGGGCACTGAACAGGCTGGGCGCGTTGAAGCTGGCGTCGAGCTGGTTCCAGTCGAAATCACGCCCATCGGCGTCGAACACTTCCCGCTCGGCAATGCCGGCGGCGCGTGCGCGTGCACGGATGGCGTCGGCCGCCTCAAGCACGCGCAGGGTTTCCGGGCCGGCAATCAGGTAGACCGGCGCCAGCGGGGTGTCAGCGCCCTGGCTGGCCAGCTGCTCCGGACGCAGTTCCATCGTCGCGACTCAGTGCTTGGCTGCGGGAACCGGCTCGGCCGGCTCCGCCCCTTCGATCGGCTTGGCCTTCGGCGCCGTCAGGCTGCCGCCCTTCTCGATCTCGGCGCGCACCACGCTGTCGATGCGGCGGATGATCGACGCGGACATTTCCCGTCGCAGCTCATCGGCCAGGATTTCGCGTTCGGTGGTGGTACCGGTGGCGTCGGTCGGCGGCGACACGTAGTCGCGCGACAGTTCGATCACCTGCTGCGGCACCAGCTCGCTGCCATCCTCGCGACGGAAGATGAAGATCACCGCATAGCGCAGGCTGTACTCCTGCGCACGGCCCTGCGAGTCGATGGCGATCGGCAGGTCGCCCCAGCGTTCGGAGAGCACCTGGAGCTGGGTACTGGGCCCCTTGCTGTCCTCGTCGGCCAGCTTGGCTCCGGATGCCAGCAGGCTGCGATTGAGCAGCTTGACCAGTTCGCTGTAAGGCGCGGTGGAGACCACCTTCACCGGCGCCGTGTCGGTCGGCAGCATCAGCTTGTTGCGCAGATGGAAACCGCAGCCGGCAAGGCCGAGGACAAGAACGAGGGCAAGCAGGATTCGGGTCATGGAGACAGTCTGGCGGAGCCGGGCGATCACGGCAACACACAGCCTGCCCGAAGCCGCGTGAATGCAGGGCCATCAAGTGCATGGCCCCGCACCGGGAAGGTACCGGCCACCGCGTGGGTGACCGGCCCAGGATGCATCAGGCAGCGACGATGTTCACGATCTTGCCCGGCACGATGATGATCTTGCGCACGGTCAGGCCTTCCATGAACTTGGCCGCATTCGGCTCGGCCAGAGCCAGTGCTTCGACCTGCTCGCGTGCAGCATCGGCGGCCACCTCGATGGTGCCACGCAGCTTGCCGTTGACCTGCACGGCCAGGGTCAGCGCGTCGCGCACCAGCGCACCGGCGTCGGCCTGCGGGAACGGCTGGTCTTCCAGCAGCGTCTCGCCATGGCCCAGCACCTGCCACAGGGCGTGGCTGGCATGCGGGGTGATCGGGTTCAGCAGCAGTACGATGGCCTGCAGCGCTTCCTGGCGCACCGCACGGCCCTGCTCGCTGCCGTCCTCGAACTTGGCCAGCGCGTTCATCAGTTCCATCACCGCCGCGATGGCGGTATTGAAGCTGTGGCGACGGCCATAGTCGTCACCGACCTTGCCGATGGTCTCGTGGGTCTTGCGGCGCAGTGCCTTCTGGTTGGCGTCCAGCGCGGCCACGTCCAGCGCCGGGGCGGCACCGTCGGCGGCGTGCTTCTGCACCTGGGCCCACAGGCGGCGCAGGAAGCGCGCCATGCCGTCCACGCCGGCTTCGTTCCACTCCAGCGACTGTTCCGGCGGGGCGGCGAACATCGAGAACAGGCGCACGGTGTCGGCACCGTACTTGTCGACCATCGCCTGCGGGTCCACGCCGTTGTTCTTCGACTTGGACATCTTTTCAGTGCCACCGACCACCACCGGCTGGCCGTCGGCGATCAGCGTGGCGCCAGTGATGCGGCCGCGCTCGTCGCGCTGCACTTCCACATCGGCCGGATTGATCCAGTCCTTCGAGCCGTCCGGGTTCGGGCGGTAGTAGGTCTCGGCGATCACCATGCCCTGGCACAGCAGGTTGCGTGCCGGTTCGTTGCTGTCCACCATCCGCGCGTCGCGCAGCAGCTTGTGGTAGAAGCGGAAATACATCAGGTGCAGGATCGCGTGCTCGATGCCGCCGATGTACTGGTCGACCGGCAACCAGTAATTGCCGCGCTTGTCGACCGCATCACGGGCACCCGGCGAGGTGTAGCGGGCGTAGTACCAGCTCGACTCCATGAAGGTGTCGAAGGTGTCGGTCTCGCGCTCGGCCGCGCCGCCGCATTCCGGGCAGGTGGTCTTGCGCCATTCCGGATCGGTCTTGATCGGCGAACCAGTCCCCGAGAACGCCACGTCCTCCGGCAGCACCACCGGCAGCTGCTCTTCCGGCACCGGCACCGCACCGCACTTGTCGCAGTAGATCACCGGAATCGGGCAACCCCAGTAGCGCTGGCGGCTCACGCCCCAGTCGCGCAGGCGATAGTTGACGCGGCGCTGGCCCTGGGCCTTGCGCTCGAAGCGTTCGGCCAGGGCTTCGAAGGCGCCCTGGAAATCCAGCCCATCGAATTCGGCCGAGTTGACCAGTTCGAAGGCACGGTTCTTGTCGCTGTACCAGTCCTGCCAGCGGGCACCGTCCCAGGTGCGCTCGTCGTCGTTGCGCGGATCCTTCAGCGCGATCACCTGCTTGATCGGCAGGCCGTACTTGTTTGCCACTTCATTGTCGCGCTGGTCGTGGCCCGGAACAGCCATCACCGCACCGGTGCCGTAGCCCATCAGCACGAAGTTGGCGACCCACACCGGCACCTTTTCGCCGGTGACCGGATGGATGGCACGCAGGCCGGTGTCCATGCCGCGCTTTTCCTGGGTTTCCAGCTCGGCCTCGGACACGCCACCCTGCTTCATTTCCGACAGCAGCGCAGCCAATTCCGGGTTGTTCTTCGCCGCATGCAGGGCCAGCGGATGTTCGGCGGCGATCGACACGAAGGTCACGCCCATCACGGTATCCGGACGGGTGGTGAACACGCGCAGCGGATCCAGCGCACTGCCGTCGACATCACGCACGTCGAACTGGATTTCCAGGCCTTCGGAGCGGCCGATCCAGTTGCGCTGCATGGTCTTGACCGAATCCGGCCAGCCGTCCAGTTCATCCAGGCCGTCCAGCAGTTCCTGGGCGTAATCGGTGATGCGCAGGAACCACTGCGGGATCTCGCGCTTCTCGACCAGCGCACCGGAACGCCAACCACGGCCATCGATGACCTGCTCGTTGGCCAGCACGGTCTGGTCGACCGGATCCCAGTTCACCACCGCATTGCGGCGGTAGGCCAGGCCCTTGCGCATCAGGCGCGTGAACATGCGCTGTTCGTGGACATAGTAGTCCGGGCGGCAGGTGGCGAATTCGCGCGACCAGTCCACCGCATAGCCCATGGCCTTGAACTGGCCACGCATGTGCTCGATGTTCTTGTAGGTCCAGGCCGCCGGTGCGGTCTTGTTCTTGATTGCCGCGTTCTCCGCAGGCAGACCGAACGCGTCCCAGCCCATCGGCTGCAGCACGTTGTGGCCGGTCATGCGCTTGTAGCGGCTGATCACGTCGCCGATGGTGTAATTGCGCACGTGGCCCATGTGCAGCGCACCGGACGGGTACGGAAGCATCGACAGGCAGTAGTACTTCGGCTTGTCCGAAGTCTCGTCGACTTCGAAGGCACGGGTGGCGTCCCAGTACTTCTGGGCGGCGGATTCAACCTGCTGCGGGTCGTAGGCGTTGGTTTCAGCGCTGGTCATGGAACACGCGGATGCGGCGGCAAAGCGGTACAGCGTACCGCAGTGCGGCAAACGTCTCCAATCCTGCCCGCCGACCGCCGGCGTCGCCAGCGCCCGGAGCCGATCTCAGCGCGGTCGCGACAGAGGCAGGGCCAGCGCCAGCCAGACCGCCCAGCAGGCGAATGCAAGCCGTTGTGCCAGCGGCGCCGGCAGCACGCCCTGCAGCGCAAAGGCAGCCAGCGCCGCCAGCACGCCACAGGCGAGCGCCACCCCGCCCAGGGCGCGGCCGTGCGTCTGGCGCAGCTGCGAGATGCCCAGCAACAGGGTGCCGGCGACGAAGCCCAGCACCCAGATCATCCAGGCACTGGCGTGCAGCTGGCTGGCCGGCCCGTGCAGATCGTCCACATCCAGCGGCATCAAGCCCATCGCGGTGAAGGCCAGTCCGCCCAGCAACAGCATCTGGCTGCCCACCCGCGGCGCCCAGCCAGCACTGGCCGGCAGCTGTCGGCGCAGGCACTCGGCCACGACCACCGCCAGCAGGCCCGGCAGTACGAAGCCCAGCAGATTGAAGGCCAACGCGTGCGGCACGCCGTGTGCGCCCAGCAGGGCCACCGGGTGCCGCGCCTGTGCATAACCTTCCAGGCCGGTGCCGAAGCCCAGCACCGCCAGCACGAACAGCAGTGCGGCGGCGGGGCCGGACAGACACAACAGGGAAGACGGGGAGGTCATGCAGGCTCCAGGAGCAACGGCGGCGGGAACGACGCATTGTCGGGCATTTGCCGCAGTCCGGGTTGAGACTGGCATCGATCGTCACCATAGAATCGGTCTCCAGATGCCAATCGATGCCTCCCCCATGACCGAGACGACCTACGTATTCGACGCCACCACTGCGACCTTCGAGGCCGAAGTCCTGCAGAAGTCGCTGCAGACGCCGGTGCTGGTCGACTTCTGGGCCACGTGGTGCGGCCCCTGCAAGACCCTGGGCCCGATGCTGGAAAAACTGGCCGCCGAATACAACGGTGCCTTCGAGCTGGCCAAGGTCGATGTCGACAAGGAACAGCAGATTGCCGCCGCCTTCCAGATCCGCTCGGTGCCCACCGTGTTCCTGGTCAAGGGCGGCCAGCTGGTGGACGGTTTCCCCGGCGCCATCCCGGAAGGCCAGCTGCGTGAGTTCCTGGCCCAGCACGGCATCGTGCCGGCCGACGTCGGCGACACTGCCGCCGAGGACGAAGCGCCGTTGGATCCGCAGGCACAGGTGGACGTACTGCGTGCGCAGATCGCCGCCGAGCCGGACAAGGACGAGCTGAAGCTCGACCTGGCCCTGGCCCTGCTGCAGATCGGCGGCGTGGACGAAGCCGGTACGCTGATCGACGGCCTGCCCGCCAACCTGGCCACCGACGACCGCGCCGTGCGCGCCCGCGCCCGGCTGTCCTTTGCCGCCGCCCTGAAGGACGCCCCGGCCGCCGAGGTGCTGGACGCGCGCATCGCCGCCAACGGCAATGACCTCAAGGCCCGCCACCTGCGCGGCGTGCAGCTGCTGCTCGGCGGCCATGACGAAGCCGCGCTGGCGCAGTTCCTGGAAATGCTGCGGATCGACCGGAGTTTCGAGGAAGGCCTGCCGCGCAAAGCGCTGATCGATGCCTTCAATGTGATCTCCGACGAGGACCTGGTCGGCCAGTACCGCCGCAGGATGGCCTCCCTGCTGTTCTGAACGGAAGCCGGGTTCGTTCAGAATCCCTGCACTGGACGCGGGCAATAATGCGCACGATGGCGGCCGTAGGGCCGCCACGATCCGTTCGGGGGGATGAGGTCGGGGCCATGGGGTCTTGCAGCTGCACCCCCGCATTGCCGGGATTGCAAAACTGTGACCTTCGTCCGCTCGCTGTTGTTTGCCATGCGCTTCCAGGGCGCCCTGCTCTGTGCCCTGCTTCTGCTGCCGGCCATCGCCGCCGCGCAGGACTGGAACTACCGGGTCCGCCCCGGCGACACCCTGTGGGATCTGGGTGGCGTGTATCTGAAACCCTCGGTGCGCTGGCAACAGCTCCAGCAGCACAACCGAATCGACAACCCCTACCGGCTGCCGCCCGGCCAGCTGCTGCGTTTCCCCATCAGCTGGCTGCGCATCGAACCGGCACCGGCGCGGGTGCTCTCGGTCCGCGGCAAGGTCGAACTGTCCAGTGGAGACGGCAGCGCCAGCCGCGCCATCCAGGCCGGCGAGCAACTGCATATCGGAGACACCGTACAGACCGAGGGCGAATCCAGCGTCACGCTGGAATTTGCCGATGCGTCGCGCCTGCAGCTGCGTGAGTACTCGCGCCTGCGCCTGGACCAGCTCAGCCGCTACGGCCACACCGGCATGGTCGACACCCGCCTGCGCCTGCAGCAGGGCCGCGCCAGCAATCGGGTGACGCCAGCGCGCGGCCCGGCATCGCGTTACATCATCGATGCGCCCACCGCCACCAGCAGCGTGCGCGGCACCGTCTTCCGGGTCAGTGCCGGCGACGGTCGTGATGCCGCGGCCACCGAGGTCCTGCAGGGCAAGGTGCAGGTCGGCAACGCCCATGGCCAGCGCATGGTCCAGCCCGGACAGGCCACCCGCAGCGCCAGCGCCGACGCCGCGCCGGATGCGGTCTCCGCGCTGCTGCCGGCGCCGCAGCTGCGCAACGATGAACTGCGCCTGGCCCCGTTGCCGACGCTGCTGGCATGGACTCCGGTCACCGGCGCCGCGCATTACCGCGTTGAAGTGGTAGAGGCAGCCACGCCGGAGATCCTGCTGTTCGCTGCCACCACCCCCGATACCCGCCTGGCCATCGGCGATCTGCCGCCGGGCCAGCTGCGCATCCTGCTGCGCGCGGTCGATGCGCAGGGTGTGGAAGGCATCGACGCCAGTGCCGACTTCGAACTCAGCGACCAGCCCCCACCGCCGCTGACCCTGGCCCCGCTGCATGGACAGACAATCAACAGCGACCGCCCGCGGTTCCGCTGGAGCCAGGCCCCCGGTGCGCGCAGCAGCGTGCTGCAGATCGCGGCTGATTCCACCTTCGTACAGCCACTGCAGGAACAGACCAGCACCGGCACCGACCTGCGCCTGACGCAGCCATTGCCGCCGGGTCACTACTTCTGGCGGATCGCCTCCCGCAGTGCCGATGGGCACCAGGGGCGCTATGGCCAGGCCCTGCAACTGCAGCTGAGCAACGAGCCGGTGGATCCTGCCCTGCAACCGCCCGAGGCCGCGCACGGTGAACTGACCCTGCGTTGGCAGGCCGGCAGCGAAGGCCAGCGCTATCGCGTGCAGGTCGACCGCCGCGGCGACTTCAAGGCACCCCTGGTCGACGAAACCGTGGCCGAACCGCAGGTCAGCTTCAAGCGTCCGTGGCGCGGCACCCTGCATGTGCGCGTGCAGTACATCGACGATGACGGCCATGCCGGCGAGTTCTCGCCTGCCCAGAAGATCGCCCTGCCGTGTCGCCTCTGCTATGGCACCGGCGGCGGTGCCCTGCTGCTGTGGCTGCTGTTGTGAGGCGTTCGCCGCTGCCGTGGTCGAAGCGGATCCTGCTGGCCATGCTGGCCGGGATACTGACCCTCGTCGCCAGCCAGGGCCAATGGCTGTGGCGGCAGGACGAGGCCACCTACGACGCGATGGTCGGCAACTGGGACTATCGACCCGACCCGAGCGTGCTGATCGTGGCCATCGACGAAGGCAGCCTGCAACGCATCGGCCAATGGCCGTGGCCGCGCTCGGTCCACGCCCGGTTGCTGGATCGCCTGACCGATGCCGGTGCCGAACGGGTCGCGCTGGATCTGATGCTGTCCGAGCCGGACCGCCGCGACAGCCGCCAGGATGAGGCGCTGGCCGCGGCCATCCGTCGCAATGGCCGGGTGGTGCTGCCGGTGCTGGCCGCACCGGCAGCCGGTGATCGCATGGCCGAGGAAATGCTGCCGGTTCCGCAGATCGCGGCCAGTGCCGCCGCCATCGGCCACACCGACGTTGAGGTGGACAGCGACGGCGTCGCCCGCGGCATCTACCTGCATGCGGGCATCGGCAAGGCGCATTGGCCGGCGCTCGGGCTGGCCCTGACCGGCCTGCCCGCGGGCGCGGTGCGCGGACTGCCCGACCCTGATCCCGAGGTGGGCTCGCCTTATCAATGGCGGCGCAACGACTACGTGCGGGTGCGCTATGCCGGACCTCCCGAGCAGTTGCCGCAGGTTTCCTACGCAGACGTACTCGATGGCCACGTGGACATGGCGATGCTGCATGGCCGCCGCATCATCGTCGGCATGACCGCCAGCGGCATCGCACCGCGCCTGCTGACCCCGACCACCCGCGAGTTCTGGATGAGCGGCAGCGAGTACCAGGCCAACATCGCCTCGATGCTGCTGCAGCACAAGCAGATCGAGGTGCTGCCCCGCTTCTGGCAGCACACCATCAGCGCGGTGCTGGTGGCGCTGTGCGTGATCCTGCTCGGCCTGCGCCTGCCGTGGCTGGCGGCGCTGTGTTCGCTGCCGCTTGCTCCTCTGCTGAGCTGGTTGCTGTTGCGCACCAGCAACCTCTGGTGGGCGCCAGCCACCGCCCTGCTGGGCGTCCTGCTGGTCCTGCTGGCCTGGGCGACCTGGCGGATTTCGGCCTGGCACCGGCAGGCCAACCGCGACGCACTGACCGGCCTTGGCAATCGCCTGCGTTTCGAACAGGCGTTGCAGCAGGAATGCGACGCCGCACGACGCAACGGCAAGCCGCTGAGCCTGGCGCTGATCGACGTCGACCACTTCAAGCGCCACAACGACCGCCATGGCCACCAGGTCGGCGACCGCGTGCTGCGGGACGTCGCCCGGTTGATCGGCGCGCATGCGCGGCGTCCGCGCGACATGGCCGCGCGTTACGGTGGCGATGAATTCGCGCTGGTATTGCCCGATACCCCGGCCGAGGGCGCGCGGCTTGTCATCCAGGACCTGATCGACTGCGTACGTGCATTGCCGGTACACGGTGACGGCAGCGACGATCGGGTGACGCTCACCATCGGCGTGTTTACCCGGGTACCGGAAGGCGAGCTGCAACCGCATCATTTCGTCGAAGGGGCCGACACCGCGCTGTACCGGGCCAAAGCGAATGGACGCGACGGGTATGTGATCGACGGCGGCGCGTGACCGGTGCCACCGGGTGCAACATACGCATGCGAATGGTTAGACTGGACACCTCGCCCAGCGCCCCCGGATCCGCATGAACGCCCGTCTGTTCCGCTTCGGCATCAACCTCTGGCCGCCCTTCCTGTTCACCGGCATCCACGTCACCCGCATCACCCCCGACTACCGGCAGATTGATGTCGAGCTGCGCCTGCGGCCATGGAACCGCAACTACGTCGGCACCCACTTCGGCGGCAGCCTGTTCGCGATGACCGATCCGTTCTGGATGCTCGGCCTGCTGCACATCCTCGGCCGCGACTACTACGTGTGGGACCGCGCCGGCGCCATCGACTTCCTCAAGCCGGGCCGTGGCATCGTGCGGACGTCGTTCCGCATCGACGACGCGCTGCTGGACGAACTGCGCGCCGAAGCGGCCAGTGGCGAGAAGGTGCTGCGCTGGTTCAGCAACGACGTGATCGATGAAAGCGGCGAGGTGGTCGCACAGGTCCGCAAGCAGGTGTACCTGCGGTTGAAGCCACACGCACGCTGAGCGCGCCTCAATCGCGCGCCAATGCAGTCGAAGCTGGCTCCGCCTGCAGCGGTACCGACAGCCACGGGTTCTCATCAGCGCTGCGCGCTGGAGAGCGCCGCGGCACCTGTAGATGGCGGCCATCCGCCGACAAGCGCGGCACCCGCACCGGCGAGGCGAACTGCGCCGGCAACCGCTGCAGGGCATCCACCGGATCCCCCGGCTGCTGCCGCAGCCAGCGCTGTGCACCCAGTAGGCGCAGCATCGCCGCGGCGTCCTGGGTGCGCGACGAATAGGCCGGATAGACCGGACCCGCAATGTCGGTCAACAGGCAACCCATGACGTTCGACAGGCAACCAAAGTCACGCTGCGGCGGCGCCGGCACCGGCAACGGACGGTCCGCCTCCAGCGCAGCGGTCGCCGTCGCGCCACAGGCCCAACCGAGATTGCCGGCCGCACGGGCCAGGGTGCTGCTGCGGTCCAGTACCAGCGCGCCGCCGAATTCCCGCGCCGAGGTCTCGATCGCCACCCGGTTCATCGCATACTCGCCCTGCATCGCACGGCACAGGCTCTGCTCGTCGGCCCGCATCGGCTGCATGGCCTGTTCGCATTCGGCCGGCAGCGGGCGATCGGCAGGCAGTTCGACCAGCATGTCGGCCAGCAGCTGCGCGTTGGCCTGCACCAGGCTGGCGCCGATGATGCTTTCGACCAGATAGCTGCCACCGGGCACCAGCCGCCGGCCCAGCTGCACTCCCCGGCAGCTGCCGCGCAGGGCACCGTCGATGTCACCCTGTACGAACGCCAGCGCGCGTGCGCTGGTGGCATCGACCACCAGCCCGTAGGTCGGCATCGGCACCAGGATGCCCTCGCCCTTCGGCTGGAACGGCGATACGAAGTAGTCTGCTTCGGCGAGCTGATCCAGCCGCGCGTGCAACTGCTGGTGCCCGGCATGGGCCTCCACGAAGCGTTGCGGGTCCGCGCGGACCTGGGCGAGGCAGCCGCGGGCGGCCGGCCCGCAACTGGCACCGGGCCGCGAGCGCAGCTCGGCATGGTTGGCCACCAGGTGTGTCTGGCCGCCGCTGCTGCCCCGCAGGTCGGCCTCCCAACGGCGCACGTCCTCGGCCAACGCCTGCTCGCGCTGGCGGGCATCCAGATCGTCGAACGGCAGCGTCCACAACAGGGCATAACCGTTGCGCCCGCTCGCCGGCAGCCGCGCTTCCAGCCGTTTCTGCGCCTGCAACCGCGATTCCGGCACCGGCCACATGCGTGAGGCGCACCACACCACGATGGTCAACAGCAGCAGGCCCGCCAGGGTCCAGCCCAGTCCGCGCAGAATCTTCAACACAGCTTCCCTTCCATGGCTCGTTGCCGCAGTCGATCCACCAGCGTAATCGACCGGCAGTGACCGCTACAATGCGCACATGTCGCTCGAAGCCCCCGCCCTGGTCCCCCGCCCCTCCCTGCAGCGCCTGTTCCTGACCGGCCTGCTGACCCTGCTGCCGATCTGGCTGACCTGGGTCGTGGTCAAGTTCGTGTTCGTATTGCTGTCGGGCATTTCCAGCCCGCTGGTGGTACCGCTGTCCGAGCAGATCGCGACAAGCTTCCCGCACTACCTCGGCTGGGTCCGCGCCGAATGGATCCAGGACACCATCGCCCTGCTGGCCACCCTGCTGGTGATCCTGGCGGTGGGCGTGGCCAGCCGCCGCGTGCTCGGCCAGCGCCTGCTGCGCTGGGTGGGCGCGGTCATCAAGCGCATTCCGCTGGCCAGCATCATCTACGACAGCGCAAAGAAGCTGCTGGACATGCTGCAGACCGAACCGGGCAGCACCCAGCGCGTGGTGCTGATCGACTTCCCGCACCGCGACATGAAATCGGTCGGACTGGTCACCCGCGTGATCAAGGAACACGGCACCGACCGTGAGCTGGCCGCGGTGTATGTACCGACCACGCCGAACCCGACCTCGGGCTACCTGGAAATCGTGCCAGTGGAACTGCTGACCCCGACTGACTGGACCGTCGACCAGGCCATGAGCTTCATCATTTCCGGCGGCGCCGTCGCACCGTCCAGCGTGCCGTTCACCCGCGCCGGCGAACGCACCGGCGAACGCACCGAATGACCCCGGCGCCGATCGAGCGCCCGCTGCAGGACCGCGCGGTCCTGCTGTTCATCGTGCTGGCCGCGTTCTTCTGCGGCAATGCGGTGCTGGCCGAGCTGATCGGGGTGAAGATCTTCGCGCTGGAAGACACCCTGGGCATCGCCCCGCTGAACTGGAACCTGTTCGGCCAGACCGGCTCGCTCAGCTTCACCGCCGGTACCCTGCTGTGGCCGGTGGTGTTCATCATGACCGACACCATCAACGAGTTTTTCGGCAAGCGCGGCGTGCGCTTCATCTCGTGGCTGGCGGTGGTGCTGATCGGCTACGGCTTCCTGTTCGCCTTCGCGGCCATTTCGCTGGCGCCGGCCAGCTGGTGGGTCACGTCGATGGATGGCCACGGTGTGCCCGACTACCAGGCCGCGTTCGCAGCCGTGTTCGGCCAGGGCATGTGGACCATTGCCGGTTCGCTGGTGGCCTTCCTGCTCGGCCAGCTGATCGACGTGGCGGTGTTCCACCGCATCCGCCAGGCCACCGGCGAACGCCACGTGTGGCTGCGTGCGACCGGATCGACCGCGATCTCGCAGGTGGTGGACAGCTTCGTGGTGATCTGGATCGCCTTCGTGCTGGGCCCGCAACACTGGCCGACCTCGCTGTTCCTTGCGGTCGCCAGCGTCAACTACGTGTACAAGATGGGCTTTGCGGTCGCCCTGATTCCGTTGCTGTACCTGATGCGGCGTGCCATCACCCGCTATCTGGGCGCCGATCGCGCGGCGGCACTGCGCGCCGCCGCTGCGGCTGACTGAAGCCCCAGCGCCGCCAAGCTGACTGCGTCTTCACGCTGGCCGTACGCGCGCGGATCGTGCAAGCTCCACGATCTGTGTTCCACGGAAGCTTCTTGATGCCGTATTCCCCCCGCGTCCTGGCCGCTGCCATTGCCGCGTTGTTCCTGTTCAGTGCCGTGCCGTCGGCCGAAGCAGCGAAGAAGAAGGCCAGCCGCCCTGCCGCTGCGCAGACCCGCCAGGCCGCCAAGCCCAAGGCCAGGCCCGCCCGTGCCACCGCACCGGCCCGTGGCAGTTCGGCGCGCCGCGCTGCGCCGCGTCCGGTCGCACCGGCCCGTGCCGTGCCCAAGCAGGTGCAGCTGGAACGGCTGTACGACGAGTACTGGGATGCCTCGATGCGGTTGAACCCGCTGCAGGCCACGTTCCAGGGCGAACCGCGCTACAACGACCAGCTACCCAACATCCTGTCCGCCGCCTGGCGCCAGCAGTCGCACGACTTCACCACGCAGTGGCTGGGCAAGGTCGAAAAACTCGGCAGCGATGGCCTGCAGGGCCAGGACCTGCTCAGTTACGAGATCTTCGTACGTGACGCGCGCGCCTCGCTGGCTGCCGAGCGCTACCCGAGCTGGATGATGCCGATCAGCCAGTACTACAACATCGGCAGCATCATGGCGATCCTCGGCTCCGGCGCGGGCGCGCAGCCGTTCAACACCGTGCAGGACTATGACACCTGGTCGCGCCGCTCGCTCGGCATTCCCGAACTGTTCGACCAGGCCATCGACAACATGCGCCAGGGCATGAAGGCCGGCGTGGTGCAGCCGCGCGACCTGATGGAGAAGGTGCTGCCGCAGCTGGATGCAGTGATCAAGCCGACCGCTGAAGAGAGCATCTTCTGGTCGCCGATCCGCACCATGCCGAACACGATTGCGGCCGAAGACAAGGCGCGCATCAGTGCCGAGTACAAGCGCATGATCGAACTGCGCATCATGCCCGCCTACCGCGCCCTGCGCGGCTTCATCGCCACCGAGTACCTGCCGGCCACGCGCGCCAGCAGCGGCATGGGCGCGCTGCCCGACGGCCAGGCCTGGTACGCCAACCTGATCGTGCAGACCACCGCCAGCGACCAGACCGCCGCGCAGCTGCACGCGCTGGGCGAGCAACGCGTGCAGGAACTGCAGGCACAGATCGCCACGGTGATGAAGGACGCCAAGCTGCGTGGCACGCCGGCAAAGCTGCTGCGCAGCATGCGCAACGATCGCCAGTTCCAGTACAGCGATGCCAATGCACTGATCAGCCGCTACCGCCAGGTGCAGCAGCAGGTCAACGCGCGCCTGCCGCAGGTGCTCGATACGCTGCCGAAGTCCGCGCTGGAAGTACGCGCAGTGGAACCGGAACGGGCGCTGACCGCCGCCGCTGCCGCCTACCAGCCGTCGCCGCCCGGGCAGCCCGGCGTGCTGTACATCAACACCCGCGACCTGCCCAGCCGCAAGCGCTGGAGCGTGCCGGTGCAGTACCTGCATGAAGCGATTCCCGGCCATCACGTGCAACTGGGCCTGCAGCAGGAGCTGGCCAAGCTGCCACGCTTCCGCCGCCTCGGTGGCGATCTCGCCTTCGTCGAAGGCTGGGGCCTGTACGCCGAAACGCTGGGCGAAGATCTCGGCGCCTACACCGATCCCTACGACCGCATCGGCTACCTGTACTCGCGCCTGCTGCGCGCCGCGCGCGTGGTCGCCGACACCGGCGTCAATGCACAGGGCTGGAGCAAGCAGCAGGCCGTGGCCTACCTGCAGAAGACGGTGGACATGAGCAGCGATGACGCCAACGCCGAAGTCGAGCGGATCATGGCCCAGCCCGGCCAGGCACTGTCGAACGTCGCCGGCATGACGACCATCGTTGCCCTGCGCGACAAGGCCAAGGCACGCCAGGGCGCAGCCTTCGATCTGCGCCGCTTCCATGCAGAACTGCTGAAAGACGGCTCGATGCCTCTGGACGTGCTGGACCGCAAGATGGAGCGCTGGATGGCACAGCCGGCCAGCGCTGCGCCCACACTTTCGCCCTGACGCTTCCGGAGCCACCATGCGCCCTGCCGTCGCCCTGTTCGCCGCCGTGCTGGGCCTGCTGCCTCTGGTGGGCGCCGCCGCACCGGTGCTGACCCCACCGGATGCCGGTATCGACGGCCTGATGCAGGCCTACGATGGCCAGGTGCCCGGCGCCGCAGTGCTGGTGCTGCATGCCGGGCAGCCGGTGTTCCGCCGTGGCTACGGCCTTGCGGTGGTCGAAGACGGCACCCCGGTCACAGCCGCCAGCAATTTCCGGCTGGCCTCGGTCAGCAAGCAGTTCACCGCTGCGGCGGTGCTGCTGCTGGTGGAAGACGGCCGGCTCGGGCTGGACCAGCCGGCCCGGCAGTGGCTGCCCGAGCTGCCACCGGCTGCAGCGGGCATCACCCTCCGCCACCTGCTCTCGCATACCAGCGGCCTGCTCGACTACGAAGACCTGATGGACCCGGCAGACACGCGGCAGGTACACGATGCCGATGTGCTGGCCCTGCTGTCGCGCCAGGACCGGCTGAACTTCGCGCCGGGCACGCAGTACCGCTACAGCAACAGCGGCTATGCACTGCTGGCACTGATCGTGGGCCGCGCATCCGGCCAGGATTTCGCCGCCTTCCTGCAACAACGCATCTTCCGCCCGCTGGGCATGGCGCATACCGTGGCCCACCAGGACGGCGTGGACACGGTCGCCACACGCGCCTATGGCTACAGCAGGATCGATGGCCGCTGGCAGCGCACCGACCAGAGCACTACCAGCGCTGTACTGGGAGACGGCGGGATCTACTCCTCGCTGGACGACCTGGCCCGCTGGGATGCGGCGCTGTACGACGACCGCCTGCTGTCGAAGGCTTCGCGCCGGGCGATGTTCAGCCCCGCCACACCGACGCCCGAACCGGATGTGCCGCACTACGGCTTCGGCTGGCGCCTGAACGGCCCGGTGCAATGGCACAGCGGCGAGAGCATCGGCTTCCGCAACGTGATCGTGCGCCACCCGGAGAAGCACCTGACCGTGATCGTGCTGACCAACCGCAACGACCCCGAACCCTATCCGCTGGCGCAGAAGATCGCCCAGCGCTGGCTGGACACCCTGCAATGACCCCCGGTTCCGACGCCCTGCTGGGCATCCACCACGCCGCACTGATCTGCAGCGACTACGCCCGCTCGAAGGACTTCTACGTGCGCATCCTCGGCCTGCGCGTGCTGGCCGAGAACCACCGCGCCGCACGCGATTCCTGGAAGCTCGATCTGGCCCTGCCCGACGGCGGCCAGCTGGAACTGTTCTCCTTCCCCTCGCCGCCGCCCCGTCCCAGCCGCCCGGAGGCCCAGGGTCTGCGCCACCTCGCGTTCCGGGTGGCTGCACTGGAACCCTTCATCCAGCGCCTGGCCGCGCATGGTGTCGCCTGCGAACCGATCCGCGTGGACGAATACACCGGCCGACGCTTCACCTTCTTCGCCGACCCCGACGACCTGCCGCTGGAGTTGTGCGAAGTCGGTTGACGTCCCCGGGGGTCAGATCCCTTTTCCGACGGAAAAGGGATCTGACCCCATCGCCGCAACCAAAACCTCATTCACGCATGGCATGGATCTACCGTGTCGACCAAGGTCGACACCTACCCACAGCCGCAGAAATCTGTCAGAGGTGGGGCGGTGTGGGTGGGCAGGACCGTTGGCTCCATGGATGGCGCCATCGAGCCCCCATGGATGGGTTTACGGCGTGTCCTGCCCACCCACACCGCCCCGCCATCCCACGGATAGCTGCCTTTGCTTTTGAGGTTGCCGGCCAGCGGCCGGCACTACCGCAGGTGCAGGGCGCAGCCCTGCAACGCCCCTCTTCCCCATACCCCGCCGAATGGGTATACAGTCGACCCGTACCGGCATCGTGCCGGAATGAACCCTGGGAGGGGACCATGCGCAAGACCTTCAAGACCCTGTTGCTGGCACTGCCGCTGTGCCTGGCCGCGCTCTCGGCGCAGGCCGCCGATGGCGCCGCCGGCCGCTGGAAGACCATCGACGACAAGACCGGCAAGGTGAAGTCGATCGTCGAGATCACCCAGGCCGCCAACGGCACCCTGACCGGCAAGGTGGTCGACATCCTGCACTCGGACAAGGGCCCCAACCCGGTCTGTGACGGCTGTGAAGGCGCCAACAGGAACAAGCCGGTGAAGGGCATGACCATCCTCTGGAACCTGAAGGCCGACGGCGCCAACAAGTGGTCCGGTGGCACCATCCTCGACCCGGCCAACGGCAAGACCTACAAGTCGAAGATGGAACTGCAGCCCGGCGGCACCCGGCTGGACGTGTCCGGCTGCATCGCCTTCATCTGCCGCGCGCAGACCTGGCAGCGCGAATAAGCGCCCCGGCCCCCGCTTCATCCCCGTGACCCGGCCTCGGCCGGGTCACCTCGTTGCGGGCATGCGATACTCTGCGGTTCCCCTCGGCTTCACCCCGCGACCATGACCCGTACCGCGCTCGTCACCACCGCCCTGCCCTACGCCAACGGCCCGCTGCACCTGGGCCACCTGGTCGGCTACATCCAGGCCGACATCTGGGTGCGTGCGCGGCGAATGAGTGGCGGCAAGGCCTGGTTTGTCTGCGCCGACGATACCCATGGCACGCCGATCATGCTGGCCGCGGAAAAGGCCGGGGTCACCCCGGAAACCTTCATCGCCAACATCCAGGCCAGCCACGAACGTGACTTCGCCGCCTTCGGCGTGGCCTTCGACCACTACGACTCGACCAATTCGGCAGCCAACAAGGCGCTGACCGAGCAGTTCTACCTGAAGCTGGAAGCGGCCGGCCACATCAGCCGCCGTTCGGTGGCGCAGTTCTACGACCCGGCCAAGGGCATGTTCCTGCCCGACCGCTACGTCAAGGGCATCTGCCCGAACTGCGGCAGCCCCGACCAGTACGGCGACAACTGCGAAGTGTGCGGCGCTACCTATGCGCCGACCGACCTGAAGGAACCGCGTTCGGTCATCTCCGGTGCCACGCCGGAAATGCGCGATTCGGAGCACTTCTTCTTCGAGGTGGGTCACTTCGACGCGTTCCTGCGCGAATGGCTGGCCGGCGACGTCGCCCTGCCGGGCGTGAAGGCCAAGCTGGGTGAGTGGCTCAATGCCGAAGGTGGCCTGCGCGCGTGGGACATCTCGCGCGATGCGCCGTACTTCGGCTTCCAGATTCCCGGCCAGCCGGGCAAGTACTTCTATGTCTGGCTGGACGCGCCGATCGGCTACCTGTCCAGCTTCCAGACCCTGTGCGGCAGGATCGGCGAGGACTTCGAAGCGCACCTGCGCGCCGGTACCAGCACCGAGCTGCACCACTTCATCGGCAAGGACATCGTCAACTTCCACGGCCTGTTCTGGCCGGCGGTGCTGCACGGCACTGGTCACCGCGCGCCGACCCGCCTGCACGTCAACGGCTACCTGACCGTGGACGGCGCCAAGATGAGCAAGTCGCGCGGCACCTTCGTGATGGCGCGTACCTTCCTCGATGCCGGCCTGGAACCGGAAGCGCTGCGCTACTACTACGCCGCCAAGTCCGGCGGTGGCGTCGACGATCTCGACCTGAACCTGGGTGACTTCATCGCCCGCGTCAACGCCGACCTGGTCGGCAAGTTCGTCAACCTGGCCAGCCGCTGCGCCGGCTTCATCAGCAAGCGTTTCGACGGCCAGCTGGCCGCGCAGCTGCCCGATGCGGCGCAGTACCAGCGCTTCGTCGACGGCCTGGCGCCGATCCGTGAAGCCTACGAGCGCAACGACCCGGCCGCGGCGATCCGCCTGACCATGGCCCTGGCCGACGAAGCCAACCGCTACATCGACGACGTCAAGCCGTGGGTCATCGCCAAGCAGGAAGGCGCCGACGCGCAGCTGCAGGCCGTGTGCAGCCAGGGCCTGAACCTGTTCCGCGTACTGGTCACCGCCCTGAAGCCGGTGCTGCCGGCCACCGCCGCGCAGGCCGAAGCCTTCCTGGCCGCGCCGGTGAACGACTGGACCGAACTGGCACAGCCGCTGCTGGGCCACCGCATCACCGACTACACCCCGCTGTTCACCCGTATCGACCCGAAGAAGATTGACGCCATGATCGACGCCTCCAAGGACACCCTGCAGCCGGCGGCTGCCGCTGCCCCCGCCGCCAAGCCGGCCGCCCCGGCCCCGGCCCCGGCCCCGGCCCCGGCCCCGGCCAAGGACGAAGCAAAGAGCGCCGACGCGCCGGCCTACATCGGCATCGACGATTTCGCCAAGCTCGACCTGCGCATCGGCAAGGTGCTGGTCTGCGAGTTCGTGGAAGGATCGGACAAGCTGCTGCGCTTCGAGCTGGATGCAGGTGAACTGGGCAAGCGCCAGATCTTCTCCGGTATCCGTGGCAGCTACGGCGAGACGGAGAAGCTGGTCGGCCGCAGCGTGGTGTTCATCGCCAACCTGGCCCCGCGCAAGATGCGCTTCGGCCTGAGCGAAGGCATGATCCTGTCGGCCGGTTTCGACGGCGGTGCGCTGGCGTTGCTGGACGCCGACAGCGGCGCGCAGCCGGGCATGCCGGTCCGCTGATGCCCGCAGCGGGCGTGGCCTCGGCCGCGCCCGCCGGCAGCATTGGCCAGCGGAGGCAACGCGATGGGAGGCAACGGAATGGAACTGGCGCTGTTCGACTTCGACCACACCGTGACCACCTGCGATACCTATGGCCGTTTCCTGCGCCGCGTGGCCACCGCCGAACAGCTGGCGCAGGCGTGGTGGAAGGTCGGCCCGTGGCTGCTCGCGTACAAGCTGAAGCTGATCTCGGCCGAACGCATCCGCGCGCGCGTCACCCGCCTGACCTTCAGCGACCGCCACAGTGACGACATCGCCACCCTGGCCGCCGGCTTCTCGCGTGAGTTCCTGCCCGACGTGGTGCGCCCGGAAATGCTGGAGCAGATCCGCTGGCACAAGGAACAGCAGCACACCGTGGTGATCGTGTCCGGCTCGCTGGACCTGTACCTGCGGCCGTGGTGCGAGCAGCTGGGCCTGCAGTTGATCTGCAACCGGCTGGAATGTCAGGACGGACGCCTGACCGGCCGTTACGCCGGTGGCGACTGTGGCCCGCGCAAGGTCGAGCACATCCGTCGCCAGTTCGATCTGTCGCGTTACGTGCGCATCCATGCCTACGGTGACAGTTCCGAAGACAAGCCGATGCTGGCGCTGGCCCACGAGCGCTGGTTCCGCGGCAAACCCCTGAAGTAACCCGACGCGCAGCCTTCGCCACGCATGAGCCTGATCCCGCCCCTGACCGAACGCCTCGACCGCCTGCTGCCGCAGACCCAATGCGGGCAATGCGGCTACGACGGCTGCCGACCGTACGCGCAGGCGATGGCGCGCGGCGAGGCAGGCGTCGACCGCTGCCCCCCCGGTGGCGATGCCGGTGCACGCGCGCTGGCCCAGGTTCTGCGCGTACCGGCGATTCCTTTTGATCGTTCGCGCGGCGAGCACAAGGCGCCGCAGGTGGCGTTGATCGTGGAAGCCGACTGCATCGGCTGCACCAAGTGCATCCAGGCCTGCCCGGTGGACGCCATCGTCGGCGGCGCCAAGTACATGCACACGGTGATCGCCGATCTGTGCACCGGCTGCGAGCTGTGCATCCCGCCGTGCCCGGTCGACTGCATCGAGCTGGTGCCGGCCTAGCCACCAGACCAACCGGCGGTGGAGCGGCGGGGTAGAGTCGACTGTTAGTCGACTGCTCTTCGTTCCGGCGGCGCAAAACCCCGCGCTGCGCGCGACAGTCGACCAACAGTCGACTCTACCCCCCCTCCACTGCTGGGAGGTGACCTTGCCGTTACGGCACTGCCGCCGTCACCACGATCTCGACCTTCCAGTCGGCGTGGGCCAGCTTGGCCTCGACCGTGGCGCGCGCCGGGGTCGCACCTTCCACCACCCACTCATCCCATGCCTTGTTCATGCCGTCGAAATCGGCCATGTCGGCCAGGAACACTTCGGCGCGCAGCACGTGCTGGCGATCACTGGCCACCAGCGCCAGCAGCTTGTCGATCTCGGCCAGCACCTGCCGGGTCTGCCCGGTGATGTCCTGGCTGGTGTCTTCCGGAATCTGGCCGGAAAGGTAGGCGACCTTGTTGTACACGGTCATTTCGGACATGCGCGGTCCGACGTCGTAACGCTCCATCATGGGCGTGGCTCCTGCGGGTGATCAGGCCTGCATTGTCCTCCAAACCGGTCAACGATGGGTGCAGGGCAGCCTTCCACACACGGTCACTACCGGCTTCCGACAGCGACGCTGGTCAAATGCCAGCGACAGGCGCACGATGCGCCACGGCTGCATTGACACCGCCCTCGCCCTCCCTGACGCACCCTTGCGCCGATGACCGAAACCACCGACCCCGCCACCGCTCCCTCCACCCCGGCATGGAAGCGGGTCCTCACCATCGTCATCCCGCTGCTGATCCTTGCGCTGGCGCTGCACGGCCTGGCCAACGAGTTCGATGAGAACGGCTACCGCGCCATCCGCCATGCCTTCCACCAGCTCAGTGGCACGCAGATCGCGCTTACTGTCGTGCTGGGCCTGGCCAGCTATGCCTGCCTGATCGGCTTTGATGCCATCGGCCTGCGCCGCAGCGGCATCCGCGTGCATCCGGCGCGCATCGGCATCACCGCGTTCCTGGCACACACGCTGGGCCAGACCGTGGGCTTTGCCGCGCTCACCGGCGGTGCGGTGCGCCTGCGCGGCTACCGTACCGCCGGCCTCGACCTGGCGCAGATCGGCCAGGTCGTGCTGATGAGCACGCTCGGCTTCGTGTTCGGTGCGTGGCTGCTGATCAGCGTGGCGCTGTGCATGGAACCGGCGGCAGCGGCGCTTGCCCTGCCGCTGGACCCGGATGCGGTCCGCGTGGTCGGCATCGTCGCGCTGCTGGCCTATGCGGCCACCCTGCTGCTGGTCGGCCGCGATGGACGCCAGTTCAGCGTGTTCGGCCATGCGCTGTGGCTGCCCGACCGGCGCACGATGATCGGGGTGACCGTGCTCAGCGTGATCGAGCTGGTGCTGGCCAGTGCCGCGTTCTATGTGCTGCTTCCGGACTCGACGCCGACCGGCCTGCCCGGCTTCGTCGGCCTGTACCTGGTCGCGGTGCTGGCCGGCCTGGTTTCGACCGTGCCCGCCGGCCTCGGCGTGTTCGAATGGAGCCTGCTGAAGCTGCTGCCACAGGTGGCACCGGCTGCAGTGCTGGCCGCGGCGTTGATCTACCGCGTCACCTACTACGTGCTGCCCCTGCTGCTGGCCACCCTGCTCGCGCTTGCACCCGCGCTGCGCCAGCCGCTGCAGGCCAGTGCCGGGGCAACCCGTGCCGGCTGGAACGCGCTGCGCCCATGGTTGCCGCAGATCATCGCGCTGGCGGTGTTCAGCATCGGTGCTGCGCTGGTCATCGACGGCACGTTGCCCACGCCGCGCCGTCACCTGGTCAACGCATCACTGCCGATCCTGGAAACGTCCCATCTGATCGGGAGTCTCAGCGGCGTCGCCCTGCTGCTGATCGGCCAAGGCCTGGCCCGGCGCAGCCATGCCGCATGGATGCTGGCGATGGCCGTGTGCGTGATCACCCCGTTGCCACTGTGGCTGCGCGGTGGCCAACCGTTGATCGCGGTCTCCGCCCTGCTGGTGGCGATGGCGCTGTGGGCCGCACGCCGCGAGTTCTACCGCCAGGGCGCACTGCTCGATGAAGCATGGTCGTGGCCATGGCTGCGCAACCTCGGCCTGGTACTGGTGGCGGTCACCTGGCTGTTGTTCTTCACCTACAGCCATGTCGAGTACCAGAACGAACTGTGGTGGCAGTTTGCGATATCCGGCAACGCACCGCGTGCGCTGCGTGCGCTGCTGGTGGTGGCGATCGCGCTGGTGATGTTCGGCCTGGCGCGGCTGCTGCACAGTACGCGCAGCCCGCTGCCAGCCGCCGACGAGGCCACGCTGCAATCATTGGCGCCGGTACTGGCCGGTGCCACCGATACCCAGGCCTGCCTGGTACTGACCGCCGACAAGGCAGTGCTGCGCGATGATGCGAAACAGGGCTTCGTGATGATGCAGCGCTACGGCGGTTCGCTGATCGCGATGGGCGATCCGGTCGGCCCGCCTGATGTGGCGCGCGCGCTGATATGGCGCTTCCGCGAGGAAGCTGACCGGCTCGGCCTGCGCCCGGTGTTCTACCAGGTGGGCGAGACCTACTGGCAGACCTATCTCGACCTGGGCCTGGGCCTGGTCAAGCTGGGCGAGGAAGCGATCGTGCCCTTGCACGACTTCGGCCTGGAAGGCCGCGAACGCGCCGATCTGCGCCAGGCCTGGAACCGTGGCAAGCGCGGGGGCCTTTCGTTCCGCGTGGCACCGGTGGAAGAGATTCCCAGCCTGCTTCCCCGCCTGCACGCGATCTCCAACGCGTGGCTGGAAGACAAGGCCGGCGACGAGAAGGGTTTCTCGCTGGGCAGCTACGATCCGGATTACCTGGCGCGCTTCCCGGTGGCACTGGTCGAAGCCGAGGGCCAGATCGTGGCATTCGCCAACCTGTGGCAGGCACCGGCCGGTGCCGAGCTGTCGGTGGACCTCATGCGCCATGTCAACGAGGCACCGAAGGGCACGATGGACTTCCTGTTCATCGAGCTGTTCCTGTGGGGCCGCGCTCAGGGCTATGCGCGCTTCTCGCTGGGCATGGCGCCGCTGTCCGGGCTGGCCCAGCATCGCCTTGCTGGTCGCTGGAACCGACTGGCCGGCCTGCTCGCGCGGCATGGCGAACGCTTCTATGGCTTCAGTGGCCTGCGCCGCTTCAAGTCGAAGTTCGACCCGCAGTGGCGACCGCGCTATCTGGCAGCACCCGGCGGCATGCATCTGCCGGCCGCGTTGCTGGATGCCACGCGCCTGATCTCTCTGGACCCGCGGCGTAACTGAAGCCCTGAGCCGCCGGGCATGGCCCGGCGCTGCAAACCACCCGGTAGGTGTCGACCTTGGTCGACACGGCGGCGACAGCGTTCGGGCGTGGCCCGGCGCTACGCCCCGCCCTTGAGGATCACTTCGGCCAATCGGTCGTAATCACCATTGAAGTGATGGTCGCCCGGAAGCTTCACCTTCTGCACGCCGTCGTTGGCCGGCAGGCCGGGGCACAGCGCGTCGTCATCCTTGTCGCCATACACGCAGAGGGTCTTGGCCGCCGGCAGCTTCGCCACTTCCGGCGCGATCGGCAGACCATCGCCGCCACCACCCAGCCAGTTGCTGACGTGGAATTCAAAGTCGGCCTTCCTGCCTACCGACAACAGCACGATACGATCCAGCGCTGCGCGGGTATCGGCATCGAGCTGGTTGATGGTGGCCGGCAGCACGTCGGCACCCTGCGAGAAACCGATCAGCATCACCTTGTCGCGATGCCACTGCTGGCGGTAGTGATCGATGATCTTCTGCAGGTCAGTGGCAAATCCCTTCGGCGTGCGTTCGCTCCAGAAGTAGCGCAGTGAGTCGATGCCGACCACGGCCACGCCATGCTCGTTGAGCGACGATGCCACGTCCTTGTCCAGGCCGGCCCAGCCGCCATCGCCGGAAACGAACACGGCCAGCGTGTCGCCATTACCGGCAGCGGGTACTTCCACTATCGGCAGGCCCTTCAGCGCGGCTGGTGGCGGTGCCAGGCTGACGCCGGCCTGCGCGCCGATCACCCGCGCCGCCGCCACCAGGCCGGGTGAAGCATCGCCGCGCGCGGTGCGCTTGAACTCGCGTGCCATCGCCACCTGCTGCACGAAGCGGCTGGCCTCGCCAACCTTGCAGCCATGGTCGCCGGCGGCGCTCAGCCACGGGGAATTCAACTCGGCAGGCTGCAGCTTGTTGTGCTTCACACCATCGCCGCAGACCATGCGCTCGTGGCTGTGATCCGGGCAGAAGCCGGTGGTCAGCAGGCCGGCGAATACCTGGGTATCGGCCTGTGCGGCCAGCGTGTAGGCCATCTCGGCGCCTTCACCATCACCACCGACCAGCGGCAGGTGGTAGCCAGGCAGGTGCAGGGAGGCCTGCAACCAGCGCGAGAAGTTCTCGACGTCGCCGGAACCGAACGAACAGGTCGGATTCCCCTCGCGCTTGAGCACGCTGCGCAGATGCGCGATGTCCACGGCAGCGACCATCGCGCCATCGGCACGCAGGGCCTCGATCGGAAGGCGGCTGGTATCACCACCGGCGGTGGATTCATGGAACCAGATCACCACACGCTGCGGCGTGCCAGCCGGCATGTGCACCGGAATCTGCTCGAACCGCCCGTGGCTGAACTGCTGCACGTTGGCCGCCGCCATTGCCGGCAGCGCTGCCAACGCCAGAACCACACCCATTGCCCTGCCCAGCCCTGCACGCTTCATGTCGCATCCCCGATGGAATGCGCACACGATACGCCGCCGCCGCGTGCACGGCACGTACCGGCGCAGGCCGTTGGGGATTCAGTGGGCTGCGGCCCGACGGCTGCGCCGGTACAGGGCCATCGCCAGATACAGCAGCCAGCCAACGATCACCGCGATCACCACTTTCTGTCCCAGCCCACGCGGTGGTCCACCACGCCACAGCACATGCAGCCACAGCAGCACGAAGGCCAGCCATGCCCAGCCCCAGAGCAGGCCCGCGGCAGACTGCCAACCCGGTTCGCGGCGCAGATACCAGGCCTGCAGCAGCATGCCGACGCTGGCACACAGGAACGCGGTGTTGGCTGCCAGTCCATGGATGAACGGTGCCAGCAGCGGGGTCGCTTCAGGCAGCCAGCTGTCACCGATGGCGACCGTCGCCAGCCCCAGTGCAGAGACAGTGAACAACAGCGGCGCCGCCGCACTGCGGCGCGGCCCGATGCTGCCGCGATACAGCGCAATGCCAAGCGCCGCAATGGCCAGCGCCAGCAGGCAGTAGGCAGCGCGCAATGCCAGGCCCCACGGCCCGTGCAGGTACAGGCTCAAGGTTGCCCGCACCCAGTCCAGATCACTGCGCGCGACCTGGGTCCACAGCGCGGTACCCACGAACAGCAGCAGCGCCACCAGTGCCAGCACCGCCGCCGGACGCGCACGGCTCATGGCGTTGCCTCCGGATGCCGTGCCTTCCATTCGGCCAGCGCCTTGCGATAGCGCTGCAGCTCATCGGCATACAGATCCAGCACGCACAACGGACAGCCGCTGCCACAGCACTCGTTGGGACCGGGCTCTTCGGGGGGCAGCGGGCGGGGGTCGGGATCAGGGACGGACACAGTGGGAAGCGACAATCGGTGAGAGCAGGCCCAAGTGTACCGGTCCAGCTCAGCGGGCCAGCTGTCGACGCAGGTTTTCCCGAGCCGCCGCATCCAGGCGCTGGTGGAAGAAGTCACTGAGGAAGATGCGCGGCGCCCGCAGCAGCCCCTGCAGGAAACGGCGACGCCCGGCGCGGTACAGGAAGCCCGGCACGACCCCTTTGTACTCTTCGGCCACGCCACGATCGTAGGCGGCGAACACCGGCTCGGGCGCGGCCAGGATCGCCATGTCGCAGTCCAGGAACAGCGCGGCCTCGGCATCAACGTCGTCCGGGCCCAGATCGCCATGGCGGGCTGTCAGCAGGATCAACTGCTCGACCCGCGCGGCGTCGACGCCGGCCAGTTCCGGGGCCCGTGCGATTGCCTGCAGGGCCAGCGCCGCCGAACGCCCTTCGTTGTCTTTGCGGCCCGCCACATAGATCGCGTCGTGGTAGAGCACGGCCAGGTACACCTCGGCGGGCCTCTGCCAGCCCGGGCCGTCAGCCACGTCCTGGCAGTGCTGCAGCACCGCGCGTACGTGTCCGAAGTGGTGGTAGGCGCGGGGCGGCGTTGCGTAGCTGTCCTGCAGCGCCTGCCACTGCGCAGGAGCCAGCGTCAGCGGAGAGAAATCCATACCCGGATCATCCCGCCTGCGCAGCCCCGCGGCAAGCTGATGGTTTTTTCACCACATACTCACAACGCTTGCCCGGTGAGCCCTGGACGCGGTTGTCCACAGCTTTGTCGAGCGCTGGTCCACATCGGTTGTGGATGAAACGCCGTACCGGCCACGCGCCGACCAACGGTCACTGCAGCGCGGCGCCGCCGGGTCTACACTCGCTGCAGGCGGGAGCGCCCGCCGCTGCCGGGAACTGTCATGTACCGCCCTGCCGCCCGCATCTTCGTCGTGGTCCTGGCCGCTTTGATGGCCGCGCCGCTCTGCGCACAGGACCACCCGCGCACCGATGCACTCCCGCCCATCGGAAGCGTCCCCCCGGTGGAGGTCCCCTCACCGGAACAGGTCTTCGCGATTCCTCCCGCAATGCGCGCGATGCTGCAGGCGCAGGTGATCGACCGCAGTTCATCGCGCGAGCAGCGGCTGCAGGCACTGGTGGAAATGATCTTCGGCCGCCAGGGGCTGGACCTGCAGTACGACGCGAACGCGACCTATACCGTGGACGAAGTCTGGCAGCAGCGCCGCGCCAACTGCCTCGCCTTCACGCTGATGTTCGTGGCACTGGCGCGCGAGGCTGGCATCCAGGCCCGCGTCCAGGAAGTCGGCCAGGTCGTGTCCTGGTACCAGGACCAGGACGCCGGCGTGGTCTACAGTGTGGGCCACGTCAACGCGGGCGTGGAGATCGCGGGGCGTTACGCCACGGTCGACCTCGATCGCAACGTACTCTACGACCGCCGCGGCCCGCAGCCGGTCAGCCGCGCGCGTGCACTGGCGCATTTCTACAACAATCGAGGTGCCGAACGCATGGCCGAAGGAGACCTCGTCGGCGCCCGCGCGTTCTTCGATGCCTCGGTCGTGCAGGATCGCGCGTTCCCCTCGGTCTGGAACAACCTGGGTGTGCTCGACAACCGTGAGGGCAACACCGGTGCGGCGCGGGAGGCACTGGACCGCGCCCTGCGCCTGGACGGCCGCCAGGATGCGGCGCTGACCAATGCCAGCGCGCTGTATCGGCAGCTTGGGCTGGATGCGCAGGCCAAGGCTCTGGAGCGACGCTTGAAGTCGGTGCAGCGTGAGGACCCGTTCGCGCAGTACATGCTGGGCACGCAGGCCGAGCAGGCCGGAAAGCTGGCCGAAGCCATCCGCTATTACCGGCAGGCCGTACGCCTGTATGACACCGCGCACCAGTTCCACTTCGGGCTGGCGCGCGTGTATTTCCTGTCCGGGCAGCTTGAACGCGCCGACCGTGAACTGACCCGCGCGCAGCTTCTGGGTGGTGCACCGGAGCAGGCACGCTACCAGGCCAAGCTCGACAGCCTGGCCCGCTGGCGCGCGCAGCAGCAGGCCAGGCGCTGAGACCGATCAGGCCTTCTTGAGGAAGCAGGTCTTCAGGACCAGGCCCTTGATCTTGTCCGAGTTGCCTTCGATGTGCTCGGCATCATCTTCGACCAGGCGGATGTTGCGGATCACGGTGCCCTGCTTCAGCGGGATCGAAGACCCCTTCACCTTCAGGTCCTTGATCACGGTGACGGTGTCGCCGGCCTGCAGGGTATTGCCGTTGCTGTCACGCACGACCAGGGTCGAACCGGCACTTTCCTCGGCGGTCCATTCGAAACCGCAATCGGCGCAGATCCACAGCGCGCCATCGGCATAGGTGTTTTCCAGGGTGCACTGCGGGCAGGCGGGAACAGACGACATCGGCAAGTACCTCAAAGTGAATCAACAGCCGCCATTGTAACCGCCCGGTCCGGGGCCCCGGCTCCCTGGCAGGTGCCCGGCCGCCGCCATGACCACGGCTGGAGCAGCCGCGACGCTGGAACTTGCAGTCGGCGGCGAACTGCAGCAGAGTGCGCGGCCCCTGACCGCCCCCGGAACTCCCCATGCGCCTCGGCATCGACTTCGGTACCAGCAATTCCGCCGCCGCCATCGTGCATGAGGGGAAACTGCTGCCGATCCGTTTCGGTGACGCCGAACAGTTCCGCACCAGCGTGTACTTCCCCGGCGTGGTGCCCGACCCGGACGACTTCCAGCTCGACGACGGCCAGGAACACCAGCTGCAGCAGATGATCGATAGCGCCGCGCGTGCAGCCCGTGCCGCCGGCCAGGAACGCACCCCGCAGGCGCTGCGCCGTGAAGCCCTGCGCGCCCTGCGCCGTGAATGGATGGAGGCCCGCGCCGGCAAGGAACGCAGCGCCAGCGACCTGCTGCAGAACGCGGTCTACGGCGACGACGCGCTGGAAGCCTATTTCGAGGAACACGAAGGCAACCTGGTGCAGAGCCCGAAGTCGATGCTGGGCTACAACCTGCACCCACGCGCGAAGCAGACCATCACCGGCATCGCCGCGCACATCCTCGAACACATCCGCCTGACCGCCAGCGCCCAGCTTGGCCAGCCGCTGCGTGCCGCTCTGCTCGGCCGCCCGGTGCAGTTCCGCAGCTCGATCGGCGCGGCCGGCAATGACCAGGCACTGGATATCCTGCGCGAGGCCGCCACCCAGGCCGGCTTCGACCAGATCGATTTCCTCGAAGAACCCGCCGCGGCGGCCATGCACTACCACGCCGAAAGCCGCGAGCGGCACCAGGCGGTGATCGTCGACATCGGCGGCGGTACCACCGATATCGCGCATGCCGAAGTCGGCGGCGACGACGCCCCGCGTATCCACCGCGCGTGGGGTATCGCCCGCGGGGGTACCGACATTGATCTGGCGCTGAGCCTGTCCAGCTACATGCCGCTGTTCGGCCGCGGCATCACCCGCGTGCCCGCCCACCACTATGTGGAAGCAGCCACCGTGCAGGACATGACGCGCCAGCGCGACTTCCGCCAGCACAAATACGATCACGTCGACGAGCCGTGGGGCGGGCGCCTGCAGGCCCTGCAGGACACCGGCAATACCGCCCGCCTGTACCGCGATGTCGAACGCGCCAAGATCGCCCTCAGCGCCGCCAGCGAGCACCGCAGCACGCTGGACTACATCGCCCGCGACCTGCATGCCGACAGCAGCGCCGATGGCCTGGCCGCCGCCGCCCACGGCTACCTGGAGCAGATCCGGGAACTGCTGGCCCAGGTCCGCAGCGACATCGGGGGCGACCCGGATGCGGTGTTCCTGACCGGCGGCATGTCCCGTGCCGGCTACCTGCGCCAGGCCGTGGCCGAGGCCTTCCCGGGGGCCCGCATGGTCCACGGCGAGCCCTCGCTGGGCGTGGTCCAGGGCCTGGCGTTGGCGGCAGCCTGCCAGGATTAACAAAACGTTACGCGGTCTAAGTTACTCTTGGTCGGCTAGAACCCCGCTGCACCTTCCACCGGCCACGCCGGTGTGTGTCCACGGTGCAGCCTGGCCCGCCCTGCGGGCCTAGCGGCCATGCCTTCCTGGCTCGTTCATGGTCCGCGCAGCACCTGAGCCGCCATCGAGACCCGCTTTGGGCACCCGCCAGGCCCCTGTGGCCTTACAACCTGACGCAGCACCTGCACCCATCGACTGCCGCCGTTGTGACGCGGTCTGTTGCCGGCTGCCCGTGCTGCTGCAGCCCGGCGACCACGTGCCTGGCCAGTTCCTGTCACGCGACACCCACGGCCGTGCCGTGATGGCGCGCAACGAGGAAGGCTGGTGCGCGGCGATCGATCCCTATCACCTGCGCTGCACGATCTATTCGCAGCGCCCGGCGATCTGCCGCCAGTTTTCGATGGGCGGCGATGACTGCCGCCGCGAGCGGCAGGACTACCTGCGCCAGGCCGATGCCTGGGCGCTTTCCTCCCCTTCCACCTGACAGGAGCAACCATGCCCCGCAAGGCAAAGACCCCCGCGAAGGCCAGCAACAGCATCCGCAGCGAACGCAAGGGCGCGGCCGCCAGCACCGTGGTCAGCAGCGATTCGATCGCTTCGGACCTGGCAGCGTTCCGCAAGGCCGGTGGCAAGATCGAAGTCCTCGGCACCACCTGGGCGCTGAAGAAAGCCAGCTGACCCAGTACCGACCGCGGCGGCGCTGCCGCCGCGGCCTGCCGGACCGTGCTCAGCGATCCAGGCGTACCCGCACACTGCCCGAATGCGACTGGATGCGGATGTCTCCATCGCCGCCCCCCAGACGCGTATCGAGATGGCTGCCCGGCCCGTAGCGCGGCCGCTCCACCTGACCGGCGTCGCTGTTGATCGAGCCGCTGAAGCTGTTCACCGACAGCTGTGCCGACACCGTGCGTGGCAGGCTCAGCGTGACCGAGGCACTGACCGATTCGACATTGATGCGGCCGCCGGGCGCCAACCCGGCTGCTGCCAGATCGATGCTGCCCGAAACGGTTTCCACCGCCAGTCGCTGCACGCGCCCGGCGTCGACCTGGACCCGTCCGGACACCGTCTGCGCACCGATATCACCGGACACGCCACCGCCGGCCTCGATGCGGCCACTGACGGTGTTCACATCCAGCTTCGGTGTCTGCAGGCGTGCGCTGACACTGCCACTGACCGTGTTGAGCTTGCTGTCGCCACTGCGGCCAGCCGCGCTCAGGCTGCCGCTGACCGTGTCGGCCTGCAGCCGTCGCACGTCGATACCACTGATGTCCTGGCTGGCGCTGACCGTGCTCAGCAGCAGCTCCACCGATCGCGGCACGTTCAACACCAGCGTTGCACCACCGCTGTTGCTGCGGCGCGGATATTCGATCTCCCAGCGCACACGGTTGGCGCTTTTTTCCTGGCGCAACTGCAGGCCGTCGCTGAGCGTGCCGGTGAGCTGCACGTCATTGCGGTCCCAGCCACGCACGGTCACCTTGCCGGCCACGTTGCTCAGCTCGATGCGACCGCCCGCAGCCAAGGTGTGGCGCTCGTCGATGCGGATGTCGGCCAGTGCCACGGCAGGGGTCAGCAGCAGCGCGACACAGCAGGAAATCAGGGTTCGGGTCATGGGGGTCTCCTCAGGTCGTCAAGCCGGACTCGGCGGCATAGGCCGCCTGCCGGGTCAGTTCCAGCCGCAGCGCATAGGTGCGCTTGAGCTGGCCAAGCAGGTGCGGCGCACGCGGGTCCTGCGCCAGGGCGGCACGGATCTGCGCCGCGCTTTCATCCAGTTCGTGCAGGGCCGGCTGCCATTCCGGCGCCCGTCCATCGGGCAGCGAAGCGACGGCCTGCTGATACTGCTCGGTCATCGCCGCGGCCTGCAGCTGCAGGGCGGACGGCGCCGGCGTATCCGGCTGCGCATGCCGCCACGGCGCCACCGCATACAGTGCCAAGCTGGCAGCCAGGGCAGCGCCGGCCGGCAACCACCAGCGGCGCCGCGAACGCACCGGCAGGACCACCACGTTGTCCGTTGGCGCGGGCGCTGCCTGCGATTCACGCGGCGGCAGCCGGGCGGACAGGCGTGCCCAGCCATCGGCGGGTACATCGCGCTCGTTCGGCAGCGCGCGCAGCCGGGCCAGCAGGTCGTGATCGGAATCGTGTTCGTGTGTACTCATGTCATGTCTCCCAGCCGTGCGCGCAACAGGCCGCGCGCACGATGCAGCTGTGCCTTGGAACTGCCGACAGCCATCTGCAGCTGCTCGGCGATTTCCTGGTGTTTCCAGCCTTCGATATCGTGCAGCACCAGTACCGCACGCGCCCTTGGTGGCAGTGTCGACAATGCGCGCTCCAGGTCACGCTCGGTACCCGCGCAACGGTCATGCACCGCCAGTTCCAGCAGGCCGCCATCGACATCCTCCAGACTGTCGTGATCCTGCCCTGCGGCGCGACCACGCAGTTCCATCAGTGCGGCGTTGACCCCCAGCCGATGCAGCCAGGTGGACAGGCTGCTCTCGAAACGGAACCCTGGCAGGGCTTTCCAGGCCTGCAGGAAGGCCTCCTGCAGCGCATCCTCGGCACGTGCCTGCTGGCCGCCACACAACCGCCACAGGACAGCGAATACACGCGGCGCGTGACGCCGGTACAGCAGTTCGTAGGCAGCGGTGTCGCCGGCGGCCGCCGCCCGTACCAGAGCGGGTTCGTCGACGGCGTCGTTGGCGGCGGGCGGCGCGGGCATGGTGGTGTCGAGCATATCGCTTGGATGCGGCGACCCGGGAAAAGGTTTAGAGCCGATCGACGGCCGATGCCATGCAACCTTTTCGACGGCTGCTGCATCCATGGAAGGTCCTTCGCGAATCTGCCGTCCGGGAGTCCTGCCATGTCCAGCCCTTCCTGCGCCGCCCTGCTGGTGATCGCTGCCTGCGTCCTGCTGCAGGCGCTGGGCCTGTCACTGCAGCTGCGCCCCGACAACGGCCGCGCCTGCCTGCAGCAGCACCGCCAGGAGCTGGTCTGCCTGGCCTGGACCCCGGCGGTCGAATCCCCCGCACGCGCCGGGTAACATCGAGGGCCGTTATTGCCACCCGTCGTCGCCCCCATGATGTTGTCCCTGAAGGATCACCTGCCGACCTGGACCTACCCTTGGCTCCACGACGCGGGTATCGCCGTGAAGATCCTGCTCACCCTGCTGGCCGCGTGGCTGCTGCGGGTGCTGGCACGGCGCTTGATCCGCCGCTTCGCCGAGCACTACACGCTGCCACCGGAAATGGTGATGGGCGCGCGCCGGATCACCAGTTTCGTGGTCTATTTCAGCGCAGTGCTGTACATCCTCAGCCTGCTCGGCGCATCGCCGTCGGTACTGTGGACCGCGTTCACCGGCTTCGCGGCGGTGGGTGCGGTGGCCTTCTTCGCGGCCTGGAGCGTGCTCTCCAACATCTTCTGCACGCTGCTGATCTTCACCACGCGCCCGTTCCGACTGCATGACTACATCGAGGTGCTGGAGAACGGCGAGAAACCGGGCCTGAAGGGCCGGGTGATCGACGTGAACCTGATCTACACCACGCTGCAGGAGACCGGCGACGGCCACGAGGGCACGGTGCTGCAGCTGCCGAACAACCTGTTCTTCCAGCGCACGGTGCGGCGCTGGCGCGACCCGGCGCAGGCCCCCGGCGGCATCCAGGGCGACGGCTGAGGGGGGGCCTTTGCAGGGCTGCGCCCTGCACCTGCAGAGGCCGAAGCCGAAGCAAGATCAAGAGCGGCATTCCGTGGGATGGCGGGGCGGTGTGGGTGGTCAGGACACGCCGTAAACCCGTCCATGGGGGCTCGATGGCGCCATCCATGGCGCCAACGGTCCTGCCCACCCACACCGCCCCACCTCTGACAGATTCCGCGCGCTGTTGGTGGGTGCCGACCGTTGGTCGGCACATCTGTCAGATATCGATAGTCAAAATTGAATCCGACCCCGTGCCGACCAACGGTCGGCATCAGCAGCGGGTTCCAACAGATCGCGGAAATCTGTCAGAGGCGGGGCGGTGTCGGAGTGCGGGGTGTCCGCGGCATGGATGCCGCGGCCAAGGCCCCATGGACGGGTTCACGGCGTCCCCGCACTCCGACACCGCCCTGCCAACCCACGGAATGCCAGCCTTTGATGTTGACGTTGCTTCTGCAGGTGCAGGGCGCAGCCCTGCAATAAAACACCCCTTACCTCAGCTGGCTGTCCTTGCTGCCACGCCGGTTGTACCCGGCATGCGCCTGCTCTTCGTCGTCATGCGCCTGCTGGCACGCCACGCAGAGCCGTACCCCAGGCACGGCCTGGCGCCGCGCCAACGGAATCGGTGCGTCGCATTCCTCACAGTGTTCCAGACCAGGGCCCTGCCGCAGCTGGCGCCGCGCGCGGGCAATCGCATCGTCGACGGTGGCGTCGATCTGGTCCTGGACCGCGCCGTCTCCCGCCCAACCGGTGGCCATGGCCATCCTCCGCAGGTGTGTCGCCTGATATGGGGACGATACACCCGCGCACAAAGGAGCAGACCTGTGTTGAGCAGAGCCATGCCCGGCTGATCTTCAGCAATCTGAGCAGAACGTGGAGGGCTTCAATCAGGTCGATCGCGACTTAATCCCCTCCGTCCCCTTTTTGCTTACCAGACCAGGTCGTCGGGCACCTGGAACTGCGCGTAGTAGGCGTCGTCCTCGGCGTTGCCGGTGGAGATCTCCGCGGTCGAGCCCGGCTGGCCGTGGTCGACGATGATCGCTTCCGGGGCGCGCTCACGCACCTTCTCGGCAGCAGCACGTGGCAGCAGCGCGTAACCGTCGCCGTGGGCAACGATGACCAGCACGCCGACCGACAGCGCCTTGCGCAGCTTGGGGTCGATCAGCAGGGTGCGGATCGCCGTGCCATCGCTGAAGCGGTACTCGTCATCGCCCTTGTGGGGCACGGCATGGGCCGCGATGATCTGCTTCGCCTGCGCCTTCTGTTCAGCCTGCCTGGCCTGCGCATTGCGCTCGGCGGCCAGCGCGCGGTCGCGCTCGACCTTCTCGGCGCGGGCCCGTTCAGCCTCGCGCTGGACGTCGGCCGAGGTCGATTCGGCCTTGCCCTGCCGGGCCTTGGCCTGCTCGCGCGCGGCGGCGCTGGCCTGCGACTTCTTGGCCAGGCCGGCCTTGAGCAATTGTTCCTGCAGCGCGTTGGGCTTTGCCATGGTCGGTGCGTACCGCGTGTAATCTTGGATGCCCCATTCTACCGACGCCCCGCCGCCCCTGCATGGCAGTCCTGAAGTACCTCACCGGCTATCCCGAACCCTTGGTCGCCCAGGTCAGCGAACTGCTGGCGCAAGGCAAGCTCGGCCCCTGGCTGCAGCAGCGCTATCCCGACCCGCACGAGGTACGCAGCGACCGCCAGCTGTACGACTACACCCAGGAGCTGAAGGACCGCTACCTGCGCAAGTCGGTGCCGCTCAACAAGGTCTGCTACGACAACACGCTGGAAGTGATCAAGCACGCGCTGGGCACTCATACCGCCATTTCCCGCGTGCACGGCGGCCGCCTCAAGGCCAGCCGCGAGATCCGCATCGCCACCGTGTTCCGCCAGGCACCAGCAGCGTTCCTGCGCATGATCGTGGTACATGAGCTGGCCCACCTGAAGGAATCCGACCACAACAAGGCTTTCTACCAGCTGTGCCAGCACATGGAGCCGGATTACCTGCAGCTGGAGTTCGATACCCGCCTGTACCTGACCGAGCTGGCCAACCGCGGCCAGCGTTGACCGGCCGCAGCAGCTACACTGCGCGCCCCCTGCCCGACCTTGCCGCCATGGAACCGATCCGTCTCGACAAACGCCTGTCCGCCCTGCTCGGCATCCCGCGCGGCGAAGCGCGGCGCTACATCGAAGGCGGCTGGGTCACGGTCAACGGCGACGTGGTGGAGCAGCCGCAGCGCCCGGTCGATGACAGCGCGGTGATCGTCGTAGCCGCGCAGGCCAGCGATGAAAAGGCCGAGCGGGTCAGCATGCTGTTGAACAAGCCGGCCGGCGTTGCCGCTGAGACCCTGTGTGCGCTGGTCAGCAGTGACAGCCACAGCGAACTCGATGCCAGCGACATCCGTCCTCTGCAGCGTCACTTCCATGGCCTGCAGCTGGCCGCCTCGCTTCCGGCCAGCGACAGCGGCCTGGTGGTGGTCAGCCAGGATCCGGCCACGCTGGCCCATCTGCAGCGCAATCTGGGCCGCACCGAGCAGGAATACCTGATCGAAGTGGCCGAAGGCGGCCCGGAGCGTGGGCCATGGCTGATGGCGCGTCTGCAGCAGGAGGCCGGCGGCGGCAAGGTCAGCTGGCAGAGCGAACAACGCCTGCGCTTTGCCGGCAAGGGGCTTACCGCCAAGGGCCTGCGTGCAGCGGTGACAGCCGCCGGGCTGCAGGTGACCGGGGTGCGCCGCCTGCGTATCGGACGCGTGGCGCTGGGGCCGCTGCCGCCGGGGCAATGGCGCTACCTGGGCAGCCACGAGCGGTTCTGAGGTGTGCGGGTCAGAGCCCTTTCCTGTGGAATGGGATCCGACCCCATCGGTGACGCCCCCTCGGGGCGGGATCCCGTGCCGAAGGCAAGGGCTCTGACCCCCTGTCGATCCTGCAGGCATTCCTTCACGCATGGCGTGGCTCTACCATCGGGGCATGAGCCTGCCCAAGCCGCTGTGGCGACGCCTGCTGCGCATCGCTGCAATCATTCTCGCTGCGCTGGTGCTGCTGGTGCTGTCCGGCCTGCTGCTGGCCGACCACCTCACGCCGCAGGCACGGGGCACGCCTTCGCATGTGCTGCCACTGCAGTCGGCGCAGACCCGCATCGACCAGCAGATCGTGCCATTGCAGGAGGCCCATCCCGGCCAGTCCGGCGTGGCCTTCCTCAGTGATGGCATGGATGCCTTCGCCGCACGCGCGATGATCACCACGCACGCAGGCCGCAGCCTGGACCTGCAGTACTACATCTGGCACGACGACCTGATCGGCCACCTGATGGCCAAGGCGCTGTATGACGCCGCCGAGCGCGGCGTGCGCGTGCGCATCCTGCTTGATGACATGAATGCCAAGGACAAGGACGCGCTGATGATGGCGCTCGATGCGCATCCGAACATCGAGATCCGCCTGTACAACCCGTTCCGCAACCGGACCGGCATCCTGCGCATGGTGGAGATGGTGCAGCGCTTCTTCAGCGTGAACCACCGCATGCACAACAAGAGCTGGATCGCCGATGGCCGCGTCGCGATCGTCGGTGGCCGCAACATCGGCGAGGAGTATTTCAGCGCGCGCACCGATGTGAACTTCCAGGATCTGGACCTGCTGGTCGCCGGCCCCGCCGTGGAGCAGGCCAACCGCATCTTCGACGACTACTGGAACAGCGAAACCGCCATTCCGGTATCCGCGCTTGCCTTCCATACCGACGCACAACTGCGCCTGCTGGTGCGCGAATCGGACCACGAGGCGCAGCGGGACGTGGCCCGGCCGTACCTGGCGCGCGTGGCCGAATCGCGCAAGCGGCAACGCCCGAGCCCCGAGCCGCTGCGCTGGAGCGGTGCAGTGCGCATCGTGTCCGACCCGCCGATGAAGCACCGCAAGGACGATCGCGCTGCCTGGCTGGTGTCGACCCTGATCAGCGAGCTGCAGGCCGCCAGGCACAAGGCCCTGTTGATCTCGCCCTACTTCGTTCCCGGCAACGAGGGCCTGGATGGCTTTTCGGCCATGTCCGGGCGGGGCGTGCAGGTCGGCGTGGTCACCAACTCACTGGCCGCCAATGACGTCGCCGCCGTACATGGTGGCTACATGGGCTACCGCGTGCCGTTGCTCGAAGCCGGCGTCCACCTTTACGAACTGAAGGCACAAGGGCAGTCCGGCGATGCCGGCGTGTTCGGCAGCAGCGGCGCCAGCCTGCATACCAAGGCGTTCCTGGTCGATGACCGCCGCGGTTTTGTCGGTTCGTTCAACCTCGACCCGCGCTCGGCCTATCTGAACACCGAGATGGGCGTGCTGTTCGACGATCCGGTGCTGGGCGCACAGCTGCGGGACGAGTACCTGCGCCTGGCTGATCCTAGGCACAGCTGGTGGCTGGCGCTGGATGACCGTCGCCGGTTGCGCTGGCTGGAGCGCGAACCGCCACCGCACTGGGTGGAGGCGGAGCCGGGGGCAACGGCGCGCAAACGCTGGTTGTCGCGGGTGATCAGCTGGCTGCCGGTCGAATCGCAGCTGTAGCGCTCAGGGCGTTGGACCCGCCTCTTCCTGTCCGGCCTCATCACGTGTTTCCACGCTGCGTCCATGCAGGCGCCGCCAGATCCAACGCAGGGCATGCGGCGGCGCTGAAGGCAACTGTTCGAGCAGGGCCAGCATGCGACTCTGGCTGGCATGTCCATGCCGGCACAGCAGGCTGGCTGCCGCCGCAGCGCTGGCCAGACGCAGGCTGTCGGCGAGTGGGCCATCGGCCTCCGGCGCCAGTGCCTGGTGCACGGGCTCGGGCAGCTCCCAGGCTGCAGCCACGCGTTGTGCCAGCGGCAACGACCATTGCTGGAGCAGTTGCAGGGCCAGCGCCGGCTCCACGGTTTCGTCGCGTGCCTGCGCTTCCTGCAGCAGCTGGCGCATCACCAGCGCTGACCCCAGCCCCTGCACCAGGCCCAGCCACTGCGCAGCGAAGGCATCACCGAAGGTGACCGTGCGCGCATGATCGGCGGCCGCACGCGAAGCCAGCAGTGCGTGCTCCCAGATGATCGTGCTGAACTGCGGAAACATGCCGCACTGCACCTGCATCACCGGCTGCACCAGCACTGCGCTGATGATCTGGCGCACGCCCTCGGTACCGACCAGGGTCACCGCACGCTGCAGGCTTTCCACCGGCCGCTCATGCACCTTGTAGGCCGGGCTGTTGGCGATGCGCAGCAGATTTCCGGTCAGCACCGGGTCCTGGCCGATGATCGCCGCCATCACCCGTGCCGAGGCGGCATCGTCGTTGACGGTCTGGATCAGCTGCGGCAGCAGTTGCGGGCGCCGTGGCAGGTGCCGGGCGGCCCAGTCACGGTCCTGCAGCGCGCGCGCCACCGCTTCGCCCAGTGCCGGATCCTGCACGGGGGCAGGCTCGCCGGCCAGCCGTGGGTACAGGGCAAGTGCATGCAGGCCGCGCTGCAGGTGGGCGGCGATCTCACCGGCCTGCAGGGCCTCGCCCTGAAGGCTGGCTGCGGCAGCAGCGACCGCCTGTCGCGATACGGCCGCCAGGCGCAACGGAGCCGCCCCGGTCGAGCGCGCCAGCCAGCCGCGCAGCGATCGCCACCAGGCCGGCGTCATCGCCGCCTGCCCTGTCGTTGTGGTGCCCTTGCCGTCACTGACCGCCCTGCCTCTTCACGCGAATCCGGCCACCCGCCGTCGTCGCAGCATCGGCCGCACTTTCATCTTCTTTAACCGGAAGGGCGCCGATGTCGACGGCAGCGACCGGGGGAATGGACTAGAATGGCGCCGCGCGACCCGTCCCCCTGCACTGACGACGTCGCTTTTTTTGTTTTGGGACCCTACCGTTCACTGGCCGTTCGCTGCAGTTCGCCGCTGTTCGCGCCATCGGAGACGCCATGCTATTCGAAACCCTCGCCACCACCGGCCACGAACAAGTGGTGTTCTGCCACAACCACGATGCCGGCCTGAAGGCGATCATCGCCATCCACAACACCACCCTGGGCCCGGCCCTGGGCGGCGTGCGCATGCGCCCTTACGCCAGCACCGACGAGGCGCTGGCCGATGTGCTGCGGCTGAGCCGGACGATGACCTACAAGAATGCGCTGGCCGGGCTCAACGTGGGCGGCGGCAAGGCGGTGATCATCGGCGACCCGAAGACGGACAAGACCGAGGTACTGTTCCGCGCCTTCGGCCGCTACGTCGATTCGCTGGGCGGCCGCTACATCACCGCCGAGGACGTTGGCACCGACGTCAACGACATGGAGAACATCTACCTGGAGAGCCAGTTCGTGACCGGCGTGCACCAGGTCCATGGTGGCTCCGGCGATCCGGCGCCTTTCACGGCCTACGGCGCACTGCAGGCACTGATGGCGTCGATGCGCTTCAAGTTCGGCCATGAGGAAGTAGGCAAGACCAGCATCGCGGTGCAGGGCCTGGGCCACATCGGCATGGAACTGGTGAAACTGCTGCGTGACCGCGGTGCCAAACTGTATGTCACCGACCTGGACAGTGCCTTGGTTGATCGTGCAGTCAGCGATTTCGGCGCCGAGGCGGTCAAGCCGGACGAGATCCACGAAGTGAACGCCGATGTGTTCGCACCGTGTGCGCTGGAAGGCGCGATCAACGCCGATACGCTGCCGCGGATCAAGGCCAAGATCATCTGCGGCACGGCCAACAACCAGCTGTCGAGCCTGGAGATCGGCGACGAACTGCATGCGCGCGGGATCCTCTACGCCCCGGACTACGCCGTCAACGCCGGCGGTGTGATGAACGTGTCGCTGGAGATCGACGGCTACAACCGCGAACGCGCGATGCGCCTGATCCGCAGCATCTACCACAACCTCACCCGCATCTTCGAACTGTCGCAGCGCGAGAACATCGCGCCGCAGCGGGCCGCCGATCGCATTGCGGAAAGCCGCATCCTGTCGATCGGCAAGCTGAAGATGCCGCTGGGCCGCAGCACTCCGCGCCTGGGCAACCTGCGCGGCGGCTGAGGCTGCAGACGTCGCGCCGGGAGCCTTCCCGGCGCGACCGATTGCTAGAACCCGGTGCTGTAGCGCAACGCAGCCTGCTGCGCGCCCTCGCCACCGATACGCTGGTCGAAGCCCAGGCTCAAGCGGCCATTGCGGCCCCACCACGATTCCAGCGCCACGCCGATCAGCGCACTGCCGCGCGGCGCATCCCAGCCTGCCAGCGGCGCCCAGGCATCCACGCCGACAAAACTGGCCTGCCAATCGGCGTCACCGCCGTCCAGCCGCTGCTGCCACTCGGCGTGTCCGCGCAGGTTCCAACGCCCCCAGCCCCGCTCGCCGCGGATGCCGGCCAGCATCTGGCTGCGCTGAGCGCGGGTGGCATCACCCCGCAGGCCGAAGCCGAAACCGCCCAGCTCATTGAACGCATCGGTATCGACACGCGTGGTGCTGGCACCGAGGTAGGGCGTCACCGAAGCGCCTGCGCGGCCCAGGCGATATCCGCCTTCCACGCTGGCGCTGCTGAAACGCCCGCCGTAACGCGCCGAGACACCGTAGGCACCCGCACCCAGCAGCAGCTGGCGATCCAGCGTGCGGGTGAACTGGCCACTGCCGAACTGGGCCAGCGCATAGCCGCGCCCCAGGCTCCAGCCAGCGTACAACTGTGCCTGCGCCTGGCGGTCGCGCCCGCGATCACCGTCGAAGCTGCTGCCTCCATTGCTGCGGGTCTCACCGAAGGCGACGCCCATCAGGCCGTTGCCGCCCAGCGGCAGATCCTGGCCGGCCATCCAGCCCCGGCTGTCGGCGGCGTTGCCGGCGAAGCTGCCCTGCCCCGCCTCACCCAGCGCGCTCTGCCAGCTCCCGCGCAGGCGCGGGGTGGCCTGTACACGATCGAAGCGCTCGGCAATCGCACGCCGCGACATGTCGATGCTGTCGAAGGTGGCGGCCTCGGCGCGGGCATGCGCCTGGCCGGACAGGCTCTGCAGGCTGTCGGCCAGGCCCTGCTGGCCGCCTCCGGCCCACTGCAGCGCACCGGCTGCCGCACCGAAGGGCGATCCCTGCAGGCCGGTGTTGCCGTCGAGCACTGCGAATGCGCCTTCCAGGCGCTGCGCTGCGGCCTGTGCGGAGGCGCTCAGGCCACTGGCTGCGGCGGTGACGCTGACCTGGTTCACGTTCAACCAGGCGTTGTTGCTGTCGTAGCCATACGTGGGTGCCACCAGGGTCAGCCCCTGCAGACCGGTGGAAGTGGCTTGGCTACTGAAGGTGCCGTTCAGGCCACCCGCGGCGTGGATGAGGTCCTGGCGCGTTCCGTTCTGCGGCACATAGCCGGAGACGAAGCCGTGCACACGCACACCGCCATTGATCGTTGCGTTGCCGGTGACCTGAAGTGCGTTGGCACCGAGCGCGATCATCAGCTGCGCGCCGGGCTGCTGGGTGTAGTTGCCCTCGATGGTGCCGGTGGTGTTGCCGGTGGTGAGGAACACGCTGCCGCCGTTGACCACATTGCCGATCACCCGCGGCGTGCCACCGTTGAACTGCAGACCGGTGGAGTCCGGGTCGGGCTGGGCGAGGATCGTCACATTGGAACGGATCACGCCACCGTTCTGCAGCGTCAGGATGCCGCGCTCGATGCGGGTGGCGCCGGAATAGCTGTTGTTGCCGGCCAGTACCAGCTTGCCTCCGCCCTGCTTGACCAGGCCACCGCTGCCGGTGATGTCGTTGCTCCACATCGAGTTGGTCGAGCCGGCATCAACGTTGGCAACCACATCGCCCCAGTCGAAGCGGCCGGGACCGTTGATCGCGCGACCGATGTCGAGCAGGCCATAGCCGAACACCGGATCCACGCCGGGCGCACCGATGTCCTTGGCAGTGCCCAGCAGGGTCTGCCTCACCAGATCGTTGCTGAAGTAGGGGAAGCGCTGCCAGACCAGCGCCGCCGCACCGGAGACCAGCGGCGCGGCGAACGAGGTGCCGTAGTTCCAGTAGTAGCTGCCACCGTTGGCATCCGGGTAGACCGCGCTGCCCGGCGCTGCCAGGCAGTAGCGGGCCGCCTGGCCGCAGGCATTCGAATAGCTGGCCAGCGCGCCAGGCGTAAACGGGTCCACCGCCGTGGCCACCAGCCAGCCGCGCTCCAGATCGGCCGCCGGAAGCGTGCCTGCCACGCCCTTCTGGCTGGGCAGCGCGGCCAGGCTGCTCGGCTCGCTGCGGCCGTCATTGCCGGCGGCGAACACCACCAGGCCACCGTGGTTGATCACGAACGGCCGGTATTCGGCGGCTACCTGCGCGGTGGTCGGCAGGTCGGTCCAGTACAGGCCGCCCCACGAGTTGTTCATCACCTTCACGTTGTAGCTGATCAGGTCCTGGTGGACCTGGGCCACGCCCAGCGGCCCACTGAAGGCATTGCCCTGGCCACTGCCGTCATCGGTCGGCGGCTTGTCGGAAATGATTCTTGCCGAGACGATCTGGGCGCCTGGCGCGATACCGCCCGGCCAGGTCCCCACTGCTGCGCCGGCGGCGAGGCTGGCCACGGCGGTGCCATGCCCGACCACGTCATCAACCGCCAGGTTGTTCCTGGCGGGATCGATGTAATTGAAGTTGGCCAGCACGCGACCATTCAAGGCCACCGCGTTGCGCTGCACGCCCGAATCGACGATGCCGATGCGCACGCCCTGCCCGGTCAGGCCGGCGGCCTGTGCGGCACGCGCGTTGGTGACTGAAAGATGCGCATCAAAGGCCGGCTCCTGCGGCTTGGCAGGCGGTGGTGTCGTCGGCGGAGGCGTGGTTGGAGGGGGCGGCGTGGTCGGGGGTGGGTCGACGCGCACGTTGCTGCCGCCTCCGCCGCCTCCACCACAGGCCGTCAGCGCCATCGCCAGCGCGGTTGCCAGCACAGACCTCACCATCATCGTTCGCTCCATCGATTCCTTCCCGTGAACGTTGGCCTGCCTTCATCCCGGCAGGCGTTCGGCGCCGCACAGCGGCAGCCCTCCCCGACCCTCTATACTTGGGCCGACCCCCACGCAGTCTGCCGGGAAACCGGGGCGCATCCAACGGCCTCCGGTCTCCTTTCCGAACATTGCTTACGCATCAACGAGATTGCCATGTCCAACATCGTCATCGCGGCCGCCAAGCGCACCGCCATCGGCTCCTTCCTCGGCCAGTTCAACGGCGTACCGACCCCGACCCTCGGCGCGGCAGCCATCGCCGCCGCGCTGGAACAATCGGGTGTCCCGGCCAGCGACGTTTCCGAAGTCCTGATGGGCTGCGTGCTGCCGGCCAACCTCGGCCAGGCGCCCGCCCGCCAGGCCGCGATCGCCGCCGGCATTCCGCTGTCGGCCGGTGCCACCACGCTGAACAAGGTGTGCGGCTCGGGCATGAAGACCATCATGCTCGGCCATGACCTGATCAAGGCCGGCTCGGCCAGCATCGTGGTCGCCGGCGGCATGGAATCGATGTCCAACGCCCCGCACATGCTGCCGAACTCCCGTACCGGCAACCGTTTCGGCAACTTCCAGGCGGTCGACCACATGGCCCACGATGGCCTGGTCAACGCCTACGACGGCAAGGCCATGGGCGAATTCGCCGAGTGCGCGGTGGACAAGTACCAGTTCAGCCGCGAAGAGCAGGACGCCTATGCGATCGAGTCGGTCAAGCGCGCGCAGGCTGCCCAGGCCAATGGTGCGTTTGCCGATGAAATCGTCGCGGTGAAGGTAGCCACCCGCAAGGGTGACGTCGAGGTCGCCACCGACGAGCAGCCGGGGCGCTCGGACATCGCCAAGATCCCGACCCTGCGCCCGGCCTTCAAGAAGGACGGCAGCGTGACCGCCGCCAGTTCCTCCAGCATCTCCGACGGCGCCGCCGCGGTGGTCCTGCTGACCGAGGAAGACGCGGCCGCACGTGGCATCACCCCGCTGGCCCGCATCGTCGGCCACGCCACCCACTCGCAGGAACCGGAGTGGTTCACCACCGCCCCGATCGGCGCGCTGCACAAGCTGCTGGGCAAGACCGGCTGGTCGCTGGACCAGGTCGATCTGTTCGAAATCAACGAAGCCTTTGCTGTGGTGGCGATGGCCCCGATGCGCGAACTGGGCATCCCTCACGACAAGCTCAACGTGAATGGCGGCGCCTGCGCACTGGGTCACCCCATCGGTGCCTCCGGCGCACGTCTTGTGGTGACCCTGGTCAACGCTCTGCGCACGCGTGGTGGCAAGCGCGGCATTGCCACCCTCTGCATCGGCGGCGGCGAAGCAACGGCAATCGCCATCGAATTGATTTAAAAAGATTTAACGATGATTTCGCAAAAATGAATGCGGGATCGCTTGACACCCAATCTTGGCTTGTCATCATGTTGTCGGCGCGCAGCATGCGCGTTGCCTAATTCTAACGACGAGGATTTACACAATGAGCATCAACAAGCTGCTGGTCGCGATGTCCCTGGCTCTGGCCCTGGCCGCCTGCTCGAAGCAGGAAGCTGCCCAGGACGCCGCTGCTTCGGCCAACGAAGCCGCCACCGAAGCCCAGGCTGCTGCCGACCAGGCCGCCGCTGCTGGCGCCCAGACCGCCGACGCTGCCCAGCAGGCCGCTGACACCGCCGCCACCGCTGCTGACGCCGCCACCGACGCCGCTGCCCAGACCGCCGGTGCTGCCACCGACGCTGCTGCCGGCGCTGCTGCTGACGCTGCCAAGGCTGCTGAAGGCACCGCTGAGAAGGCCAAGGACGCTGCTGAAGAAGCCAAGAAGTAATAACTTCTTTCTTCACGCCGTTCTGGAAAAGCCGCTGGTTCGCCAGCGGCTTTTTCTTTGCGTGGATGCCGGCGATCAAGCCCCTGCATCGCGACCCGGTCTTCACAACGGCATGAATAGGCTGGCGTCCCCATCCATTGCAGTGCCGGAGACCGCCATGAAGATTCGTCCGATCACCACCACCCTGCTGGCCGCCTCCCTGCTGCTGGCCCTGGCCGCCTGCAAGGGCCCGGAAGCCGAACAGGCCAAGCAGGACGCGCAGCAGGCGGCCGACAGCGCCGGCGCTGCCGCCCGCGACGCCGTCGACAAGGCTGCTGCCGCCACCCGCGAAGCCGCCGACAAGACCGCCGCCGCTTCCGAGCAGGCCGCCGCCGATACCCAGCAGGCGCTGGACAAGGCCGCAGACGCCACTGCCAACGCCGCCGACAAGGCCAAGGACGCCGCAACCGACGCCGCCGCGCACGCCAGCGACGCCACCGCCGACGCCGCGCAGAAGGTCGCCGACAAGGCCCGCGATGTCGCTAATGACGCCAAGGCCAACGCCGCCAAGGAAGAAGCCAAGCACTAAGCCTTACCGGCAGCCGAGCACCGGCTCGGTTCCACAGGAAAAGCCGCGGCACTGCCGCGGCTTTTCTGCTTTTCGCTCCCTGCTTCTTCTGTTGATTCCGTGGTGTGCGCCCACGGAAAGTGTCCAAGGACGCGCGGGTAGGTTGCGCAGGGGCGTAAGCGCCATGGATGGCGCGCCCGAGCCTTATCTGATGAAAATCTGTCAGCGTAGGTGTCGAGAGCCGGCGTGGGCCGCCCCTACGGCAGCGCGCGCGCCAGCATCGCCGTCAGCTCCAGCCCCGCCGGCAGCGTCCCGAACGCCAGCCCATGCTCCGCTTCCAGCCGGCTACGCACGAACGCCTCCGCCATCGGACTGCGCGCACGCAGCAGCAGCGCCGCCTGCAGCAGCAGCGCAGTGCGCTCGCAGAACAGCCGCGCCTGCGCTTCCTCCGGTGGCGGCGCCGCTGCCCAACGCTGCAATGCCGCTGCATAGCGCGCATCACGGTCGGCCACCGACGCCAGCTCACCGCGCAACGCCGCCATCGCCTCCGGTTCACGCGCCAGCGCACGCAGCACATCCAGGCACTGGATGTTGCCGCTGCCCTCCCAGATCGAATTCAACGGTGCCTGCCGGTACAGGCGGGGCAGCATCGACTCCTCCACGTAGCCGGCACCGCCCAGGCATTCCTGCGCTTCATTGACGAAGGCCGGCGCACGCTTGCACAGCCAGTACTTGCCCAGCGCCGTCCCCAACCGCGCCATCGCCGCTTCATTGGCATCCACACCGGCACGATCCACCGCGCGTGCGATGCGCATCGCCAACACCGTGGCCGCTTCCGACTCCAGCGCCAGATCAGCCAGCACGTTGGTCATCAGCGAGTGCTCCACCAGCAGCTTGCCGAAGGTGCGCCGATGGCGTGCATGATGCAGCGCCTGCGCCAGCGCCATGCGCATCTCCGCCGCCGCACCCAGCATGCAGTCCAGACGGGTCATCATCACCATGCCGATGATGGTCGCCACGCCACGCCCTTCTTCGCCCACGCGCCACGCCTGCGCGCCACAGAACTCGACTTCGCTGGACGCATTGGACCAGTCACCCAGCTTGTCCTTCAGCCGCATCAGCCTGAATGCATTGCGGTCGCCGTCGGCCAGCCGGCGCGGCATCAGCAGGCAGGTCAGCCCGCCCGGTGCCTGCGCCAGCACCAGGAAGCCATCGCACATCGGCGCGGAAAAGAACCACTTGTGGCCGACCAGGCGGTAACGTTCGCCATCGATCGGCTCGGCGCGCGTGCTGTTCGCACGTACATCCGAGCCGCCCTGCTTCTCGGTCATGCCCATGCCCAGCGTGATGCCGGTCTTGTCCGCCACCGGCACGTCGCGCGGGTCATAGACCGGCGCGGCGGCCTTGCGCGCCCATTCGGCCAGGTGCGGCTGCGACTGCAGCACTGCCACCGCCGCATGGGTCATGGTCAAGGGGCAACTGGTGCCGGCTTCGGCCTGGTGGTGCAGGTAGCTCAGCGCCGCACGCGCGACGTGTGCGCCGGGCTGCGGCTCGTGCCAGGACAAACCCGCCACGCCATGCTGCTTCGCTGCGGACATCAGCTGGTGGTACGCAGGGTGGAACTCGACCGTATCAATGCGGTGGCCCTGCGCATCGTGCGTACGCAGCCGCGGGCGATCACGGTTGGCATCGAAGCCGAGCCGGTACAACTCGTCGCCGGCCAAGGCCCCGTACACGGCCAGGCGTGGCGCTAAGGCACCGGCACCCTCGCGATGCACCGCCTCCGCCAACGCCACATCGTCGGTCCACAGCTGGCGGCCCGCGAACGGTGGCGGCTGGTTCAGCACCACATGGGTTTCAAACGGCGCGTTGCTGCTGAAGCTGGGTCCACTCATCCGGTCCATCCTGGCGGCAAGAGGTATGCGGCCCGATTGTGCCGCATGCCCCGCCAAGCCCGTGTTCAGGCCGGTTCTCACCGCCTGCACGAAGCGCAGGCCACAGTGGCCGCATGGAAGGCAATGACGATCTGGTGGTGCTGCGTCCGGAGGGGCTGTACTGCGCCGCGGGAGATTTCCACATCGATCCCTGGCGCCCGGTGCCGCGCGCGGTCATCACCCATGGCCACGGCGACCACGCGCGCCCGGGCATGGGCGAATACCACTGCAGCGAAGGAAGCCTGCCGATCCTGCGCTGGCGGCTGGGCGATGTTGGCGTGCAGGCGCACGCCGAGGGGGTGCCGTTCCGCTTGGGCCGGGTGCAGGTATCGCTGCATCCGGCCGGTCATGTGCTCGGTTCGTCGCAGGTGCGCATCGACGATGGTGAACGGGTGTGGGTGGCGTCCGGCGACTACAAGCGCCAACCCGACCCGACCTGCACGCCCTTCGAAGTGGTGCCCTGCGATACGTTCATTACCGAAGCGACGTTCGCGCTTCCGATCTATCGCTGGCCGGACACCCCGGCGGTCGCCGCAGAGATCGTGGCGTGGCGCCGCGAATGCGAACAACGTGGCGAAGCGGCGATCCTGCTGTGCTATGCACTCGGCAAGGCGCAGCGGGTGCTGGCCGAGTTGTTGCCACTGGACGACCGCCCCGCGTGGCTGCACGGCGCCATCGCCAATGGCGTGTCGGTCTACCGGCAGGCCAACATCCCGATGCTGGAGACGCTCACCGTCGCCGAACAGGGGCGTCAACCCGATGCCGCCGGCCAGTTGATCCTGGCCCCACCCTCGGCCGCAGGCACGCCGTGGATGCGCCGCTTCGGACCGCATCAACTGGGGTTCGCCTCGGGGTGGATGCAGCTGCGCGGCAACCGGCGGCGCCGCAACGTCGACCGGGGCTTCGTCATTTCCGATCACGCTGATTGGCCCGCGCTGCTGCAGACCATCGAACAGACCGGCGCGCAGCGGGTCATCGCCACCCATGGCAATACCGATGCATTGATTCCGTTCCTGCGCGAGCGCGGCGTGGCGGCTGAAGCCTTTCGCACCGACTTCGGGAGCGAGGAATGAAGGCGTTCGCCGCGCTCTACCAGCGCCTGGACCGCAGTACTGCGACGCAGGACAAGCGCGCCGCACTGGTCGACTACTTCCGCCACGCAGCGGCGCACGATGCGGCGTGGGCGCTGTACCTGCTCAGCGGCGGCAAGGTCGGCGGCGCACGCCGCAGGATCGCCGCCAGTGGTGAGCTGCGCAGCTGGATTGCCGAGGAATCCGGACTGCCCGCCTGGCTGGTGGAAGACAGCTACGCTCAGGTCGGCGATCTGGCCGAAACACTGACACTGCTGCTGGATGACCCCTTGCATCCCGCCGCCGACCGGCCGTTGTCGGACTGGATCGAACAGCATCTGCTGGCGGTGGCCAACCAGCCCGAAGTGGTGCGCCGTGCGGCGGTCGTCGCCGGCTGGCAGCAGCTGTGCAGCGGCGAGCGCCTGGTGTTCAACAAGCTGCTCACCGGTGCGCTGCGCGTGGGTGTCTCGCAACGGCTGGTGCAGCAGGCGCTGGCAGAATGGTCCGGCCTGGACATCGCGCGCATCGCCCAGCGCATGCTCGGCGAGTGGGTGCCCTCTCCCGCGTTGCTGGGGCAGCTGCTGTCGCCGGATGAACTGCCACTGGACCGGCAGCAGCCGTACCCGTTCTTTCTGGCCTCACCGCTGGAGGGCGAACCGGGCGAACGGCTGGGTCCGGTCGAAGACTGGCTGCTGGAGTGGAAGTGGGATGGAATCCGTCTGCAGCTGCTGCGCCGACGCGGTGAAGTGGCGCTGTGGTCACGTGGCGAAGAACGGCTGGATGGCCGCTTCCCGGAAATTGAACAGGCCGCGATGGCGCTGCCCGACGGCTGCGTGCTGGACGGAGAACTGCTGGCCTGGGACGAGAGCGACGACCTGCCACGCGCCTTCACCGCGCTGCAGACCCGCATCCAGCGTCGCAAGCCCGGTGCAGCGACCTTGCGCAACACCCCGGTGCGCGTGCTTGCCTACGACCTGCTTGAACGCGATGGCGAGGATCTGCGCGGGCTGCCACTGCAGCAACGGCGTGCACAGTTGGCCGAGGTCATCGGTGCCCTCGGCGATACACGCATCCAGCTGTCGCCCGACGTACCCGCTGGAGACTGGCTGCAGGCGGCCACGTTGCGGGAGGCCGCCCGTGAGCGGGGCGTGGAAGGGTTGATGCTGAAACGCCGGACGTCCGCCTACCAGTCAGGGCGACGGCGCGGCGACTGGTGGAAATGGAAGGTCGCCCCCCTGACCATCGATGCCGTGCTGCTGTATGCGCAGGCCGGCCATGGACGGCGCAGCACGCTGTACACCGATTACACCTTCGGCGTCTGGGACGGCGATACGCTGGTGCCGGTGGCCAAGGCCTATTCGGGCCTGGATGACAAGGAAATCCTGGCCCTCGATCGCTGGATCCGCGCCAACACCCGTGAACGGTTTGGCCCGGTGCGCAGCGTGCGTGCCGAACAGGTGTTTGAACTGGGCTTCGAGGCAGTCAACCGCAGCAGCCGGCACAAATCCGGCATCGCCGTGCGCTTTCCCCGCATCCTGCGCTGGCGCCACGACAAGCCCGCCACGGAAGCCGACCAGCTGGCCACGCTGCAGGCGCTGGCGCGATGAACCGCCGCGAGGCGTTGCGTAGGCTGGAAGACTGGTTCGCTGCGCGCGGCTGGCGCTCACTGCCGTTCCAGCGCGCGATGTGGCGGCACTATCTGGCGGGCGACTCCGGGCTGCTGCACACCCCCACCGGCAGCGGCAAGACGCTGGCCATGTTCGGCGGCCCGCTGCTGCAGGCGATGCTCGATCCACCGTCGGCACCGCGCCGGGCCAGCGCGGTGCGGCCGCTGCAGGTGCTGTGGGTGACGCCGCTGCGGGCATTGGCCAGTGATACCGCACGTGCGCTGCAGGCAGTGGTCGACGGGCTGGGCTTGGGCTGGCGGGTCGGCCTGCGCAGCGGCGATGCCAGCAACCGCGAGCGCCGGCAGGCCCGCGAAGGCCGCGTCGACGTACTGGTGACCACGCCGGAATCGCTGGCACTGCTGCTGAGCTATCCCGACACACTGCCACGCATGCGCCAGCTGCGCTGCGTGGTGGTGGACGAATGGCATGAACTGCTGGGCAACAAGCGCGGCGTCCTGCTGCAGCTGAACCTGGCGGTGCTGCGCGACGCCGCTCCTTCCCTGCAGCTCTGGGGACTGTCGGCCACGCTGGGCAACCTGCCGCAGGCCCGCGACGTGCTGCTGCCTGGCCAACAGGATGCACCGATCGTACAGGGCGTTCGTCCGCGCGCGATCAGCGTGCGCAGCCTGCTGCCGGAACCCGGTGAACGTTTCCCTTGGGCGGGGCATCTCGGCCTGGCGCAGCTGCCGCGCGTGCTGGACGCGCTGATGGCCGTACGCAGCAGCCTGCTGTTCACCAACACCCGCGCGCAGGCCGAGCTGTGGCACCAGGCGCTGGCGGCGGTATGGCCGGAAGACGCGGACACGCTGGCACTGCATCATGGCTCGCTGGATCCAGCACTGCGCCAGCAGGTGGAAGACGGCCTGCGCGCAGGCGCGTTGCGCTGCGTGGTGGCGACCTCCAGCCTCGACCTCGGCGTGGATTTCCCGGAGGTTGAACAGGTACTGCAGCTGGGCAGCCCCAAGGGCGTGGCGCGGCTGCGCCAGCGCGCCGGGCGCGCACGCCATCGTCCCGGCGCCGGGGGGGCCATCGTCTGCATACCCAGCCACGCACTGGAACTGGCCGAATATGCAGCGGTGCGCCGCGCACTGCACGAAGGCGTGGTCGAAGCGCGTCGACCGCCGACGTTGTCACTGGACGTGCTGGCACAGCATGCGGTCAGCCGCGCCCTCGCTGGCGGCTTTGACAGTGATGCGCTGCTGGCGCAGGTGCGTCGCACCCATGCCTTCGCCACGCTGGGCGATGAACAATGGCGGGCCGTGCTGGACTTCATCGTGCAGGGTGGGCAGGCGCTGGCGCAGTATCCCGATTTCCACAAGGTCGTGTGCGATGCCGATGGCAGCTACCGCATGCACGATCGCCGCCAGGCGCTGCGGCATCGCCTGTCGATCGGCACCATCAGCAGCGATGGCAGCGTGCGCGTGCAGTTCCTGCGCGGTGGCGGGCTTGGTGCAGTGGAGGAGCAGTTCGCCAGCCGCCTGCGTCGCGGCGACCGTTTCCAGTTCGCCGGGCGCCTGCTGGAACTGGTGCAGCTGCGCGACATGACCGCTTTCGTGCGGCTGGCACGAGGGCGCGGCGATGGTGTGGTGCCGCGCTGGCAGGGAGGCCAGTTGCCGCTGTCGATGCCACTCGGCCGTGAGCTGGAGTGGGTGCTGTCCGGCGCCGACGACAGTGCCGAATCCCGCTGGTTGTCACCGTTGCTGGCACTGCAGCAGCAGCTGTCGGCGCTTCCCGGCCCAGAGCACCTGCTGGTGGAAGAGGTGCGGCGCCGCGAAGGCCAGTTCATGTTCGTCTACCCCTTTGCCGGCCGCCACGTACACGAGGCACTGGCCGCGCTGTTGGCGCTGCGCTGCACCCGCCAGCAACGCAACAGCATTGGCTATGCGGTGAACGATCATGGCCTGGTACTGGCGCCGGCGCAGCCGATCGATCTGGATGAGGCGCAATGGCGTGCATTGTTCGGCAATGACCGCTTGCTGGCCGATCTGCGCGAGGCAGTGAACCTGGGCGAGCTGGCGCGACGTCAGTTCCGGGGCATCGCACGCGTAGCAGGCCTGCTGGTGCCCAGCCTGCCCGGTGGCATGCCACGGTCACTGCGCCAGCTGCAGGCGTCCGCAGGCCTGCTGTACGACGTGCTGCGCGAGCACGATCCGGAACACCTGCTGCTGGCGCTGGCGGAACATGAAGTGCTGTACGACAGCCTCGACCTGCCGGGGGTGCAGCAGGTACTGGAGCGGATCGGCACGCAGCAGCTGTCGCTGCAGCGACCGTCATCACTCACGCCGCTGGGCTTTCCATTGTGGGCCGAACGCCTGCGCGGTCAGTTCAGCAATGAAGACTGGCGTATGCGCGTGCAGCGCGCGGCCCAGCAACTGGAGCGCCGCCATGACCGATGAATTGCCGCTGCTGCTTGCTGGTGAGTCCGTGGTCCTGGTGGGCGCGCGTGCGCTGTACTGGCCCGCGCGGCAGGCACTGCTGATCGCAGACCTCCACCTGGGCAAGGCCGATGTGTTCCGTCGCGCCGGCATCGCGTTGCCCAGCGGCGGCACCGGCGAAGACCTGCAACGCTTGCAGCGGCTTCTGGACCTGCATGCCTGTCGCGAGCTGTGGATCCTGGGCGACATCCTGCATGGGCCGGCGCATCGCGCTGGGTGGTACCAGCAATGGCTGGGATGGCGTGAACGCAATGCTTCGCTGGACGTGCATGTCCTGCGCGGTAATCACGACCGCCAGCTGCCGCATGCGCAGTTGCAGGTCCAGATCCACGATGAAGTACGACTGCGGCCGTTCCTGCTTCGGCATGAGCCGATGCCCGATGCGGCGCTGCATGTGATTGCCGGGCATCTGCACCCGCAGGTCGCCTTGAAGCCACTGCGACGGCGTTTCCCCGCGTTCTGGCTGCGTGACCGGATGACGGTCCTGCCGGCCTTCTCCGCATTCACTGCAGGCATCGTGCCTGCCCCCGCCCGCGGCGAACAGATGATCGCCTGCGTGGAAAGCGGCCTGGTGGAACTGCCGGTCGCCTGACTCAGGCCGGGCCAATGCCCAGCTGCGGCATCAACTGGAAATCAGGGGTGTCATTCTCACGCCGCCGCGGCAAGGCCTGGATTGCCGCCAGCATCTCCTGCGCGCAGGTCCGGATGCGTGCGTGGTGTTCCGGCGACGCATGGCTGACCAGGCTGCCGACATGGAACTCGAATACATCCTCCAGTACGTCGGGCTGGTCCTCGTGCAGCATCTGCAGCAGTCCACGCAGCTTGCAGATTTCCGATTCCAGCTCTTCGACCGCGAACAACATGGCGTCCTCCTCTTCAACATCAAGCGGCACGTCCGGGCCGCAACAGGCCGCAACAGCCGCGCTGCCCGGGCCACGCGCGATGTTGATCACGGAAAGGAAAACGGGCGACGCGCAGTCGCGTGCAACCTACTTCTCGCACATCCGCGGTGAGGCAACCGTTAATTCACGTGACGGCACGCTTCACACGCTGTCCGTGATCGCGTTGCTGCGAGGTATCTCCATCGTCGTCGCCAATGCGTCGATGAAGGCCGGATCCAGCGTAAGCGAACCGAACCATCCCTGCTGCGTGCCACTGAGCACGCGCAGCATGTGGCCACGGCCTCCGGGCAGGCGCCCCATCGGGCCCAGCAGCACGTCGCGCGTCTTCGCCCAGGCATCGCGATCGGACTGGAACAGCGGCGTCAGCCAGCGACTCCAGCGCTGGTAGACCGCCACGTGGGCCCTGCGTTGCGCCTGGTAGGCCTGCAATGCAGCGGCACCACCGCCATGCGTGCGCACCGCATCGCGCAGCGCCAGCGCATCGAGCAGCGCCATGTTCACCCCCTGCCCCAGCTGCGGGCTCATCGCGTGCGCCGCATCACCTGCCAGCACCATGCGGCCCTGGTGCCAGCGCGTCATCACTGCATCGCGATAGACCGCGCGCGCCAGCTGGCCGGCATCGCGCAGGTGGGCGAAGCGCGCACTGGCCTGCGGCCACAGCGCATGCAGCTCGTCCAGCCAGGGCGTCATGCCATCGGCCTGCCAGCGCTCGAAGTCGGTGCGTGGCAGGCTCCAGAAGAAACTCAGGCGCGGCGTGTCATCGCCGGGGCGCGTGCCGACCGGCAACAGGCCGATCATCTTGCGCGCGGCCACGTAGCGCTGCCGCAGCTCCTGCACATGCGGCCAGTCTTCGGCCGGCAACAGGCACCACAGCGCTCCCCACGGATACACGCGGTCCAGCCCGGCACCGCCGGCAATGGTGCTGCGCAGCGTAGAGGCCGCGCCATCGGCGGCCACCACTAGGTCGAACGGGCCATGCAGGCGCCCTTCGCTGTCGCGCAGGCGGCCCTGCTCGGCATCCACGGCGGCGATGGTGACGCCCGCATGCAGATTGCCTGCCCCCGCGCGCGCCTGGTCCAACAGCGAGAACAACGCCCCACGCTGCATGCCCAGGCCATGCAGGCGCGCATCCAGACCGTCGTAGCGCATGTCCATCACCGCGCGCTCGCATGGCGTGTCGCCATACAGGCGGTGCACCGGCGCGGCATGCGCGCGCACCGCATCCAGCAGGCCCATCTGCCACAGCACCTGCAGGCCGCTGGGCTGCAGCAGGAAACCGGCACCCACCGGTCCCGGCGTCGGCACGCGTTCGAATATCTCCACTTCGTGGCCGTCACGGGTGAGGAGGATGGACACTGCCTGTCCAGCGGTGCCGTAGCCGATCACGGCGATACGCAGTCGTTCCGTCATGGCCACATTGTGCCCGAGGCGGGTGGATCGCGAACCGGCCGCGGGCACGCCGCGCAAAAAAAAACCCCGCCGAAGCGGGGTTTTCAACGCACTGTCGAGTGGATCACTCGGCCGGCGTGATGTTCGAAGCCTGGGCACCCTTCGGGCCCTGGGTCACGTCATAGGTGACACGCTGGCCTTCCTGCAGGCTGCGGAAGCCCTTGGAGTTGATGGCGGAGAAGTGCGCGAACACGTCGGCGCTGCCATCCTCCGGCGAGATGAAGCCAAATCCCTTGGCGTCGTTGAACCACTTGACGGTACCGTTCGGCATGGTGATGCGAGACCTTATGCAATGAATGGGTGGTGTACGCTGAACCCGCGCACAAGCTGAGTATGCAAAGCTTGCTCGGGGAAGACAATCACCCCCGCGCCAATTCGCCCACCAGTTCCGGAAGTCCGTTGCTGGCCGCCTGTACGTTGGCCAGCACTTCGGCCATCGTAATCTCCTCGCCATCACCACAGCCGGCAGCCCAGTTGGCGATGATCGCCAGGCAGGCGTAATCCAGCCCCAGTTCGCGTGCCAGCGCGGCTTCCGGCATGCCGGTCATGCCCACCAGGTCGCAGCCGTCGCGGCGCATGCGGGCGATTTCAGCGATGGTTTCCAGGCGCGGGCCCTGCGTTGCGCCGTAGCAGCCACCGTCATGGACCGTGACGCCGGTCACTTTGGCCGCCGCCAGGATCTTGCTGCGCAGCATCGGCGTGTACGGGTGGCCGAAATCGACGTGGACCACATCGGTGCCCTCTTCTTCGCAGATGGTGCTGATGCGGCCCCAGGTGTAGTCGATGATCTGGTCCGGGCAGGCCAGCACGCGCGGGCCGAAGTTCTCGGTGATGCCACCGACCGTGTTCAACGCCAACACGCGCTGCGCGCCCAGCTGCTGCAGCGCGGCCAGGTTGGCGCGGTAGTTGATCTTGTGCGGCGGCAGCGAGTGGCCTTCACCATGGCGCGCCAGGAACGCCACGCGATGGCCGAGCAGCGTACCGACGCGCACCGGGCCCGACGGGCGGCCGAAGCGGGTGTCGACCTCGTGGGTCTGCACGTCGTCAAGCTTGGCCAGGTTGTAGACACCGGTACCGCCGATCACGGCCAGGGCGATCTGTTGCATTCGAAGCACTCCATGAAAAGACGAACGCCGGCACCCGAGGATGCCGGCGGCAGAAGAAGACGCGCCGCGGGCGGCTGCGCCGTTATTCCTTCATCGCGTAGATGGCCGGCACGCAGCGCAGGGTTTCGTTGACGTCCATGCCGAAGCCGAACACGTAGCGGTCCGGCAGTTCGATGCCGGCGTAGTCGGCGGTCACGTCCGGCAGCGCGCGGTCGTGCTTCTTCACGGTCATCGCGGCGATGCGCACGTCGGTTGCGCCCTGTTCCAGGCACCAGGTGCGCACGCCCTGCAGGGTGTAGCCCTCGTCAAGGATGTCGTCGACCAGCAGCACGCGGCGGCCGAACAGCGAGGTGGCCGGCTTGTGCTTCCAGACCAGGTCGCCGCCGGTGGTTTCACCGCGGTAACGGGTGGCGTGCAGGTAATCAAACTGCACGTCCTGGCCGCGCGCGCCCAGTTCCAGCGCCAGCTGGCCGGCGAACGGCAGCGCACCGTGCATGATGGACAGGAACAGCGGCACCTCGCCCTTGTAGTCGCGCGCGATGGCGTCGGCGATACCAGCAATGGCCTTGTCGATGGTGGGGCGGTCGACCAGCAGGTCAGCCTGGGCCAGGGCCTGGGAAATGGTGAGGTTGGGCATCAGACGGTTCTTCCAAGGGTTTCAAGCAGACGGGTTTGGGTGTCGCCATGGCGGGCATCGGCCAGCAGGCCATCCCAGCCAAGCGCGCCGCGGCCGATCAGGCCCAGCAGCGCAGCGGTATTGAGGGAGCGCCCCTGCACCGCGTGCAGGGCTTCATCGACCAGCTCCGGGTGGCAGACCAGCACCACGTCGCAGCCGGCGTCCAGATGGGCGTGCACGCGCGCCGGCACGCCGCCGGCGCTGTGCGAGGCGGCCATGCCGATGTCGTCGGAGAACACCACGCCACGGAAGCCGAGCTCGCCGCGCAGGATGTCCTGGATCCAGCGCGGCGAGTAACCTGCCGGTTCAGGCGCAATCTGCGGGTAGATCACGTGCGCCATCATCACCGCATCGGCACCGGCGGCGATGCCGGCCTGGAACGGCACCAGGTCCTGCGCACGCAGCTCGTCCAGCGCGCGCGGATCGATCGCAGTATCGACGTGGGTGTCTTCCAGCACGGTGCCGTGGCCGGGGAAATGCTTGAGCGTGGCGGCCATGCCGACCGAGTGCATGCCACGCACGTAGGCGGCGGTGAACGCGGCCACCACCTGCGGGTCTTCACTGAAGGCGCGGTTGCCAATGGCACGGTTGCCACGGCCAAGGTCGACCACCGGCGCGAAGCTCAGGTCCAGGCCGCTGGCGCGTACTTCGCTGGCCATCAGCCAAGCGTGCCGTTCGGCCAATGCCAAGGCCTGCTGCGGGTCGGTGGCATACAGGGCACCAATGTCCTGCAGTGGCGGCAGATCGCTGTAACCCTCGCGGAAACGCTGTACGCGGCCACCTTCCTGGTCAACGCAGATCAGCTGCGGGCGCGGCGCGGCGGCGCGGATCGCCGCGCTCAGATCGGTCACCTGCTGGCGGGAGGCGAAGTTGCGCTTGAACAGCACCACCCCGGCCACGGCATCGTGCTGCAGCCAGTCACGTTCCTGGGCGGTCAGTTCGGTGCCGGCAACGCCGATCAGCAGCATGGTCGATCTCCACAACGCGCGCCCGCATGGCGCAGTGCCGCATTGTCGCAGAACCGGCCGACAGGCGCAGTGGTCAGAAAAAGGGGAGTGTGCGGTCAGAGCCCCTGCGGGGCTCTGACCCCGGGGCCGGATCCCCGCAGGGGCCCTGACCCCGATCTGCTCAGACCTTGCAGCCGTCCGGGCCGCAGGCCTCGTCGTCGCCAGCCGGGGTGGCCGGGGCGCCCTGTTCGGCGGCAATCTGGCGCAGGGCGTTGGCGAAGGCCTCGGGGGGCTGCGCCCCGGAAATGGCCCACTTTCCATCGATGACGAAGGTCGGCACCGAGGAGATGCCCAGCGCATGCGCCTCCGCCAGCTTGGCTTCGACCTCGGCCAGGCCGCGGTCGGAGGCCAGCATCTGCGCGATTTCGCCGCCGTCCAGGCCGCCCGCCACACCGGCCTTGATCAGCACCGCGCTGTCCGCCAGGTTCTGGCCAAGCTCGAAGTGGGCCCGGAACAGCGCCTCCCCGACCGCGTCCTGCACGCCGTGCTGGCCGGCCAGCCACAGCACCCGGTGCGCCGGCAGCGTGGTCACCCGCACCTGGCCCCGGCTGAAGTCCATCGGCAGGCCTTCCGCACGCGCCGTGGTCTGGGTCTGGCCGAGGATCTGCTCGGTGCGCTCGACGCCACCGAACTTGCGCACATAGGCCTCACGCAGCGGCACCGGGGTTGCGTCCGCGTCCGGGTCCAGCTGGAACGGCTGCCAGTGGATATCGAGTTCAGGCGCATCGGCGCCCAGCAACTGCACGCCCTGCTGGAAACGATGCTTGCCGATCCAGCACCAGGGACAGACCACGTCGGAGTAGATGTCGATTCTCATCCCCCCGACATGGGGCCCGCCCCCACCGAAAAAAGGGGACGGAGGGGATTAAGTCGCTTTCCGCACAGGCGGGGTAAAGACGACTTAATCCCCTCCGTCCCCTTTTCAGGGTTTCACCACTGTGAATAGGGACGACTGGCGAGTGCGACGTTGTAGTAGCGGGCGTCGTCGGTGACTTCCGCGCCGGCCCAGTCCGGCAGTTCGATGGCCTGGTCGGCGCTGTCCAGTTCCACCTCGGCCACCACCAGGCCGGCGTTGTCGCCGAGGAACTCGTCCACTTCCCAGGTCAGGCCGGCGTGCTCGACCAGATGGCGGCGCTTGTCGATCAGGCCACCCACGCACAGCGCCAGCAGCGCGCGCGCGTCCTCCACCGGAATCGGGTAATCGAATTCCTGCCGGGTGTGGCCGATGGTGCGCGACTTCAGGTTCAGCGCAGCATGGTCGCCCTCGATACGCACGCGCACCGAGGCGTTCTGGGTACCGCGATCCAGCGCGCCCATGTCGTTGATGTAGCCCTGCGCCATCGGGGTCACCCGGTGCGCAGCGGATCGCCAGCCATCGTTGATGACCAGGAATTTGCGTTCGATTTCAATGCCCATGGCGCGATTATGCGCCATGGGTGATGACAGCCGCTCAGCGCTTCTCGAACACCGCGATGCTTTCCACGTGCGCGGTGTGCGGGAACATGTCCATCGCACCGGCGCTGACCAGGGTGAAGCCCTGTTCGTTGACCAGATAGCCGGCATCGCGCGCCAGCGAGCCCGGGTGGCAGCTGACGTAGACGATGCGCTTGAACTGCTTCAGCGGCAGCTGCTGCAGCACTTCGATGGCGCCCGAGCGCGGCGGGTCCAGCAGCAGCTTGTCGAAGCCCTGGCGCATCCACGGCGTGCTGCGCTGGTCCTGGGTCAGGTCGGCGCTGAAGAACTGGGCGTTGGCCAGCCCGTTGCGCACGGCATTCTCACGGGCACGCGCGACCAGGCCGGCATCGCCTTCCACACCCACCACTTCGCGCACGCGGCGGGCCAGCGGCAGGGTGAAGTTGCCCAGGCCGCAGAACAGGTCAAGCACGCGTTCGTCCTCGCCCGGCTCAAGCAGGTCCAGGGCGTGGGCGATCATCTTTTCGTTGAGCTTGGCGTTGACCTGGATGAAGTCCAGCGGGCGGAACGCCAGTTCCACGTCCCAAGGCGCCAACCGGAACGACAGCGGCACGCCCTGCCCGTCCAGCGGCTGCACGGTGTCCACGCCGCCGGACTGCAGGTAGATCACGAAACCATGCTGCTGGCCAAAGGCGGCCCAGGCGGCGCGGTCGGCATCGCTGAGCGGCTGCAGGTGACGTACGGTCAGCACCACCGCCTGATCGCCGGCGATGAACTCGATCTGCGGGATGTCGCGCTTGCCATCGAGCGATTCGATGAAGGTCGACAAGGCCTCGACCTTGGTACCGATCTCCGGGATCACGGTCAGGCACTGGCTGAGGTCGGCGACGAAACGCGGGTCCTGTTCACGGAAACCGACCAGGGTCTTGTCCTTCTTCTCGACCCGGCGCACCGAGAAGCGGCCCTTGCGGCGATAACCCCAGCTCTCGCCGACCAGCGGCGCCAGCACCTTGCCCGGCTTCACATGGCCGATCCGCTCCAGGTTGTCCATCAGCACGCGCTGCTTGGCGACGATCTGCTGGTCTTCGTCCAGGTGCTGCAGCACGCAGCCGGCGCAGGTACCGAAATGCGGGCACTTCGGGGTCACGCGCTGGGGCGAGGCCTGCAGCACTTCCACCGTGCGTGCCTCGTCGAAATGGCGGCTGCGGGCGGTCTGTTCGGCCATGACCACCTCGCCCGGCAGGGCGCCGCTGACGAAGGTGACCTTGCCGCCCTCGCCTTCACGGCGGGCGACGCCGCGACCATCATGGCTGAGGTCGAGGATCTCGGTCTGGAACGGGGTACGGTCGATGCGGGAGCGGGATCGGGCCACGTGGCAACAGGCTGCGGGCAAAAATGGGGGCACATTGTCGCAGATCCTGACTGGCAGGGTCCGGACCCGCTTGCGCCCGCCGCCGCCGTGCTTGATGATTGCAGCAGCTGACATGGAGGCAGCCCTGATGCAGATGACCCCGCGGGCCAGCCGGCCCCGCTTCCTGCTTGTCGAGGACGACATCATCAGCCGCGGTTTTTTCAAAGCGGCGTTGGAAACGTTACCGGCGGACGTGGACACGGCAGATTCATTGGCCAGCGCGCTGGCCAGCGCCGAGCCCGGCGCGCATGACCTGTGGCTGATCGACGTCAACCTGCCGGACGGCAATGGCGCGCAGCTGCTGCGTGAACTGCGCCGTTCACACCCCGATACCCCGGCATTGGCGCATACCGCCGATGGCGACACCTCCATCCATGCCCGCCTGCGCGAAGCTGGCTTCAGCGACACGCTGGTCAAGCCGTTGGGCCGCGACCAGTTGCTGAAGGCCGTGCGCCGGGCACTGGTGAACAGCCCGGCGGGGATCTCCGTTGCCCCGGCTCCGGCAGCGGTCGAGCTGCAGGTACAGGACTGGGACGAGACCGCGGCACTGGCCGCGCTCAATGGCCAGCGCAACCACTTGATCGCGCTGCGCGAGCTGTTCCTGGCCGAGTTGCCGGGCGTACGCGACGCGGTCGAGCAGGCCGTGGACCAGCACGACGAGCGCCAGCTGCGCAGCCAGCTGCACCGGTTGCAGGCGAGCTGTGGGTTTGTCGGCGCGGCACGGCTGGGACGGGCGGTGCGGCAGCTGCATCATGCGCCGGAGTCCGGGCAGGCCCAGGACGGGTTCCGCGCGGCGGTGGCGGCCCTGCTGCATTGAGGGTGTTCGGCAGGGCTTGCAGCCCTGCACCTGCTTCAAGCCAGAGCAACAGCCGAAGCAACGGCAACAGCGGGCATCCCGTGGAATGGCGGGGCACTGTGGGTATGCGGGGACGGCGCAAGTACGTCCATGTAGCCTTGGTCGCGCCATCCATGGCGCTCACACCCCGCAAACCCATAGTGCCCCGCCTTCGACAGTTGACCGGTGGCCAGTAGATCCACGCCATGCGTGGATGAATCTCTGTCAGATATCGAAATTCAAACTGGGGTCAGATCCGTTTTCCTTCGGAAAACGGATCTGACCCCGTCGGCATGTCCAACAGCTCGCAAGAATCTGTCGAAGGCGGGGTGGGTCCGGTTGCGGGAGTGTCCGCGGCATGGATGCCGCGGCCAAGCCCCCAAGGACGGGTTTACGGCGTCTCCCGCAACCGGACCCACCCCGCCTACCCACGGATAACCAGCTTTTGCTTTTGACGTTGACGTTGCCGTTGATTCGGCAGGTGCAGGGCTGCAAGCCCTGCCGAACACCCCCTACCTGCGGGGCGCGAGCTGCTCGAGCATTTCCCAGGACTTCAGGCCGCGTGGCCCGAGGTGATGGGCCAGCACCCGCCGCATCGGCAGGCGCAGGCTGGCCAGGTCGGCGGCAGCGGGCTCTTCGTCGGCCGCCAACGCCAGCAGCGCCGAGCCAGTGGCCGCCGCCCGGCGCTCCCCACCGCGCTCGCTCAGCAGGCGCTGCGCGCCTTCCTGTGGGTCCAGCTCGTAGCGCGCGGCCGGGTCGATCGGCTGGCCGTCGCTGGCACTGTCCAGTTCGAAACCCAGGCCCAGCGCGGACAGCAGCTCGCGTTCAAACCGACGTAGCGTCCAGGCCAGGCCGGCACCGACCGCCAGCCGCGCGCGCGCTTCGCCATAGGCCAGATACAACTCAGGCAACGGATCCTGGCGAGGTGCCAGGCGCAGGGTCAGTTCACTCAGATAGAAGCCGGCCAGCATCGCCTGGCCGACCAGACGCGGGGCCGCATCCAGCGCTTCAGCGCCGCGCAACTGGGCCAGTTCACCGCGCTGCTGGGCGCTGAAGCGGATCCACTGCAATGGCTGCAGGGCAGCGCGCAGCACCTGGCCCTTGGCGGTTGACACACCACGCGCGAGCAGGCCGACGCGGCCATGCTGCGCGCTCAACACCTCGACCAGCAGGCTGGTCTCGCGGTAGGCCCGCGCATGCAGCACGAAGCCGGTGTCGTCCTCGATCATCATCGAAGCGACCGCAACGGCTTACTCGTAACCGAAGGCCTTCAGCGCGGCCTCGTCATCGGACCAGCCTTCACGCACGCGCACCCAGGTCTCAAGGAACACCTTGGCCCCGAACAGACGCTCCATCTGCAGGCGGGACTTGGCGCCGATCTCCTTGAGGCGGGCGCCGCCCTTGCCGATCACGATGGCCTTCTGGCCTTCGCGCTCGACCCAGATCACCGCGCCGATGCGCAGCAGGTTGCCGTCCTCGGTGAAGCGCTCGATCTCAACGGTGGTGGCGTACGGCAGCTCTTCGCCGAGCTGGCGCATCAACTGTTCGCGTACCAGCTCGCCGGCCAGGAAACGCTGGCTGCGGTCGGTGATCTCGTCCTCGCCGAACATCGGCGGCGCTTCCGGAAGCAGCTTCAGCACGTCGCGCACCAACGCTTCCAGGCCATTGCGCTTCTGCGCCGAGATCGGATGCACGGCAGCGAAATCACGGCCTTCGGTCACCTGCTGCAGGAACGGCAGCAGCGCGCCCTTTTCCTTCAGGCGATCGATCTTGTTGACCACCAGCACCACCGGAATGCCGGCATCGCGCAGCACATTGAAGGCCAGGCTGTCTTCTTCATCCCAGCGACCGGCCTCGATCACCAGCAGGCCGGCATCGACGCCCTCCAGCGAGCCGCGCGCGGCACGGTTCATCACCCGGTTCATCGCCCGCTTCTGCACCTTGTGCAGGCCGGGGGTATCAACCAGCACCAGCTGGCCTTCCGGGTAGGTGGCGATGCCCAGCAGGCGATGGCGCGTGGTCTGCGGACGGTTGGAAACGATGCTGACCTTCGCACCGACCAGGGCATTGGTCAGGGTCGACTTGCCCACGTTCGGGCGGCCGATGACGGCCACGCTGCCGCAATGATGAGGAGTTTGTTCGCTCACTTGGAATCCAGTTGTTCTAGGACGGCCGCAGCCGCCTGTTGTTCGGCAAGCCGCCGCGAGGCGCCTTCGCCCTCGGTGCTGGCGGCCGGGTCGGCTACGTTGCAGCGTACCCGGAAGTGCTTGGCATGGTCGTCACCGGATTCTGACACCAGTTCATACTGCGGCAACGCCTTCTGTCGGGCCTGCAGCCATTCCTGCAGGCGGGTCTTGGGGTCCTTCTCGGGACGGCCGGAGGCCGGCAGCGCCTCGATCGAAGCGCTGAACCAGGGCAGTACCACCGCCCGGCAGGCCTCGAAGCCGGCATCCAGGTAGATCGCAGCCACCACGGCTTCCACTGCGTCGGCCAGGATCGAGTCGCGGCGATGACCGCCGGACTTCATTTCGCCCGGGCCCAGGGTCAGCCGCTCGCCCAACTGCAGGGTGCGCGCGATCGCCGCCAACGCGCCTTCGCGCACCAGTTCGGCACGGGCACGGGTCATCGCCCCTTCGTCAGCCTTGGGCCAGCGTCGGTACAACGCCTCGGCCGCCATCATGTTGACGATGCTGTCGCCGAGGAACTCCAGGCGCTCGTTGTGCGGCGCACCGGCACTGCGATGCGTCAGCGCCTGCTTGAGCAGGGCCGGGTCGCTGAAGGCATGACCGATCAGGTCGCCACGTTGGATGAATTTACTGGGCACCGCTTCGTGTCAGGTCCTGGGAAGAATCGAATTTGCCAACCACATCGAGGTTGCCGATCAGCTGGCGACGCACTTCGTAGTTGACCTTGAGGGTCCAGCCATTGTCGCGACGGTCGAACTTCACGTTGGCCGGCTTCACATTGTCCGAGTAGTTGATGTACAGGCGCTTGAAGAACAGGTCCTGGATCCGCGACGGCTCCATGCTGCCCACGCCCGGCTCGTTGGCCAGGCTCTTCATCGCCGAGCGCACGGCGTAGTACTCCTGGTACATCGGGAACAGCTTCATGCCGATGTAGAGGAAGAAACCGACCACGATCAGGACCGTCAGGAACGAGGTCAGGGTCATGCCGCGCTGCGTGTTCATCGTCTTCATTGCGTTCTCCCCAGATACGCGTTGGATGTGAAGGTACTCAGTTGATGCCCGATCAGTTGATGCTCGAGCCGATCCGCGACGGCTCGAAGCCATCCTTGCAGAACCAACCCTGGCAGTTCAGCCAGATCAGGAAGGCCTTGCCGCGCAGGTTCTCTTCCGGCAGCAGGCCCCAGAAACGGCCGTCGTCGCTGTTGTCGCGGTTGTCGCCCATCACCAGGTACTTGCCGGCCGGCACCGTCCACTGGCCCTGGCCGCGCGGGTAGTCGGTCTCCAGCACGGTGTGGGTGCGCCCCGGCAGGTGCTCGACCAGCAGGTTGGCGCCTTCGCCCTGGCCCTTGTGGCCGGCGTAGATGCCCTTGTTGTCGTACTTCAGCGGCTCGCCATTGAGGATCACGCCGTCGCCTTCGAAGACCACGGTGTCACCCGGCACGCCGATCACGCGCTTGATGAAGTTCTCGCCCTTGGCCGGGTCGTTGTCGCTGTGGCCGGGGAAGTGGAATACCACCACGTCGCCACGCGAGGGCTCGCCGAACGGCACGATCCTGGTGTTGCTGATCGGCAGGCGCAGGCCGTAGGAGAACTTGTTGACCAGGATGAAATCGCCGATCAGCAGGTTCGGCATCATCGAGCTGGACGGGATCTTGTACGGTTCGGCAATGAAGCTGCGCACGATCAGCACGATCGCCAGCACCGGGAAGAACGCACGCGAGTAATCCACCAGCACCGGCTCGGAATCGAGCAGGCCGGCGCGCTGGGCGCGACGCTTGGCGAGGTACAGCTTGTCCGCAAGCAGGATCAGGCCCGAGGCCAGGGTCAGCACGACCAGGAGGATCTCAAACAGTTTCATTCAGGGTCCTTTGCAACGTCACCGGACGACCGGCCCCGCAGGGCCGGTGCGGGATTACTTGTTGTCCATCTGCAGCACGGCCAAGAACGCTTCCTGCGGGATCTCCACGCGGCCGACCTGCTTCATGCGCTTCTTGCCTTCCTTCTGCTTTTCCAGAAGCTTCTTCTTGCGCGAAACGTCGCCACCATAGCACTTGGCCAGCACGTTCTTGCGCATGGCCTTGACCGTGGTACGGGCGATGATCTGCGAGCCGACCGCAGCCTGGATGGCGACGTCGAACATCTGGCGCGGAATCAGGTCCTTCATCTTCTCGCACAGCTCGCGGCCACGACGGTCGGCATGGCTGCGGTGCACGATCAGCGACAGTGCGTCGACCTTGTCGCCGTTGATCAGCACGTCCACGCGCACGAACGGGCCGGCGTCGAAGCGCACGAAGTGGTAGTCCAGCGAGGCGTAGCCACGGCTGACCGACTTCAGCTTGTCGAAGAAGTCCAGCACCACCTCGGCCATCGGCAGCTCATAGCTGATCTGCACCTGGCTGCCCAGGTAGTTGATGCCGATCTGGCTGCCGCGCTTTTCTTCGCACAGCTTGATGATGTTGCCGATGTACTCCTCGGGAGTGAGCACGTTGGCACGGATGATCGGCTCGCGGATCTCCTCGACCTGGTTCACCGGCGGCAGCTTGGCCGGGTTGTCCATGTTGATGATCGAGCCATCGGTCTTCAGGACTTCATATACCACCGTCGGCGCGGTGCTGATCAGGTCCAGGTTGTACTCGCGCTCCAGGCGTTCCTGCACGATTTCCATGTGCAGCATGCCCAGGAAGCCGCAGCGGAAGCCGAAGCCCATCGCCTCGGAGCTTTCCGGCTCGAAACGCAGCGCGGCATCGTTCAGGCGCAGCTTGTCCAGCGCTTCGCGCAGGTCCGGGTAATCTTCGGCATCGACCGGGAACAGACCGGCGAACACGCGCGGCTGCATTTCCTGGAAGCCCGGCAGCGGCTTCGGAGCCGGGTCGCCGGCCAGGGTCAGGGTGTCGCCGACCGGCGCACCGTGCACGTCCTTGATGCTGGCGGTGACCCAGCCCACTTCACCGGCACGCAGCGCTGGCAGCACTTTCCGCTTCGGCGTGAACACGCCGACGTTGTCGACCTGGTGGTTGCGGCCGGTGGACATCACCTGCAGCTTGTCACCGGCCTTGATCTCGCCCTGCATCACGCGTACCAGCGAGACCACGCCCAGGTAGTTGTCGAACCAGGAGTCGATGATCAGCGCCTGCAGCTTCTCGGTGTCGCGCGGTGTCGGCGGCGGGATGCGATGCACGATCGCTTCCAGCACGTCCTGCACGTTCAGGCCGGTCTTGGCACTGACCGGCACGGCATCGGAGGCGTCGATGCCGATCACGGCCTCGATCTCGGCCTTGGCGCGCTCGATGTCGGCGGTCGGCAGGTCGATCTTGTTGATCACCGGCACCACTTCCAGGCCCTGCTCCACCGCGGTGTAGCAGTTGGCCACCGACTGCGCTTCCACGCCCTGGGCCGCATCGACCACCAGCAGCGCGCCTTCGCAGGCGGCCAGCGAGCGGCTGACTTCATAGGAGAAGTCGACGTGGCCGGGGGTGTCGATGAAGTTCAGATGGTAGGTCTGCCCGTCCTTGGCCAGGTACGGCAACGACACCGACTGCGCCTTGATCGTGATGCCGCGCTCGCGCTCGATCGGGTTGGAGTCGAGCACCTGCGCTTCCATCTCGCGGGCCTGCAGGCCACCACAGAGCTGGATGATGCGGTCGGCCAGCGTGGACTTGCCGTGGTCGACATGGGCGATGATGGAGAAGTTGCGGATGTTCCGCATCGAATCAGAAGACATAGGTGGCGGCGGCGCGCGGCGTCGTCAGGGTAACGGTCGATTATCGCATGCCCGGCGCCCCACCGCGAAAGCGGACTGCTCGGGCCCCGCCCGGAAAGGCCGAAGCCCCGCCAGGGCGGGGCTTCAGGGGAGACACAGGGGCCGCCGAAGCGGCCCCGGCAGGCCTTACTGGCCGGCCTTGACCGCCACGAAGGCGCTGTTGCCGTTGCCGGTGCGCACCAGCAGCATCACCACGTCGTCCTTCTTGTAGCTGGACAGCGCCCGGTTCAGGCTCTCCACGCTGCCGACCGGGGTGCGGCCGACCTGCAGGATCACCATGCCCGGGGACAGGCCGGCATCACGCGCCGCCTGGCCCTTGACTCCGGTGATGCGCACGCCTTCGTTGCCATCCAGGCCGAACTGCTTGCGCTGCGGTGCGGTCAGGTCGCTCACGTCCAGGCCCAGCAGGGCATTGGCGCCGGTCTGCGGTGCCGCATCGGGCCTGGCGGCAGACGCCGCACGGGCATTGCCCTGACCGTCTTCGCTCAGCGCCGTGAGCGTGGCGCTGAGGTCGCGCGGCTTGCCGTCGCGGATCACCCCCAGCGTGACCCGGCTGCCCGGTGCCATCGCACCGATCAGCGGCGGCAGGTCGGACCAGCTGTTGACCGGGCTGCCGTTGACCGAACGCACTACGTCGCCGATCTGCACACCGGCCTTCTCTGCGGCACTGCCGGCGACGATCTGGTTGACCAGCGCGCCACGGCTGTCGGGCAGGCCCAGGCCCTGCGCCTTCAGCGCATCGATCGGCTCGACCACCGCACCCAGCTGGCCACGGGTGACCTTGCCACTCTTCTTGATCTGCTCGACCGCGCTCATCGCCAGGTCGATCGGGATCGCGAAGCTGATGCCCATGTAGCCGCCGGAGGCGGAGAAGATCTGCGAGTTGATGCCGACCACTTCGCCGCGGGTGTTCAGCAACGGACCGCCGGAGTTGCCCTGGTTGATCGCCACGTCGGTCTGGATGAACGGCACGTAGCGCTGGTCGGCGCCACCCGTGCTACGCCCCAGTGCACTGACGATACCGGCGGTGACCGAATGGTCGAGACCGAACGGCGAGCCGATCGCGACAACCCACTGGCCGGGCTTCAGCGTATTGGAATCACCCACGCGCACGGTCGGCAGGTTCTTGCCATCGATCTTCAGCAGCGCCACGTCGTACTGCTGGTCGCTGCCCACCACCTTGGCATTGAACTCACGGCTGTCGCCCAGCTTGACCTTCACGTCGCTGGCATCGGCCACCACGTGGTAGTTGGTCAGCACATAGCCATCGGGCGAAATGATGAAGCCCGAGCCCATGCCGCGGCCCTTGATGCTGGGGCCACCGTCCGGGCCGCCCGGGCCCTGCCCCGGCATCGGGAAGTCCGGGCCGAAGAAGCGACGGAAGAACTCCGGCATGTCGTCGTCACCGCCCATCGGGCCCCGCGAAGCCTGGCGGTTGGTGCGGACAATGGTGGTGTCGACGTTGACCACACCCGGCCCGACCTGTTCAACAAGGTTGGTGAAATCGGGCAGGCCGGTAACCAGCGGCTGTGCCGGTGCCCTTGGCGCGGTGGCTGGAGCAGCCTGGGTCGGGGCGGCCGGAGCCGGTGCCTGCGCGCAGGCCACCAGCGGCAGGGTCAGGGCCAACAGGCCCATGGCCTGCGTGCGGAGTCGGGGAGTCATCGGACGGCAACCTCCGGATCGGATGGAAAGAGGAATACGGGCCCCGCTGAAGGCGGGGCGTGAAAGCGCCCGGCTCAGTCGCGCGGGCGCGGCGGCACCGGCAGGTCGTCCTGCAGGCGCGGCTCGAACGGGTAGAAGGCGGCGCCACCGGTATGGGCCGGGAAGCTGGCATTGAGCGCGCCGCCGGCGGCAGGCGCCAGGCTGGAACGCGGCCACGGTCGCGCCTGCAGCCCACCGACCTCGCCAAACGGCATGTTGCGGCTGCCATTGGCCGGTATGGTCGGGGTCAGCGGCGCCTGCGCAGCAGCCACCGCGCGTTGCGGCACGTCCTCACGCTGGGCGGCACGCGCGGCCTGCTGGCTGCGGGTGGCACTGGCGCGGCGGGTGTCCTGGCGGCGACCGGCAGTGGCCATCGCCAGGGCGGGAGCCGCCGCCACAGCCATCGCGGCCGTGTCTGCAGAGGCTTCGGTAACCGGGGCAGGATCGGTCGGCACGGTCGGCAGCTCCGCCTGGCTGGCGATCACCTGAGGTGCCAACGGCTCGCCCGGGGTGGCTTCCTTCAGCTTCTCACCGCCCATGAACAGCGCCACCGCTGCCACTGAAGCGGCCAGTGCGGCACCACCGCCCCAGGCCCGCCAGCCACTGCGACGCACCTGACGGCGCGGCTCGGCCTGCGGCGCAGGCTCGGCGGCGATGGCAGCAGCCACGGCGGAACTGAACCCCGCCGGGGCCAGTGCCGACGCCTGCCCACGCATCACGTCGCCCAGCAGCTGCCAGCGCTCCTGGCAGCCGGCCAGTTCGGGGTCATGCTCCATCCGCCGCAGCAGGAAGCGCGCTTCATCGGCGCCCAGCTCGCCATCGACCAGGGCCGACAGCTGCTCGCGATGGCGCTGGTCCAGGCGCTGCCCGGCGGGCGATTGATGGTTCTGCGATTCGTTGAACGGATTACTGGTCATACGCGGCTCTTCTCACGGGTGGCGCTGCCGATGTCCAACAGCGGCCGGAGTTCGGTGTCGATCGCCTCGCGCGCCCGGAAGATCCGTGAACGCACGGTGCCGATCGGGCACCCCATTTTCTGCGCGATTTCCTCGTAGCTCAGGCCTTCCACCTCGCGCAGGGTGATCGCCGACCGGAGCTCTTCCGGCAGCGCGTTGACGGCCTTCATCACCGTCTGTTCCAGCTCCTGGCGCATCAACTCGCGTTCGGGCGTGTCGGTGTCGCGCAGGCGCGTACCACTGTCGAACTGTTCGGCGTCGCCGATGTCGATGTCATCGGTCGGTGGCCGTCGATTGTGTGAAGCCAGGTAGTTTTTGGCAGTATTCACGGCGATTCGATGCAACCAGGTTGAGAACTGGGCGTCGCCACGGAAACTTCCGATCGCGCGATAGGCGCGGATGAAAGTGTCCTGGGCGACGTCCTGACATTCGCTCCAGTCGGCGATGTAGCGGCCGACAAGGGCCACCACGCGATGCTGGTACTTGCGCACCAGGACATCGAACGCGGCGCTCTCGCCGTGCTGCACGCGCCGGACCAGTTCCAGATCCAGCTCCTGTGGTGTATCAACCTCGGCCATGAGGGGCCGCACTCCTGTCAGCCCAACCGACGTCGGGCAATGAGACTGCCAATCCCGGGAAAAGTTCAGTCGCCGATCACCCGGCGCCGCACCAGCTTTTAACCACCGTTCCGTTAGCGTTCCGGTCCACGGCCATGGATCCGGGGTCGCCACTCCCCTGCTATTGGGATTTGACGCGGGGGAAACAACCTCTGGATCATAGCCGCTTCTCCATACACAACCGGATGGAACGTCCATGCTCTCAGGCTTCGATGGTCTCCGCTTCAGCCACTGGCACCCCGAGATCCGCGACGACGGCGTGGTGGTCCTCTCCCTGGATCGCCAGGACAGCAGCGTCAATGCCATGTCGCAGGATGTGCTGCTGGAGCTGGGTGACCTGCTTGAGCGCATTGCACTGGACCCGCCCAAGGGCGTGGTGATCCAGTCGCTGAAGAAAGCCGGCTTCATTGCCGGGGCGGACCTGAAGGAGTTCCAGGAGTTCGACCGTCGCGGCACCGTCAACGATGCCATCCGCCGCGGCCAGGCTACCTACCAGAAGCTGGCCGAGCTGCCCTGCCCCACCGTGGCGGCCATCCACGGCCATTGCCTGGGCGGCGGCACCGAGCTGGCGCTGGCCTGCCGCTATCGCGTGGCCTCCAATGACAGCAGCACCCGAATCGGCCTGCCGGAAACCCAGCTGGGCATCTTCCCGGGCTGGGGCGGCAGCGCGCGCCTGCCGCAGCTGGTCGGCGCGCCCGCGGCAATGGACATGATGCTGACCGGCCGTACGCTGTCGGCCTCGGCCGCGCGTGGCATCGGGCTGGTCGACAAGGTGGTGGCACCGGCCGTGGTGCTCGACACCGCCGTGGCGCTGGCGCTGTCCGGCACCACGCGCCCGTTCAAGCAGCGCGCAACGGCCTGGGCCACCAACACCTGGCTGGCACGCACGCTGCTGGCACCGCAGATGGTCAAGCAGGTCGCGCGCAAGGCCAAGAAGGACCAGTATCCGGCGCCCTACGCGCTGATCAGCACCTGGCAGCGCAGTGGCGGCAAGCCGATCCAGGCACGCCTGGATGCAGAACGCCGCGCCGTGGTGAAGCTGGCCAGCACCCCGACCGCGCGCAACCTGATCCGCATTTTCTTCCTGACCGAACGCCTGAAGGGCCTCGGTGGTGGTGATTCCGGCATCCGCCACGTGCACGTGGTCGGCGCCGGCGTGATGGGCGGTGACATCGCCGCCTGGGCCGCCTACAAGGGCTTTGAAGTGACTCTCCAGGACCGCGAGCAGCGCTTCATCGACCCCGCCATGGAGCGCGCGCAGGCGCTGTTCGCCAAGAAGGTGCGCGACGAGAGCAAGCGCCCCGCCGTGGCCGCGCGCCTGCGTGCCGACCTGGAAGGCAACGGCGTGGCCGAGGCCGACCTGGTGATCGAAGCGATCATCGAGAACCCGGAAGCCAAGCGTGCGCTGTACCAGACGCTGGAACCGAAGATGAAGCTGGACGCGCTGCTGACCACCAACACCTCGTCGATTCCGCTGGTGGAACTGCGCGACCACATCCAGCGCCCGGCGCAGTTCGCTGGCCTGCACTACTTCAACCCGGTGGCGCAGATGCCACTGGTGGAGATCATCCACCACGACGGCATGGCGCCGGAGACCGAGCGCCGCCTGGCCGCGTTCTGCAAGGCGCTGGGCAAGTTCCCGGTACCGGTGGCCGGCAGCCCGGGCTTCCTGGTCAACCGCGTGCTGTTCCCGTACATGTTGGAAGCCGCCACCGCGTATGCCGAAGGCATTCCGGGCCCGGTGATCGACAGGGCCGCTGTGAAGTTCGGCATGCCGATGGGCCCGATCGAACTGATCGACACCGTCGGCCTGGACGTGGCCGCCGGCGTCGGCCGCGAACTGGCGCCGTTCCTGGGCCTGCAGATTCCAGCGGCCTTGCAGACGGTGGAGCCGGACAAGCGCGGCAAGAAGGACGGCCAGGGCATCTACACCTGGGAAAACGGCAAGCCGAAGAAGCCGGACGTGGCCAGCGATTACCAGGCCCCGGCCGATCTGGAGGACCGCCTGATCCTGCCGCTGTTGAACGAGGCGGTGGCGTGCCTGCACGAAGGCGTTGTGGCCGATGCGGACCTGCTGGATGCCGGCGTGATCTTCGGTACCGGCTTTGCCCCGTTCCGCGGTGGTCCGATCCAGCACATCCGTGCGGTCGGTGCCGATGCGATCGTCGAGCGGCTGAAGGCACTGCAGCAGCGTCACGGCGACCGCTTTGCCCCGCGCCCGGGCTGGGACAACCCCGCCCTGCGCGAACCGGTGATTTGAGTTCATCGGCCGGGCCTGCGGCCCAGCGCCCGCAGAGGCAACCGCCGAAGCCAGAGCCAGAGCCAGAGCAACAGCCGGTTCTGGCTTTTCTGTTTGTTGGGCGGGGCGGTGTGGGCAGGCAGGACACGCCGTAAACCCATCCATGGGGGCTCGATGGCGCCATCCATGGCGCCAACGGTCCTGCCTGCCCACACCGCCCCACCCCTGACAGTTTCCCGGTGACGGTCGGTGAATCTCGATTCCGGTGTGGATCACTACGAACGGGTGGGTGGCTACCTGGGCCGCCACCAGGAGCGAAGCAACCAGCGTTTGATTTTGACTTTGATTTTCTTTTTTCTTCTCCGTGGCTGGACGCACACGGAAACTGTCAGAGGTCGGGCGGGGTGGATTCGCGGGGGTGTCCGCGGCATGGATGCCGCGGCCAAGCCTCCACGGACGGATTCACGGCGTCCCCCGCGAACCCACCCCGCCCGGCCAAGCGCGGCTTTTGCTTTACGCGACCAACCCCACAGCCACGAGGGGCTGCGCCGTTGGCTGGAACACCCTGTTACCCATACGGGGCATGTGCCCGTCACAGCCGCATGCGATGCTGATCACCTGATCCCTGCCAGCGAGAACGCCCGCATGACCACCATCATCGCCCCGCGCGTGCACGACATCGGCGGACTCGAAGTCCGTCGCGCCGTCCCCACCCTGCAGGCGCGCAGCATCGGCTCGTTCGTGTTCGTCGACCAGATGGGCCCGGCGCTCATGCATCCCGGCACGGCCATCGACGTGCGCCCGCATCCGCATATCGGCCTGGCCACCGTCACCTATCTGTGGTCGGGCGCCATCGGCCATCGCGACACACTCGGTTCGGACCAGGTGATCCGCCCCGGAGACGTCAACTGGATGACCGCTGGCCGCGGCATCGCCCATTCCGAACGTACGCCGCAACCGGACCGCGATCACGACAACCCGATCCACGGCATGCAGACCTGGGTGGCGCTGCCGAAATCGCACGAGGAAATCGAACCGGCGTTCTACCACCACGCCGCGGCTACGTTGCCCGAGCAGCGCCGCAACGGTGCCTGGCTGCGCGTCATCGCCGGCCGCGCCTATGGCGAGGAATCGCCGGTGAAGGTGTTCGCCGACACCCTCAACGTGGCAATCGATCTCGACCCGGATGCGGAGATCGATATCGACGACGGCCACCGCGAGCGCGCGCTGTACATCCTCGAAGGCGACGCACAGCTGGATGGCGTGGACATCCCTGCACAGCATCTGGTGATTCCCGAGGCCGGCGCACGCGGCCGCCTGCGCGCGAAGACGCCGGTGAAGGCGATGCTGTTCGGTGGCGAGCCGCTGGATGGCCCGCGTCACCTGTGGTGGAACTTCGTGTCCAGCTCGAAGGAACGCATCGAGCAGGCCAAGCACGATTGGGAGGCCGGCCGCTTCGGGACCATTCCAGGCGACGACAAGGAATTCATCCCGCTGCCGCAGTACTGAACATCGCGTGTTGCACACATCCGAAGGTGTATGCCTGCCCCCGGCGTTGACGCTACAGTCACCCGCTGATCATTGAAATGTGACATAAATCACACTTTCGACCGTCAAAGGAGTGCAACACATGAGCATGGGTAAACGCTTGTCCGCCGAATTCCTCGGCACGTTCTGGCTGGTTCTGGGTGGCTGCGGCAGTGCGGTGCTGGCCGCCAAGTTCGGCGGTGACAGCAATCCGCTGGGCATCGGGTTCCTCGGCGTGGCGCTCGCCTTCGGCCTGACCGTGGTGACCGGCGCCTATGCGTTCGGCCATATCTCCGGCGCGCACTTCAATCCGGCGGTCAGCGTCGGCCTGTGGGCCGGTGGCCGCTTCCCGACCAAGGACCTGGTGCCGTACATCATCGCCCAGGTGGCTGGTGGCCTGCTGGCCGGCTTCATCCTGCTGCAGATCGCCTCGGGGGCCAGCGGCTTCGCCATCGACGGCAGCCAGGCCGGTGCGTTCGCCAGCAATGGCTATGGTGCGCTGTCGCCCGGCGGTTACAGCGTGGCGGCGGCCTTCCTGTGCGAAGTGGTGCTGACCGCCGTGTTCCTGATCGTGATCATGGGCGCCACCCACGGCAAGGCACCGGCTGGCTTCGCGCCGCTGGCGATCGGCCTGTCGCTGACCCTGATCCATCTGATCAGCATCCCGGTCACCAACACCTCGGTGAATCCGGCCCGCTCCACCGCCGTGGCCTTCTTCGCCGGCAGCGGGGCGGTCAGCCAGCTGTGGCTGTTCTGGGTCGCCCCGCTGCTGGGCGGTGCGATCGGCGGCATCATCTACAAGTGGCTCGGCAACGACCGCTGAGGCCTGTGCGGACCATTGCGGCTGACCTTCGGCCGCAATGGTTACGCTTGTAACCGCAATTTGTGCGATCGCTCACGTTCCGTTAAGGTTGAGTTGACCGTCCGTGCACATGCCGGCCGGCGGGGCATCCGGGGATGGGATGCCAAGGCCGCCGGTCCATCCGACGGAGCCACGACACACCACCTTGGGGGATGCATGAAGTTCGCGCCTGTAGTGTTGTCGAGCCTGCTGTTCGCTGCGGCCCAGGCCGCCGCGCAGGCTCCCACCGAATGTCCTTCATTGCCGGCCAACAGCGGCCTGCAGTGGCAACAGCAGGCACAGGCCGATTTCCTGGTCTGCCGCGCCAGCACCAGCGATGGCCGCGAGGTACTGAGCCTGATGCTCAGTGCACGCGATCCCAACCTTCCATTGAACCGCTCGCTGCGCCACGAAAAGGGCAGCTTCGGCGGTGAATCACTGTACTGGTACCAGCCCGATCTGGGAGGCCAGCAGCCGCCCGGTTATGCCGAGCGCCGCATCAGCGTGGTCAAGCTCGACAAAGGGCGTTACGCGCAGATTTCGCTGTATCCGGACAGCGCGCAGGAACTGGGTTCGCTGCAACAGCTGGCGCAGGGGATGAGCCTGACCCCGTCGGCCGTGGCTGCCGGCAACTGACGATGGCGGGGATGACTGCCTTGCAGCATCCCCGCAATGCGAGCCGACCTGACGGTAGTGCCGGCCGCTGGCCGGCACCTCGATCCGCCGTGACCGCAGGCAGTTGCCGGCCAACGGCCGGCACCGCCTCAGAACTTGCCTTCCTGGAAATCGACGAAGGCCTGCATCAGTTCCTGCCGCGTGTTCATCACGAACGGGCCATGGCGCATCACCGGTTCCCGCAACGGACGACCAGCCACCAGGATCAGCCGCGCACCCTCGCTGCCGGCCGACAGATGCAGCTGCTCGCCACCGCCCAGCACCGCCAGTTCCTGGCGGGCGACGTCGCGCGCCGCGTCCTGCTCACCCACCGTCACCGCACCTTCGAACACATACGCGAAGGCGTTGTGCCCTTCCGGCAAGGCATAGGTCCAGGCGCGATCCGGGGCCAGCGTGATGTCCAGGTACAGCGGATCGGTGGCCGGCTGCACGATCGGGCCCTGCGTGCCATCCACGTTGCCGGCGATCACCTTCACTTCCACGCCGGCGTCCGGCCGCACCACGGGAATGCGCTCGGGCGCGAACTCCTGGTACTTCGGCTCGGTCATCTTCTCTTTCGCCGGCAGGTTCACCCACAGCTGGAAGCCGCGCATCTGACCGCTTTCCTGCTCGGGCATTTCCGAATGCACCAGGCCACGGCCTGCGGTCATCCACTGCACGCTGCCCGGGGTAAGCAGGCCCTCGTTGCCGTGGTTGTCGCGATGCCGCATGCGCCCGTCGAGCATGTAGGTGACGGTCTCGAAACCGCGATGCGGATGCTCCGGGAAGCCAGCGATGTAGTCCTCGGCACGGTCGGTGCCGAATTCATCGAGCAGCAGGAACGGGTCCAGGTCAGGCAGCGTCGGGCCGCCGATGACGCGGGTCAGGCGCACGCCGGCACCGTCGGAGGTGGGCATGCCACGGATGGTCCGCAGTACGCGGACCGGTTCGGGAAAGCTCATGGCGACTCCTGTTGGATGGATGCCACTGAAGATGGACGCCACATGGCCGCACGCCAATGGACGGCGCCGCAACCGATTGTTCCATCCCTGATGTTCGCTGCATGCCAGCACAACAAGCGTACGACCAAAGTACTACCGCCGATTCGTCCTGTGCCAATTGACCCTGCCGAGGGCACGCGGGACTCTTTGACTGTCTTTCCGGGAGAGAGCACCTCATGAAAGGGTTTTCCAAAATAGGCTGGGCGGTACTCGCCCTGCTCGGCGCCTTCTGTCTGGGCACCGTGGCCCTGCGCCGCGGCGAACACATCAATGCCCTGTGGATCGTCGTCGCCGCCGTTTCGCTGTACCTGGTGGCCTACCGCTTCTACAGCCTGTTCATCGCCAACAAGGTGATGCAGCTCGATCCGACCCGGGCCACCCCGGCGGTGATCAACAACGATGGCCTGGACTACGTGCCAACCAACAAGCACGTGCTGTTCGGTCACCATTTCGCCGCCATTGCCGGTGCCGGCCCGCTGGTGGGACCGGTGCTGGCCGCACAGATGGGCTACCTGCCCGGCCTGCTGTGGCTGGTGGTGGGCGTGGTGCTGGCCGGCGCGGTGCAGGACTTCATGGTCCTGTTCCTGTCCAGCCGCCGCAACGGCCGCTCCCTGGGCGATCTTGTGCGGGAAGAGATGGGCCAGGTGCCCGGCACCATCGCGCTGTTCGGTGCGTTCCTGATCATGATCATCATCCTGGCGGTGCTGGCGATGGTGGTGGTCAAGGCGCTGGCCGAAAGCCCGTGGGGCATGTTCACGGTGATCGCGACGATGCCCATCGCAATCCTGATGGGCGTGTACATGCGCTACATCCGCCCCGGCAGGATCGGCGAGATTTCGGTGGTCGGCCTGATCCTGCTGCTGGCCGCGATCTGGTACGGCGGCAAGGTCGCCGCCGATCCGGTCTGGGGCCCGGCCTTCACCTTCACCGGCACCCAGATCACCTGGATGCTGATCGGTTACGGCTTCGTCGCCTCGGTGCTGCCGGTGTGGCTGCTGCTGGCCCCCCGCGATTACCTGTCGACCTTCCTCAAGATCGGCACCATCATCGCACTGGCCGTCGGCATCCTGATTGTGATGCCGGAACTGAAGATGCCGGCGCTGACCCAGTTCGCTGCCAGTGGTGATGGCCCCGTATGGAAGGGCGGCATGTTCCCGTTCCTGTTCATCACCATCGCCTGCGGTGCGGTCTCCGGCTTCCACGCGTTGATTTCCTCCGGCACCACGCCGAAGCTGCTGGCCAATGAAGCGCACATGCGCTACATCGGCTACGGCGGCATGCTGATGGAATCGTTCGTGGCGGTGATGGCGCTGGTGGCGGCCTCGATCATCGATCCGGGCATCTACTTCGCGATGAACAGCCCGGCGGCGGTGATCGGTGCCGATGCGGCCTCGGCGGCGCACTACATCACCAACACCTGGGGCTTCACCATCACGCCCGAGCAGCTGACCGCGACCGCGGCGGCCATTGGTGAACCGACCATCCTGCATCGCGCAGGTGGCGCACCGACACTGGCGGTGGGCATCGCGCAGATCCTGCACGAAGCGATTCCCAGTGGCAGCGACGCGATGATGGCGTTCTGGTACCACTTCGCGATCCTGTTCGAAGCGTTGTTCATCCTCACGGCAGTCGACGCTGGCACCCGTGCCGGTCGCTTCATGCTGCAGGACCTGCTGGGCAACTTCGTGCCGGCCCTGAAGAAGACCGAATCGTGGACCGCCAACATCATCGGCACCGCCGGCTGCGTGGCGCTGTGGGGCTACCTGCTCTACACCGGCGTGGTCGATCCGTTCGGTGGCATCCAGACGCTGTGGCCGCTGTTCGGCATCTCCAACCAGATGCTGGCGGGTATCGCGCTGATGCTGGGCACGGTGGTGCTGTTCAAGATGAAGCGTGACCGCTATGCGTGGGTGACGGCCGTGCCGGCCATCTGGCTGCTGATCTGCACCACCTACGCCGGCTTCATCAAGATCTTCGACAGCAATCCGGCGCAGGGCTTCTTGGCCCAGGCACACAAGTTCCAGGCCGCCCTCGCCAGCGACACCATCACGGCACCGGCCAAATCGGTGGCGCAGATGAAGCAGATCGTGGTCAACGCCTACGTCAACACCGGCCTGACCGCGCTGTTCCTGCTGGTGGTGGGCGCAGTGCTGGTGTATTCGATCAAGACCATCCTGGCGGCCCGCCGCAATCCTCAGCGCAGCGACCGCGAGACCCCGTACGTGGCGCTGAAGCCGCATGAAATGGTGGATCTGTGATGAGCACGCAACTGGTTCCCGCCGGCCAGTACCAGGCACACCGCCGCATCTGGCGGCGCCTGGTGCAGACCGCCCGACTGTGCTGTGGCATTCCTGATTACGACAACTACGTCCGGCACATGCTGGAAAAGCATCCGGACCAGGAGCCGATGGATTACAAGACGTTCTTCCGCGAGCGCCAGGAAGCGCGCTACGGCGGACGCAACGGTGGTCGCTGCTGTTGAGGTTCCAGGGTGGGTGCCGGGCTTGCAGCCCGGCGCCCGCAGAGGCCGGAGCAACGGCAACAGCTGAGGCGTCGGCTCTGGGTTTCTGTGTGCTTGGCGAGGTGGTGTCGGATGGCGGGGACGCCGTAAACCCATCCCTGGGGGCTTGGCCGCGGCATCCATGCCGCGGACACCCCGCCATCCGACACCACCCCACCTTCGACAGATTTCCGGTGGCGGCGAGATGCATCAGGGGTCAGATCCGTTTCCTCCGGGAAACGGATCTGACCCCTTCCATGTTCATGGAGGCCCATGAAATGCATCCGCGCATGGCGTGGATCTACGCAGGCATGACGCCGGGGCGGCCCGGACTCAACCGTTGGCCATCCACTTCAGGATCAGGCCAGTGACATAGGCCAGCCCGGTGCCGGTGGCGTAGCCCACCGTGCCCAGCAGCACGCCCACCGGAGCCAGCGTCGGATGGAACGCCGCAGCCACCACGGGGGCCGAAGCGGCTGCGCCGATGTTGCCCTGCGAACCGATCGCGAAGAAGAACAGCGGCGCGCGCAGCAGCTTGGCCACCACCCACAGCACCAGCACATGCGTGGCCATCCAGATCGCGCCGAGCAGGAACAGCCACGGCCGGTCCAGCAGCGACAGCAGGTTCATCTGCATGCCGATGCAGGCGATCAGGAAGTACAGGAACACCGTGCCCAGCCGCGAAGCGCCCGCAGCTTCCAGCCGGCGCGCACGGGTGAAGCTCAGGCCCAGGCCCATCGCTGTCGACAGCAGGATCACCCACACGAACTGGCTGTCCAGGCTGAACTGGCTGGCCCAGCTGACATTGGCCTTGAACCAGCCCGCCAGCGGCGCGGCGATGGCATGGGCCAGGCCGACGCCGCCCAGTGCCACGCCGACGATCACCATCAGGTCGGTCATGCTGGGAATGCGGGCGTTCTGCGCCTCGTAGGCACTGATGCGCGCCTTCATCTCATCGATGGCACGGGTATCGGCACCGTTGCGGGTATCGATCTGCTGCGCGCGGTTGGCCAGGAACAGCAGGATGGCCATCCACAGGCTGGCGCAGGCCACGTCGACCACCGCGAACTGGCCGAAGGTGGTGGCATCGGTGCCGAACACTTCGCGCATGGCCACCATGTTGGCGCCGCCGCCGATCCAGCTGCCGGCCAGCGCCGCCATGCCGGCCCAGGTATCACCGGCCACGGTTTCGGGGTGGATCAGCTTCATCAGCTGGAACGAGACGATGGCGCCGAGCATGATGCCGGCGGTACCGGCGCAGAACACGATCAGCAGTTTCGGGCCGAGCTTGGCAATACCCTTGAGGTCGATCGACAAGGTCAGCAGGACCAGCGCGGCCGGCAGCAGCACGTCACGCGCGACCGGGTTGTACAGCGAGGTGTTGTGGCCGTCGATGACACCGGCGGTGTTGTAGATGGCGGGGACGAAGTAGCACAGCAGCAGCGCCGGCACCCAGGCGAAGATCTTCTTCAACAACGGGGTCGGGCCACTTGCAGCCCAGAAGATCAGGGCCAGGGTGGCGGCAATCAGGCCCAGGCCAACGATGTCGTTGCTGATCAGGGCAGTAGCGGGTTCGGTCGGCATGGGATCCTCTGTCGATCGAAAGAGCGGGAAAAAAAAGCGCCGCATGAAGCGGCGCACCCCGAGATTAACATTGTCTTCACGCCGGGTCATGCTGCACTGCCGGCTGCCCTCTCCCGGAGCCACTCCCATGCAGCTCGGCGCCTTCTCCGTCAGCCTCTCGGTCAGGGACCTGCCGGCCTCCCGCAGCTTCTACGAAGCACTGGGCTTCTCGGTGACCGGTGGCGAGCCGGCGCAGAACTGGCTGGTGATGCGCAACAACGGCGTTGTCATCGGCCTGTTCCAGGGCATGTTCGAGGGCAACCTGCTCACCTTCAACCCGGGCTGGGACCAGCACAAGCAGGAACTGCCCCACTTCCAGGATGTACGTGAACTGCAGGCGGAACTGGATGCGAAGGGCATTGAACTGGCGGTGCGTACCGACCCTCATGGCCGGGGCACCGGCTACCTGCAGTTGGCCGATCCCGACGGCAATGTGATCCTGATCGACCAGCATGTGGCGCGGCCGAACGGCCGGTAATGCGAACGGACATTGCGTGGGCAGGCGTCGACCTTGGTCGACGGGCAGCATGCCAACCAAGGTTGGCATCTACCAGGACGGCCGGTTCAGGCCGGACGTGAAGCGCTGAAATCGAGCGTGGCGCGCGTGCCACGCGGCTCGCAGGGCTGCAGCTGCAGGGTCCAGCCAAGGTGCTCGCAGAGCCGGGCGATCAGGTCCAGGCCGATGCCGCCGCCACGGTCGGCGCGCTCGCCACGGGCCATCCGCGCGTGGATCGCCGCAATCTCCTCCGGGCTCATGCCATGTCCCGGATCCTGCAGGGTCAGCACCGCCGACGAGCTCAGGCGCAACTCAATGTGGCCACGCCCACTGTTCTCGATGGCATTGCGCAGCAGGTTGCCGATCGCGGCCTGCACGACGGCCAGCGGCGCGACAATATCCACCGGGGCCGCCTGGATGCCGATGCTCAGGTCCTTGTCACCGAGCAGGTGACGATGGTCGTCGACGATTTCCGGCAGCAGCTGGTCCAGGGCGATGCGCTCGGCGCGTGCGGCCAGGCGCGCCGGGTCACGCGCCAGCACCAGCAGCAGTTCGATCAGCTGCTCCACGCTCTGCGCGGTGCGCAGCACGCGTTGCATCTGCTGGCGCGCGCGCTCGGGCAGGCCCGGCTGTTCCAGTGCCAGCTCTGCGGCACCGGTCATCACCGCAATCGGCGTGCGCAGCTCGTGGCTGGCGGTGCTGATGAACACCCGCTCGCGTTCCACAAACTGCTCGTTGCGGTCCAGATAGTCGTTCAGTGCATCGGCAATGGTGTGCAGCTCGGAACTGCCGCGCGGGTCGACCTCGATGCGCTGGCCCTGGACCCCCGGCCGCAGCGCGGCGATGTGCTGCGCCAGCAGGCTCAACGGGCGCACCATGCGTTCCATGCCGAACGACGCCATCAGCACGGTGACGAAGATCATGATCACCCCGGCCAGCATCACCCAGCGCGTGGCGAACTGTTCCAGGTCATGGAAGTCGGAAATGTCCAGCGCCAGCGCCACCCGCCCCATCGAGCCGGTGTCACGCACCATCACCGCAGTCTGCCGCCCCTTGATCGGCACCCCGTCATGCAGCCCCGGGTGCAGCATGCGCACGCTTTCCGGCATGTTGCCTTCATCGAAGCGGAACAGGCTGAGCGTGTCAGAGTCCTGCCAGCGATAGTGCGGCTCGTGCTCGGTGTGCTCGACGATGCTGTCCAGTTCGGAATTGAGCAGCGCGCGCCAGGCAGCGTGCTCTGCATGTTCATGCACGTAGTTGCCGACGCTGAACACCGCGATCGACAGCAGCGCCAGATAGCCCAGCAACCACCACACCACGCGCCGGTACAACGGCCCCGGCTTACTCGCCTTCATCATCATCCTTGCCGGCATCGCTGGGCGTGGTCACGGCCAAGCGGTAACCCACCCGCGGCAGGGTATGGATCAGTTTCTCGGCGAACGGTCCGTCCACACTGCGGCGCAGCTCGTAGACATGCGAACGCAGCAGGTCGCCATCCGGCGGTTCGTCGCCCCACAGAGCGAATTCCAGCTGCTGGCGGGTCACCGCGCCGGGGCTGGCGCGCATGAGCACTTCCAGCAGCTTGCGGCAGGCCGGGTACAGGTGCAGCACCTGGGTGCCGCGCTGGGCTTCCAGGGTGGCCAGATCCAGGACCAGATCGCCCACCTGCAGGCGCTTGCGCGGGTTGCGTCCCTGCGCACGCAGCAGCAGCGCTTCCAGCCGCACCTCCAGCTCCGGGAGTGCGAACGGCTTGGTCAGGTAGTCGTCGGCGCCGGCGCGGAAGCCGGCAATCTTGTCCGGCAGCTCGTCACGCGCGGTCAGCATGATCACCGGCACTTCCGATGCATGCTCGGCGCGCAGCCGGCGCAGCACCTCCGGGCCCTCCATGCGCGGCAGCATCCAGTCCAGGATGACGGCGTCATACGGATGGCTCCCGGCCAGGTGCAGTCCGGTGATGCCATCCGGCGCCACGTCGAGCACATGCCCGCGCGACTCGAAATAGTCGAACAGGTTGGCCACCAGCTGGCGGTTGTCCTCGATCACCAACAGACGCATGCACGAAACATCCACGGAAGTTCGTACCATGGTAGCGCCGCACATGTCGGAATGCGGTCGCCCCGGCGCCGCTCTGACGCTTTTCCCACCCCCGCCACCTCAGAATGGCCGTTTTGCTCCCGGAGCCTGCCGTGCCCGTAGCCCTGCCCCGCCGTTGGCGCCTGCCCCTGTTGTGGCTGCTGATCATTGCTGCGCTGGCAGCGGGGATCGGCCTTCGGCAGCCGCAGCCGCCGGACGAGCCGCGCTTCGTGCTGGCGGCCCGGACCATGGTCGAGAGCGGGCAATGGCTGCTGCCGCACCGCGGCGTGGAACTGTATGCGGAGAAGCCACCCGTCTTCATGTGGCTGCAGGCCGCCGCCTACGAGATCGTCGGCAGCTGGCAGTGGTCCTTCCTGCTGCCGTCGTTGCTGGGCGCCCTGCTCAGCCTGTGGCTGGTGTCGGACCTGGCGCGGCGGCTATGGTCGCCACGACATTCCATCTACGCCGTCGCTGCGCTGTTCTGCACCCTGCAGTTCGGGCTGATGGCCAAGCGCGCGCAGATCGACATGGTGCTGGTGGGCATGACCACCGTGGCCCTCTGGGGCCTGATGCGTCATCTGTGTGAACGCCGCAACCTGCCTGCCCTGTGGCTGGCCGGCTTCGCCGCAGGCGTCGGCACGGTGACCAAGGGCGTGGGTTTCCTGCCGCTGCTAATGGTGCTGCCCTGGTTCGGCTGGTGGCTGTACCAGCGCCGCCGCGGACGCACGGTGGAGGGTCCGCATCCGGCAACCCTGCTCTGGCTGATCCCGGCCTTCCTGCTGGGTGTGGGGGTGTGGCTGGCGCCGCTGGGCTGGGCCCTGCTGCACACGCCCAGTGCCGAACTGCAGGCTTATGCGCACGAGCTGCTGTTCAAGCAGACCGGCACCCGTTATGCCAATGCGTGGCACCACCGGCAGCCCGCCTGGTATTACCTGCAGGTGATCCTTACCCTGTGGCTGCCGGGCAGCCTGCTGCTGCCGATGCTGTTCAAGCCCTGGTGGCGCCGTATCCGCCGTGGCGACCGCCGCCAGTGGCTGCTGCTGGGCTGGGCCGTGCTGGTACTGGTGTTCTTCAGCGCCAGCCCGGGCAAGCGCGAGGTGTACCTGCTGCCGATGTTGCCGGCGATGGCGCTGGCCGTAGCCCCGCTGCTGCCCGGCCTGCTGCGCCGCCTGTGCGTTCGCCGCTACCTGTTCGGCTACAGCGTGGTGCTGATGCTGGCCACTGGCACGCTGGGCGTGATGCTGCTGACCGAACACGCTTGGGCGGTGGCCCAGCTGGAACGCCGCGCCATGCCCGATACCCTGCTGCCGGTGCTGGGCGATGGCCTGCTGACCTTCGCCATCGCGCTGGCCACGCTGATCGTGTGGTTGCGGGTGCGCCGCGCGGCGACGCTGGTGCTGCTGACCCACGGCATGCTGTGGATGCTCTACGGCCTGGTACTGATCCCTGCGCTGGATCCCTATGCATCGGCGTCAGCGCTGATGCGCCGGGTCGGCGCGCGGATCGGACCGGATGCCGAACTGGCGCTGGTGGCCTGGCGCGAGCAGAACCTCCTGCAGGCCGACCGCCCGGTACGCGAATTCGGCTTCAAGCGGCCCTGGGCAGAGCAATGGCATGACGCCGGCCCTTGGCTCGCTGAGGCGCCGGACAAGCGCTGGCTGCTGGTGCTGGACGATGCGATGAGCCCCTGCGTGGACCCGGCCAAAGTGATCGACATCGGTGTTGCCAACAGGAATCGTTGGCAACTGCTTCCCGGTACCGCATGGAACCCGGAGTGCCACGCCGAGCGGACAGGATCGACCGCCGAAGAAGACTGAACGTTGACACGTGCCGGACGAACATTAACCCGGCACGAACGAGCATCCGACCCTTCTCCGACATCCAGGTGACGAGCATGACTGCGGATTCCCGAACCGCCCCTTCCCAGCATGCCCGTCCGTCCCCTTGATTCGGTAGCGCCGCTTGCGACATCACCACTGGCGTCTCGATTTGCCGTAACTCACCTCTGGCTGCCTGTCGCAATCGGTCTGCCGTTGTTTACGCTGCTGATGGGCTTCGGCGGCGATCAATGGGTGGCCGATCACCTGTTCCGTCTTGAAGGCAGCCACTGGGCGCTGCAGGACGCCTGGATCACCCGCAGCGTCGTGCACAAGGCGGGCAAATGGTTGAGCACGGCGGCGGCGCTGGTCGTGATCCTGCTGTGCTTCCACCACTGGCGTAAGGGTCGCGATCGCACCCTGCAATGGGCGCTGCTTTATGTCGTAATTGCCATGGCACTGGGCACCGGCGTGATCTCCCTGCTGAAGTCGCTGGTGCCGATGGAATGCCCGTGGGACCTGCTGCGCTACGGTGGCCACCAGCCTTTCATCGGTCTGTTCACCCTGCGCCCGGAAGGCATGCCGGCACAGGCCTGCTTCCCGGCAGGCCACGCCAGCGCAGGCTATGCGTGGCTCTGCCTGTACTTCTTCGCGTTGCTGTGGCGGCCGTCCTGGCGCTGGACCGGGCTCTGGATCGGCCTCGGCACCGGCCTGGTGTTCGGGATCAGCCAGCAGTTGCGGGGCGCCCATTTCCTTTCGCATGACATTGCCACCGCGTTGATATGTTGGCTGCTTTCGTTGGGCCTGTATGTTCTGATCCACCGTCAGCTGGACCGTCCCCACCGCCAGGAGGCAAACGCATGAGTGCATCGGTCCAACGCCCCGCCCGCCTCCCCGCCCTTGCGGGTCTTCGCAACTGGCGGCCGCAGCTCTCCACGGAAGCACTGATCGCGCTGACCAGCCTGTTCTTCGCGGTGGCCGGCAACGGCCTGTTCTGGCACAGCGCGATGGCCAGCCATCCAGGCAGCCTGCGTTACGCGCTTTCGCTGCTGCTGTTGCTGCTGGGTGCACACGGCGTGCTGCTGGGCATCCTGGTCTGGCGCTGGAATGCCAAAGTGGTAATCAGCCTGTTGCTGCTGGTGACGGCGTTCGCTGCGCACTACATGAGCCGCTACCACATCTATCTGGATGCGGACATGCTGCGCAACGTGCTGGCGACCGACCCCAAGGAGAGCCGCGAGCTGATGACCGTATCGCTGCTGTGGCCGGTGCTGCTGCTGGCCGTGCTGCCGATGGTGGTGCTGTGGCGCGTGCAGCTGCGCCGACGCAGTTGGGGCCGCAGCCTGCTGTGGCGACTCGGCTTCCTGGTCGTGGCGGCGGCGACCGCAGTTGGCGGTGCGCTGATCTCGTTCCAGGATATCTCGGCGCTGATGCGCAACCAGCGCGAAGTACGCTATCTCGCCACCCCGGCCAACGTGCTGCTCGGTATGCCGCGCGCGCTGCGTGGCGACAACCCGGTGCAGCGCGCGCCGAAGCTGCCGATCGGCACCGACGCCAAGGCCACGCCACGCGCCCCGGCCAGCAAGCCGCGCCTGCTGGTGATCGTCATGGGCGAAACCGTGCGCGCGCAGAACTGGGGGCTCAACGGTGGCCGCAACACCACCCCGGAGTTGGCCCAGGCACCGGTGATCAACTTCCCCGACATGCACTCCTGCGGCACCAGCACCGAAGTGTCGCTGCCGTGCCTGTTCTCGCCGTGGGGACGTCACGACTACGATGAAAAGAAGATCCGTGCACACCAGTCGCTGCTGCACGTGCTGAACCGCGCCGGCATCGCACCGTTGTGGCGTGACAACCAGTCCGGCTGCAAGGGCGTCTGCGAAGGGCTGGAGTTCCAGTCGCTGTCCGATGCGACCACGCCGGGGCTGTGCGCCGATGGCCGCTGCATGGACGAGATCCTGCTGCAGGACCTGGCCACCCAGGTGCGTGCCAAGCCCGGCGACCGCGTGGTGGTGCTGCACCAGCTGGGCAACCACGGCCCGGCCTACTTCGAGCGTTACCCGGCAGCCTTCGCGCGCTTCAAGCCAACCTGCGACACCCGTGACATCGGCCGTTGCTCTCGCGAAGAGATCACCAACAGCTATGACAACGCGGTGTTGTACACCGATCATTTCCTGAGCAAGACCATCGGCACCCTGCAGGGCATGCAGGATTACGACACGGCGATGATCTACCTGTCCGACCATGGTGAATCGCTGGGCGAGAAGGGCCTGTTCCTGCATGGCGTGCCGTATGCGATCGCTCCGGCCGAGCAGACCCGCGTACCGATGACGATGTGGTTCTCGCCGGGCTTTGCCAGCAGCCGTGGGTTGGACCTGCAGTGCGTGCGCAAGCGTTCGGCGGCCTATACCGACCACGACAACCTGTTCCCGTCGGTGCTGGGCCTGATGCAGGTGAAGACCTCGCTGTATGAGCGCGATCGCGACCTGTTCGCCAACTGCGAAGGTTGAGGGTTGTTCGGCAGGGCTTGCAGCCCTGCACCCGCGGTAGTGCCGGCCGCTGGCCGGCAGCCTCGACAGCAACAGCAACAGCAACAGCAAAAGCAAAAGCAAAAGCTGGCATTCCGTGGATTGGCGGGGTGGGTCCGGTTGCGGGGGACGCTGCAAGTACGTCCATGTAAGCTCGGTCGCCGCATCCATGCGGCTCACGCCCCCGCAACCGGACCCACCCCGCCTTCGACAGATTTCCGCGATCTGTTGGAACGACGCATTGCCCTGGTGGGTGTCGACCTTGGTCGACACAGTAGATCCACGCCATGCGTGGATGACTCATTCGATATCTGACAGATGTGTCGACCAAGGTCGACACCTACCGACAGCACATGGAATCTGTCGGAGGTGGGGCGGTGTCGGAGTGCGGGGTGTCAGCCGCATGGATGCGGCTGCCAAGCCTACAAGGACGTACTTGCGGCGTCCCCGCACTCCAACACCGCCCCGCCAAACCACGGACAGTCCGCTGTTGCTGTTGCTTCGGCCTTTGCCGTTGCTTGAAGGCCTCTGCGGGTGCCGGGCGCCGCCCGGCCGACTTCCGCCACTTGCGGTGGCAGCGACGGCCCACTAGCCTTCGGCCGTCGTTCACCACCCAAGGACCGCCCGTGAAACACCGTCATCTCCTGCTGGCCTCGGCAATCGCCGCCGCCACGCTGGCCCTGGCCGCCTGCAAAAAGGAAGCTGCCCCAGGCACCGATACCGCCAGCAGCAGCGCCCCGGCCGGCGAAACCGCCGACCAGTTCGTGGCCCGCATCAATGCCGAATTCAAGGCCGCCTACCCGGAGATGACCTCGGCGCAGTGGCTGTCTTCCACCTACATCAACAGTGATTCCGAACGCATCGCGGCCAAGGCCAACGAGCGCTCGCTGACCCAGCTCAACAGCTGGATCGAGCAGGCCGCCAAGTTCGACGGCAAGCCGATGAGCGAGGACAGCAAGCGTGCGATCCACCTGCTGAAACTGATGTCCTCGATGCCGGCGCCGCGCGATCCGGCCAAGCTGGCCGAGCTGACCCAGATCGCCACCCGCATGGAAGGCAGCTACGGTGCCGGCAAGTACTGCACCGACGCCAACGATCCGAACTCCTGCCGCCAGCTGGGCGAGCTGGAACAGGTACTGGCGCGCAGCCGCGACTACGACAAGCAGCTTGACGCCTGGCAGGGCTGGCACAGCACCACCAAGAGCATGCGCGGCGACTACCAGAAGTTCGTCGGCCTGGTGAACGAAGGCGCCAAGGGCATGGGCTTCACCGATGCCGGCCAGATGTGGCGCAGCGGCTATGACATGCCGCCGGAGCAGATCGGCCCGGAAACCGACCGCCTGTGGGAACAGGTCAAGCCGATGTACGAGCAGCTGCACTGCTACGCGCGCGGCAAGCTGGACAAGACCTATGGCAAGGACAAGGCCGAAGTAGGCAATGGCCTGATCGCCGCGCACCTGCTGGGCAACATGTGGCAGCAGGACTGGTCGAACCTGTGGGACCAGCTGGAACCGTACCCGGGCGCCGGCAGCCTGGACATCACCGCGGCGCTGGAAAAGCAGTACCAGACCAACCTGAGCGCGGCGCTGGCCAAGGCCGGCAAGGATGCCAACGTGGCCGCGCAGTACAAGGCGCAGCGCGAGGCCGAACTGCGTACCGCCAAGCAGATGACCGAGCGCGCGCAGGACTTCTACGTGTCGCTGGGCATGCCGTCGCTGCCGCAGTCCTACTGGGAAAAGACCCAGTTCATCAAGCCTGACGACCGCGACGTGGTCTGCCACGCCAGTGCCTGGGACATGAACATGGAAGGCGACGTGCGCACCAAGATGTGCATCAAGCCGAACGAAGAGAACTTCACCACCATCTACCACGAGCTGGGCCACATCTATTACGACCTGGCCTACAACCCGCTGCCACCGCTGTTCCAGGGCGGTGCCAACGACGGCTTCCATGAAGCGATCGGCGACACCATCGTGCTGGCGATGACGCCCAAGTACCTCAGCTCGATCGGCCTGGTCGATGCGCCGACCGAAAGCCGCGAGGCGGTCATCAACAACCAGATGCGCATGGCGCTGTCAGGCGTGTCGTTCCTGCCGTTCGGGCTGATGATCGACCGCTGGCGCTGGGGCGTGTTCGATGGCTCGATTACTGCCGACAACTACAACAAGGCGTGGTGGGACCTGAAGGCCAAGTACCAGGGCGTGGCGCCGGCCAGCACCCGTGGCGAAGAGTTCTTCGATCCGGGCGCGAAGTACCACGTGCCGGGCAACACCCCGTACACCCGCTACTTCCTGGCGCGCATCCTGCAGTTCCAGTTCTACAAGGGCCTGTGCGATGCGGCCGGCTACAAGGGCCCGCTGCATGAGTGCACCTTCTACGGCAACAAGGAAGCCGGCCAGAAGTACTGGGCGATGCTGAGCAAGGGTGCCAGCCAGCCGTGGCAGGCCACGCTGAAGGAGCTGACCGGTACCGACAAGCTCGATGCCGGCCCGATGATCGAGTACTTCACCCCGGTCAACGAGTGGCTGAAGCAGCAGAACGAAGGCCAGATGTGCGGCTGGCAGGCCAACGCGGCCCCGGCGGCAAAATGAAAAAAGGGGCGGGTCCGCGAGGATCCGTCCCTTTCCGGTAGTGCCGGCCGCTGGCCGGCAACTACGCGATGAAGACCCAACGGGCAGCCGGCCAGCGGCCGGCTCTACCGAAACAGCAGTCAGCTGTTCTTCTTCGCGGCCATCGCTGCGGCCAGCTCGGCCTTGAATTCCTCGAAGGTCTGGCCCTTCTCCCTGGCTTCGGCCTGTGCGGCATCGCGCAGTGCATCGGAGTACATCAGGCGCACCGGCGTGCCGTTGCGTTCGTGCAGCTCACCGGCCTGCATGATCAGCGCCAGCACCTGTGCGGCGCTTTCGCTGTGGCCGGCAATGCGGCCATCCATGCCCAGCACCCATTCGCCGTCGCGGCGCACGACACCGGCCAGCAGGGTGCGCTGTGCATCGCGCAGTTCCGCATGCGGCTCCACCGGCGAGGCCTGCGCGGCGGCCTTGTTGGCGGCCTGCTTTTCCTGGCGACGGCGCTGGTCGCGGCGGGTCTTGGAGCTGGTGGACATGGTGCGGTACCGCTGCGAAGGGGGGCGCAAGGATAGCGCACCCCGCCCGCAGCACCGCTTCACACCCCTCAGTCCAGCACTTTGCCGTGCCGCCAGTAGCCCATGAAGGTGATCGCGCGGCGGTCCAGCCCGCAATCGCGCACCAGATGGCGACGGATCGCCATCACGGCCCCCGCCTCGCCCGCCACCCAGGCGTACAGCGGCCCGGCCACCCGGGTATCGGCCTGCTCCCAGAGGATCTGCGTATCGACGTCGATCTCCTCCAGCGCATCGCCGGCAGTCACGCCCGAGGTCGCTGCCAACCGCGCCTGGACCGCCTGCAGCAACCGCTGTCCGTAGGCGGCCTGCCCGCGCGGCAGCCAGACCAGCTCGGCGCTGGAGGGCGCCTTCAGGTGCACCGCATCACCGGCCTGCGCCACCTCCAGCAGCGCCAGCGTGCGCGGTGGGTCGACCATGGCCGCCAGTTCCTCGAGGATGCCGGCCACCGCAGGCAACGCGGTTTCATCGGCCACCAGCAGCACCTGGCCGACACCGGCCGGTGGCTTCCACTCCCAGCCCTCGCTGCTCTCGGCACAGTCGGCGTCCGGGGCCAGCAGCACTACACGGTCGCCTGGGCGGGCGTGCATGGCCCAGCGCGAGGCGGGGCCGGTTTCGCCATGGATGACGAAATCGACGTCGACCTCGCCCTGCTCGGCGCGCAACTGGCGGATGGTGTAGGTACGCATCGGCGGGCGCTTGTCGTCCGGCAGGGCCCGGTAGCGTGGGTACCAGTCTTCACCGCTGGGGACCTGCGGCACCTCCTGGCCGGGCAAGGGGAAGAACACCTTGATGCGCTGGTCAGGGCCTTCGGTCTTCATCCGCGCCACGTCGGCACCGGTGAACACCATGCGGTCAAGGGAAGGGGAAAGAACGCGGCGCTCCTTCAGCGCCACCTCGAACAGGCGGTAGGTCTGCTGCGCAGCCATGGGGAACCTCATGCAACGACATCGGATTGGCTGGCTGTCGTGCATCCACGCACCGGCTGGCTGGAGTGCCCAGCCTAGTCCGGTCGTTCCTCTTCGCAAGCGTTGCGGGCAAAGCGGCCGGCCCTACCCCTGCGCGCTGCTCAATGGCCCGTGCAGGCCGCCTGTGCCGCGCGTTCACGCTGGTGTTCCCAGTACCAGAACACGAAGCCGGCGGCGAAGAACGCGGCCTGCCCCAGCGCCAGGTGCAGCGGGCTGGCACTGAGCAGCGGCGACACCACGCCGGCCACCACCGTGCTGATCATCAGCTGCACGAAGGCCTGCAGCGACGAGGCCAGGCCGCGCTGGTGCGGGTACATGTCCAGCACCGCCAGCGCCAGGATCGGGAAGATCAATGCCATGCCCATGCCGCCCAGGAAGATCGGCAGTACCGCCCATGGCAGCACGAACTGTGGCGACAGCGCCACGTAGCCGACATTCAGCAGCACCGACAGCGCACACAGGCCGAAACCAATGGACACCTGGCGGGTGGGCGTGGTGTGCCCGGCCATGCGCCCGGACAGGAACGAGCCGGTGGTCATGCCGCCGATGGTGGGGATGAACAGCCAGGCAAAACCACCCTCGCCCAGATGCAGGTGCTGCATCACGAACACCGGCGCCGAGGAGATGTACAGGAAAATGCCGCCGAAACCGATGCTGCCGGCCAGCGCCAGGCGCAGAAACCGCGGGTTGAAACCGATGCGCACGTAATCACGCAGCAGCACGCGCGGCGACAACGGCACCCGTGCCTCCACCGGATGGGTTTCCGGCAGGTAGCGTGCAGTGGCCGCCAGCAGGAGCAGCGCAAACACCACCAGGAACCAGAAAATCAGTGGCCAGCCGGCGCCACTGAGCAGGATCCAGCCGCCAATGATCGGTGCGATGGCCGGAGCGATGCCGAACAGCATCGATACCTGGCTCATCAGACGCTGCGCGTCGTGTCCGTGGTACAGGTCGCGGATCACCGCGCGGCCGACGATCATGCCGACGCCTGCTGACAGGCCCTGCAGCGCACGGAACGCCAGCAGCGTGGTCAGGTCGGTGGACAGCGCGCAGCCGACCGAAGCGCCGACGAACACCACCAGGCCACCGAGGATCACCCGCTTGCGGCCCCAGGCATCGGACAGCGGGCCGTGCGCAAGGCTCATCAGGCCGTAGAACAGCAGATACACGCTGATGGTCTGCTGCACCGCCACCTCGTCCACCGCCAGGCGCTGGGCCAGCTGCGGGAACGCCGGGAAGATGGTGTCGATCGAGAACGGACCGAACATGGCCAGGCCGGCGAGCAGCAGGGCCATGCGGCGGGTGGAGGGAGCAACAGCGGCGGTCATGGGAAAGGCGTCCGGCAGGGCCATGCGCGGCACGCACGGCGGGCGCCGGTCCCCTGCAGCAGGGACGGCGCCAGATGAATTCGGGTATCCGCCCATCATAGGTGGGGATTGCACCTGATGCCATGCAGCAGTGCACAAAACGCACGGACGGGCCATCGGCCATTCAGGCGCGGCCTCCAGGACCGAAGGCGGCCGCCGCGCCCGCAACGGGCTATAATCGGCGGGCAACACGGTGGGAGAAGCGGAACACCGCTGCCGAAGGCGCAACGCCCGTAATCGCTCAGGCCCGATACCACCCGTAACACAACTCTGGAGAGACCGGTTCGATCCGGCGCCGAAGGGGCACGAAGCTGCGGTCCGCCGCGCTTTTAAACTCTCAGGCAAAAGGACAGAGGGGCGCCCCGCAGACCGCCGACCGGCGGCTTGTGCCCGTGCGTGTGCCCTTTCCTGACGGATCCTTCGCCATGTCCCAGAACACCCCTTCCCTGCGTGAGCTCGAGCACCACAACGCGTTCGTCGAGCGCCACATCGGCCCCAACGACGCCGAGATCGCGCAGATGCTCGACGTCGTCGGCCACGCGTCGCTGGATGCGATGACCGACGCCATCGTGCCGGCCAAGATCAAGTCGCCGGCACCGCTGGCACTGCCGGAGTCGATGACCGAAGTGCAGGCACTGGCGAAGATCCGTGCGATCGCCGACAAGAACACCGTGCTGCGCAGCTTCATCGGCCAGGGTTACTACGGTACCCACACGCCGAACGTGATCCTGCGCAACATCCTGGAAAACCCGGCGTGGTACACCGCCTACACCCCGTACCAGGCGGAAATCTCGCAGGGCCGCATGGAAGCGCTGATCAACTTCCAGACCCTGTGCGCCGACCTGACCGGCATGGAAATCGCCAACGCCTCGCTGCTGGACGAAGCCACCGCCGCCGCCGAAGCGATGACCCTGGCCAAGCGTTCGGCCAAGTCGAAGTCGGACACCTTCTTCGTGCACGACGCCGTGCACCCGCAGACCCTGGAACTGCTGCGTACCCGCGCCGAGCCCATGGGCATCGTGCTGCGCGTCGGCGCCCCGGCCGAAGCGCTGGAAGCAGAAGCCTTCGGCCTGCTGCTGCAGTATCCGGACACCTTTGGCCAGGTCGGCGACTACAAGGCGCTGGTCGATGCCGTGCACGCACGCGGCGGCCTGGTGGCCGTGGCCACCGACCTGCTGGCCCTGACCCTGCTGGCTGCCCCGGGCGAATGGGGCGCGGACATCGTTGTCGGCAACAGCCAGCGTTTCGGCGTGCCGTTCGGCTTCGGTGGCCCGCACGCCGCCTTCATGGCCTGCCGTGACGCCTACAAGCGCTCGATGCCGGGCCGCCTGATCGGCGTTTCGATCGATGCCCAGGGCAACCCGGCCTACCGCCTGACCCTGCAGACCCGCGAACAGCACATCCGCCGCGAGAAGGCCACCTCCAACATCTGTACCGCGCAGGTGCTGCTGGCGGTGATGGCCTCGATGTACGCCGTTTACCACGGCCCGGAAGGCCTGACCCGCATTGCCCGCCGCACCCATCGACTGGCCTCGATCCTGGCCGCAGCGCTGCGCAATGCCGGCGTGCAGGTCGGTGGCGACTTCTTCGACACCCTGCACGTCACCGGCGTGCATGCCGATGAAATCCATGCCAAGGCACGCGCCGCCGGTTACAACCTGCGCGCGATCGACAGCGACTCGGTCGGCATCAGCCTGGACGAGACCACCACCCGCGCCGACATCGTCGCCGTGGCTGCGGTGTTCGGTGCCTCGCTGGACGTCGACGCACTGGATGCCAGCACCGCCGACGCGCTGCCGGCCGGCCTGCTGCGCCAGTCCGCGTTCCTGACCCACCCGGTGTTCAACACCCACCACAGCGAACACGAACTGCTGCGCTACCTGCGTTCGCTGGCCGACAAGGACCTGGCGATGGACCGCACGATGATCCCGCTGGGTTCGTGCACCATGAAGCTCAACGCCACCGCCGAGATGATCCCGGTGACCTGGCCGGAGTTCTCGCAGATCCACCCGCTGGTGCCGGCCGACCAGGCGCTGGGCTACAAGGAACTGATCGACACGCTGGAAGCGATGCTGGTCGAATGCACCGGCTACGACGCGGTCAGCCTGCAGCCGAACTCCGGCGCACAGGGCGAGTACGCCGGCCTGCTGGCGATCCGGGCATACCACCGCTCGCGCGGCGAAGGCCACCGCGACATCTGCCTGATCCCGGATTCGGCGCACGGCACCAACCCGGCCTCGGCGCAGATGTGCGGCATGAAGGTGGTGGTCACCAAGACCGATGCCAACGGCAACGTCGATGTGGAAGACATCCGCCTCAACGCCGAGAAGTACAGCGACCGCCTGGCCGCGATCATGATGACCTACCCGTCCACGCACGGCGTGTTCGAGGAAGAGGTGGTCGAGATCTGCGAGATCATCCACCAGCACGGCGGCCAGGTGTACACCGACGGCGCCAACATGAACGCCCTGGTCGGCGTGGCCAAGCCCGGCAAGTGGGGTTCGGACGTTTCGCACCTGAACCTGCACAAGACCTTCTGCATCCCGCACGGCGGCGGCGGCCCGGGCGTCGGCCCGTGCGCGGTCAAGGAACACCTGGCCCCGTTCCTGCCGGGCAAGCTGGGTGACAACGGCCCGGTCGGCATGGTCAGCGCCGCCAGCTTCGGCAGCGCCTCGATCCTGCCGATCAGCTGGATGTACATCGCGATGATGGGCCGCGAAGGCCTGCGCAAGGCCACCCAGGTCGCGCAGCTCAACGCCAACTACATCGCCAAGCGCCTGGCCCCGCACTTCAAGACCCTGTACACCGGCCGCAACGGCCTGGTGGCACACGAGTGCATCCTCGACGTACGCCCGCTGGAGAAGACCAGCGGCATCGGCGCCGAGGACGTCGCCAAGCGCCTGATCGACTTCGGCTTCCACGCCCCGACCCTGAGCTTCCCGGTGGCCGGCACGCTGATGGTCGAACCGACCGAGAGCGAATCGCTGCACGAGCTGGACCGCTTCATCGACGCGATGATCCAGATCCGCGAGGAGATCACCGCGATCGAAGACGGCCGCCTGGACCGCGAGGACAACCCGCTGAAGAACGCGCCGCACACCGCCACCGCGGTGACCGCCAGCGAGTGGACCCACGCCTACCCGCGCGAACTGGCTGCCTTCCCGCTGGCCAGCCTGAAGCAGAGCAAGTACTGGCCGCCGGTGGCGCGCGTCGACAACGTGTACGGCGACAAGAACGTGATGTGCGCCTGCATCCCGGTCGATGCCTACAAGGATGATGAAGTCGAGGCTTGATTCCTCGCGGCATCGGTAAAGAGAACGGCCCGCGCAAGCGGGCCGTTTTCATGAGGGCGGGTAGACCAGGGTCCACACCCACGGTAATCCCGATCACGGGTCCGGCATCTGCCCCAGGCTCAACTGCCACGACACGCCGAAGCGATCCTGCACCCAGCCGTAGCGGTTGCTGAAGTCATAGTCGCCCACCGGCATCAGCCAGTGGCCGCCCTCGCCCAGCACGCGCGCGGCGCGCTCGAACTGCTCGGCGCCGGAGCACTCGACGAACAGCGAGATCGACGGGCTGAAGGTGAAATCGTGCACGTCCAGGCTGTCAAAGCACAGGTAGTGGGTGCCACCGAGCAGGAAGATGGCCTGTCGGACCTGCCCGGGCACGCCGGCACCGGCGCCGTCCGGATGGCGCTGCATTGCCAGCAGGCGGAAATCGGCGAAGGCCTCGGCGTACAGGGCCAGGGCGGCCTCGGCCTGGCCGGTAAACATCAGGAAGGGGCGACTGCGCAGCATGCGGTACTCCCGGTCGACGGGCCGATGACGGCCCACACGATGAGGATGGCACGGCGGATGTGCAGCCTCCGTGGTAGTGCCGGCCGCTGGCCGGCAGCTTCAGTCACGCCTCGCGCATGCGCCGCGCGATGGCGCTGCCGGCGGCGATGGTGGCGGTCAGCGCCACCATCGACAGGAACTGCAGGCGGGTGTGCGACTCGCTCAGCAGCAGGCCGAAGATCAGTGCCAGGATCGCCAGCGCGCAGCAGGTCAGCCACGGGAAGCCGGCCATGCGGAACGGCAGCCGGGTACCCAGGCGATCCGCGCGGCGGCGCAGCACCAGCTGCGACACCAGCGACAGCGTCCACACCAGCAGGCAGGTGGAACCGACGATGTTCAGCAGCACCGGCAGCACCCGGTCCGGGAACAGCAGCTCCATCACCGTGGCGGCGAAACCGAACAGCACGCTGGCCAGCACGGCAATCACCGGCACCTGGCGCGGATCGGTCCAGCCCAGCACGGCCGGCGCTTCACGACGCTGCGCCAGCGAATACATCATGCGCGAGGCGCCGTAGAGGTTGGCATTGAGCGCCGACAGCAGCGCGATCACCGCGATCAGGGTGATGGCGGTGCCCGCGCCCGGGATGCGGGCGATATCCAGCACGGCGGCAAACGGCGACTTCAGCGCTTCGCTGGTCCACGGTACGACGGCGATGATCACGCTCAGCGAGCCGATATAGAACACCAGGATGCGCCACGCCACGGTGCGGATGGCACGGGCGATGCTGCGTTCCGGATCTTCGGTCTCCGCCGCCGCAACGGCCACGATCTCGGTGCCACCGAAGGCAAAAACGACAACCAGCAGTGCAGCGCCAATACCGGCCAGGCCCTTCGGCGCGAAGCCACCATGCTCGGTGAAGTTGCTCAGGCCCGGCGAGGTCACCTGCGGCAGCCAGCCCATCAGCAGCGCCACGCCGATGGCGATGAAGGCCAGGATCGCCGCCACCTTGAGGATGGCGAACCAGAATTCGAACTCGCCGAAGTTCTTCACCCCGAGCAGGTTGATCGCGGTGAAGAACAGCATGAAGGCCAGCGCCGCCATCGGTACAGGTACTGCTGGCCAGACGGTGGCCAGCAGACCGGCCGCTCCCACCGCCTCGGCGGCGATCACGATCACAAGCTGCACCCACCACAACCAGCCGACGGTGGCACCGGCGGTGGCGCCCATGGCATCGGCGGCATAGACCGAGAACGCGCCGCTGGTCGGTTTGGCCGCCGCCATTTCGCCCAGAGCGTTCATCACGATGATCACCAGCGCGCCGGCGACCAGATACGACACCAGGACCGCCGGACCGGCCGCCTGCACACCCACGCCCGAGCCGAGGAACAGGCCGGCGCCGATGGCGCTGCCCAGGCCCATCATGATCAGCTGGCGGGGCTTGAGCGAATGTCCGAGGCGGGACGGTGAAGCGGTCGGAATCGAGTTGGGCATCGGCAGGGCTGGCGGCGGGCTACAGGGGCGACACCTTACCCTGTCCCATGCCCGCGGGGATAGGCACAGCGCAGCAGGCGGCTCAGGCCAGTGCCGGCTCTCCGACACTGCCACCAATACGGGCGCGGTAGGCACGCGGCGAGAAACCGGTTTCAGCCTTGAACTTGCGGGTAAAGGCGCTCTGGTCGCTGAAACCGCAGGCCTGGCCGATGCTGGCGATGCTCTCGTCACCGTGCAGCAGGTGCATGGCCATCTGGATCCGCAGCCGGGTCAGCACCTGCTGCGGGGTCATCTGGAACACCTTGCGGAAGCTGCGCTCCAGCTTGGACAGCGAAAAACCGGTGATGTCCAGCAGGGTCTGCATGCGCACGTTCTCGGCGTAGTGCGCGTTGAGGTGGGCCAGCGCCAGCCGCAGCTGCTCGTACTGGGTACCCAGACTGTCCTTCTGGCCAAGGTCGCGGGAAATGCCGATCAGGCCCTCGATGGCCCCATCGACCACCAGCGGACGCTTGCAGGTCAGGCACCAGCCCGGTTCGCGGTTGGCGAACAGGTGCAGCTCCATCAGGTTCTCGATCACCTCACCGGCCAGCACGCGGGCGTCCTGGTCCACGTAGTCGGCGCTCAGCCCGGTCGGGTAGATCTCCGCCGCGGTACGCCCGATCACGTCCTTGCGGGCGCGCAGGCCCAGCCGCCGCAGCATGGTCTGGTTGACGTGGGTGTAACGCCCCTGAAGGTCCTTGATGAAGAACAGCACATCCGGGATGGCGTCGAACAGGGCTTCGATGTCGGCGGGCTCGACTCGCATGGAGCAAGCATACCCGAGCCTGCTTTTGCCTGTACGTTCACCTTTGCCGGACCTCGGTTTAACGGGCCCGGTTCCAGTGTCGTGGTTCTCTTTGAGCATCCGGAGCCAACGTCAATGGCCGCCAGCAAGCCGACCGGCAAGCGCGCAACCACCCACGCCGAGAACCACCACCGCGGCAGCGGCGATGAACTGCACCAGCAGGCCGGGGGCAGTCATCCGGCGATGACCACCGATCAGGGCATCCCGGTGGCAGACAACCAGAACTCCCTGCGGCAGGGACCTCGGGGGCCTACGCTGCTGGAGGACTTCATCCTGCGCGAGAAGATCACCCACTTCGACCATGAGCGCATTCCCGAGCGCATCGTGCACGCCCGCGGCAGCGCTGCGCATGGCTACTTCGAGTTGACCCGATCACTGAAGGCGCATACCCGCGCGCGCATCCTGACCGAGGTTGGCGTGAAGACACCCGTGTTCACCCGCTTCTCGACCGTGGCCGGTGGCGCAGGTTCAGTGGACACCCCGCGCGACGTGCGCGGCTTCGCGGTGAAGTTCTATACCAGGGAGGGCAACTGGGACCTGGTCGGCAACAACATGCCGGTGTTCTTCATCCAGGACGCCATGAAATTCCCGGACCTGGTGCACGCGGTGAAGATGGAACCGGACCGTGCCTTCCCGCAGGCCGCGTCGGCCCATGACACGTTCTGGGACTTCATTTCGCTGATGCCCGAATCGATGCACATGATCATGTGGGCGATGAGCGACCGCGCCATACCGCGTTCGCTGCGGATGATCGAAGGCTTCGGTGTGCACAGCTTCCGCCTGCTGAACGAGGCCGGCGAGTCAACGTTCGTCAAGTTCCACTGGCGGCCCAAGCTGGGTATCCAGTCCACGGTCTGGGACGAAGCGCTGAAGCTGCAGTCGGCCGACAATGACTTCCATCGCCGTGACCTGTTCGAGGCCATCCAGCGCGGCGACTTCCCGGAATGGGAACTGGCGGTGCAGTTGTTCACCGAAGAAGACGCCGACGCATTCCCGTTCGATCATCTGGACCCGACCAAGATCATTCCCGAATCGCTGGTGCCGTTGCAGGTCATCGGGCGCATGGTGCTGGACCGCTGGCCGGACAACTTCTTCGCCGAGACCGAGCAGGTGGCTTTCTGCCCGGCCAACGTGCCACCGGGCATCGACTTCAGCAACGACCCGCTGCTGCAGGGGCGCCTGTTCTCCTACCTGGACACCCAGCTGCTGCGCCTGGGCGGCCCGAACTTCCACCAGATCCCGGTGAATGCGCCCAAGTGCCCGTTTGCCAATCATCAGCGCGACGGCCACATGCAGATGCAGGTTCCCAAGGGCCGGGTGGCCTACGATCCCAGTTCGCTGCAGGAGGACACCCCGCGCGAGACGCCTGCCGGATTCCGCAGCCATGCCAGCGCCGACGATGGCCGCAAGGGTCGCACCCGCGCGGAGAGTTTCGCCGACCACTACAGCCAGGCCCGCATGTTTTTCCGCAGCCTCGAAAAGCCGGAGCAGGCGCACCTGGCATCGGCGCTGGTGTTCGAGTTGTCCAAGGTGGAAACGCTGAAGGTGCGGGTACGCACCGTCAGTCACCTGCGCAACATCGATGACTCACTGGCGCAGCGCGTGGCCGATGGTCTGGCGTTGCCTGCACTGCCCGACCCGGCGCCGACCGCTACTCCAGTGCGGGACATGCCCCCCGCCCCCGAAGTACGGGTGATCGGTCGCAACAAACCCACCCTGCAAGGGCGCTGCATCGGCATCCTGTTCGATGAGGGTTCTGATGCCCGGATCATTGCCAGCCTGAGCAAGGCAGCCAGGAAAGCAGGTGCGGATGTGAAGCTGGTCGCCCCCAGAGTGGGTGGCGCCACGCTCAGCGATGGCGCGCTGCAGGCGGCGGATGGGCAACTGGCGGGCACCCCGTCGGCCGTGTTCGATGCAGTAGCCGTGGTGCTCAGCCCGGAAGCGGCGAAGGCCTTGTCGAAAGAGAGTGCAGCCATCGAATTCGTCAGCCAGGCGTGGGCGCACCTGAAGGCCATCGCCAGCGATGCGGGCGGCCAGACGCTGCTGAAGGCGGCAAGGGTCGGCAACGACGCCGGCATCGTCGAAGCGGAAGACGCCAAGGCATTCCTGGCGGCGGCCGCCACCCGCCAGTGGGCGCGCGAACCCAAGCTGCGCCTGCTGGCCTGACTACAGCAACAGGAGAACTGTCATGCCCCGTGGTGACAAATCCGCATACTCCGATAAACAGAAGCGCCAGGCCGAGCACATCGAGGAAAGCGAGCGCGAGCGCGGTGCCAGCGAAGGCACGGCCGAGCGCATTGCCTGGGCGACCGTGAACAAGCAGGATGGTGGTGGCAAGCGTAGCGGCAGCGCGCGCAAGGGTACGAAGAAGGCGACCACCAAGAAGGCTGCCAAGAAGGCGCCTGCCAGAAAGTCGGGCACAAAGAAGGCCACGACCAAGACGACGGCGGCGAAGAAGGCCCCTGCGAAGAAGACGACAGCCAGGAAAGCGGCGGCAAAGAAGGCACCGGCTCGCAAGACAGCCACAAAGAAAACCGCAAAGAAGACAGCGGCCAAGAAGGCCGGTACAGCCGCCTCGCGCAGTGCTGCAGCGAAGAAGGCGGCGAAGAAGACCGTGCGCAAGGTGGCGGCGAAGAAGGCCGCGCGTACCCGCGCGCGCGGCTGAGTCCTTCGATCAGGGCGACAGCGTCCTCATCCACGCTGCAACTTCGGCCGCGGATGCGTCAGCGCGTGCCTGCAGCAGCAGATGCGGCCCTTCCAGCGAAACATGCCGGGCATCCGGCAAAAAGGCCTGAAGTTCTGCCACGCTGGGCGGCCACAGCAGGCGGTCATGGCACGCGTGCAGGCACAGCGTCGGCACGTCGATTGCCGGCAGCAATGCGCGTACGTCGACGCGCAGGGTCGCTGCGGCGCGTCGCCGCAATGTGGCCGCCGGAATCCGGGCCAGCGCATCGCGCAGCATCGATACGTGGTCGCGGGTGCGCCACCGCCCCAGCAGCAGGCGCGCCAGCAACGCCACGGGAGGCAAAGGCCAGGCCGGCGTCAACAGGGCTGCGCTGGCTGCCGGCAATGGCAACGGCCGACGCGCAAAGGTCGCGGCAAGCACCAGTCCGCGCAGCCCGGCGGGCTGTCGCGTGGCCAGTTCAACCGCCAACGGGCCCGAGAAGGACTCGGCAAGCAGGATGAAGGGATGGCCGGGCAGCTGCGACCACAGCCGTTGGGCCAGCGTGGCGTGATCCTGCCCTCCCTGCGCAGGCAGCGTAATCGCCTGCGTCGTCAGCCCATGAGCCTGGAGTGCTGACAGAAACGGGATCGACAGTCTGCCGGAGCCATCCAGCCCGGGCAGCATCAGCACGTGCTGCGGCGTGGGTGATGCTGAATCACAGCCCGGCTTTTCCTCGCGCCCGATTCTCATGTCACCTCCTTTGCTGGCAAGCATCGCCCACATCGGCAGGCAGCGGAACTTTCGCTCCGGCTCTCCTGCTGCTTTGCCAGTCAAGGTTGAGCGATACTGCCCGCTCTGCCGCGGGACGCGGCTGCCAAGGAGAGCCTCTGATGCGATGGACCTACGCGCTGGCCATGATGGTCATGATGCTGCCACTGAACAGTTCCGCCAACGATGGCTGGATAAACGGGGCAGGCAAGGCGATGCCGGAGACCGATGCCATGAAATCCAGCGGTGGCTTTGCGGCATCGCTGCTGGTCACCTCCGATGCCGACTGGCGGGCCAAGTGGGAAACCCCACCAGAGTCCACTCCCGGTTTTACCCAGGCCGACGAAGTCCACCCGGGCGGTGAATTGTTCCTGCTGACATTCCTGTCCAACCCGCAACTGGATGAGAACCGCGTGCCCAAGGTGCACTGCGATCTGCGCATGCTGCGCCCGGACGGCAGTACCAGCATCGACGAACGCGATGTTCCCTGTTTCACCGCTGCCCTGCCCGGCCCGCCAACCCTGTTGTACATGACCAACCTGGACCTGAAGTTCGTGGCCGAGGCCAGTGATCCGAAAGGTACGTGGACTGCGCAGGTGGTGGTCAGGGATCTGCTGCGGAATGTGAGCCTGCCTCTGCAGGCTCACTTCGACGTCCGTTGAACGGAGGCGTGCGGATGAAGATGCGGCGATTACTGAGCTGGACCGGTCTTGCGCTTTGCGTGGTCTACCTGCTGTTGACCGCATGGCTGGTTCACGGCGCGCAGTCGGATGCGGACCCGAAGGGGGCCTATATCCTGATGTCGCTCCCCATCACCCTGCAGTCTGCTGCACTCGATGCCATCGGCGCAGGCAGCCTGCTGTACGGCAAACCCTGGTCGACCGCGTATGCAGTACTGGTTCCGCCAACACTGCTGTTGCTGTACGCAGCCGGCTGGCTGATCGAACGCGCCGCGCGCGGCCGCTAGCCAGCGGCACCGACCGGTTGCGTGCATGCGGTGCCCTGCATGCGGGGCATCGCATGCAGGGCGTCATCCAACATCCAGTCGCAGGTTGCTTACGCCGCCTGCGCAGGCACGATGGGCATGCGCGCGCCCTGCTCCACCTTGAACACCGCCACCGACGTGGTCAGCGCATGCGCCTGTTCCTCCAGCGCGCGGCTGGCGGCAGTGGCTTCTTCCACCAGCGCAGCGTTCTGCTGGGTCACCTGGTCCATCTGCACCACCACCTGGTTGACCTGCTCGATACCGGCGGCCTGTTCCTTGCTGGCCGCTGCGATGTCGCTCATCAGCTGCGTGGTGCGCGAGCTGGCCTGGGCCACGCGGGCGATCGCGGCTTCCGATTCAACGGTCACCGCCAGGCCGCTCTTCACCTTGGCAGCAGCGTCTTCGATCAGCTCCTTGATCTCCTTGGCGGCGACACCGGCACGCTGTGCGAGCGTGCGTACCTCGCTGGCGACCACGGCAAAACCACGGCCCTGCTCACCTGCACGCGCGGCTTCAACCGCAGCATTCAGCGCCAGGATGTTGGTCTGGAACGCGATGCCGTCGATCACGGTGGAGATTTCCGAGATGCGTGCCGAGGACTGATCGATCTCACCCATCACCGACGCCATCTGCGCCATCGCCTGCTCGGTCTCGCGTACGGCGGCACCGGCGGCGTGCGCTTCACTGTCGGCCTGACGAGCGAGCTCGGCATTCTGGCGCACAGTCGAGGTCAGTTCCTCCATCGATGCGGCGGCTTCTTCCAGGTTGGCGGCCTGCTGCTCGGTGCGGCGCGACAGGTCGTTGTTGCCGGCAGCCAGTTCCTGCGCCGCGTTGTTGATGCTGTCGGCGGCCACCTGGATGCCACGCACGATGCCGGTCAGCTGCGCGGTGGTGGTGTTGGCGTCGTCACGCATGCGGGCGAACACACCGTCGTACTCGCCGTCCATGCGTGCAGTCAGGTCGCCGTGCGAGATCGCACGCAGCACATCGGAGACATCAGCAATGCTGGCCTGCGAACTGGCCATCATGCCGTTGAGATGCTCGACCATCGCCTTGAACTGGAACTGGAACGCAGCGGCATCGCCACGCATGCTGAAATCACCGGCGCGCGCGGCCCGGGCCAGTGCATCGATCTGCGCGTTGATCGCCATCAGGCTCTGCTTCACTGCGGCCAGGGTGCGGGTCAGCGTACCCTTCTCGCCCGGGTAGTCCGGCAGGTCGCGGCTGAGGTCACCGATGGCGTAGCGCTGCATCACTTCGGCCATCAGCAGTTCCACCTGCACGTGCGATTCGACCAGGCTGTTGGTGGCCTGCACCATGCGGCCGAAATCACCGGGGAAGGCGCTGGCGTCCATGCGGTAACGGATCGCACCCGCCTCGTGCTGTTCGGCCATCTGCAGCTGCGCGCCGATCGCCGCCTGCACACTCTGGCGCACGCTGGCCATCGCCTCGCCCAACTGGGTCAGTTCGTCACGGCCGCCGAGGCGGAACTCCTGATCCAGCTGGCCCCTGGACAGGCGCTCGGCCAGGTTCACCGCGCGGGCCAGCGGGCCGGTCAGGCTGCGGCCGATCATCACCGAGGCGGCGATGCCGACCAGCAGTGCAACGCCGCCCAGCACCAGCAACTGCAGCAGGCTGCGCTCGCCCAAGCGGATCGCCTCGGCGGCCGCCTCACGGCTTTCCTTCTCTTCGAAGTCCACGCCATCGGACAGCGCCTTGTTCCAGCCGTTGGCGGCTTCCTGCACCGGGCCCAGGGTCAGCGCCACGGCGCCCGGGTAGTCGCCCTGCTCCATCAGTTCGCTGGTCTGCTTGTTGAGCGGACGCGCGATGGCACGCTTGGCGGCGATGGTCTCGGCAATGGCCTTGCCCTCGGCGTCGCTGGGCAGCGCCTGGTAGGCCGTCCAACTGGCCTCATAGCGCTTGACCAGATCGGCGATGCGCTGCTCATCATGGCCACGGTCATCGCCCTGGCGGATCAGCATCTCGCGGCGAACGACCATCATCTGGTTGTTGGCATCGAGCATCTGCGAGAGCAGGCGCACCTTGGCCACGCTGACATCGACCACCTGCTGCATCGCGCGCTTCTGCACGACACTGGCGGTGGCGCCGGTGGCCACCACGGCCGCAACCAACAGCAGCAACAGGCCAAAGCCCAGCCCAAGACGCCAGGCAACCCTGACATTCCTCAAGTAGTTCATCGGTACATCCAAAACGGGGGGATGTGGCGTTATCGGCGGCCCGCCAGGCAATCTTGATCGCCAACCGCCAATGGCGTGGGGCACCATTCACCTTGGTGAGCCCTTGGCCGGCGGCACCCGCGCGGGGACGGTCGCGCAACGACCCGACTGCTCATGCAGACGTCAGATCTCTTTCACGGTGGCTCGGCGCGGCCTGCAGGCAAGGTGGTGGCGTCATCTGCTGGAGTTCCCAATGCCATTACCCGTGTACCGATCCACCCTGCTCGCTCTCTCGCTACTGGCATCGCCGGCGTTCGCGCAGGCACCGCCCCCTGGACTGCCCGCCCCCATCGCCGAGAAGGCCGGACCGGACACCGCAGCACGTTCCGCCCTGCATGCCCAGGTGCTGCTGGACCGTGCGAATTTCTCGCCCGGCCAGATCGACGGTGAAGTGGGCAGCAACCAGCGGCGCGCGGTGTCGGGTTTCCAGGCGGCGCACGGCCTGACCGTCACCGGTGAACTGGACGACGCGACCTGGCAGGCCCTGCAGGCTGATACGGTCACCCCCTTGGCCAGCTACACGCTGACCAGCGAGGATGTCGCCGGGCCGTTCCAGGCGGTGCCGAAGGGCCCCGCCGCACAGGCCAAACTGAAATCGCTGGGCTTCAACAACGTCGAAGAGTCGCTGGGCGAACGCTTCCACGCATCCCCTGAGCTGTTGAAGCTGCTCAATCCGGGCGTGGATCTGAGCAAGGCGGGCAACCGCATCCAGGTGCCCAATATCGCACCATCGCCGCTACCGAAGGCGGCCAAGGTGGTCGTCGACAAGTCCGATTCCAGCCTGCAGTTGCTGGATGCGCAGGGCAAGGTGATCGCTCAGGTGCCGGTTTCCTCCGGCAGCCAGCACGATCCGCTGCCGATCGGCGAATGGAAGATCCTGGGCGTGTATCGCGACCCGCCGTTTCACTACAACCCCAAGCTGTTCTGGGATGCGCGCAAGGGCGAAAAGAAGGCGACACTGCCGCCGGGCCCGAACAATCCAGTCGGCCGGGTCTGGATCGATCTGTCGAAGCCACACTACGGCCTGCATGGCACGCCCGAGCCCGGCCATGTCGGCAAGACCGAGTCACATGGCTGCGTGCGCATGACCAACTGGGATGCGCTGCGCGTGGCCGATGCGGTGGATACCTCCGTCCCCGTGGTGATGCAGGAGTGAGCCGATGCGTCTTTCGCAGCTGATCGTAGTGGGCGTTCTGCTGGGACTGGGGGCCGGCTGGTGGCTGCGCCGCGATGCAGGCGAGCCGGTAGCCGCCTCGCTGCCGGAAGCACAACCGGCAGCAGCTGTGGCGCCGGCCAAGGGATCCCTAGCGCCGCTCGACACGGCCCCTGCCCCCGCCGCCACCGCACCGTCAGCCGCGCGGGCTGCGGATGCGCCGTCCGGTCTGCTGCTGCCGGTACAGGGCGTCCTGGCCTCCCAGCTGCGCGACACGTTCACCGATGCGCGCAGCGAAGGCCGCGTGCACGATGCCATCGACATCATGGCCGATGCCGGTACGCCGGTGCTGGCAGTGGCCGATGGCACGGTGGAAAAACTGTTCGACAGCGAGCGCGGTGGCCTGACGATCTACCAGTTCGAGCCCAGCGGACGCTGGTGCTACTACTACGCGCACCTGCAGCGCTATGCCGATGGCCTGACCGAAAAGCAGGTGATCAGACGCGGGGAGGTGATCGGTTACGTGGGCAGTACCGGCAACGCCAGCCCTGAGGCCCCGCACCTGCATTTCGAGGTGCACGTGCTGGGACCGGAGAAGCAGTGGTGGAAGGGGGAATCGATCAATCCGTACCCACTGCTGAATCCGCCTGCTTCGAAGCCCGGTGCTGCCAGCGCCGCAAGGTGAACGTGAACACCGCCAAGGCAGCCCCTGGAATCAACAGGAGCAGTGCCGCCACTTTCCAGAAGAAGAACGGCCACAACCAGACATAATCCAGGTCAGTCAGCTTCAACAGATCCAGTGGCGGCTGCAGCTCGACGGTGGCCGCGCGATCGGCCAGCGCCGGGTCCACCTCCAGCACGGTTACCCGCACCCATGAGCGGCCGCGTGGCAATGCGTCGCCACGGCCATAGCCGAAGTAGGACGCCATGAGGCCGCTGGACTCAACCGAAGCCAGCGCACGATTGATGCCCTGCCCGGCCACTCCCGAACGCTCCCCTGCGCGGAAGTCTCCATGATCGGTCGGAGTTTCGATGCGCAGCAGCACCTCGGGGTCAGCCTCCGTACCGTCCGCGGCATAGCGCAGGCGCAGCCGCAGTTGATCATCGATGAGGCGGTAGACGGTGATCTGGGCGGTTGCGCCAGGGCTCAGCACCAACGGCACCGTCTGCGTGCGCGAAGCCAGGGTATTGGCGGCCGCGCCCAGCACCAGTACCAGGCAGGCGATGCCCCACAGGCCCCACAACACCCACAGGGTGATCCGCACGACCGTTTCGCCCTTCACGCTGACATCCTGGTCATCGCTTTGCTTCCTCGCCGACCCCGCTGACACAGTAACGAAAAAGCCCCGCTTGCGCGGGGCTTTTCCTGTCACCTACGCCGGGCAGCGCCCGGCGTTACCTCAGGCAAACGGATCCTGCAGGACCATGGTGTGGTCGCGGTCCGGGCCGGTGGAGACGATGCTGATCGGGCAGCCGGCCAGCTCTTCCAGCGAACGCAGGTAGGCGCGCGCAGCCGGCGGCAGGTCGTCCCAGTTGGTGATGCCGTGGGTGTTCTCGCTCCAGCCCGGGAACTCCAGGTACACCGGCGTGCACTCTTCCCAGCCCTGCGCGTCCAGCGGCGCGTACTCGGTGCGCTTGCCGTTGTATTCGTAGGCGATGCAGACCTTCAGCTTTTCCATGCCGTCCAGCACGTCCAGCTTGGTGATGCACAGGCCGCTGATGCCGTTGATGGCCACGGCACGCTTCAGCGCGACGATGTCCATCCAGCCGCAACGACGCGGACGGCCGGTCGAGGCACCGTACTCGGCGCCGCGGTCACGGATGCCTTGGCCGACTTCGTCGTCCAGCTCGGTCGGGAAAGGTCCACCGCCGACGCGGGTGGCGTAGGCCTTGGCGATGCCCAGCACGTAGTCGATCGAATCGGCGCCGACGCCGGAACCGGCCAGCGCGCCACCGACGGTGGTGTTGGAGCTGGTGACATACGGGTAGGTGCCGTGGTCGATGTCCAGCAGCGCGCCCTGCGCGCCTTCGAACAGCACGCGCTTACCCTGCTTGCGCAGGTCGTGCAGGATGCCGGCCACGTCGGACTTCATCGGCTGCACGTATTCGCCGAAGGCCAGCGCTTCGTCGAAGGTCTTCTGGAAGTCGACCGCATCGGTGTTCAGATACTTGGTCAGCACGAAGTTGTGGTAATCCAGCGCGGTGCGCAGCAGTTCTTCCAGCTGCTTCGGGTAATGCAGGTCGGCGATGCGGATGCCGCGACGCGCCACCTTGTCTTCGTAGGCCGGGCCGATGCCACGGCCGGTGGTGCCGATCGCCTTGCCACCGGCAGCGCGCTCGCGCGCCTGGTCCAGGGCGATGTGGTACGGCATGATCAGCGGCGCGGCCGGGGAGATCTTCAGGCGCGACCGCACTTCCACGCCGGAGGCTTCCAGCTCGGCGATTTCCTTCTGCAGCGCGGCCGGCGAGATCACCACGCCGTTGCCGATCAGGCACAGCGCGTCGTCACGCAGGATGCCCGACGGGATCAGGTGCAGGACGGTCTTCTTGCCGTTGATGACCAGGGTGTGGCCGGCGTTGTGGCCGCCCTGGAAGCGCACGACGGCGCCGATTTCCTCAGTGAGCAGATCGACGATCTTGCCCTTGCCTTCATCGCCCCACTGGGCACCCAACACTACGACAGACTGACCCATGACGGGCTCCTCGATTTGTTGCGGCCATCGGGGCCGCGGACGGGTAAACCGTGGCGGGCTGGCCAGCACCTGCAAGGCGGCTCCAAACGGGGAGCGGCCGGCGATGGAAGGCCCAGACACGGAAAAAGCCGAACGGGGAGGCCCGTCCGGCTTTTGTGCATTATCCGGGTTTCCGGGGTCGGGTGCCACCTTTCCGACGGGTGGCTTTACCGGCCGGTCAGCCGCCCCGCCCGGTCGTGCCGGCCACTGGCCGGCAATGCCAACCAAGGTTGGCATCCACCAGAGCCTGGCCACGCAGGAGCAGGTCGGTCAGCCGCCCCGCCCGGTAGTGCCGGCCGCTGGCCGGCAACGCCAACCAAGGTTGGCATCCACCAGAGCCGGGCCATGCATGTGAACGCAGGCGGTAGTGCCGGCCGCTGGCCGGCAATCCCGGGTTGCCGGCCAGCGGCCGGCACTACCCTTTCAGTGGCGGGCCCACCACAGCAGGCTCAGGCCGGCCAGCAGCACCAGCCCACCGAAGCTGCGCAGGGCCGGGCTGGGCAGGTCCAGCAGACGTTCGGCCATGCGCTTCCAGGCGAACGGGGCGACGAACAGGAACAGGCCTTCCAGCACCGCGACCAGGCAGACAGCGGCAAACAGATCTTTCATGGGGGACTCCGGAAAAAGCACGGGGCCCGGCATATGGCCGGGCCCCGTGGGGTACTGCCCTGCGACCTCAGCGGTCGTTCTTCAGGTACTGCAGGAACGGGTCGTTCTTGTCGAGCACGATCACACCGTTGCCGTCGGTCATGGAGCCACGGTAGGCCTCCAGGCTGCGGTAGAACGCATAGAACGACGGATCGGCCGAGCCGGCCTTGCCGTAGATGCGGGCCGCCTCGGCATCGCCTTCACCGCGCAGGCGCTGGGCATCACGCTCGGCCTCGGCGATCAGCACGGTGCTGTCACGGTCGGCCTGGGCGCGAATGGTCAGCGACTGCTCCTCGCCCTCCGCGCGCAGCTTTGCGGCTTCCTGCTTGCGCTGGGCACGCATGCGCTCGTACACGTCGTTGATCACCTGGCTGTCGGTCGGCAGGTCCACCTGCTTGATGCGCAGGTCGATCATCTGCATGCCCAGGCCGGCCACCGCTTCGTTGATCCCCTTCAGCTGCTCGGCGATCAGCTCGCTGCGGTCGCCGGAGACCAGCTGCTGCAGGGTGCGCGAGTTGATCTGGTTGCGCAGAGAGTCGGTGATGATCGGTGCCAGGCGGGCGTTGGCGATGCGTGGATCGCCGCCGGTGGCACGGAAGTAGTCACCCACGTTGGAGATGTAGCCGATGGCGAAGAAGTCGACGCTGACGTCCTTCTGCTCGGCGGTGAAGTAGCGCGCCGGCGCGGTGTCGAGCACCTGGAAGCGGCGGTCGAAGACCTTCACCGTTTCCACCACCGGCACCTTGAAGTGCAGGCCCGGCTTGATGTCCGAACGCACCACCTTGCCCAGGTTCAGCACCATGGCGGTCTGGTCCTCACGGACCACGTACACCGAGCCGAGCAGGCCCAGCACCACCGTCACGATCACGGCGATCCAGATAGGACTCTTCATCGGCTGCCCTCCTCACGGCCGCTCGGTCGCCCGGTCGGGCGGCCCACCGGCCGGCCCGGATCACGGGAAGCTTCCGCCGCTGCACCCGGCAGCGACGGCATCACCACGTCCGGGTTGGCCACTGCGGCCGGAGCCGACGTGCTCGGACGGGTATCGCCGGTCATCGGCACGTAGATCAGCTGGCGGCCATCGCCACCGATCACCTTGCGGTTCTCGCTCAGTACCTGCTGCACGGTCTCCAGCCACAGGCGCTTGCGGGTCACTTCCGGGGCGTCCTTGTACTGGGCCTGCAACAGGCTGAAGCGCTGCGCGTCACCCTCGGCCTTGGACACCACGGCCTGCTTGTAGCCTTCAGCGGTGGTACGGGCGCGCGAGGCCTGGCCCCGGGCTTCCGGCACGACCTTGGCGGCGTAGGCCTGGGCTTCGTTGATCAGGCGTTCCTTGACCTGCTGGGCACCGTTGACCTCGTCGAAGGCCGGCTTCACTTCTTCCGGCGGACGGGCATCCTGCAGGGTCAGGCCGGTCACGGTCAGGCCGGTCTTGAACGCCTTCAGCAGCGCCTGCAGGCGCTCCTCGGCGGCCACGGCCAGCGGGCCACGGTTGTTCAGCACGGCGTTGAGATCGGCGCGGCCGACTTCCTCGCGTACGGCGCTCTGCGCCGACTGCTCCAGCACCTGGTTGGCATCGACGGTGCCGAACAGGTACTGCTGCGGGTCGTCGATGCGGTACTGGACGTTCAGCGAGACGTTGACGATGTTCTCGTCGCGGGTCAGCACCGGCACCTGGATCGAGAAGGTCTTGATCTCGGTGGCGTTGACCTTGGTGACCGATTCGATCGGCCACGGCAGCTTGAAGTTCGGGCCGGGCTGCAGGATGCGCGAGAACTGGCCGAAGCGCAGCACCACGCCACGCTGCTGTTCGCCGATCAGCTGGAAGCTGGAGAACAGCACCAGCAGCACCACGGCTGCCACCACCCAACGCACGATGCCGCCGTCGAACAGGTCCTTCAGCGGCCCGGGCAAACCGCCCCAGCCACCACCATTGCCACCGCCGCGTGACCCGAACGGCCTGCGTCGATTGTCCTCGGGGCCTTGTCCGCCCTTGTTGCCGCCGGGTGTATTCCAGGCCATGCACGCTCCATCAAGATTTGGGCTGCGGCGCGGGCCCTTCCCGCACCGCCAGCCGTGAAACCATCACCGATCATACAAGATGGGGCGGATCGGCAGGATCGAAAGGGGGGCAACGGGGTAAGGTGGTGTTTTCCTCGAAGTCAGGCAACGCCGATGGCCCCCACCACCCCGTTCACCGCCTTCCGCATCGAAAACGACGACGCCGGCTACCGCAGCGGCCTGGTCCGGCTTGGGGTCGACGACCTCAACCCCGGCCAGGTGCTGATCCGCGCCCACTGGTCCTCGGTCAACTACAAGGACGCGCTGGCCGGTACTGGAAAAGGGAAGATCCTGCGCCGCTTCCCGCTGGTGGGCGGCATCGATGTGGCCGGCACCGTGGTCGCCAGCACCGACCCGGACTGGCGTGAAGGCGACGCGGTGCTGGCCACCGGCTGCGGCCTCAGCGAGACCCGCGACGGCGGCTACAGCCAGTACGTGCGGCTGGAATCGCGCGCGGTGATCGCCCAGCCTGCCGGGCTGACCCCACGCGAGGCGATGGTGCTGGGCACCGCCGGCTTCACTGCGGCGCTGGCCCTGCTGCGCATGCAGGACAACCGCCAGACCCCGGAACTCGGCCCGCTGGCGGTCACCGGTGCCAGCGGCGGTGTCGGTGCGCTGGCGCTGTCCATCTTCAGCCGTGCCGGCTACAGCGTGCACGCGGTCAGCGGCAAGCCGGACCAGGCAGGATTCCTGCGCAGCATCGGCGCCACCGAGGTACTGCCGCGCGACGCGCTGGCCGACACCGGCGCGCTGCAGTCGGCCCGCTTCGGGGGTGGCCTCGATAATGCCGGAGGCGACATGCTGGCCAGCCTGCTGGCGCAGACCGTGCCCTACGGCAGCGTGGTCAGTGCCGGCCTGGCAGCCAGTCCGACGCTGGACATGACGGTGATGCCGTTCATCCTGCGCGGTGTCTCGCTGCTGGGCGTGTCCTCGGCCAATGCGCCACGCGGACTGCGTGAGGAAGTGTGGTCGCGGCTGGGGAGTGACTGGAAGCCGCAGCACCTGGACCGCATCTGCACCGCCGAAGTCGGCCTCGATGGCCTTCCTGCCGTGTTCGAACGGATGCTGGCGGGCGGTTCGCTGGGTCGCACCGTGGTGCGGATCGACTGAACGTCGCAGGCAGGCGACGGACGGCAGACGCGGCCCTCCCGCCGGTAATGGGCCCGCACTACACTGCGGGCATTACATGGGGAACAACATGGCACGCATTCTGATCGTCGACGACTCACCGTCGCAGCTGTTGGGGATACAGCGCATCGTCGAGAAGCTCGGGCACCAGATCCTGACCGCCACCGATGGCGCCGCCGGGGTCGAAACCGCCAAGGCCGAGCTGCCCGACCTGGTCCTGATGGACGTGGTGATGCCCAACCTCAACGGCTTCCAAGCCACCCGTACCCTCGCCCGCGACGAGGCGACCCGGCATATCCCGGTGATCCTGGTGACCACCAAGGACCAGGACACCGACCGCATGTGGGGCATGCGCCAGGGCGCCAAGGCCTACATCACCAAGCCGTTCTCGGAGGACGAGCTGTCCGAGGTGCTGGAGCGCGTGTTCGCGGGCCAGGGCTGAGACGCGCGCGGTAGTGCCGGCCGCTGGCCGGCAACCACGCATCACCGTCCAGGGCAATGAAGTTGCCGGCCAGCGGCCGGCAGTACCTTCAAATGGTCTCGCCGAACGCCTTGGCCAGATTGCGGTACGCCTTCTTCTGCGCCTCGTCGGTCGCAGCCGGGGCCACGATCTCGATCTCGACGATCTGGTCGCCATCCGGGTTGCCCGGCAGGCCACGCCCGCGCAGGCGCAGCTTGCGGCCGGCATCGGAATCGGCCGGAATCTTCAGTTCCACCGCGCCGCCCAGGGTCGGCACGCTGATGCTGGTGCCCAGCGCGGCCTGCCACGGCGTGAGCGGCAGCGTATAGAGGATGTTGCGGCCATCGACCTCGAACTGCGGGTGGGCGGCGTATTCCACTTCCAGCAGCAGGTTGCCGCCATGGTTGCCCTGCCCTGCCAGGCGGATCACCTGGCCCGGGCGGATGCCCTTGGGCACGCGCACGTCCAGCTGCTTGCCGTTGACGGTGATGCGCAGGCTGTCGCCGCTGTAGGCCGCTTCCAGTGGCACCGACAGCTTGGCGCGGGTATCGCGGTTGGGCGCATGGCCCTGGCTGCTGAAGCCCGGACCGGCCCCCGCGCCCGCTCCACCGCGCTGGCGCGCGAACAGGCTTTCGAAGAAGTCGCTGAAGCCGCCGTTGGGGCCGCCGCCACCGAACACTTCCTCGAAATTGAAACCACCGGCGCCGCCGTAGTTCGGCGGCACGTTGAACTCCTCGCCCGGGCGATAGCCCTGCGCGCGCAGCTGGTCGTAGGCCGCGCGCTTTTCCGGATCACGCAGCGCCTCGTAGGCCTCGTTGACCGCCTTGAACTTGTCTTCGGCCCCAGCCTCCTTGCTGACGTCCGGGTGGTACTTGCGTGCCAGCCGGCGGTAGGCGGTCTTGATCTCCGCCTCGCCCGCGCTCGGTTCCACCCCCAGGGTGGCGTAGTAATCCTTGAATTCCATCCAGCTACCTCGATTCGCTTCGGCCGCGCCGGTGGCGCCGCCCCGGGTTCATTCTACGCGCCTGCGAGGCTACGCCGCCCCTCGTGCGGCCCCGGTGAGGCCGACTGATCCTGCGCAATGCGGCTGCCATCCCCGTGCGCCACGCTGTGGCTGGAAGCCCCTGCCACAACGCCGGAAGATGGGGCCTGCACACCGGGTTTCCAATGTCTTGACGCCCCTGTCCCATCCGGCCCACTAGCCTGCCCCAGCAAGGAGTTCCCATGACCATCCATGTCGGCGACCGCATTCCGGAAGTGACCCTCAAGCGCATCCGCGAGGGCATTGAAACGCTTGATACGCATTCGTTGTTCGATGCGCGCAAGGTGGTGCTGTTCGCCGTGCCCGGCGCGTTCACCCCGACGTGCTCGGCACGTCACCTTCCCGGCTACGTCGAAAAGTTCGAGGCCTTCCGCCAGCGCGGCATCGACGTCTACTGCATGGCCGTCAACGACCCGTTCGTGATGAAGGCCTGGGCCGCCGACCAGAGCGTGCCCGACGGCCTTCTGATGCTGTCCGACGGCAACGCCGAGCTGACCCGCGCCCTGGGTCTGGAGCTTGATGCGAGCGCGTCGGGCATGGGAATCCGCTCGCGTCGTTTTGCCCTGTACGTCGACGACGGCGTAGTTCGAGAGGCCTGGGTTGAACAGCCCGGCCAGTTCGAAGTGTCTTCGGCCGAGTACGTGCTGGAGCATCTCCCCACCTGATTCCCCACCGCAGAAGGAAACGGCCAGCCATGTCCAGCAAGCCAGCCAAAGCCAGCAAGCCCGCCGCAAACGTTCCTGGCATCAGCGATCGCGCAACCCTGCGCGAGCGCGCCCGCCGCAACCTCGAAGACGGCGCGATCACAGACAGCTACAGCGCTGACCGCGAGGTGGTGATCAAGCTGCTCAACGACGCACTGGCCACCGAGTACGTCTGCGTTCTGCGCTACTACCGGCACTACTTCATGGCCAAGGGCATGCTGGCCGACGCGGTCAAGGCCGAGTTCCTGGAACATGCACAGCAGGAACAGGCGCATGCCGGCAAGCTGGCCGAGCGCATCGTCCAGCTGGGCGGCGAGCCGGATCTCAACCCGGATACGCTGACCGCGCGTTCGCACGCCGAATACAAGGAAGGCAGCGACCTGCGCGACATGGTGCGCGAGAACCTGGTGGCCGAGCGCATCGCCATCGACAGCTATCGCGAGATGATCAACTTCATCGGTGACCGCGATACCACCACCAAGCGCATCCTTGAAGAGATCCTGGCGCAGGAAGAAGAGCACGCCGACGAGTTCGCCGACCTGCTGGATGGGTGGATCGGGGAATAGCGGCCCCGCATACGCCTTGGTAGATGCCCACCCTGGTGGGCGCACTCATCACGTGCCAACCAAGGTTGGCACCTACCGCAGGACGTTGAACCTTACCTGTGTCCACGCGCCATCTGCCGCCAGCGCGGTCAAGGTGTGCGCGCCCGGCCCGGCGAACTCGCGCTGCATCAGCTGCGCGCCGTGCGTCTGTGCGATCCAGCGTCCATCGAGCAACCAGTCCACCGCCTGCTCGCTGCCCAGCGCGCGCAGCTGCAGGCGTACGCCATGTTCCGAATTCGGCGCGCGCGCCAGCGTGGCGCCATCGTTGAGCCCATCGATGTGCAGCGCAACGCTGGCCTCGCGGCCATCATCACGGCAGTCCGGCGACAGCGCCGGCAGCTGCGAGGCTTCGCGCGTGGCCTTGGACAGCCACGGCGACAGCAACGCTGGCCAGCGCGCGATCTCGCGCGCGACTTCTTCGTGCGGCAAGCGGCAATCGGCTGACACACGCAGACCGGTACGCGCATCGGCAAGGTAGCGCTGCCGACCCGGTTGCCAGCGCCGTGCTTCGCGTTCGGGGAAGGTCGGTGGTGCTGCCCCTTCCAGCAGATAGGCTGGCATCAGCCGCTGGCAGAGCGCAGCAGGCAGGCCTTCGGCATGCTCACCGGTCGGCCAGCAGATGTCTTCCTGGCTGACGCTGGCCGGCATCGGCGCAGCGGCCGAGTCACCGCGCTGGCGCGGCAGGCTGTCCACCACCTCGAACATCAGCGGCAGCGCGGTCACCGCGCCGTACTGGCCCGGTAGGGGTGTGCCGTCCGGCCGACCCACCCACACGCCCACGGTGTAGTGGCGGGTGCTGCCGATCGCCCACGCATCGCGGTACCCGTAACTGGTGCCGGTCTTCCACGCCACGCGCGGGCGGCCACCGACATCGAACGTCCCGACGCTATACCCCGGCCGCGGATTCGATTCCAGCATCTCGCGCACGATCCAGCTGGCGCCCGGCGAGGCCAGGCGCCGCTCGATCATCGGTTCGTCATCGGTGTAGCGCACGCGCCCGGCGATGCCGTTGCGGTTGAGCGCGGCGAACGCACCGACCAGATCTTCCAGCCGCGCACCGGTGCCGCCCAGGATCAGCGACAGGTTGGGCGTGCTGCCCGGCGGGAAGCGCAGCTGGATGCCGGAGTGCGACAGGCGCGCAGCAAAGCGCGCCGGACCGACCCGCTGCAGCAGGTCCACCGAGGGCACGTTGAGTGACAGCCGCAGCGCGCTGGAGGCGCCGATCGGCCCATTGAAGGCCATGTCGAAGTTGCCGGGGCGGTAGCTGCCGAAACTCTGCGGCGCATCGACCAGCAGGCTTTCCGAGTGGATCAGGCCATCGTCCAGCGCCATTGCATACAGGAACGGCTTGAGCGTGGACCCAGGCGAGCGCCAGGCCTGCACCATGTCCACGTGGCCGAGCCGCTGGCGGTCACCGAACGCCAGCGTGCCGACATAGGCACGCGCCTGCAGGGTCTGGTTGTCGACCACCAGCAGGGCCGCCGAGGTGCGCTCGGGCAGCGTGGAGAAGTAGCTGGCCACGCGTTCTTCCAGGGTGCGCTGCAGGCCGATGTCGATACTGCTCTGAATGCGTGCCTGGCCCGGATGCGCCGAGTGCAGGCGCTGTGCCAGCAACGCGGCATGCAGCGGCGGCCGCAGCGAGCGTGCGACCACGTTCTCGATGCGCGCATCTTCCACTTCTTCCGCTGTCCACGCGCCCAGCTCGGCCATGCGTGACAGCACCTTGTCGCGTGCCTTCTGCGCCGCTTCCGGATGGCGGTCCGGGCGCAGCCGGCTCGGCGCCTGTGGCAGCACCGCCAGCAACGCCGCCTCGGCATGCGACAGCTGCGCCGCCGGCTTGCCCAGGTAGGCCCAGCTGGCCGCTTCCACGCCCTCGATGGTGCCGCCGTAGGGTGCGCGCTCCAGGTACAGGGCCAGGATCTGCTGCTTGCTCAGGTGCACTTCCAACTGCACCGCACGCAGCATCTGCTTGAGCTTGCCCCAGGGCGTGCGCGTATGCGGATCGAGGATGCGTGCGACCTGCATGGTCAAGGTCGAGCCACCGGACACGATGCGACCACCGCGCAGCAGCTGGCCACTGGCACGCAGGATCGCCAGCGGGTTGATGCCCGGATGGCGCCAGAACCAGCGGTCTTCGTAGGTCAGCAGCGCCTGCAGGTACAGCGGCGAGACGCTGTCGGTCGATGCCGGATAACGCCACACGCCCTCGGCGTCGGCGAACGCACGCAGCGGCGTGCCATCGGCAGCCACCACCAGAGTGCTGGTATCGCGTTGCTTCGGCAGAGGCGGCGGGAAGACGAAATCCAGCACCAGCAGCAGTGCCAGCGTGGCGGCCATACCCCAGCGCAGCCACGGCCACAGTGGCTGCAGCCGGCGGCGCAGGGTCGCCAGCCGGGTCGTCATCGTGTTCTTCATTGCAGCGTGCCGCATTGGAGCTTGCCAGCTGGACGGGCCGCACCGTCGCGGCCCGTCCGCGCGGTCACGGCTGTACCACCGTGATCGTGGTCGGGTTGCTGCGGCCGACGCCGCGCAGCTGCGGCCGGTACATGTCCTCCACCAGCGGCGGCGGCACCGAGTAGGTACCCGGGGTCACCGCGCGCACCAGGTAGAACACGTTGGCCTTGCTGCCACGCGAGAGCTTCAGCGCGGCCACGTAGCGGTCGTCGCGGAATTCCTCGTGCTTGGTATCGGCGGCTTCACCCCGGTCGCTGATGGTGATGCCATCGACCACCACGTCGGCCCACTGCTTGGCATCGCCCAGGTTGAAGTTCTCGATCTCCAGGCCGGCCGGCAGCAGGTCGGTCAGCAGTGCATCGGGCATCGTGGTGTCAGCGGTGACGGTGACGCGCACGATCAGGGCTTCGCCTTCCTTCAGCGGCCGCGGCGACCACGGCTTGCCATCGGTGCCGTAGTAGCTGCGCTCGACGCCCAGCACGCTGTTATCCGGTGCCGGCGCGCTGCGCGGGATACCGGCCACGTCGATGCTGGCGAACATCGGCGGCTGGCCCTGCGGGGTGAAGCGCACGCCGCTGGCGAGTTCATTTGCACTGAAGTTGCGGCCGAACAGCTTGCGTTCGCCGATGGCTTCGGTGTTGCCACCGATCACCAGTTCACCGGCCACCAGCGCCTTCTGGTTGGCAGCAAGCGCCTTGCCAAGGCGGGCAATCGCCACCTGTTCCTGCGTACTCAGCCACATCCAGCCGGCATTGCGGCGCGCATCCAGGCCGCGGCCGAGGTCAACCGCACGTGCATCCCAGGCCGGCTTGGCCAGCTTGTTTTCGTGGGTCAGCGCGATCATCAGCGCGTCATCACGGATCGCACTGCCGTAGTCGCCGAAGTACGACGGGCGTTCGCTGCTGGACTTGGCGAAGGCCGCCGCCAGCGCGGCCTGGCCGCGCTTGGCATCGCCCTGCAACGACAGCGCCACGCCCAGGTGGACCAGCGACAGGCCGCCGACCGCCTTGCTGCGCTCGTTGTCGTACAGCGTGCGCAGGGTACCCAGCGGCGCACGGTTGACCCTGGCCAGCACGTAGCCCGAGTACGCCTGGTTGGCGAACTTCAGTTTCTCGCGGTCGTCCTGGCCATAGAACTGGTTGCCACCGGACAGCAGATCCTCGCTGAGGCGGTTGAGTGCCTTCTGCAGCACGTTGTCGGGCACGGCGAAGCCGGCGTCCTTGGCATCGAGCAGGAACTCGGTGATGTACGGGGTCAGCCACGGGTTCACGTAGCCGTCGTCACCCCACATCGAGAAGTTGCCATTGGCCACCTGCATCGACGCCAGGCGGCCAAACGCACCTTCCATGCGCTCGCGGCGGGTCTTGGCATCCAGCCCGTCGGCACCGAGCATCGACGATGTTGCCTGGTCCAGGATCAGCGCGGCGTAGCCCTTGCTGGTGGTCTGCTCGGCACAGCCATACGGGTAGTTCAATGCACCCTGCAGCGCACTGGCGAACGGGATCGGCGGCAGCGGGCTGACCAGCAGGCGGGCATTCACCGACTCGGCCATCAGGCCATCGGTCAGGCTGTTGTCGAGGCTGACCGCGGCCAAAGGATCAAGCGTGCGCACCTGCGAACGCAGCACCTGCGGCCACGCCGCACGCACCGGCAGGTCGTAACGGCGATCGGCCTTGAAGCCGTTGCCGTCCACCCGCACCCGCACCTTGGCCACGCTGTGGCCCTCGCGTGCCGAAAGCGGGAAGCTCAACGTGGTCTTGGCGTCGGCATTCAACTGCACGCTGCGGCTGCCTTCGCCCAGGTTCAGCGGGCCCTCGCTTTCCACCTTCACGTTGAACTGGCCCGGCTTGCCGGTGAAGTTCTGCACATCCAGGGTCACGGTGCTGCGGTCGCCCGGAGCGAGCACGCGCGGCATGCTGGCTTCAGCCAGGATCGGCGCGCGCACAACGGTTTCCACGTCGCGCTTGCCGTACTGGTCATCGCTGTAGACCAGTGCCGACACCCGCAGGGTACCGTTGAAGTCCGGCACCTTCAGGCGGATGCGGGCGATGCCCTTGGCATCGAGCTGCACCGGGCCAGAGAACAGGTCCACGGTCTGCACGCGCGCGGTCGGGCGCTTGGCCTGCGGCAACGCCTGCAGCGCCATGTCGCCACCGAACTTCAGCTTGCCGGCGCCGCCGTCAAAGCTCTCGATCACCCGGCTGTAGATGTCGTAGGCATCGATGCCGAGGCGACGCTGGGCGAAGAAGTGCGCACCGGCATCGGGCACCGGGAAGCGGGTGATGTTGAGGATGCCCACGTCCACCGCCGAGACCGTGACGTGCGCCATTTTGCCGGCCAGCTGCGGTGCGCTGACCGTCACCGGCAGGTCCTGTTCCGGTCGCATCTGCTTGGGCGCTGCCAGGCCGACGGCCACGGTGCGCCCCTTGCGGTCCATCGGCACGTGCACCACGCCCACCGCACGGGCCGGGGTGATCTTGCTCGGCGCACTGCCGCCGCGGAACACCAGCGCGGTGATGTAGACGTCGTGGCGCTCCCAGTCAGCGGTGACCGGAATCTTGAAGGTCGAACCCGGCTTGGCGTCGATGTCCTGCACGTACAGCATGCGGTCGGTCTCGACCATCAGGATGCCCTTGCCGGCGTGCGGCGGGGTCACCGTCACCTCAAGCGTGTCGCCTGCCTTGTAGCCGGTCTTGTCCAGGCCCAGCTTGATCTTGTCCGGGCGCGCGTCCAGGCCGCGGTTGTCATCACCCCAGCTCCAGCCGGCGCGGAACGGGTAACGGCTGGTCAGGCCGGTGGACGGGTCGAACACGTCCACCCGGTACTCGCCCCACTCCACCGGGAAATCGAAGGCGACCGCACTGCTGCCGGCATCGACGGTGCGGGTTTCCTTGTTCTCGAAACGGCGGGTGAAATCGTAGTCCCAGCGGTTGTCGTTGAAGGTCCAGTGGTAGTCGCGCAGCTCGCGCACCAGAGTGATCTTCAAGCCCTTGGCCGGCTGCGGCGTACCAGCAGCATCCACGCGCATCAATTCGAAGCGCGCGTTGCCGTTGGAATCGGCACCGTCCTCCGGGTTGAACAGCGGGCGTACACCGACCAGGGCGTTGGCCGGCCACATCACCCGCTTCAGGGTACGGGTGACCGTGCGGCCACCGGTTTCATACAGGCTGCCGGACAGCACTACGGCAATCGGCGCCTTGGCCTTGGCTGCCTCTTCCGGCAACGCGACGTCCTCACGCAGCTGGCCGTTGCCCGGCAGCGTGGTATCGATCACGTCCTTGGCCTCGCGCGGCAGCTGCAGGGTCGGGTCACCGAAGAAATAGCCCGGCAGGCCCTCCACCGGCTTCTGCTCGGCGGCCACCGCCATACGTGCCGTGAAGCGGTTGCCATTGGCCGGTGCCCCGTACAGATAGGCACCATTGGCCTGCAGGCGCAGGTCCTCACCCGGCTTCAGCGTCTTCTGCGCGCTGTCCAAGTCCAGCTTCATGCGTTCCGGCAGGAATTCCTCGATGCGCAGGGTCATGCCCTGGATCGCTTCCTTGCTGGCCGGGTCGGTGCGGAACTCGACCTGCCAGCGCCCGGTCGGCGCCTCGGCGGGAATGACCTGCTCGAAGTTGATGTAGCCCTGGTCGCCCGGCTGCAGGCGGGTCTCGCGGAAGGTCTTGCCGTCGGGCTGCTTCAGCCGCAGGAATACCGGTTGCGCCTTGACCGGCTTGCCGTCGTTGTCGCGCAGCAGGGCGGACAGGCGCACGGTCTCGCCCGGGCGGTACAGGTCGCGGCCGGACCAGGCGTAGACGTCGAACCAGGCATTGTCACGGCCGGCCACGGCGAATTCGCTCAGGTCCAGCGCCGGCTGGTTGAACGGCAGGAAGCTGGTGTCCTTGCCGGTGCTGGCGACCAGCACGTGGGTGGCATCCAGGGTGTAGTTCAGCAGCGCATTGCCATTGCCGTCGGTGCTGCCCTTCAGCACCACCTCGCCCTTGGCATCGAGCACGCGCAGGTCGATGCCCTTCAGCGGCGCGCCGTCCTTCAGGCCGGCGGTATGGACGAACAGCTTGTCCTTGTAGGCGCGGGTATGCAGGCCGATGTCGCTGACCGAGAAGAACGCGGTATCGAACTCGCCTTCGTAGTCACCGGTGCGCTTGAGCAGGGCGAAGTACAGGCCCGGCTCCTGCAGTTCCTTGATGTCCTGGGTCGGCAGGTAGGTCAGCACCCGCTCGTTCTTCTTGCCGCCCAGGATGAAGCGGTTGACGTAGACCGGCTCTGCCAGCTTGTTGATCGGGCTGCGCTCGTAGTCGCTGCTCAGCTCCCAGCTGCCGCGGCGGCCACCGCGCTGGTACTGGCTGAAGAAGGTCGGCAGGTCCTTCTCGCGCACGCGCAGGAACTCGACGTCGACCTCCGGCACGTTCACCGAGACCACCGGCAGGCCACGACTGTCCTTGGCCGGCAGCACGCTGCCCTGCGAGGCGAAGCCGACCACCGGTTTCAGCTCGCCGCTGAACACCTTCTGTTTCAGCTCCTTGCCCAGGCGGCTGCCATCGGCGGCCAGCAGGTCCGGCGAGACCACCAGGCTGAACTCCTTGCCGGCCTCGACGAACGGGTAGCGCAGGGTCAGGCCGTCATCGGACAGCGTCCAGCTGCTGTCGTCGGTGCCGACCTTCTCTTCGAAGCGCACCAGCTTGTCGAAATCCTGGGTGCCGACCAGCGGGCGCGAGAACTCCAGCGCCAGCGACAGGCCGTCATTCTTCTGGTCCGGGTAGGCACGCAGCAGGGTGAATTCCTTCACCTGCTCGGCCTTGGTGGTGATGGCTTCACCGCTGGCCTTGGGCAGCTGCCCGCTGTCATTGCGGCAGCCAGCCAGGCCCAGCAACAGGCCTCCTGCCAGTACCGCCGCCGCCCATCCCCACCGCTTCCGCCGTGCCGGACCGCTCATGTCGTCACTCCTTGATCGAGGCGGCCATTATAGGCAGGCCACGTCAAAGTGTTGACGCGAATTCGGCAATTGCCCCAAGTGCGGGTAGTGCCGGCCGCTGGCCGGCAACCGGCATGGCAGATTGGATGGAATTGCCGGCCAGCGGCCGGCACTACCGATCGCTCTAGCCCGGCAGGTACAGGTCCACGTAGTCGGTCACCGGCATCGCCGCCAGCGCCACAGGGTCCAGCGATGCGGCCAGGATGCGCTGCTGCTGGGTGGTCGGGAAGCGGTGGGCCAGGTGCCGGCGGAACTTGTCCATCAGCAACGGAATGCCCTCCTCACGTCGGCGCGCGTGGCCCAGCGGGTATTCCACCAGTACCTCGGGCAGCTCAGTACCGTCGCTGAAGCGCACACTCAGGCCGTTGGCGATGCTGCGCTTGTCCGGGTCCAGGTAATCGGCGCTGAGCTGCGGATCCTCATGACAGCCCATCTTCGCGCGCAGTGCATCGATGCGCGGATCCGCCGCCACATCGTCCTCGTAGTCCTCTGCCACCAGCCGCCCATGCAGCAATGCGATGGCGACCATGTACTGCACGCAGTGGTCGCGGTCGGCCGGGTTATGCAGTGGGCCCTGCTTGTCGATGATGCGGATGCAGGCTTCCTGGGTCCGGATCGCGATGTGCGCAATGTCCTCGACCCGCCGCCCCATCGCAAGCAACTGCTGGTGCAGCATGACCGCGGCCTCCACTGCGGTCTGGCCGTGGAACTCGGCCGGGTAGCTGATCTTGAACAGCACGTTCTCCATCACATAGCTGCCTAACGGTCGCCCCAGCGTCAGTGCCTGACCGCGCATGGACACGGCCTCGAAGCCCCAGGTTGGCGCGCTCAGCACGCTGGCATAGCCCATCTCACCGCTGGCTGCCATCAAGGCCAGGCGCACGCCACGGCTGGTCGCATCGCCGGCCGCCCAGCTCTTGCGCGAGCCGGTGTTGGGTGCGTGCCGGTAGGTGCGCAGCGCTTGGCCATCGACCCAGGCCAGCGACAGCGCATTGAGCATGCGCTCGCGGTCCAGCCCGAGCAGCTGCGAGACCACCGCCGTGGTGGCGACCTTGACCAGCACCACATGGTCCAGCCCGACCTGGTTGAAGGAGTTCTGCAGGGCCAGCACGCCCTGGATCTCGTGCGCCTTGATCATCGCCAGCAACACGTCGTGCACGGTCGGCGGCGGTCGGCGCAGGGCCTGCGCGTTGCGGCCCAGCCAATCGCAGACGGCGAGGATGCCGCCCAGGTTGTCCGACGGGTGCCCCCATTCGGCGGCGAGCCAGGTGTCGTTGAAATCCAGCCAGCGCACCATTGCGCCGATGTTGAAGGCGGCCTGCACCGGATCCAGCACGTAGTGCGTGCCCGGTACGCGCGCGCCGTTGACCACGCTGATGCCTGGCACCAGCGGCCCGAGCAGCTTGCTGCAGGCCGGGAAGGACAGCGCTTCCAGGCCACAGCCCAGCGTATCGAGCAGGCAGTGGTGCGCGGTCTGGAAGGCCAGCGGAGAGTCGATGCGGGCATCGCGCACGTAATCGACGATATCCACCAGCAGTGCATCCCACGCTGCACGCTCGTTGGATGGGGTGTGGTTGTCGGACATCGTCGATCTCCTCTTCAGAAGCAGGTCAGGCCGCGCCTCCCGGTAATCGCCAACCTAGGCTGGCGCTGGACCGTACCCGGGCGGTGCCAATGCAATGCCAACCAAGGTTGGCATCCACCAGAGCATGTGATGCCGGCGCCGTTCGGCTGGTTACTCGGCCGGTACCCGCACCTTGCCTTCCATCAATACGCGGGCGCTGCGGCTCATGATGGCCTTGGTCACCGTCCACTGGCCGTCAACGAGGCCGGCCAGCGCGCCCACGCGCAGCGTGCCGGAGGGATGGCCGAAGGTTACTGCTTCGCGTTCGCCGCCACCGGCCGCGCGATTGACCAGCGTGCCCGGAATCGCCGCTGCGGTACCGATCGCCACGGCGGCGGTCCCCATCATCGCGTGATGCAGCTTGCCCATCGACAGCGCACGCGCATGCAGGTCGATCGCCGAGGCCGGAATGGCCTTGCCGCTGGACGACACGTAGTCCTGTGCCGGTGCCACGAAGGCGACCTTCGGTGTGTGCTGGCGGGTTGCCGCGTCTTCCAGCGTGTTGATCAGGCCCATGCGCAGCGCGCCGTAGGCACGAATGGTCTCGAACTTCTGTAGTGCCGCCTTGTCTTCGTTGATTGCCGGCTGCAGCTCGGTCCCGGTGTAGCCGAGGTCGGCGGCGTTGAGGAAGATGGTCGGGATGCCGGCGGTGATCATGGTCACCTCGAAGCTGCCCACGCCGGGCACGTCCAATGTATCGACCAGATTGCCGGTCGGGAACATCGCGCCCGCATCACCGTCGTCGGACGGATCGATGAATTCCAGCTGGATCTCGGCCGCCGGGAAGGTCACGCCATCCAGCTCGAAATCGCCGGTCTCCTGTACTTCGCCATCGCGCATCGGCACGTGCGCGATGATGGTCTTGCCGATGTTGGCCTGCCAGATGCGTACGGTGCACAGGCCATCGCGCGGCACGCGGGCGGGATCGATCAGGCCGTTGGCAATCGCGAACGGGCCGACCGCAGTGCTGAGGTTGCCGCAGTTGCCGCTCCAGTCGACGAAGGCGGTATCGATCGAGACCTGGCCGTACAGGTAGTCCACATCGTGGTCCGGCACAGAAGCGGTGGAGATGATCACGCATTTGCTGGTGCTGGACGTTGCACCGCCCATGCCATCGGTCTGCTTGCCATACGGATCGGGCGAGCCGATCACGCGCATCAGCAGTGCATCGCGTGCGGCGCCCGGCACCTGCGCGGCCTCGGGCAGGTCCTGCAGGCGGAAGAACACGCCCTTGCTGGTGCCACCGCGCATGTAGGTAGCGGGAATACGGAGTTGCGGGAGGAAGGTCATGGATCGGGTTCCTGTGTGCAGTGAAACAATTCTCTGGGAGCCGTGCACCGCCCTAAGGTGGGCCATATGTACTGGCTTCATCTTCGATTCGATGCGCGCTCGAGCAGTTTCTGGAAGTGCCCCAGAGGCAGGGGGCCGGAGGCCCCGAAGCAAGACCTTCAGCGATCAACTGGCGAAGCAGGTCTTCAGCCTTGCTTCGCCGACGCTGACGGATAAGGTCGCGAACGTACTCGGAAGCGCTGGCGTAGTCGCCTTCACGAACTTCCTGGTCCACGAACTGTTTGAGCTCATCAGTCAGCACCACGTTGACATTGACCATATAGACCTCCACTGCGGAACTGTCACGCGACAGTCTGCGAGGCACCAAAGGCAACGACAAGGGCAGAAAGCGCCAGCCGTTGCTTAAAGAGGCCTTCGCCATCACGCAGGCGCTCCAGTATGACTTCGCCGCGCCCGCGCGGACGTTCCCTGCTGCCATCGGAACAGGTACAGGATGACCAGCTTGGTACTGCCACTCACCACTGCCAGCAGCAGCAACGGCCATCCCATCCGTAGGCCCATGGCGAAGGCAAATACGATCGTGGACAGGTCCATGAGCAGGATCCACTGGCTCATCCGCAGCGACACTGCACCGGTATGGCCATTGCGAAGGATCAACAGGATCTGATGCGTATAGCCCTGCGCCAGCAAGGCAGTGATGGCCACGATCATCGCACTGGCCACCACCCTGCCCTCGTCCGCGTGACGATCACCCCAGGCCAAGCCGGTCAGCGCGCAGATCAGCAGCAGCGCGGCTGCCAACACGCTGGTCGTCGCGGAGCGATTCCGTCGGTCGCGCCAGATCTCCACCAGGATGGCCATGACCAGCACCGACGCGAGCAAGCGTGGCCAGACAATGAAGTGATTGAACGGCGTGACGCTGTAGCCATAGACGAAGAAAGACAGGTACGCCAGGAAGCTGACCGTGAATTGATTCAGCGACAATACTGCAGTGGCGCTGTCAGTCGCGTCCGCACGCTCCCGACGGTTGCGCACCAGGCGCAACTGCGCGCCCACACCCAATAGGCTCAGCAGGATGAAGGCGGTGTTGACCGTGCCTGCGATGTTGTAGAACGCCGTTCCCATGCAGATGGGGCAACACCCCTCTCCTCCGTGACCACCGCCATGCGGGCCGAAGCCAGCATGGCGGCAACTCGATACAAGTCAGCTATCTGCTGCCTTACGCCACCTTGGCGCCTTCCAGGAAGTCCTGGGCGAAGCGCTGCAGCACGCCGCCGGCCTCGTAGATCGCCACTTCCTCGTCGCTGTCCAGGCGGCAGGTGACCGGCACGATCACGTCCTGGCCGTCGCGGCGGTGGATGACCAGGGTCAGTTCGGCACGCGGGGTACGCTCGCCGATCACGTCAAAGGTCTCGGTACCGTCGATCCCCACGGTCAGGCGGGTGGTGCCCGGCTTGAACTCCAGCGGCAGCACGCCCATGCCGATCAGGTTGGTACGGTGGATGCGTTCGAAGCCCTCGGCCACGATCGCCTCGACGCCAGCCAGGCGCACGCCCTTTGCGGCCCAGTCACGCGAGCTGCCCTGGCCGTAGTCGGCGCCGGCGATGATGATCAGCGGCTGCTTGCGCTCCATGTAGGTCTCGATCGCCTCCCACATGCGCATCACCTTGCCTTCCGGCTCCACGCGCGCCAGCGAACCCTGCTTCACGCTGCCGTCGTCATTGCGCACCATTTCGTTGAACAGCTTCGGATTGGCGAAGGTGGCGCGCTGCGCGGTCAGGTGGTCGCCGCGATGGGTGGCGTAGGAATTGAAGTCCTCTTCCGGCAGGCCCATCTTCGCGAGGTATTCGCCGGCGGCACTGGACGCCAGAATCGCGTTGGACGGCGACAGGTGGTCGGTGGTGATGTTGTCCGGCAGCACCGCCAGCGCGCGCATGCCTGCCAGCGTGCGCTCGCCGGCCAGTGCGCCCTCCCAGTACGGAGGACGACGGATGTAGGTGCTCTGCGGGCGCCAGTCGTACAGCGGGCTGACCGCGGCGCCGTGCTCCACGCGCACGTTGAACATCGGGTTGTAGACCTTGCGGAACTGCTCGGGCTTCACCGAGGCCTTCACCACCGCGTCGATCTCGGCGTCGCTCGGCCAGATGTCCTTCAGGCGCACCTCGTTGCCGTCGGCGTCCACGCCCAGCACGTCCTTCTCGATGTCAAAGCGCACAGTGCCGGCGATGGCATAGGCGATCACCAGCGGTGGCGACGCCAGGAAGGCCTGCTTGGCGTACGGATGGATGCGGCCATCGAAGTTGCGGTTACCCGACAGCACGGCCGTGGAATACAGGTCACGGTCGATGATTTCCTGCTGGATCTTCGGATCCAGCGCACCACTCATGCCATTGCAGGTAGTGCACGCGAAGGCGACGATGCCGAAGCCGAGCTGCTCCAGGTCCGGCAGCAGGCCGGATTCTTCCAGGTACAGCTGGACGGCCTTGGAACCCGGCGCCAGCGACGACTTCACCCACGGCTTGCGCTGCAGGCCACGTGCGTTGGCGTTGCGCGCCAGCAGTGCGGCGGCGATCACGTTGCGCGGATTGGAGGTGTTGGTGCAGCTGGTGATGGCCGCGATGATCACCGCGCCATCGGGCATCAGGCCCTGCGCCTGCTCGGCCTTGCCCGCTTCCAGCTTGGCCTCGTCGGCGATGCCGCGCTCGGCCAGATCGGCAGTGGCCACGCGCTTGTGCGGGTTGGACGGGCCAGCCATGTTGCGCACCACGCTGGACAGGTCGAAGTGCAGCACGCGCTCGTACTGCGCGGTCGCCAGATCGTCGGCCCACAGACCGGTGGTACGTGCGTAGTTTTCCACCAGCGCTACCTGCGACTCCTCGCGCCCGGTCAGGCGCAGGTAATCGGTGGTCTGCGCGTCGATGTAGAACATCGCGGCGGTGGCCCCGTATTCGGGGCACATGTTGGAGATGGTGGCACGGTCACCGATGGTCAGTGCCGCGGCACCCTCGCCGAAGAATTCAAGCCACGCGCCGACCACGCGTTCCCTGCGCAGGAACTCGGTCAACGCCAGCACCACGTCGGTGGCGGTGATGCCCGGCTGCGGGCGGCCAGTCAGTTCGACACCGACGGTGTCGGGCAGGCGCATCCACGACGCGCGGCCCAGCATCACGTTCTCCGCTTCCAGACCACCCACACCAATGGCGATCACGCCCAGCGCATCCACGTGCGGGGTGTGGCTGTCGGTGCCCACGCAGGTATCCGGGAAGGCCACGCCGTCCTGCACGTAGATCACCGGAGACATCTTCTCCAGGTTGATCTGGTGCATGATGCCGTTGCCCGGCGGAATCACATCCACGTTCTGGAATGCCTGCTTGGTCCAGTCGATGAAGTGGAAACGGTCTTCATTGCGACGATCTTCGATCGCGCGGTTCTTTTCGAACGCCTGCGGATCGAAACCACCGCACTCCACCGCCAGCGAGTGATCGACGATCAGCTGCACCGGCACAACCGGGTTGACCTTGGCCGGGTCGCCACCCTTGTCGGCGATCGCATCACGCAGGCCGGCCAGGTCCACCAGCGCGGTCTGGCCGAGGATGTCGTGGCAGACCACGCGCGCCGGGAACCACGGGAAATCGAGGTCGCGACGGCGCTCGATCAGCTGCTTCAGCGAATCGCCGAGCGTGGCCGGATCGCAGCGACGCACCAGGTTCTCGGCCAGCACGCGCGAGGTGTACGGCAGGGTGGCGTAGGCGCCGGGCTGGATCGCATCGACAGCGGCACGCGCGTCGAAATAATCCAGCGCGCTGCCGGGGAGGTTCTTGCGGTAATCGGTATTCATGGGCTGGCGGAGTACTTGGGGCGGGCCGGGTGCCGGCGGTGCGGCGGCGAAAGCACCCGGCCGGCACGCGGCCGGCCGGATGGGTACGGCAGGTGGATCAGACGCGCTTGTCGATGGCGACGAAGTCGCGGTCTTCCGGACCGATGTAGTTGGCGCTCGGGCGGATGATCTTGCCGTCGATACGCTGCTCGACGATGTGCGCGCTCCAGCCGGCGGTGCGGGCGATCACGAACAGGGGAGTGAACATCGCGGTCGGCACGCCCATCATGTGGTAGCTGACGGCGCTGAACCAGTCCAGGTTCGGGAACATCTTCTTGATGTCCCACATCACCGATTCCAGGCGTTCGGCGATGTTGTACATCTTCATGCTCGACTGCTCTTCGGACAGCTCGCGGGCCACGTCCTTGATCACCTTGTTGCGCGGATCAGAGACGGTGTAGACCGGGTGGCCGAAACCGATCACCACTTCCTTGCGCTCGACGCGGGCCTTGATGTCTTCCTCGGCCTCATCGGGACTGTCGTAGCGCTTCTGCACTTCGAACGCCACTTCGTTGGCGCCGCCGTGCTTCGGACCGCGCAGCGCGCCGATGCCACCGCAGATCGCGCTGTACATGTCGCTGCCGGTGCCGGCGATGACGCGGCAGGTGAACGTCGAGGCGTTGAACTCGTGCTCCGCGTACAGGATCAGCGAGGTGTGCATCGCCTTCACCCACGATTCCTGCGGCTTCTCGCCGTGCAGCAGGTGCAGGAAGTGGCCACCGATCGAGTCATCGTCGGTTTCCACGTCGATGGCGCGGCCGTTGTGGCTCCAGTGGTACCAGTACAGCAGCATCGAACCGAGGCAGGCCATCAGCTTGTCGGCGATGTCACGCGCGCCCGGATGGTTGTGGTCGTCCTTCTCCGGCGCCACGCAGCCGAGCACGGACACGCCGGTACGCATCACGTCCATCGGGTGTGCCGACGGCGGAAGCTCTTCCAGCGCCGCCTTCACCGCAGCAGGAATGCCACGCAGCGACTTCAGTTTGGCCTTGTACGAAACCAGCTCGGCGCGGGTCGGCAGCTTGCCGTGCACCAGCAGGTAGGCGATTTCCTCGAACTCGCTGGTGTTGGCCAGGTCCAGGATGTCGTAGCCGCGGTAGTGCAGGTCGTTGCCGCTGCGGCCCACGCTGCACAGCGCGGTGTTGCCGGCGGCGGTGCCGGACAGGGCGACGGACTTCTTCGGCTTGAAGGTCGGGGTTGCGGTCGTATCGTTCATGTTTCCCTCCGAAAACTTGATGGTGCAGGGTACTGCTTATTTCTTGGCGGCGAACAGTGCATCGAGCTGCTGCTCGAAGGCGTGGTAGCCGATGCGGTCGTAGAGTTCTTCGCGGGTCTGCATGGTCTCCACCACGTTGCGCTGGTGGCCATCGCGGCGCACCGCCTGGTAGACGTTCTCGGCGGCCTTGTTGGCGGCGCGGAAGGCCGACAGCGGGAACAGCTGGATCGCAACGCCGGCAGAAGCCAGTTCATCGCGGCTGAACAGCGGGGTGGCGCCGAACTCGGTGATGTTCGCCAGCACCGGCACCTTCACCGCGTCGACGAAGCGGCGATAGGTGTCCAGGTCGTAGGCCGCCTCGGCGAAGATGCCGTCGGCACCGGCCTCGACACAGGCGATGGCGCGCTCGATGGCCTTGTCCACGCCGTCCACCTGGATGGCGTCGGTACGCGCGATCAGGAAGAAGTCCGGATCGGTCTTGGCATCGGCAGCCGCCTTCACGCGGTCGACCATTTCACCCTGCGAGACGATTTCCTTGCCCGGGCGGTGACCGCAGCGCTTGGCGCCGACCTGGTCTTCGATGTGGCAGGCGGCCGCGCCGGCCTTGATCAGCGACTTCACGGTGCGCGCGATGTTGAACGCGCTCGGGCCGAAGCCGGTGTCGATGTCGACCATCAACGGCAGGTCGCAGACATCGGTGATGCGGCGCACGTCCACCAGCACGTCTTCCAGGGTGTTGATGCCCAGGTCCGGCAGGCCCAGCGAGCCCGCGGCAACACCGCCGCCGGACAGGTAGATGGCGCGGAAGCCGGCGCGCTTGGCCAGCAGGGCGTGGTTGGCGTTGATCGCGCCGATCACCTGCAGCGGCGATTCGGCAGCCAGCGCCTCACGGAAGCGGGCACCGGCGGAGAAAGGAGTGGAAGCGGTCATGCGGCAATCCAGGTTGAAGTACGGGAAAGAGAGCGCAAGCACCATGCCAAGCTGCAAGCCGTTGATTTCACGGGAATGACGCCCATGCAACAGCGAAACATATGAAACATTGAAACAGATGTATCATGAAACATCCCGTCCAACGCGCGCCGCCATGTACCTGCCCCGCTCGCCCCTGCGCCACGCCGATGCCGACCCCAGTCGGCCGGTGATCTGGACCGTCAGCGTCTCGCGGCTGACCGGTCTTCTCGGCGACGTCATTCCCGAGTTCGATCGCCGCGCGCGTATCGAGCAGATCAACCTCGGCTTCGAGGAAGCGGTGGACGTGATCGGCCAGCGCCTGCGCCGCGAGCACTGCGACGTGGTCATCGCCGGCGGCTCCAACGCGGCCTGGCTGCGCAGCCGGCTGGAGCTGCCGCTGGTGCCGATCCAGGCCAACGGCTTCGACCTGATGGAAGCCTTGGCGCGCGCACGGCGGATCGCCGGCCGTATCGGCCTGGTCACCCACGCCAGCGACGTGCCGGTGTTCAGCAACTTCCAGCAGAGCTTCGGCCTGGACATCGAGCATCGCCGCTTCGTCACCCGCGAGGACGCCCGCGACTGCATCGCCGACCTGCGCGCCAACGGCATCGAGGTGATCGTCGGCACCGGCATGGCCATCGACCACGCCGAACAGGCCGGACTGCCCGGCGTGCTGCTGTACTCGGCAGATTCGGTACGGCAAGCGTTCGAGCACGCGTTGGAACTGACCCAGACCCTGGCCCGCTCCGGCGGCAGCCGGCCCGCGCCGCGCCGCCGTGCCGCACCGCGCAGCGATGCCCACGACCTGCTCGGCGACAGCGAGGCCATGGCACAGGTGCGCGCACAGATCGCGCTGTACGCCCCGCATGACAGCACCGTACTGGTCACCGGCGAAACCGGCACCGGCAAGGAACTGGTGGCGCGCCAGCTGCACGCCGCCAGCGGACGCCGTGGCCGCTTCGTGGCACTGAACTGTGGCGCGATCAGCGAATCGCTGCTGGAAGCGGAGCTGTTCGGCTACAGCGATGGCGCCTTCACCGGCGCACGCCGTGGCGGCCGCGTCGGCCTGGTCGAGGCCGCTGACGGCGGCACCCTGTTCCTGGATGAAATCGGCGAACTGCCGCTGCCACTGCAGACCCGCCTGCTGCGGGTGCTGGAAGAACGCGAGGTACTGCGTGTCGGTGCCACCGAACCGACCCCGGTCGACCTTCGCGTGGTGGCCGCGACCCTGCAGTCGCTCGAGCAGCGCGTGGCGGCCGGCAGCTTCCGCCGCGACCTGTATTACCGCCTGGCCGCGCTGCGCATCGCCCTGCCCGCACTGCGTGCCCGGCGCGGTGACATCGCGCTGCTGGCGCAGCATTTCTTCCGCCAGATGCGTGGTATCGACGCGCCACTGGATGCGGAGGCACTGGCGGTGCTGACCACCGCAGAGTGGCCCGGAAATGTGCGCGAATTGCGCAATCTGGTGGATCGGCTGCGCATCCATTGGCAACCTGGTGAGGGGCTGATTGATGCCGCGCGACTGCTGCAGCTGGCACCCGAGCTGGTGAATGAGGGCGCCGCTGCGCTACCAGTGGAAAGCAATGGCAAGCGGCCGCCGCGTGCGCAGTTGGAAACGCTGTTGCAGGAACACCGCAATGACCGCGAGGGCATGGCACAGGCGCTGGGCGTCTCACGCACCACGCTATGGCGCTGGCTGCGCGCGGAGGGATTGTAACGTCCTGCCATCTGGCTGGTGCACACCGATCTCTGGCCGGGGCGAACCGATGCCGATGTCTGTTTGGGGGCAAACCGATGCCCTCGGCGGTGCGAAGCGATTCCCGGTGGGTGCGAACCTTGGTTCGCACCGCTTTTCCCAATCATCCCATCCACGCTGGCGTGGATCTACTGGAGCGTCCAGGCGCTACAGCACGCTCGTCGGCCGGGCGCGGAATAAAGTGCAATCAGCGCGCCCAACGCGCTTCGATCGCGAACCGTCCACTCCCCACTGCGGCAATCCACAACAGCAACACACCCAGCGGCACTTCGCTCAGGTAGAAGAACCAGCTCAACCAATCCGGCACGCTCAGTCCCGCAGGAATGCGCGCGATGCCATCGGTCAGCGCTGCCACCGCACAGATCCCCGCCAGCAGCAGGGCCGAAGGCCGGCTGAGCAGGCCCAGCACCAGCAGGCCGCCCGCAATCCATTAAATGCCGCCGAGCACCGGCGCACTGAACACCGGGAACGGGATCCCCGCATCAACCAGCGTATGCACCATGCGTTCGCGGCCCGCATCGGTGAACACCTTGTTCCAGCCGGACACGCAGAACATCACCCCGGCGACGATGCGGGCGATCAACAGCAGGAACGCTTCCACGCCGTGACGCGGCGGCGGCACCGCAAACAGGCAACGCCAGGAGGGCATGGCAACTCCGGAAGTCGAGATCATCCATCGGAGTGTGCCGGTTATGGGCCTGCTCGCAGATGAAGCAATCCGGTCCATTTGCGACAGCCTGCTCTTGTGGAGTCGAGCCCTGGTCGACTGCCTCATGCGTCGGAGCAGCAGCCGAGCAGGGCTCGACTCTACAAAAGGCGTGCGTCGGCCAGCAGAAGCTCGATTTCCTCCACCTGCACCACCGGCACCTGCCACGGATGATGCGGCACGATGCCCTGTTCGAAGATGCGCTGCAGCCGCTGCGGATCTCGCGGCAGGCAGAATTCCAGGCGTACGCTGTCGACCACTTCGGTGCGCCCCGCCTCACCCTGCACGGGCGACGCACCCACGCGCGGGCGGAACTGTTCGAACCCCGGCGCCGACCACCACATACCGTGCTCGTAGTCGCCGGCCGCCAACGCATCCACCGCCAGGATGCCCTGCTTCACAGCGCCCAGTGCTGCCGACGGCACGAACACCACCACGCGGTACAGCGCCACGCGATTCACGCCGATGGCTCCAGCGGCATGCGGAAATAGACGACCCGTTCGGTCTCTTCGAAGCCGCAGGCCCGATGCGCGGCGTGAGCCTGCACGTCTTCCACGCGACTGTCCGAGGCCAGTTCGCGGCAGCCCGCATCGCGCGTCCACGCCTGCACCGCCGTCAGCAGGGCGCGGCCGACGCCGCGGCCTTGCCACTGCGGCTGCACGCACCAGCCCTCCAGGAACCCCACCGGCGAAGACTCGGTGCCGTTCACGTAGTCATGGCGCAGGCGCACTTCAGCGAAACCAACCGCCTCGCCATCCGCCGCACAGGCCAAGAACACAGCACCTTCGGCATCTGCCAGCGACTGCGTCAGTTCCTCCAGCGGATCATCGGCATCAGTCCACAGGCCGAGACGCAACTGCGCCCACGCGCCCGCATCGGCCGGCGTGGCCTGGCGGATCGTGGGCGCGCTGGCGATCACGGGTACAGCAGGCGCTTGCTCCAGCGCCCTTCGGCGCCGGCTTCATAGCACCAGCGTTCGTGCAGGCGGAACTGCGCGCCGTACCAGAACTCGATGCGGTCGGGCACCACGCGCAGGCCACTCCAGCCCTCCGGGCGCGGCACATCCTTGCCCTCGAAGCGGGCTTCGACCTCGGCCACGCGCGCATCGAATTCCTCGCGCGTTGCCAGCGTCTTCGACTGCTGCGAGGCCCACGCGCCGATCTGGCTCATGCGCGGGCGGCTGGCGAAATAGGCATCGGCTTCGGCATCGGCAACCTGCTCGACACGGCCTTCAATGCGCACCTGGATACCGGCCTCGCGCAGGCTGCGCCACAGGAACAACAGCGCGGCCTGCGGATTGGCCTGCAGTTCCTGGCCCTTGTGGCTGTCCATGTGGGTGTAGAACACGAAACCACGCTCGTCGAACGCCTTCAGCAGCACGGTACGTGCCGAGGGACGGCCGTGCGTATCGGCAGTGGCCACGGTCATCGCGTTCGGCTCGACCTCGCGGCTCTGTTTGGCTTCTTCGAACAGGCCGGCAAACGTGGACAGGGCTTCGGCGTACAGGTCGCTCATGATTGCGTTCTTCTCACACGGATTGGGCTATTGTGGCTGCATGGCCGCTGCTGCGTATATGCCCCAGGTGAAAGGATTCCCCGAAACATTGGCCGAACAGGTGCTGGACGATGCACTGGGCAACGCTGCAGCGGTTCCAGTATTGGCGATCAGTGGCCTGCAGGGGAGCGGCAAATCGACGCTGGCCGCGCAGGTGGTGGCGCGCGCCCAGTCGCGCGGCCTGAACGCCGCCACGCTGTCCATCGATGATGTCTACCTGACCCGCGCACAGCGGCAGCGTCTGGCCCGCCAAGTGCACCCGCTGCTGATCACCCGAGGCCCGCCGGGCACCCATGACCTGCCGTTGGCCCATGCAGTGCTGGACGCCGTGGCCACACGCCAGCCCTTCGCGATGCCTCGCTTCGACAAGCTGGCCGATGAACGCCTGCCCGAAGCGCACTGGCCGCAGCTGCAACGACCGCTTGACCTGCTGGTCTTCGAAGGCTGGTTCCTGGGCACCCCCGCGCAGGATGACGACGCGCTGGACAGCCCGTTGAACGCACTGGAGCGCGAAGCCGACGCCGATGGTCGCTGGCGGCGCTGGTGCAACCAGGCGCTGGCCCGCGACTACCCGGTGCTGTGGCAGCGCTGCGACCGCCTGTGGTTCCTGCAGCCGCCGGATTTCTCGGTGGTACCGCGCTGGCGCTGGCAGCAGGAGCAGAACCTGCAGGCCGCGCAGCCGGGCCGGCACGGCATGAGCCGGCCACAGCTGGAGCGCTTCGTGCAGTACTACGAGCGGGTCAGCCGCCAGGCGCTGCATGCCCTGCCCGCCCTGGCCGACCACGTGGTGGTGCTGGACGGCCAGCGACAGGTGCAGGACGTGCGCTGAGCGCGCCTATTCCACCAGGAAGGTCACCCGCAGGTTGACCCGCCATTCGGTTATTTCGCCGCTGCCATTGGTCACCACCTTGGTCTCGTTCACCCAGGCGCCCTGGATGCCCTTGACCGTCTCGGAGACCTTCTTCAGACCGCTGCGCACGGCGTCCTCCACGCTTTTCGGCGAGGAGGCGGTGATTTCGATGACCTTGGCGACCGTCATGGCCTGTACTCCGGCTGGCGCGGGAGACCCCGCAGGAACGCCTACCCTGACGTGAAGAACGTAAAGGCCAGGGCACGGAGGTGTTAGCATCACAGGGCATGAATCCTGCTCCGAACCTGATCCTGATCGGCCCGATGGGCGCCGGCAAAACCTGCATCGGCCGCCGCCTGGCCGAGCGCTTCACGCTGGACTTCGTCGATGTCGACCAGGCCATCGTCGATGCCGCCGGCGCCAGCATCCCGACCATTTTCGAGCACTCCGGCGAAGCCGGCTTCCGCAGCCATGAACGCGAGGCGCTTGCCCGCGTGCTGGAAGGTCGCGGCCAGCTGGTCTCCACCGGTGGCGGCGCGGTGCTGGAACCTGGCAACCGCGCGTTGATCGCCCAGCGCGGCTTCGTGGTCTACCTGCGGGTCAGCGTGACCGCGCAGCTGGAACGCCTGGCCCGCGACAAAGGCAGGCCGCTGCTGCAGCGCCCGGATCGTGAGCAGGTGCTGCACGATCTGGCCGCGCACCGCGACCCGCTGTACCGCGAACTGGCCGACATCACCCTTGATACCGACCCGTACACCGCTGCCGACGCGACCGCCCACCTGGTGGTCAAGCTGGCCACGCAATGGCAGCGCCAGGACCTGACCCCATGACTTCCCCCGCCCTGCTGCAGGTCGCCGTCGGCGGCGACCGCCCTTACTCCATCACCATCGGCGCCGGTGCGCAGGCCGACGGCACCGCGCTGGCCTCGCATGTGCGTGGCCGCCACGTGCTTTTGCTCAGCGACAGCGAAGTGGCCCCGCGCTATCTGGATGCCGTGAAGCAGACCCTTCTGACCGCACGCCCCGACCTGATCGTCGGCGAGCATGTGCTGGCCGCGGGCGAAGCCTCCAAGACGCTGGCTGAATTCGGCCGTGCGATCGAAGCGCTGGCCGCGCTTGGCGCCACCCGCGACGCCTGCGTGTTCGCCCTCGGCGGCGGCGTGGTCGGTGATCTCGCCGGCTTCGCCGCGGCCTGCTGGATGCGCGGCGTGGACTGCGTGCAGCTGCCGACCACCCTGTTGGCGATGGTCGATTCGTCGGTGGGCGGCAAGACTGCGGTCGACATCCCGGCCGGCAAGAACCTGGTCGGCGCGTTCCATCCGCCGCGCGCGGTGATCGCCGATACCCGTGTGCTGGCCACCCTGCCGCCGCGCGAGCTGCGTGCCGGCCTGGCCGAAGTGGTGAAGTACGGCGCGCTGGGTGATGCCGTGTTCTTCGAATGGCTGCAGCAGCATGCCGATGCGCTGCTGGCCGGCGACGATGCGGTACTGGCCGAAGCCATCGCGCGAAGCTGCCGGCACAAGGCCGCCATCGTCGAGCGTGATCCGTTCGAGAAGGGCGAGCGCGCCCTGCTCAACCTCGGCCATACCTTCGGCCATGCCATCGAGACCGAGCAGGGCTACTCGGCCCCGGGCCGCGATGCACTGAACCACGGCGAGGCGGTGGCGGTGGGCATGGTGCTGGCCGCGAAGCTGTCCACCGATCTGGGCCTGGCCGACGATGCCGATCGCGCACGCCTGCAGGCGCTGCTGGAACGGCTCGGCCTGCCGGTGTCGATCCCGGCCGGGCTGGACCCGCAGGCCCTGCTCGGCCGCATGCGGCTGGACAAGAAGAATGTGGCCGGCCGTCTGCGCCTGGTGCTGTGGCGCGGCATGGGCCGCGCCGAAGTGGTGCCGGACGTAGGTGAGGCGGCGGTGCTGAAGGTGCTGTCGGCCCGGTAGTGCCGGCCGCTGGCCGGCAACGTCAGCAACGAGGAAGCCCGCCAGCCGCCGGCACGACCGCGTTGCGGCCGGGGTCACCCTGGCCCCGCTACAATCGGCCCATGCACGTCTACCTGCAACATCCCGATGCCGGTGCGCAGGCACCGCGCTTCCTGCGCCTGAGCCTGCAGCCGGACCTGTTCGGCGGCTGGGAGCTGCTGCGCGAGAGCGGCCGCGTCGGCAACCGCTCGCAGCTGCGGCGCGAGCTGTTCCTGCAGGCTGACGAAGCCCGTCATGCCTTCGAGAAGGCCCGCGATGCCGAACTGCATCGCGGCTTCCAGATCCTCTCGCACGGCGACTGACGCCGCTGCCAACTTTCGTCCAAGGAATGCCCATCGTGACCAGCCCTCTCCGCAACGATCGCCTGCTGCGCGCCCTGCGCCGCGAACCGGTGGACTGCACCCCCGTCTGGCTGATGCGCCAGGCCGGCCGCTACCTGCCGGAGTACCGCGCAACCCGGGCCAAGGCCGGCAGCTTCCTGGCCATGGCCAAGAACCCGGAGATCGCCTGCGAAGTCACGCTGCAGCCGCTGCGCCGATTCCCGTTGGACGCAGCCATCCTGTTCTCGGACATCCTCACCATTCCCGATGCGATGGGCCTGGAGCTGTACTTCGTTGAAGGCGAAGGCCCGAAGTTCCGCCATCCGGTGCGTGACGAAGCGGCCATCGCCCGGCTGGCGGTACCGGACATGGAGCAGGACCTGGGCTATGTGATGGACGCAGTGCGCCTGATCCGTCGGGAGCTGGACGGCCAGGTACCGTTGATCGGCTTCTCCGGCAGCCCCTGGACACTGGCCTGCTACATGGTGGAAGGCGGCGGCAGCAAGGATTTCGCGCGCATCAAGGCAATGGCGCTGAACCATCCGCAGGCCCTGCACCGCCTGCTGGAGGTCACCACCGACGCGGTGATTGCGTACCTGGGCGCGCAGCGCGCGGCCGGTGCGCAGGCGCTGCAGGTGTTCGACACCTGGGGCGGCGTGCTGTCGCCGGCCATGTACCGCGAGTTCTCGCTGCGCTACCTGCAGCGCATCGCCGAGGGCCTGGAGCGCGGCGAAGGCAGCGAGCGCACGCCGCTGATCCTGTTCGGCAAGGGTACCGGCCTGCACCTGGAAGCGCTGTCGCAGACCGGCGCCGATGCACTGGGCCTGGACTGGACGCTGGACCTGGACGAGGCGATGCGCCGCACCGGTGGCCGCGTCGCGCTGCAGGGCAACCTCGACCCGACCACGCTGTACGCCTCGCCGGATGCGATCGCCGCAGCCGCAGCGCGGGTGCTCGACACCTACGCCGCCGGCAACGGCGGTTCGCGCGAGGGCCATGTGTTCAACCTCGGCCACGGCATGTCGCCGGACATGGACCCGGCCCACGTGCAGGTGCTGGTCGACGCGGTGCACGCGCACAGCCAGCGCTGAGCATTCGGCATACGGTTGCGGCGCGATGTTGATCGCGCCGTGACCCACAGTGCGCGATCATGGCATCCCCCACGCTGCACCGGCCGCACCCCATGTCCACATCGCCATCGACCTACAACCGCCAGCGCCCCCTGCTGTGGCTGGTGTCCTTGGCGATCTTCATGCAGATGCTGGACTCGACCATCGTCAACACGGCATTGCCGGCGATGGCGGCCAGCCTGGGCGAAAGCCCGCTGCAGATGCAGTCGGTGGTGTTCAGCTACGCGCTGGCGGTGGCCACCTTCATTCCCGCCTCGGGCTGGATCGCTGACCGCTACGGCACCCGTCGCACCTTCCTGGTGGCGATCATTCTGTTCACCCTCGGCTCGCTGGCCTGCGCGCTGGCCCAGCACCTGCACCAGCTGGTCGGTGCGCGCGTGCTGCAGGGCATCGGCGGCGCAATGCTGCTGCCGGTCGGCCGGCTGGCAGTGATGCGATCAGTGCCGCGCGAGGATTTCCTGCGCGCGATGAGCTTCATCGCCATCCCGGCCCTGGTCGGCCCGCTGATCGGCCCCACGCTGGGCGGCTGGCTGGTGGAGATCGCCTCGTGGCACTGGGTGTTCCTGATCAACCTGCCGATCGGCGTGATCGGATTCATCGCCGCGATGAAGATCATGCCCGACCACTACGCCAGCCATCGCACCCGTTTCGACCTGCGTGGCTACATCATGCTGGCCTTCGCGATGGTGGTGCTGTCACTGGCACTGGACGGCATCTCCGGACTGGGCACGCCACACGCGTTGGTGATGCTGATGACCGTTGCAGGGCTGGCGGCGCTGGTGGGTTACTGGCTGCACGCTGCCAATTCGACGGCGCCGTTGTTCTCGCTGGCGCTGTTCCGCGTACCCAGCTACCGCATCGGCATTCTCGGCAATCTTTTCTCGCGCATCGGCAGCAGCGCCATGCCGATGCTGATCCCGTTGCTGCTGCAGGTCGGCCTGGGCCTGGGCCCGATGAACGCCGGCCTGATGATGGTGCCGGTGGCAGCCGCCGGCATGGTCTCAAAGAAACTGGCGGTGAAGCTGGTGGAGCGCTACGGCTACCGCCGCGTGCTGATGGTCAACACCGTGCTGGTGGGCCTGGCGATGGCCAGCTTCATCCTGATGACACCCGGCCAGCACCTGGCCTGGCGCCTGTTGCAGCTTGCGTTCTTCGGCGCGGTCAATTCGCTGCAGTTCACCGTGATGAACACCGTGACCCTGCGCGATCTGGACCGTGAGTTCGCCAGTTCCGGCAACAGCCTGCTGTCGATGGTGATGATGCTCGCCGCCGGCTTTGGTGCTGCTGCGGCCGGCAGCCTGCTGGCCGCGTTCGGCAACCACCTGGACAGCAACAGCGCCACCGCCGCGCTGCATGCCACGTTCCTGTGCGTGGGCGCGATCACCCTGACCTCGACGATGATCTTCTGGCAGCTGCCCGATACCAAGCCGGAGCCACGGCAGGTCGAACACGTTGCGGAGTGAGGGTGCTTCGGCAGGGCCTGCGGCCCTGTACCCGCAGAAGCCGAAGCAACAGCAACAGCGAGCATTCCGTGGGTTGGCGGGGCGGTGTGGGCTTGCAGCACACGCCGTAAACCCATCCCTGGGGGCTCGATGGCGCCATCCATGGCGCCAACGGTCCTGCAAGCCCACACCGCCCCACCTCTGACAGGTTCACGCGGCTGTGGGTAACAGCGACTGTTGGAACGCGCGGTTGTTGGTAGGTGTCGACCTTGGTCGACACATCTGTCAGATCTCGAATTCCAGATTGGGGTCAGAGCCCGTTGCGCAGCAACGGGATCCGACCCTGTGCTCCGACAGATCGCGGAAAACTGTCGAAGGCGGGGTGGGTCCGGTTGCGGGAGTGTCCGCGGCATGGATGCCGCGGCCAAGCCCCCATGGATGGGTTCACGGCGTCTCCCGCAACCGGATCCACCCCGCCATCCCACAGGACGCCAGCTTTTGCTTCGGCTGTTGCTGTTGCTCCGGCTTGCAGCAGGTGCAGGGCTGCAAGCCCTGCAATAAACCCTACCTGCCCATCGCCCTGGCGATCGCTTCCACCAGCAGTTCACCGGTCACCGGCTTGCGCAGGAAACCACCGATGCCGGCCGCTTCCACCTGCTGCTGAAGGTCCGGATCGGTCCGTGCCGTCACGGCGAGCAGTGGCAGCATGTAGCCTTGGTTGCGCAGGTGCTGGGCCAGCTCGAAGCCGCTCAGGCCCGGCAGGTCCAGATCCAGCAGGCCGACGTCGAAATCCCCTGCGCTGATCTCGCGCAGTGCCGCCAGCGCATGGCCCGCATGCACCACTTCATGGCCGCGCGCACTCAAAAGCCCGCGCACCACATCAGCCACGGTTGCATCATCCTCGACCAGCAGCACGCGCAATGGCGGCATGTTGGCCGCATCCTCGCGGTGCACTTCGCCCTCGGACTCTGCATTGGCATCGACCACCAGCGGCAACGGCAGGGTCACGCCAAAACACGTGCCGCGGCCGAGCTGGCTCTCCACCTGGATACGCCCCTGCATCGCCTGCGCCAGTTCGCGGCAGATCGCCAGGCCCAGGCCGCTGCCGCCGTACTGCGCCGCGGTGCGGGCGCCATCGGCCTGCTCGAAGCGGCGGAACAGGCGCTGCTGCTGTTCCTGGCTGATGCCCGGCCCGGTGTCGCGCACTTCGAAATGCAACGCGCGCAGCTCGCCGTCGCTGCGCGCATGCAGGGTGATGGTTCCGCGGCTGGTGAACTTGACCGCGTTGGAGAGCAGGTTGAGCAGGATCTGCCTTACCCGCATCGCATCGCCGGTCGCCTGCAGGCCCGGCGGCAACTGGTTGTCGAGGGTGAAGCGCAGGCCCTTCTGCGCTGCCAGCGGTCCCATCAGCGCAGCCAGGTCCTGCAGCAGGCAGCTCAGCGCGAACGGCTTGGACTGCAGCTCCAGCCGTCCGGATTCGATCCGTGCCAGGTCCAGTGCATCGTTGACCAGGTGAAGCAGGTGTTCGCCGGCGTGCCGGATCGACTGCGTGTAACCGCGCTGCTGCGGGTCCAGCGGCGAGGCCAGCAGCAGTTCGCTCATGCCGAGCACACCGGTCATCGGCGTGCGGATTTCGTGGCCGAGATTGGCCAGGAAGCGGGTCTTGGCCGCCGAGGCCTGTTCGGCCAGTTCCTGTTTATGCAGTGCCAGCTGATAGGCATGGCGCCGCTGCAGGCGACGGCGATACAACCAGGCAAACCAACTGGTCAGCAGAAGCGCGATCGAGGCCAGCACCAGCAGCCCGGACAGGCTGCGCCACCACGGTGGCTGTACACGGAATTCCAGGCTCTGCACCCGCGACCAGACATGGTCGGCCGAGCGCGCCTGTACCTCCAGGCGGTAGCTGCCCGGCGGCAGGCGCGAGAACAGGCGCTCACCAGCCGGCCCCACTTCCACCCAATCGGGGTCGTAGCCGGCCAGGCGGTAGCGGTAGCTGTTGGAGGCCGAATCGGCGAATGACAACAATCGCGCGACGATGCGCAGGTCACGGTCACCATCGGCAATCTGCAAGGGCGTGTCGTGGGTCAGGTCGAGTACCTGCTCGTTGCGGCGGACTTCGACCCGTTCGATCACCAACGGCGCCCGCCGCACCGACGGCCGCACCTGTTCCGGGTCGAACACCACCACGCCGGCCGGGGTACCGGCCACCAGATGGCCATCGCCGGACATCGTCAACGTGTGCTCGCGGAACTCCTGGCTGGGCAGGCCGTCGTGGACGCCGTACAGGCGCACGCTCTGGCCGTCGGCGCCAACCCGGACCAGGCCGCGCGCACTGGTGGCCCAGGCCACCCCCTGTGCGTCGACCACCAGCCCGGAAGCGGAGATCGCCGGGTAACCCTGCTCCGCGCCGACCACGGCCTGCCGTTCAAGCCGGCCCTGGCTCCAGCGGTAGCGCGACAGGCGGCCATCCTCCGACAGCCAGACCTGGCCATCGCGGCCCACGTGCAACGCATGGATCGCGGTCGCCGGCGCGCCCGGCACCGGCTGGAAGCGCTCGCTTTCCGGCAGCCACTGCAGCAGGCCACGGCTACTGGCCAGCCAGATGTGGTCCTGCGGCCCGCATTCCACATCCAGGTTGAGCTGGCCCTGCTGCAGGCCGCGCTGGCCGTTTTCCAGCTGGCGGCGCAGGCGACCGTCGAGGTCACGCTGCTGCAGGCCTGCAGGCAACATCAACCATAGACTGTCGCCGTCACAGGTCATCATCGACTCGATGACCCCTTCCATGGTCGCGTCGGCCCCGGCATCACGGCCCCAGCGACGTAGCTCACGTCGCTTCGGGTCATAGCGCAGCAACGCATCGGTCGAGCCGATCCAGACCTGGCCGCGGCGATCCTCGCGTACCGAGGACAGCCAGTACATGCCATTGACCCAGGTGCGGTGCTGCTCGATCTTGCCGGTCCTGGGATCGAACCGGTCCAGCGCGCCGTGGCTGCCGACCGTCCAGATGCCGCCATTGCTGGAAGGGCTGGTGCCGAGCACGAAGGCATTGCGCAGCGAACCGGTGTCATCCTCCAATCGCGACAGCACCGAGAACTGCCACCAGCGCGGCAGCAGATGCCACAGGCCGGCATTGGTACTGGCCAACCAGATGCCGCCTTCGCGGTCCTCGTAGGCGCCCGTCCAGTTCGGCCGCACCGGCCCGCGCGCAACGGCGCTGTACAGCGGAACGGTCTGGTACTGCCCATCCACGGCCCGACCAAGCCCGGTACGGGTATCCAACCAATGCCCGCCCTGTTCATCGCGCAGCATCATGCCGAGCACCTGCTCGCCTGGCGGCAGTTTCCAGGGCGGCGATTCAAAACGCCCGTCGGGGCGACGCACCGTGGCGCCGGCCATCGTACTGATCCACAGGCTGCCATCGGGTTCGCTGGTCAACCCATTGATCAGCAGGCTGGGAATGACGTCGGTGCCGACCCGCTCGAAGTCGGTGCCGGTCCAGCGCGCCACGCCATGCTTGGTGCCGACCCACAGGCTGCCATCGGCCAGCGTAGCCAGGTACGGCACCGAGGCGGCAGGCAGGCTGCGGGGATTGTTGGCCTCGGGCAGGAAACGCTGCAGGCGGTCCTGGCTGTCCAGCCGGTACAGCCCACCTTCGTGGGTGCCGAACCAGATCGCACCGTCCGGCGTGGTCGCCAGGCTCCAGACCGTGTTGGTCCCCATCAACGGCTGGCTGCTGCGGTCGTAGAAATGCAGCTGGCGGCGGTCGGCCGACATCCGTACCAGGCCCGCGTTCTCGGTCCCGATCCAGAGCTGGTTGCGCGCATCGACCAGGACCGTCCAGATGCGGTTGTCGCGCAGGCCATCCTCAGAACGCCAGATCCGGTAGTTGCGCCCGTCGTAACGGGCCAGGCCGTCGTTGGTGGCGATCCACAGGTAGCCATAGCGGTCTTCGGCCATGCGGTTGACGGTATTGGACGGCAGGCCGTCGAATACCGTCACCTGGCGCGGGCTCGGTGGCACCGGCTGCGCGGCAGCGGGTGACAGGCCGCACAGGAGGATCAGCAGCAGCATTGCCGCCCGCAGATACACCACCGATTGCCTCCTCACGCTGCCTGATGATTCCCGCGCCGCGGGCGTCGGCATGGTAAACCGAAAGTCGCGCCGTTCACGCCCGGCGTCGACGTTTTCAAGGTGTGGTCTGTCGTTTGGCGCGAGCCTGGATGATCGCTGCCACCAGCATGTCGCCGGTCACCGGCTTGCGCAGGAAACCATCGAAACCGGCAGCGAGCACCTGCGATTCGGCATACGCATCGGAGCGGGCGGTCACCGCCACCAGTGGCAGTTCGTAGCCCAGGGTGCGCAGCTGGCGGGCGATCGCAGTGCCGTCCAGCGCAGGCAGGTCGAGATCGAGCAGGCCGACATCGAAGCCGTCGGTAGCGATCTCCGACAAAGCCCCCAGGCCATGCAGCACATGCACCACCTCATGGCCGCGGCTGCGCAGCAGGCCGGCGATGACCTCGGCCACGGTGGCATCGTCCTCCACCAGCAGGATGCGCAGTGGCGGCAGCATCGGCAGTGCCGGCGCTTCGCCCGTGGCGGCTGCCTGCCGGGTCCAGGGCAGCGGCAACCGCACCCGGAAACGCGCGCCCTTGCCTGGCTGGCTGTCCACTTCAATGCGCCCGCCCATCGCCACGGCCAGCTCCTGGCAGATCGCCAGGCCCAGCCCGCTTCCACCATAGCGCGAGGCCGTGCGCGGCCCCTCCGCCTGTTCGAATCGGTGGAACAGCCGCTCCTGCTGCTCGGCATTGATACCCGGACCACTGTCGTGCACTTCGAAGCAGAGACCGCCGCCGTTCTCTTCCAGGTGCACGGCCAGGCCGACATGACCGCGCTCGGTGAATTTGATGGCATTGCCCAGCAGGTTGAGCAGGATCTGCCGCACGCGCATCTCGTCGCCACTGACGCTGATCGGGCCGGGCGGATCGTCGCCACGCTGGAAATCCAGCTTGCGCTGTTTCGCCATGGGCTGCATCAGCGCCTGCACCTGGTCGAGCAGGCCGGCCAGGTCGAACGGACGCAGATCCAGCTCCAGTCGACCGGCTTCGATGCGCGCGAGGTCCAGCGCATCGTTGACCAACCGCAGCAGATGGCTGCCGGCCTGCTGGATGGAGCCGGCATAGCTGCGCTGCACCGGGTCCAGCGGTGTGGCCAGCAGCAACTCGCTCATGCCAAGCACGCCGGTCATCGGCGTGCGCACTTCATGCCCCAGCGTGGCCAGGAACCGGCTCTTGGCCTGCGAGGCCTGTTCGGCCAGCTCCTGCTTGTGCACGGTCAGCTGCCATTGCTGGCGACGGCGCAGGCGCGCACGGATCGACCAGACCAGGACGAGCAGCAGCAGCGAACCGATCAGGATGTAGCCGAAGATCGCCATGCCGCTGCGCCACCAGGGTGGCAGCACCTTCACCTGCAGCTGCTGCGAAGGCGTCCATGCACCATTGGCGGTGGCCGCCTGCACTTCGATGACGTAGCTGCCGGTCGGCAGTCGCGACAGCGTGCGCTGGCCGTCGCCGCCCTGCTCCACCCAGTTCTGGTCATACCCGCGTACCCGGAAGCGGTAGCGGTTGCCCTGGGGATTGGCATACGACAACAACCGTGCATCGATCTGCAGGTCGCGATCATCCGGTCCCAGCAGCAGGGTGCCGGTGTTCGGCAGCGGCTGCCAGCCGCGTGCATCGTCGCGGCGCACGCGCACCTCGGCAATCACCAGCGACGACCCGGGCAGCACCACGTCGTCGGCATTCACGTCGAATGCAACCAGGCCGGTCTGGGCGACGGCCAGAACGCGACCATCGGCATTCACCGCTGGCGGCCGGCTGGTGAACTCGGCATCGGACAGGCCATCGCGTTCATTGAACAACTGCAGGCGTCGTGCTTTCGGGTCCCAGCGCAGCAGGCCGCGCGGCGTGGTCGCCCACACCCGGCCATTGTCGGCCAATGCCAGGCCCCCCATGCTGACCGGCGGCACACCGGCGCTTCCATCAATGCGCTGGATCAGGCGCAGGCTCATGCCATCCCACTGGTAGCGCTCCAGCGCGCCCTGGCGGGCCAGCCACAACTGCTGCGGATCCACCCACACCAGGTCGTAGATCAGCCCGCGCGAGACCCCCGGCACCGCTTCGAAGCGACCGGCCTGCTCACGCCAGATGCCCATGTCGCCCATCACCCATGCCTTGCCATGGGCATCGAAGCGGATCTGCTCGATGGGTGAGTCGGCCGCCTTGCGGAAATCGTCGAGAGGATAGCTGCGCAGCACCCGGCCCTCCGCACTGCGCTGCTGCAGGCCCAGGTTCATCACCGAAAGCCAGACCGTGCCATCGGGTGCCTGCCGCATCAGGTCGATGCGCTGGCGCAGATCGGCGCCTCCACCGATGTGCCAGTCGTGCAGCGCGCGGGTGGCCGGGTCATACACGCTGATGCGGCCGGCACGCCCCAGCCACAGGCGCCCGTCCGACCGCGGCAGTACCGACCACACCGCACCGCTGCCGATCTCGCGGTCGCTGGCCAGCAGGCGCAACGTGCCATGCGCGTCCAGCTGATACACGCCGTGCGCCGAACCCACGTAGTAGTTCTGGCCATCACTGGCCGCGCCCAGCAGGTACTGGCTGTCCAGCGGCTTGCCATCGAGCTGGTTCCAGATCGAGAAGCGGCGCCAGTCCGGCGGGAGGTAGGCCAGTCCCTGGGTCAGCAGGGCGACCCACAATCCGCCCTCATGGTCCTGCAGCAGATCGAGCACACCGCTCTGTGCAGTGAGGAACCCACTGCCGCGGTCGCCGTCGAGCCGCCATAGCGCACTTGCGTCGCCACGCAGCAGGCCATCGGACGTGCCCGCCCAGTACCCGCCCTGTCGATCGGCCAGCACCAGCGCCGAGCGCAGGCCGGCGCTGTCGCTCCAGCGCGGACGACTGACCCGGTCCTGCGCATCGATGCGGTACAGGCCATCGTTCTGGCTGCCGACCCAGATCGAGCCATCCGGATCGCGGCTCATCCGCAGCACGCTCAATGCGCCCAGCGCGTGTGGTGCCACGGGCTCGAAGTCACGGCCATTCCAGCGTGCGACGCCGGCCTCGGTACCGATCCACAGGCGCCCCCGCGCATCGACCAGACTGCTGTAGATGGTGTTGCTGGGCAGGCCGTCGGCACGGGCCGGGTCGTGCTTGAAGAAGCGCAGACTGCCGTCCTCCCCGAACCGGCAGATACCCTGGCTGCTGGTGCCGATCCACAACGCATCCCCGGCGTAGGCCAGCGTCCAGAACTGGCCCAGGCACGGACCATTGACCGCATCGAAGGTCTTGAACCGCTCGCGGTCGGCATCCAGGCGGGCCACGCCCTTGCCATTGATGCCCACCCACACACGGTCCAGCGGATCGACCAGCAGGGTCTCGATCTCGTTGCCGGGCAACGAACCGGGCTGTTCCGGGTCATGTTCCCAGACCCGCAGCGAGCTGCCGTCGTAGCGCACCAGACCGCCATCGGTTGCGGCCCAGACATGGCCCTGGCGGTCCTCGGCCAGCGCCAGCACCATGCGCGAAGGCATGCCTTCGGCGGCACCGAAGCGCCGCAGGCGTGGTGTTTCTGCCATGTCCAGGGCTGCAGCCGCCGTGGCAGACGCCAACAGCAGCAGCCCCGTTGCCGCGATGCCCAGGCACCACAGGCGCCAGCTGCTCGTCATCCTGAACCCCCTGTCCTGTCCCGATTGTCACACAGGGCCGGGGTCATGGCTGCAACAGCCTGTTGCCGGGGCAGGACCACCACGAACTGTTGCAGCCATGCACGCATCCTTGGCAGGGGCCTGTGCGTATGATCACAGCGTCCCCCTTCCGGAGCCCGCCATCGATGCGTCCCTGCCTGGCCCTGCTGCCGATGCTGCTCGCCACCGCTCCCGCCTGGGCGGATGCAGATACCTATCGCCTCGATCCGGTGCACACGCGTGTGCTGTTCAGCATCGACCACGCGGGCTACTCGCAGGCGATGGGCACGGTCTCCGGCAGTGAGGGCCGCCTGCAGTTCGATCCCGACAACTGGCGCGAGGCCACACTGGATGTCGAGGTCCCCGTGTCGCGATTGGACCTTGGCGATGCCAAATGGAACCAGGCCACGCTGGCCCGCAGCCTTCTGGATGGCGAGCGTTTCCCGAAGGCACATTTCGTCTCCAGCCGGATCGAACCGATCGATGCCAGGCGCGCCCGCGTGATCGGCACCCTGACCCTGCGCGGGGTCAGCCGAGAGATCACGCTGGACGTGACCCTCAACGCCATCAAGCGCTACCCCCTCCCCCCGTTCCGACGCACCGCCGGTTTTTCCGCCAGCACCACGCTGAGCCGGCGCGCGTTCGGCATCACCGCCTGGCCGGGCGTCATCGGTGATGCAGTACAGCTGAGGATCGAGGCCGAAGCCACCCTCGACCGCAGCGACGCCCCGGGAACTCCCGCTCCCGTTCCACACTCCGACCCCAAGACGGCCCCCTAGAGGACCCTTCATGACCGCCAAGAACACCCCCGCCGCCTGGGGGAGTGTCAGCCAGATCCTGCATTGGTTGATCGCATTGCTGATCCTCGCCCTGGGCGTGGTCGGCCTGACCATGGGCGAACTGCCCAAGACCCCCAAGTATTTCTGGGTCTATACCGCGCACAAATCGATCGGCATCACCGTGCTGGCGCTCGTGCTCTTCCGCCTCGGCTGGCGCCTGTATGCCGGTGCCCCCAAGCCGGTGCCGGGCGTGCCCAGCTGGCAGGAACGCATCGCCAGTGCCACCCACGTGCTGCTCTACGTGCTGATGTTCGCCATCCCGCTGTCGGGGTGGCTGTACGACTCGGCCAGCGGCCTGCGCCCGTTCCGCTGGTTCGGCCTGGTCGACGTGCCCAAGCTGAGCGCCCCCGACCCGCAGGTGGTCGCGGTATCGCATGCCATCCACGAGTACGGCTTCTGGCTGTTGATCGCGGTGGTGCTGGCCCATGCCGGCGCTGCCTTCTACCACCACCTGTTCCAGCGCGATGCGACCTTGTCCCGCATGTTGCCGCGCGGCTGGCTTGCCTCCCCTCAGAAGGACTGACCGATGAACCTGAAACTGACCACTCCGGCCGCCGTGGCCGCCGCCCTGGCCGGCATGCTGGCCACCACCCCGGTGTTCGCCGCCGACTACGCACAGGCGCCCGGCGCCGGCTCGATCCTGGTGTTCGCCACCAAGTACGACGGCGAAGTGTTTACCGGCAGCTTCCCGGGCTTTGCCACCAAGCTCAGCTTCGACCCGGCCAATCCTGCCGCCGGTTCGCTGGACGTGGTGATCCCGCTGGCCGGCGCCAAGAGCGGCAACAGCGACCGTGACTCGACCCTGCAGACCGCCGACTTCTTCAATGTTGGCAAGTTCGCCACCGCACGCTACACCGCCAAGGGCTTCCGCGCGGTGGGCAATGACCAGTTCGCCGCCGATGGCACACTGGAACTGCGGGGCGTCAGCAAGCCGGTCACCCTCACCTTCACCTGGAAGCCGGGCACCCAGCCGGTGCTGACCGGCAAGGCCACGGTCAAGCGCCTGGACTTCGGCGTCGGCGGCGGCGACTGGGCCGACACCAAGACCATCCCGGACGAAACCGCGATCAGCACGATCGTGAAGTTCGACGCGAAATAAACCGCGTCTGGTAGTGCCGGCCGCTGGCCGGCATCACCGGGCGTCGCGGGGTTGCCGGCCAACGGCCGGCACTACCGGTCGACGGCCAGCCAGGCCTGCACTGTGGCCGCGTCGAACGGCCAGTCCAGCTCACGACCGCCAGTCTCGTCACGCAGCACCGGCACCCGCGCGCCGTAGCGCGCTTCCAGCGCAGGCTGATCGTCCAGGAACACCGATTCGAACTCCGGTGCCCGCGCCTTGGCCAGCTCGGCCAGGGCCATGTCGCACAGGTGGCAGTCATCGCGCTGGAACAGGGTCAACACCGGTTTTGCTCCCTCTGCCGAAATGCTGCGCCGCAGCCATGGAAGTGCGGCGTGAACCGCTAGAATAGCGGTCTCCTCCGGTACCCGCAGTACGGCAACCATGGCTGTCAGCACGTTCGACGTTTTCAAGATCGGCATTGGCCCGAGCTCCTCGCACACCGTCGGGCCGATGAAGGCCGCCGAGCGATTCATCCATCGCTGGCTGCTTGACCCGGGCCGCCTGCACGAGGTCGCGCGCATCCGCGCCGATGTCTATGGCTCGCTGGCGCTGACCGGCCGCGGCCATGGCACCGACAAGGCGATCCTGCTGGGCCTGGAAGGCCAGCGGCCGAACCTGATCGATCCGGACATCATTCCGGCCACCCTGGAGCGCATCCGCAGCAGCAAGCGCATCCAGCTGATGGGCCAGCACGAGATCGCCTTCGACGAGAAGCGCGACCTCGGCATGAACAAGCGCCAGAAGTTGCCGTACCACACCAACGGCATGCGTTTCACCGCGTACAACGCCGAGGATGAAGTGATCGCCACCCGTGACTATTACTCGGTCGGTGGCGGCTTCGTGGTCAACCAGGACGACGCGGCCGATGACCGCATCGTGCCCGACGAGACCCCGCTGCCCTACCCGTTCAAGAGCGGCGACGAGCTGCTGGCGCAGACCGCGCGCAGCGGCCTGAGCATCGCCCAGCTGATGTTCGAGAACGAGAAGTGCTGGCGCAGCGAAGACGAGATCCGCGCCAACCTGCGCGAGATCTGGAGCGCGATGCAGTCGTGCGTGGCGCGCGGCATCCGCGAGGAAGGCGTGCTGCCGGGTGGCCTGAAGGTCGGCCGTCGTGCACCGGCGCTGTACCGCGAGCTGTCGTCGAAGCCGGAAGCAGCGATGCGCGATCCGCTGACCACGCTGGACTGGGTCAACCTGTACGCGCTGGCGGTGAACGAAGAGAACGCCGCCGGTGGTCGCGTGGTGACTGCGCCGACCAACGGCGCTGCCGGCGTGCTGCCGGCGGTGCTGCATTACTTCGACCGTTTCTGCCCCGGCGCCAACGAACAGCGCGTATTCGACTTCCTGCTGACCTCGGCAGCGATCGGCATCCTGTACAAGGAAAACGCCTCGATCTCCGGCGCCGAAGTGGGCTGCCAGGGCGAAGTGGGCGTGGCCTGCTCGATGGCGGCCGGTGGCCTGGTCGCAGCGCTGGGTGGCAACCCGAGCCAGATCGAGAACGCCGCGGAAATCGGCATGGAACACAACCTCGGCCTGACCTGTGACCCGATCGGCGGGCTGGTGCAGATCCCCTGCATCGAGCGCAATGCGATGGGCGCGGTGAAGGCGATCAATGCCTCGCGCATGGCGATGCGCGGCGACGGCAAGCACAAGGTGTCGCTGGACAAGGTGATCAAGACCATGCGCGATACCGGCCGCGACATGCAGGACAAGTACAAGGAAACCAGCCGTGGCGGCCTGGCGGTGAACGTCATCGAGTGTTGAGGTCGACCGGTCCCGGCGCGATGGCGCCGGGCCGCAGGTAGAGTCGACCGTTGGTCGACTATCGCGCGCGGCGCGGGATTTTCGCTCGTTGTGGGGAAGGTAGTCGCCTAACAGTCGACTCTACCTCGTCGCCCTTGCCCGGTCGGACGACACCGTCACTGCGTTCCGGTTAGGCTCGGGGCTCCCCTACCCAGGACTGCCCCATGCGCGTTATCGCTGCCGCCCTGCTTGCCTGCCTTCCACTGCCTGCGCTGGCCGCACCCACTTACGGGCCGCGGCTGGAGGGTTTCGACTACGGCTATCCAGTGAAGACCTTCGCGCTGGAATCGCAGCGGCAGCCGCTGGAAATGGCCTACCTCGACATCGCGCCGAAGAAGGCACCCATCGGCGTGGTGGTGCTGCTGCACGGCAAGAACTTCTGTGCCGCCACCTGGAAGGAATCGATCAAGCCACTGGTTGCCGCCGGCTATCGGGTGATCGCCCCGGACCAGGTGGGCTTCTGCAAATCCAGCAAGCCCGAGCGTTACCAGTATTCGTTCGCGCAGCTGGCCGCCAACACCCATGCCCTGCTGCAACAGCTGCAACTGGGTGATGTCCCGGTGCACCTGGTCGGTCATTCGATGGGCGGCATGCTGGCGGTGCGCTATGCGCTGATGTTCCCGCAGGACCTGCGCAGCCTGTCACTGGTCAACCCGATCGGGCTGGAAGACTGGAAGGCGCTGGGTGTTCCCTGGCGCAGCGTGGACGCGTGGTACGCCGGCGAAATGAACATCAGCTATGACAGCATCCGCCGCTACCAGCTGGACGTGTACTACGACGGAAAATGGAAGCCGGCGTATGAACCGTGGGCACGGATGCAGTCGGGCATGTACGAAGGGCCCGGCAAGCAGGCCGTTGCATGGAGCCAGGCACTGGCCTCGGACATGGTGTTCAACCAGCCGGTGGTCTACGAACTCAAGAATGTTCAGGTGCCGACCACGCTGTTCATCGGCCAGAAGGACCGCACCGCGATCGGTCGCGACCTGGCGCCACCAGCGGTGAAGGCGACGCTGGGCAACTATCCGGTGCTCGGGAAGGCGGCAGCCGCGGCGATTCCCGGCGCGACGCTGATCGAGTTCGCCGAACTGGGCCATTCGCCGCAGGTGCAGGACCCGAAGCAGTTCAACGCGGCGTTGCTGAAGGCATTGAAGGCGCATTGAACGGCAGCCCTCCCCTGTAGAGTCGAGCCATGTTCGGCTTATCCAGCAAGAGGGATCTAGCCAGTAGCAGCCGAGCATGGGCTCGGCTCTACAGAAGCAGTGCGATCAGCCGACGATCCGCAACACGTCATCCAGCAGCGCGGCGGCGGTGACTTCCGCGCCCGCGCCCGGGCCCTGGATCAACAACGGCTGGCGGTGATAGCGATCGCTGTGGATGGCCACCCGATTGTCGGTGCCCGCGCCCTGCGCCAACGGGTGATCGGCAGGCAACTCACGCAGGCCCACCTGCGCACCCTCGCCATCAACACGGCCAACGAAACGCAGCACGCGGCCATTGTCATGCGCCTGCTGCCAGCGCGCCTGCAACGGCGCATCCAGCTGCTCGAGCGCCGCCACCGCATCCTCCAGCGGCAGCGCTGCCAGCGCTTCAGGCACCAGTGAATCCACCTCTACCTGCGACGCATCCAGCGCCAACCCGCTGCTGCGAGCGAGGATCAGCAGCTTGCGACGCACGTCTTCACCGGAAAGGTCCAGGCGCGGATCGGGCTCGGTGTAGCCGGCAGCCAGCGCCTCGCGCACCGCCGCCGAGAACGGCGACTGGCCGTCATAACGATGGAACAGCCACGCCAGCGAACCGGACAGCACGCCTTCGATGGCATGGATGTGATCGCCACCGGCCACCAGTGCACGCAGGCTGCTCAACAGCGGCAGGCCCGCGCCCACCGTCGCGCTGTCGCCATAGCGTGCGCCACTGTCGGCACAGCTTTCCGCAATGGCCTGCGCGCGGGCCAGCTGCGCACCACGCCCCAGCTTGTTGGCGGTCACCACATGCACGCCCCGCGCCAGCCACTGCACGTGGCGCGCGGCCACGTCTTCGCTGGCGGTGGCGTCGACCACCACGTCGCCACGCTCCAGTCCTTCCGCACTCGCCCACGGTGGCGAACTCTGGCCATCGCGCGGTGCACGCCGTGCCAGTTCCAGCGGCAAGGCCAGGTCACGATCGATCTCCAGCGCAGTGCGTGAATTGGCCAGCCACTGCACGCTGGGCAGTTCCAGCCCACGCGCCCGCAATGCCTGGTAACGCTGTACGAAGGCCGAGCCGACCGTGCCGGTGCCCAGCAGCGCCAGGCGTCCCACGCCCAGAGCAGGAATTTCTGCGGCGAGCGCGCTCATGCATCCACCACCTGTTTGCGGCGCGCAGCCGCATCAATCACCGCTTCGGCACGCTGCAGCGCGGCGCCGAGATCGGCCAACAGGTCACGCTCGGCCTCGATACCAACGGACAGGCGCAGCAGGCCTTCGCTGATGCCGGCCGCAGCACGCGCTTCGGCGGTCATCGCCGCATGGGTCATGGTGGCGGGGTGCGCGATCAGGCTTTCGACGCCGCCCAGCGATTCGGCCAGGGTGAAACAGCGCAGGCCATCGACGAACGCGCGCACCGCCGCGTGCGGATCATCACCCGCGCAGTGCGCCAGTTCGAACGACAGCATCGCGCCAAAGCCACTCTGCTGGCGAGCAGCGATGGAGTGGCCCGGGTGATCGGCCAGACCCGGATAATAGACGCGGCCGACCGCCGGATGCTGATCCAGCAGCGCAACGATCGACGTGGTGTTCTCCTGATGCACGCGCAGGCGCGCATCCAGCGTGCGCAGGCCACGCAGGGTCAGGAAGGCATCAAACGGCGAACCCGTCAGGCCCAGCGCGTTGCCCCACCACACCAGCTGCTCATGCAGTGCCGGATCGCGCGCGACGACCGCACCACCCACCACGTCGCTGTGGCCGTTGATGTACTTGGTGGTGGAATGCAGCACCAGATCCGCACCGAACGACAGTGGTTGCTGCAGGGCCGGCGACAGGAAGGTGTTGTCGACCACAACCAGAGCACCTGCCTTGTGCGCGGCATCGATGACGAAGCGCAGGTCGGTGATGCGCAGCAGCGGATTGGACGGCGTTTCCACCAGCACCAGCTTCGGCTGGGTGGCCAGCGACTGCGACAGCGCGCGCGGATCGGTCAGGTCGGCGGTGACCAGCTCGAAATGGCCCTTCTTCGCCAGCGCATTGAACAGCCGCCAGCTGCCACCGTACGCGTCGTGCGGCACGACCAGGGTATCGCCCGGCTGAAGCAGCGCGTTCAGCACCAGGTTGATCGCGCCCATGCCGGTGGCGGTGATCACGCCGCCCGCACCGCCTTCCAGCTCGGCCAGCGCTTCACCCAACAGGTCGCGGGTCGGGTTGCCACTGCGCGTGTAGTCGTACTGGCGCTTGTTGCCGAAGCCTTCAAAGCTGAAGTTCGACGACAGCACGATCGGCGGCGTGACCGCGCCATGCGCGGTGTCCCGATCGATGCCGGCACGGACGGCGGCAGTGGTGCGGCTACAGGACGGCTCGTTGGCGTGCAGGCTCATGCGGACTCTCCAGAGGTGCGGAAGGCGGTGGCGAGGATCGCGTCGATGCGATCGGTTTCTTTGAGGAAGGCGTCGTGGCCATAGGGCGAGCGCAGCACGCGCAGGCTTCCGCGCGGCCCCAGCCCCTCGACCAGGCCGACCAGGTCGGCCAGCGGCACCAGGCGGTCACCCTCCACCGCGACCACCACGGTCGGCGGCAGGATGGCGGCGGGGTCCACGCGGTGCAGGTCGATCGATTCGGACAGGCGCAGGTAGGCGGTCACCGGCGTGCGCGCGACGTACTGCGCGCCGGCGGCGTCCAGATAGTCCTCGGCGGCGACCCGCACGCGGCCGTTGATCACTTCCGGCGCGGCGTCGAAGCGCTCGCCGAACTCTTCCGGGGTGCGGTAGCTGAGCATGGCGAACTGCCGGGCCAGCGCCAGGCCGTGGTCTTCGCCGCACTGCAGTTGGCCGAGGGCGACGGCGCGGCGCTGCAGTGCGCGCCAGGCCGCGGCATACGGGTGCGGACGATGCGCGCCGCTGGCCAGCACCAGCTGGCGCACCCGGGCTCGATGACGGATCGCGAACTGCTGGCCGACCAGCGCGCCATACGAGTAGCCGACGAAGGCCTTCAGCGTGCGGATACCCAGATGATCCAGCAGCAGTGCCAGCGCATCGGCCTGGTCAGCGGTATCGATCGGCACGTCCAACGCACCGTCGGCCCCGATGAAGTCGAACGCCAGTACGCGCAACTGCTGCGGATCCAGCGTGCGACCACTGCCGACCAGGTCTTCGGCCCAGCCCTTCTCGCTGAACTGTGCGTTGGACGCCACATGGCGATGGGCGGAGATGCCGCCGGCCAGCACCACCACCGGCGCATTGGCCGGGCCGACCCACTCATAGCGCAGGCGCACCGGGCTGGGGCCAGCGTGACGCATCGACAGCACCGCGGCGAACTCACCGCGCTCGGCATGCACGCGGTCTTCGACCGGCACGCTGACGGGGACAAAGGGTTCGGGGCGAACGGCGGTACTGGCAGCGAAGCTCATGGCGGGATCCGGTTGGGGAATCGGCCATCGAGCCTTCGCGGGGCTCGCGTTCGAGATGCACGTGCGGTGCATGGATCGAACCATCTTTCGGTGGACGCCACGGTCCCCGCAGGATTTGGCACCTACGCGAACGCTTTCGCATCCGCGGGCTGCCCCGGCTTCAAAGGGCCTGTCCCTCTGCCGGTCTCGATGGTGAGGCCACGATGCCAGCGCTTCCGGGCGCTGTCAATCCCTTCATGCGGATAAAGCGATGAATATTTTCGCAACAGGTATGCGAGAGGCGTCGCGGTCGCTCCGTTCAGGATCGGGTACAGTCCGGACGGTCCGTTTTCCTGAATCCGCTGATGCCACGCCTGCCCTTGACCTGCCTGCTCCTGCCGCTGCTGGCCAGCGCCTCTGCCGGCGCCAGCGACTGGCGCCAGGGCTGGGGGATGCTGCCGAAGGCGCCTGCCCCCGCCAGCGCGGAGGCGAAGGCCCCCCTTCCGATGGCCCAGCTGCGCCTGCAGTCGATCGGCGAACAGTGGCAGGCCCGGATCGACAACACCCTGGCCGGGCCGTTGCAGATCGAACTGCGCGCCGCCCCTGGGCACCCGGTCGACGGCTTGCCGGTGCAGTCACTGATACAGGGCGACAGCAGCCTGGTCGTCGGCCACCTCCCCGCGCCGGTCAACGGCCCGATGCTGGACCTGCGCCTGCAGTCGGTACCAGGCAACCCCGCCGCACAGGCCGAGGATGTGGCCTACCGCCTGCCCTTCGATGATGCACGCCCGCGCGTGGACCAGGCGCCGCAGGGCCGGTTCAGCCACGACGACGAGGAAAACCGCGACGCGGTCGACTTCGCACTGCCGGAGGGCACACTGGTGCTGGCCGCGCGCGAGGGCACGGTGATGCAGATCCAGGATGGCTTCCGAGGCAACGGCCAGGACCGCGAACGTGATGGTGCCCGCGCCAACTTCATCCGCGTGCTGCACAGCGACGGCAGCATGGCCCTGTACGGCCACCTGCAGGCCGGCGGCATGCGCGTGCGTCGCGGCCAGGCGGTGGGCACCGGGCAGCCGATCGGCCTGTCCGGCAACAGCGGCTTCAGCAGCGCACCGCACCTGCACTTCGTGGTGCAGGTCAACCGCGGCATGGGCCTGCGTTCGGTGCCGGCACGCATCTTCGCCGAGCAGGGCCAGCTGCAGTTCGCCCGCCAGGGCGAGGCCGAGGGCGGCATCGGGCGCTGAACGGCCCCGGCCGGTATAATCGGGCGCTTATCTCTTTGAAAAGCGCCCCGGGCGGGCGCCACTGCCATGTCCGAAGTCGCCAACGAAGCGTCGCGTCGCCGCACCTTCGCCATCATTTCCCATCCTGACGCCGGCAAGACCACGCTGACCGAAAAGCTGCTGCTGTTCGGAGGCGCGATCCAGATGGCCGGTTCGGTCAAGGGCCGCAAGGCCGCCCGCCACGCCACCTCCGACTGGATGGCATTGGAAAAGGAACGCGGCATCTCCGTCACCTCTTCGGTGATGCAGTTCCCGTACGAAGACAAGATCGTCAACCTGCTCGACACCCCCGGCCACGCCGACTTCGGCGAGGACACCTACCGCGTGCTGACTGCGGTGGACTCGGCGCTGATGGTGATCGACGTGGCCAAGGGCGTGGAAGAGCGCACCATCAAGCTGATGGAAGTGTGCCGCCTGCGCGATACCCCGATCATGACCTTCATCAACAAGCTCGACCGCGAGGGCAAGGACCCGATCGAGCTGCTGGATGAAGTGGAAACCGTGCTGGGCATCCAGTGCGCCCCGGTCACCTGGCCGATCGGCATGGGCCAGCGCCTGAAGGGCGTGGTGCATCTGCTCACCGGCGAAGTGCACCTGTACGAACCGGGCCGCAACTTCACCCGCCAGGACTCGACCATCTTCCCGTCCATCGATGCCCCCGGCCTGGCCGAGAAGATCGGTGCACAGATGCTGGCCGACCTGCGCGACGAACTGGAACTGGTGCAGGGCGCCAGCCACCCGTTCGACCTGGAGGCCTACCGCGCCGGCAAGCAGACCCCGGTGTTCTTCGGCTCGGGCGTGAACAACTTCGGCGTGCAGCCGCTGCTGGACTTCTTCGTCGAGCATGCGCCGTCGCCGCAGGCACGCTCCACCACCGGCCGCGAGATTGCCCCGGAAGAGAACAAGCTGACCGGCTTCGTGTTCAAGATCCAGGCCAACATGGACCCGCAGCACCGTGACCGCGTGGCGTTCATGCGCGTCTGCTCGGGCCGTTTCAGCGCCGGCATGAAGACCTTCCACGTGCGCACCGGCAAGGAAATGAAGCTGGCCAACGCGCTGACCTTCATGGCCAGCGATCGTGAAATCGCCGCCGAAGCGTGGCCGGGCGATGTGATCGGCATCCACAACCACGGCACCATTTCCATCGGCGATACCTTCACCGAAGGCGAAGCGGTCACCTTCACCGGTATTCCGAACTTCGCCCCGGAGCTGTTCCGTCGCGCACGCCTGCGTGATCCGCTCAAGCTCAAGCAGCTGCAGAAGGGCCTGGCCCAGCTGTCCGAGGAAGGTGCGACCCAGTTCTTCCGCCCGCTGACCAGCAACGACCTGATCCTGGGTGCGGTCGGTGTGCTGCAGTTCGACGTGGCCGCGTACCGCCTGAAGGACGAGTACGGCGTGGAAGCCACCTTCGAGCCGGTCAGCGTGACTACTGCGCGTTGGGTCCACTGCAGCAACGAAAAGAAGCTGGAAGAGTTCCGCGAGAAGAACGCACTGAACCTGGCACTGGATGCGGCCGGCCACCTGGTCTACCTGGCACCGACCCGGGTCAACCTTCAGCTGGCGCAGGAACGCTCGCCGGACGTGCGCTTCTCGGCCACCCGCGAAGCGGCGCATACGGTTTCGGCGGGCTGATGCCACGCGGTCGGATCCCTTTCCGCAGGAAAGGGCTCTGACTCCTGCAGTGCCGGGCGTTCATCCACGCATGGCGTGGATCTACCATGGACCCGGCGCAGGCCGGCAATTCATCGACCATACGGTGACGGGCGTGCAGACGCCGCCCATCGCGGCGATGATAGGGGGGTGCGGGTCCCCCTCCCCGCGAACGATGCCTACGCCATGTCCACGACTTCCGTTGCTTCGATCCGCGAAGAAATCGCCAGCGCCCTGACCCACGGCCTCGGTGCCGTGCTCGCCCTGGGCGCCGGTGCGGTACTGATCACCCTGGCCGCCATCTACAGCGATGGCTGGCAGCTGGCCGGCGCGATCGTATTCGGCATTGCGCTTCTGCTGCTGTACACCGCCTCCACGCTGTACCACGCCATCCAGCACCCGGTCGCCAAGGGCCGCCTGAAGGTGTTCGACCACTGCGCAATCTACGTATTGATCGCCGGCACCTATACCCCGTTCACCCTGATCGGCCTGCGTGGCCCGTGGGGCTGGGGCCTGTTCGCCGCGATCTGGACCCTGGCCCTGGCCGGGGTGGTGTTCAAGCTGTTCTACACCGGCCGCTTCAAGGCGCTTTCCACCGGCATCTACATCGCCATGGGCTGGCTGGTGATCGTGGCCATCAAGCCGATGCTGGCCTCGATCGACGGCTGGACGCTGGGCTGGCTGCTGGCCGGCGGCCTGTCGTACACGCTGGGCACCTATTTCTATCACCGCGAATCGATCCCCTATTCGCACGCGATCTGGCACCTGTTCGTGATCGGCGGCAGCGTCTGCCACTTCGTCGCGGTGACCATGCAGGTGCTGTAACGGCGCGGGTTGTGCACACCACGCACATGGACGCTTCGCGCCCCGTCCACGATGAAGGGGCAACCATGGCAGCGTGAATGCTGCCGCCTCCCCTGCCGCAACGCGCGCTTGCCGCTGGCGCCTCCGCAGACCTGGCCCGCGCGGCCGGCGCTGGCTCACGGTCCTGGTCTTCCTGCTGGCAGTGATCCTGGTGGTGATCGCGCTGTGGGACTGGAACTGGTTCAAGGGTCCGGTCGAGCGCGCGGTGCATGCACGCACCGGTCGTGCACTGCACATCGGCCACCTGGATGTCGACCTCGGCCGCACCAGCACCATCCGTGCCGATGCGATCACTTTCGCCAATGCCGCCTGGGCGAAGCAGCCGAATATGGCCACGGCCGACCGCGTCGAGATCGACGTGCGGGTATGGCCCCTGCTGCGCGGCAGCGTGCAGCTGCCGGAAGTGCGCCTGACCCGACCGGACGTGCTGCTGGAAACCGCCCCGCGCAAGGGCGAGCCGGGCAACTGGGATTTCCTCGGTGACAGCGCTGGCGGCACCAGCCCGCAACTCAAGCGCCTGCGCATCGACGACGGCCGGCTGCAGTTCCTCGACGCACTGGGCCGCACCGACATCCGCGTGGGCGTGCGCAGCGGCCAACCGAAACAGGCCGATGCCTCGCCGCCGCTGCTGGTGCGGGGCAAGGGCCGCTGGCAGGGCAACCCGTTCACCCTCCAGGGCGGTACCGAATCACCGCTGGAACTGACCGACAGCGACCACCCGTTCCGCATCCACCTCGACGGCCGCGCCGGTGCCACCCACGCAGTGGCCCGCGGCACGCTCACCAACCCCTTCCAGCTGCGCGTGTTCGACCTGCAGTTCGCGCTCAGTGGCCAGGATCTGGCCGATCTCTACCCGCTGCTCGGCATCGCCATCCCGCCCTCACCGCCCTATGCGTTGGACGGACGCCTGAAGCGCGACCACAACGTCTGGCGCTACGACAGCTTCACCGGCAAGGTCGGTGACAGCGACCTCGCTGGCAACCTGCAGTTCGAGGTGGGACGCGACCGTCCACGGCTGACCGCGACACTGGAATCCAGGCGCCTGGACTTCGATGACCTGGCCGGCTTCGTCGGCGCGCCACCGAAGACCGGCGGCGGCGAAACCGCCAACGCAGAACAGAAGGCCGAGGCCGCACGCGTTGCTGCCCGTGCACGCGTGCTGCCCGACACGCCCTACAACCTCGGCAAGCTGCGTGCGATGGATGCCGACGTGCGCTGGAAGGCCCACCGCATCAACGCGCCCTCGTTGCCACTGGACGACATGGACGCGCACCTGCTGCTGGATGACGGCGTGCTGCGGCTGGACCCGCTGAACTTCGGCGTGGCCGGCGGCGATATCCGCAGCACGATCCGCATGGATGCACGTCAGCCGCAGATCCGCACCGCGCTGAAGGCCAGCGTGCGCGGCGTGCAGCTGGGCCAGCTGCTCCCGGACGCGAAGCTGGCCGAGCAGGCCAAGGGCGGCATCGGCGGCGAAGTGGACCTGAGCGGCCGTGGCAACTCGATCGCCGCGATGCTGGGCAGCAGCGATGGCAAGGTCGGCCTGGCGATGGGCCGCGGCCATGTCGGTAACCTGGTAATGGAACTGGCGGGGCTGGACATTACCGAATCGCTGAAATTCCTGGTGACCGGCGACAAGCAGATCCCCCTGCGCTGCGCCTTCGCCGACTTCGGCGTGCGCGACGGCCTGATGACCAGCCAGGCACTGGCGGTGGATACCACCGACACGATCCTCATCGGCGAAGGCACGGTCAGCCTGCGCGACGAGACCCTGGACCTGCTGCTGAAACCGCGCCCTAAGGACAAGAGCATCCTGGTGCTGCGCTCTCCGCTGCGTATCAGTGGCACGTTCAAGGACCCGTCGTTCCGCCCGGACTTCAAGGCGCTGGGTATTCGTGGCGCCGTGGCCCTGGCGCTGGGCAGCATCGCCCCGCCGGCGGCGTTGCTGGCGACGATCGAACTGGGGCCGGGGAAGGATGCCGACTGCGGGGGGCAGTATGCGAAGTAGGTTTACAGCGTTGTTCGCGGCGCCTGCATTGATCGCGGCCTGAGGGGGACGGGTGACGCAGGCAGGACACGCCGCAAGTACGTCCCTGTAGGCTCGATGGCGCCATCCATGGCGCCAACGGTCCTGCCTGCGTCACCCGTCCCCCTTCCGACAGTTTCCTGCGCGCGCGGAACGAGAGCGGAAATTCAAAGTCAAAAGAAAAAAGCAAAGTCAAAAGCTGTTGCCAACCAAGGTTGGCCGCTACCAAGGGCGAGGCACCGCGCATGTACGCACCGCGCTGGCAGAAATGTGTCCAGAGGCGGAGGGTGCGGCTGGGCAGGACCGTTGGCGCCATGGATGGCGCCATCGAGCCCCATGGATGGGTTTACGGCGTGTCCTGCCCAGCCGCACCCTCCGCCTCCCAACGTATCAGGAAGGCGCTGCTGTGGCTTTGGCTGTGGCTCTGGCTTCGAAAAGCGGGCCGGCGGGCCGCAGGCCCGCCAGCGAAAAACTCATCCCGCCACGATGTACTGCTGCAGCTGATCCAGCTCCCTGCGCTGCGCATCGATCACCGACTTCACCAGGTCGCCAATGGAAATCACCCCCAGCACCTGCACGCCCTCCACCACCGGCAGGTGGCGGATGCGGTAGTCGGTCACCAGCTGCAGGCAATGCTCCACCTGTTCGCCCGGCGACACCGTCACCACCTGCGTCGTCATGATCTCGGCCACCGCCGTATCGCGCGAAGAACGATCACGCAACACGATCTTGCGCGCGTAATCGCGCTCCGAAAGGATCCCGACCAACCGCGGCCCGTCCATCACCAGGACCGCGCCAATGCCCTTTTCCGCCATCAACCGGATCGCATCGATCACCGCCGCATCCGGCGCGACCGCATGTACTTCAGGAGACTTGCCGTCCAACAGTTGCCGTACCGTGGTCATCTGCCTGCCCTCCGAGGGTGGGTTGCAGGGCCGAGTCTGCCACGGCGGATGCTAGCCACGCGTCAACCAGGTACAACGGCCGCTGCTTGGACTCTTCGTACAGGCGCCCCAGGTACTCACCGATCAGGCCCAGCGCGATCAACTGCACCCCGCCCAGGAACAGGATCACCGCCATCATCGTCGGCCAGCCCGCCACCCGGTCGCCGTACAGCGCGGCCTTGACGATCACCCACATGCCGAACACGAAGGCCACCGCCGCGGTTGCCAGCCCCAGGTAGGTCGCCGCGCGCAGAGGCACGGTCGAGAACCCGGTAATGCCTTCCAGGGCGAAGTTCCACAGCCGCCACAGGCTGAACTTGCTGGTGCCGGCCACGCGTGCGTGGCGGTGATAGGGCACCGCCACGCGCTTGAAACCCACCCAGCTGAAAAGCCCCTTCATGAAACGATGGCGCTCACGCATCTCGCGCAGCGCACTCAGCGCGCGTGGTGACAGCAGGCGGAAATCCCCGGTATCGGCCGGGATCGGCGTACGCGAAAGGCGCCCCATCACGCGGTAGAAGATCGCCGCCGTGGCACGCTTGATCCAGGCCTCGCCATCGCGCGCCAGGCGCGTGCCATAGACGTTGTCATGGCCCTCGCGCCAGCGCGCGACGAACTGCGGCACAATCTCCGGCGGGTCCTGGCCATCGGCATCCAGGATCATCGCCGCCCCTTCGCGCACCAGGTCCAGGCCAGCGGTCAGTGCGGCTTCCTTGCCGAAATTGCGCGACAGCTTCAGCGCGGAGACCCGCGCGTCGGATTGGGCCAGGCGGGCGATCACCTCCCAGGTCCCGTCATGGCTGCCGTCGTCCACGTACAGAATGTGGCCGTCGATGTCGGGCAGCGCGTCGAGCACCGCGCACAACCGCGGATGCAGCAACGGCAGTGCCAGGGCCTCGTTGTAGGCGGCGATGACGAAAGTGAGCCGTTCGCGGGTCATGCCCGGATTGTACGTTGCCGCCGGCCGTAGATCAGGCGGCGCGCGCTCACTCTTCCGAAAGGTACGCGGCCCCGCCCAGCTGCCGTGCCTGCCGCTGGATCCAGGCGGCGCGCCGCTGCACGTACGGCCCTGGCTTTGCGGCGTTGTAGCGCCGCGGTGCCGGCAGCACCGCCGCCAACCGCGCGCTATCGGCCGGGCTCAACCTGGCCGCGTCCTTGCCCCAGAACTTCTGCGCCGCCGCCTGAGCTCCGTACACGCCATCACCGAACTCGGCGATGTTGGCGTACATCTCCAGGATGCGCTCCTTTGGCCACAGCGCTTCGATCAGCACGGTGTACCAGACCTCCAGCCCCTTGCGGATCCAGCTGCGGCCCTGCCAGAGGAACAGGTTCTTGGCCACCTGCTGGCTGATCGTGCTGGCGCCACGCAGTCGCCCGCCCTTGGCATTGTGGTCGCGGGCCTTCTCGATGGCCTGCAGGTCGAAGCCGTTGTGGTCGGGGAAACGCTGGTCCTCGGCGGCCACCAGCGAAATCGGCAGGCTCGGCGCCATCTGGTCAAGGTCGCGCCACTGGTAATGCAGGCGATAGGACCAATCGGCCTCGCCCAGCGCCTCGCCATAGCGCCACAGCATCACCATGGACACGGGCGGGTCGATGAACCGCAGCACCAGGACCTGCAGGCAGCTGAAAGCAGCCAGCAGCACCGGCAGCCACAGCAGCCGTTTCCAGCGCCAGCGCCTGCGGCGCGGGCCTTCTACGACAGCTTCCACCTTGTGCTGCTCTCCCCCTGCCCCCATTACTGGTGCATCCTTCTTCTATCTGGTTGTCGGCGCATTATCCGGCAACTGCCCCCGTTTACGCGCGATGTGAGCCGATGACCGCCAACTCCGATTCCCTGATCCGCTTCCTGCTCCCCGACGCCGGCGTCCGCGGCGTCCACGTGCGCCTGCAGGCTACCTGGCAGGAGATCCTGTCCCACGCCGAGTACCCGGATACCGCCGCCGAACTGCTCGGCGAGGCCTGCGTGGCCTCGGCGCTGTTCACCGGCCATACCAAGATCGATGGACGCCTGTCGATCCAGCTGCGCAGCAGCACTGCCCTGCGCACCCTGTTCGCCGAATGCACCGCCGCCGGCACCCTGCGCGGCATCGCCCAGCTCAGCGAAGGCGGCGACGCGCCGCGCGACCTGTCCAGCCTGGGCGATGACGCGATCCTCGCCATCACCATCGAGAACCCCGGCCTGGACCCGCGTGAACCACAGCGCTACCAGAGCCTGGTCGGACTGACCGCGCCGGAACTGGACGAGGCCTTCGAGGACTACTTCCGCCAGTCCGAGCAGCTGCCGACCCGCCTGCTGCTGGCGGCCGACCGCAATGGTGCCGCCGGCCTGCTGCTGCAGAAGCTGCCGGGCGACGAGGGCGACGAGGACGGCTGGGCGCGCGCCAGCGCCCTGTTCGAGACCCTGGGCAAGGCTGAACTGCTGGCCACCCCGGCCGAGCAGCTGCTGCACCGCCTGTTCCACGAAGAGAAGCCGGCGCTGATGGGCGAAAAGCCGCTGTCCTTTGCCTGCTCCTGTTCCCGCGAGCGGGTGGCGGCGATGCTGCAGTCGCTGGGTGAGGAAGAGGCCCGTGCAGCGGCTGCAGACACCGGCGCCGTCGAGGTCCGTTGCGAATTCTGCGGGCGTGAGTATCACTTTCCATTGACGGAGTTCGGCATACTGTTCCACGGCGCCCAGGGGGCTGTACCGGCGCCTGAACGGCTTCAATGAACGGCAGTCTTGTACCTGGGGAGGATCAAGGCTTGTTAAGAATTCATAAACACCCTAGGATCAAGTTCCCGTCCCCACGGGAACTTCCGTTGTCCGTCCCTGTCTGAACTGGTCCGATGCGTACCTTCCTGCGTCTACCGCTGGCCATGATGATCGCCCTTGGCGCGATCACGGGCGTGCATGCGCAGAGCAAGGACACCCGCACCGTGCTGCCGGTATGGAACAAGGGCAGCGGCAAGGTCGAGGCCCTGCTGTACCTGGAGCCGACCGGTGAGCAGGCGGCCGGGGCGCGCTGGCATTTCGGCCGCAACTCGCTGGATGCGGCCTTTGGCCTGTCCTCCGGCGATTCGCTGGGCCTGCTCTGCAGCAGCAGCGGGACCAGCATGAGCGGCCTGGCCAGCCACTGCATGCTGGCCAGCCTCGGCGACGAGGACGACCTCAACAGCCGGCGTTTCACCGGCACCGCCGCATTGAACCGTGGCAGCAGCCGCCTCGGCATCACCGCCGGCACCGGCCGTGAAACCCTGCCGGCATGGCTGGCAGGCCCGAACAAGACCCCTTCGCTGCGCGCCGAGCAGAATGACCTGACCGTGTTCGCGCAGAAGAACATCGGCCGCGAAGGCTTCGTGTCCATCGCCGGCACCTACGCCAAGGCCCGCCTGGTGCCGCTGGCCGACGCCTCGCCGGCCATTGCCGACCGCTGGGACAGCAAGAGCCTGAGCATCGGCGCCGGCTACGGCAATTTCACCGGCAGCATCATCGGCCGCGTCATCGACGTGCCCGGCAAGCCCGGCAAGTGGGAAGGCCTGGGTATCGGCCTGACCTGGCGCACGCCATGGTCCGGCCAGCTCACCGTGGGCGCCGAGAACGTGATCAGCCGCGGCAAGAATCCGTTCTCGCCACGCAACGAAAGCAACGACGACGGCACCGTGCCGTACGTGCGCTACGAGCAGGACCTGTAAGCTCCCTGCTGCCTCACCGCGACGTTTCCGCGCGCGCTCCCTTCGCCCATCCCCGTAATGACACCTCGCCGCCACCACGCGGCGATGCGCAAGCGCCTGTGCGCGGCCTGGTCCAGCACGGCTGCGCAAAGGCCTGCGCCATCAAGCCTGGCTGCCCCATGAAAAAAGCCACGCCCCTTTCGGGGCGTGGCCATGTCACACATACATATTACGCCGCGATCAGAAGCGCTGGGTGTACTTCATGTACAGGAAGCGACCGATGTCGAAGCCACCGTAGTAGGAGACGTTCGCGCTCGGCTGGCTGTACATGGTCGGGCCCACGCGGCCGAACACGTTGTTGGCACCCACGGCCACGGTCGCATTCCACGGTGCGTTCCAGCGCAGCTGGACGTCGTTGAATACGGTCGCGCCACGCTGGTTGGTCGCGCTGCCCACCGCCACGCCCTGGTTGTTCGGCGAAGCGTAGTTCGGCAGGTTGCACTCTTCCGGGAACGTCACGGCACTCAGGCACGCTTCCTTCATGCCGGAGAAGTAACGGACGGTCCAGCTGGCGCCGAAGTCACCCATTTCCCAACCCAGGTTCAGGTTCGAACGCACGCGGAAGGCGTAGCCAGCCCAGCCCACGCCGGTGCGGGGGTTCGGGTGGGTGACCGCGTTCTTGGTGGTGACCAGGTCATCACGCGAGGTGTAGGTGCTGGTCCACTGCGCGCTAAAGTTGCCGAAACGATCGGTCGGCAGGCGGTAGCTGACATCCAGGTCGAAGCCTTCCACCTCGCGGTAACCGGCGTTGATGCCGGTGCGCTTGAGGTTGTTGACGATGCCGGTCACCGGGTCACGCGTGAACGCCGAGCAGCGTGCCGCGATGTCGTTGATGTAGCAGTCGTTGAGGATCAGGTTGGCCGTGTCCGAGATGATGGTGTTCTCGACGCGGATTTCCCACCAGTCCAGCGACATGTTGAAGTTCTGGATGAAACCCGGGCTCCAGACGAAGCCCAGGGTCTTGGACGTCGAGGTTTCCGGGGTCAGCTGGTCGTTGGAGCCGGAGACGAAGGCCAGCGGGGTCTGCGACGATGCAGCGGTGGTCGGGGTGAAGCCCTGCTGCTGCTGGCGGAAGTTGGCTGCATTTACGCCGGCCGGCAGTGCGGCGGCGCAACGGGCACGCACCGCAGGATTGGTGCGCGCCGCACCGTAGACCGAATCGCACGGATCGGTGAAGAAGTCGAACGACTGCGAACCGCCGCTGTACAGGTCGGCGATGGTCGGGGCACGGAAGCCTTCCGCCCAGGTACCGCGGATGAGCAGCGAGTCGATCGGCTTCCACTTGAAGCCGAACTTGCTGTTCAGCGTGGTGCCGAAGGTGTCGTAGTCCGAATGGCGGGTGGCCGCGTTGAGGCTCAGCTCGCGGGCGCCCGGCAGGTCGGCCAGGATCGGCACGTTGAACTCGGCATAGACTTCGTCAACCTTGTAGCCACCACCGGTGGGGAAGTTGGCCAGGCCGGAGGTGTTGCCCGACTGCACCAGCGCGTCCGGGCTGAAGCTGCCGGTTTCCTTGCGGTGCTCGACACCCACGGCGAAGCCCAGGTCGCCGGCAGGCAGGGTGAACAGGCTGCCGGCCAGGTTGGCGGTGATGACCTTGGTGGTGGTCTCGGCGGTGGAGTGCGCGGACGGGAACAGCAGGTTCTGCAGGGCGGTGTTGCCGGTCAATGCGCCGTTGGCACCGTTGCTCTGGATGCCGGCATGCAGGAACGGGTTGTACGGCACGCACTGGTTCAGCCCGATCGGGTTGGCCACGGTACCGCACTGCGCCACGCCGCTGCTGTTGATGAAGGACGGACCCACCGCCGCACGCAGCGCGGTCAGGTTGAGGTCGCCGGTGCTGGTCTGGACCAGCTTGTTGTTGTTGTACAGGTAGCCGACATCCCAGTCGAACAGGCGGTCGGAGAACTCGAAGCTGCCTTCCAGGCCGCCGCTGAAGCGGAAGGTGGTCAGCTCGGCGCGGGTGTTGCGCGGCACTTCCGAAGTACGACGCCACCAGTTGGCGATGTCAGCACCCAGCGGATTGAACACACTGCTGGCCGAAATCGGCGAACCGAAGGCCAGTGCGCCGTACGGGTAGCCGGCGATCTGGCGGTTCGAATCGCGGAAGCTGTACAGCATGTTGGTGCGCAGGCGCACGTTGTCGGTCAGGTCGTAGATGCCATCGACGAACACTGCACGGCGTTCCTGCGGGGTACGCAGGTCGGTCTGCAGGTTGGTGTTGGTCTTGTCCTTGGTGGAGAAGCTGTTGACGTTCTGCGCGACGTAGTCGGCCTTGTTGTTCGCGTTGCCACCCTCACGCAGGATCACGCGCACTTCGCGGTTCGGGTTGGATGCGCTGGCGGCCGGATAGGTGACGCCCGGCAGGCCATCGGCCGGACGGCTGACGAAACCGCCGAACTCACCGACGGTGGTCCAACCGAAGTCCGGGTGGTTGGAGCTGCGCGGGAACGCACCGTACGGACGATCGGCCGCCCGCACCTTGTCTTCCTTGGCGTACTCGGCACCGATGGTCAGCGAACCGCGCTCACCCTTCACGCCCATGGTGAAGTCCATGGTGCGGGTGGCACCGTCGCCTTCACTGTACTGGCCGTAGTAGACGCTGCCGGTGGCGCCTTCGAAGTTGGTACGGGTGATGATGTTGATGACGCCGGCGATGGCATCGGAACCGTAGATCGACGAAGCGCCGTCCTTCAGCACTTCGATGCGCTCGATGGCCGAGACCGGCACGGTCGAGATGTCCTGCAGGCCACCGGTGGTGATGCCCAGGCGCTTGCCGTTGAGCAGCACCAGGGTGCGGGTGGCGCCCAGGTCACGCAGGCTGATGTAGGTGCCGCCGACGGCTTCGCCCGAGGACAGCGGCTGGGCACGGCTGATCGGCGGCGTACCCACGGCGCTGATGTTCTGCAGGATGTCAGCGACCGACGAGAAACCCTGCTTCTCGATGTCAGCGCGGTTGAGGGTCAGGACCGGCTGGGCGGTTTCGACGTCGACGGTACGGATGCGCGAACCGGTGACTTCGATGCGGTCCAGGTTGGTGGCGGTCTGGGCAGACGCCACCCCGGTACCGGCAACGGATGCGGCGCTGGCGGCCAGCGCAACGCACACTGCATCGCGCAGCTTGTTGCTGTTCAACTTCATGGGCTCTCTCTCCATGGATCTTGGGTTGTGTGCTGAGTCCAACCGACGTGCCCCAAAAGGGAGGCACAAAAAACGGCTGGTGACCCGATAGTAGCCACACTTGATCTGGAATTAAAGAGTCGTTAAGAAAATGCCCAAATCGCGTGAAACCAGCCTCACCACGACATACGTTGGCGCATTGAGGTCGCCTGCAAGGCGCATTCGGCACTTGCAGGGCGCCATTCTCCCATTCAGCTGGGAATGAGCGTCTCGATCAGATGCTCGACATAGGCCTCGAAATCCTCGCGGGCCTGCTTGGGTTGCTGCAGCTGCAGCGACAGCTGCAGGAAGCCGACGTAGGCGGCATAGGCCAGGCGCGCGCGATGCCGTGCATCGGTGGAGCTGAGCCCGGCCTGGCGGAACGAAGCAACCAGGTAGTCGAGCCGGCGCTGCGAAACGCGGTCGATCACCGGGCGCACCATCGGGTGGTCCAGCGCCTTCAGCAGTTCGCTGTAGATGATGTGCGGCTGCACTTCGTGCGCCACCATCTGGAACAGCTGGCGCAGGCGCACGCGCGGATCCGGCACGTCCTCCAGGCTGCCGAACACCTGTTCCTGTTCGAACAGTTCCCAGCGTTCCAGCGCCGCCTGCAGCAGTGCATCACGCGAGGGGAAGTGCCAGTAGAAACTGCCCTTGGTCACGCCCAGGCGCCGCGCCAACGGTTCCACCGCGACGGCCCCCACACCTTGTTCAGCAATCAGATCGAGAGCGGCCTGGGCCCAGTCTTCGGCACTCAGGCGGCTGTTGCGGCCGGCGCGCGGTTCGCCGGCGGAAGCGTCAGGTTGATTCATGGGCTGATTTAACCATACGCCGGGGTTCGTTGCAGTACGCGGTTGCGGCCGAAACCGTCGCGACGCCCGCCTGGGCACCTGCCGCAGCGCACCATACCGTGCAGTATTGACTTCCCTCACAAGCGATCCATACTAGCAAGTATGGTTACGTCCCCTACTCCCGCTGCGTTCCATGATCTTCGCCTGGAGGCCGCCCATGGCGCACGCCTGGCCGCAACCGCCAGCGACCACGGTCGCCGTGGCCGCGTGTTGTTCGCGCATGGCTTCGGCCAGACCCGGCGCGCATGGAACGCGACCGCGCGGGCCCTGTCTGCGGCGGGGCTGCAGACGCTGGCCTACGACGCCCGTGGCCACGGCGATTCGGACTGGAATTCTGCCGAACTGCCCTATCACGGCGAGCAGTTCGCTGATGACCTGATCGTGCTGGCCGGGGAACAGCCACGCCCGCCGGTGCTGGTCGCAGCCTCGATGGGCGGCCTGTTCGGCCTGCTGGCCGAATCGCGCTGGCCGGGCCTGTTCTCGGCGATGGTGCTGGTGGACATCACCCCGCGTTGGGATACCGCCGGTGTTGAACGCATCCTGGCCTTCATGACCGCCCATCCCGACGGCTTTGCCTCGCTCACCCAGGCCGCCGATGTGATCTCGGCCTACATGCCGCACCGTCCGCGCAAATCCGAGCAGTCGCTGCGCGCACTGCTGCGCGAGGACGGCCACGGCCGCTGGCGTTGGCACTGGGACCCGCGCCTGGTGGCCGAACTGGCGCGCGACAGCGAGCAGCACCAGGATGCGCTGGCCGAGGCCGCACGCCAGGTGAAGTGCCCGCTGCTGCTGGTCAGCGGCGGCCGAAGCGACCTGGTCACGCCACAGACCGTGGCCGAATTCCTGGCGTTGGCACCGCACGCGCGTCATGTACAGCTGCCGCAGGCCACGCACATGGTCGCCGGCGATGACAACGACGCCTTTACCGCTACTGTGTTGGACTATCTGGACGTGTTGCCCGCAGCGGATGCTGCAGCTTCGTCCGCCACAAACGAGCACGTCACCGGAGCACGCTCATGAGCATCGTTCTTCCCTTCCTCGCCCTGCTGCTGGCAGGCGCGTTCGTCGCCTACCACCGCATGCGGCTGGTTACCTGGACGCTGATCAGCGTGGCCCTGCTGGTCGCCTGCTGGTTCATTCCCTACGTCAACCAGACCGCCACGATCGTGGCTGCCGCCGTATTGGCCGTCATCGCCGTGCCGCTGCTGCTGCCGTTCATCCGCAAGCCGCTGCTGACCGGCCCGATGATGAAGGTGTTCCGCAAGGTGCTGCCGCCGCTGTCGCAGACCGAGCGCATCGCGCTGGAAACCGGCTCGGTTGGCTTCGAGGGCGAACTGTTCACCGGTGATCCGGACTGGAACATCCTGCTCAATTACCCCAAGCCGCAGCTGACCGCCGAAGAACAGGCCTTCCTCGATGGCCCGGTCGAAGAGCTGTGCACGATGGTCAACGACTGGGAAATCACCCACGTCCACGCTGACCTGCCGCCGGAGCTGTGGGCCTTCATCAAGAAGAACAAGTTCTTCGGCATGATCATCCCGAAGGAATATGGCGGCCTGGGCTTCTCTGCGCTGGCCCACCACAAGGTGATCCAGAAGCTGGCCTCGGTGTCCTCGGTGGTCAGCTCCACCGTCGGTGTGCCCAACTCGCTGGGCCCGGGTGAACTGCTGGTGCATTACGGCACCCAGGAACAGAAGGACCAGTACCTGCCACGCCTGGCCGATGGCCGCGAAGTGCCCTGCTTCGGCCTGACCGGTCCGTTCGCCGGCTCCGACGCCACCTCGATTCCGGACTACGGCATCGTCTGCAGGGGCGAGTGGAACGGCGAGCAGGTGCTCGGCGTCAAGCTGACCTTCGACAAGCGTTACATCACCCTGGCCCCGGTCGCTTCGCTGATCGGCCTGGCCTTCCGCATGTACGACCCGGATGGCCTGATCGGCGACACCCGCGACATCGGCATCACCCTGGGCCTGCTGCCGCGCGACACCGCCGGCGTTGAAATCGGCCGTCGCCACTTCCCGCTGAACTCGACGTTCCAGAACGGCCCGATCCGCGGCAAGGACGTGTTCATTCCGCTGACCCAGCTGATCGGTGGCGCGGCCATGGCCGGCAAGGGCTGGAACATGCTCAACGAGTGCCTGGCCGTGGGCCGCTCGATCACCCTGCCGTCCACCGCCAGTGGCGGAGCCAAGGCCGGTGCCGCCGTGACCGGCGCCTATGCACGCATCCGCAAGCAGTTCGGCCTGTCGGTCGGCCGCTTCGAAGGCGTGGAAGAAGCGCTGGCCCGCATCGGCGGCAAGGCGTACAAGATCAGCGCGCTGTCGCAGGCCACCGCTGCTGCAGTCGACCGTGGTGACGTGCCGTCGGTACCGTCGGCCATCGCCAAGTACCACTGCACCACCATGAGCCGCGAAGTGATCTCGGACATGATGGACGTGATCGGCGGCAAGGGCATCATCCTGGGGCCGCGCAACTTCGCCGGCCGCAGCTGGCAGGCCGCGCCGATCGCGATCACCGTGGAAGGCGCCAACATCATGACCCGCAGCCTGCTGATCTTCGGCCAGGGTGCGATCCTCTGCCACCCGTGGGTACTGAAGGAAATGAAGGCCGCGCAGGATCCGGATACCCGTGCCGGCCTGCAGGACTTCGACCGCAGCCTGTTCGGCCACATCCGCTTCGGCATCTCCAATGCCGTGCGCTCGTTCTGGTTTGGCCTGACCGGCGCGCGCTTCGGCGCCGCCCCGGGTGACGCCTACACCCGCCGCTACTTCCGCAAGCTGGACCGTTACTCGGCCAACCTGGCGCTGATGGCCGACATCTCGATGATGACCCTCGGCGGCAAGCTGAAGTTCAAGGAATCGCTGTCCGGCCGCCTGGGCGACGTGCTGAGCCACGTCTACATGACCAGCGCCATGCTCAAGCGCTACCACGACGAGGGCGCACCGCAGGCCGACCAGCCGCTGCTGGCCTGGGCCTTCCATGACAGCGTGCACAAGATCGAGGAATCGCTGTCGGCGGCCCTGCGCAACTTCCCGATCCGCCCGATCGGCTGGCTGATGTGGGCGCTGATCTTCCCGCTGGGCCGTCGTGCCGAGGCCCCGGGCGACCGCCTGAGCCGCCGCGTCGCCGCCCTGCTGATGGCGCCGAACGAAGCCCGCGACCGCTTGGCCAGTGGCGTGTTCCTGACCCCGTGCGAGAACAACCCGGGTGGCCGCATCAACAGCTACCTGAGCAAGGCGATCATGGCCGAGCCGGTGGAGCGCAAGTTCCTGAAGGCGCTGAAGAGCAAGGGCATCGAGGCGCTGGACTTCAAGAGCCAGCTGGACGAAGCCGTGGCCGAGGGCGTGATCACCCAGGACGAGCGCAGCCTGCTGGAAGAGCTGCGCACGCTGACTCTGGATACGATCACCGTGGACGACTTCGACACCCACGAACTGCGCGCGGCCAGCTACTACGACCGCCAGCACAAGGATCCGCATTCGCAGGCCGCCTGATCGCCCGCGATACGCGTTGCCTTCGACGGCGGGCCTCGGCCCGCCGTCGCTCTATCCGACGACCGGAACACCGACCATGTCCACGCCTCTGCTCTCGCTCTACCACCGGCTGCAACGCTGGCCTGCCGGCACCTGGCTGTTCTCGCGCGCGGTCTGCTTCAAGGCGCCCTACTTCGCCAGCATCGCGCCGCGCATCACCCGCCTGGAACACGGCCGCTGCGAAGGCACGCTGGCCGACCGCCGCAGGGTGCGCAACCACATCGGCACGGTGCACGCGATCGCGATGTGCAACCTGGCCGAACTGACCGCCGGGCTGATGGTCGACGCCTCGCTGCCGAAGGGCATGCGCTGGATTCCGAAGGGGATGCAGGTGCAGTACCTGGCCAAGGCACGGGGCATGCTGCAGGCGGTGGCATTGCCGGCCCAGCCGATCGTGGCCGCTGCCGAGGGCTATGCACTGCCGGTGACGGTGAGTGTGCGCGACCGCGCGGGGACGGAGGTGTTCAGCGCGGTCATCGACATGTGGATGTCGCCGGCGAAGTAGTGTTCCCGCGAACGGCGCAGCTCCTCGTGGGTGGACGGTTGATCGCGGAAAGCCTTGGTTTGGCTGGGGGCGGTGAGTTCGCGGGGGACGCCGTGAACCCGTCCTTGGGGGCTTGGCCGCGGCATCCATGCCGCGGACACCCCCGCGAACTCACCGCCCCCAGCCTCTGACAGATTTCTGCGGCGTCCACCCACGCAAGAAAAAAATAAGAACAAAAGCAAAAGCGGCCCACTGGCCGCTTTTTTCGTGCGCGCAGAACCCACGAGCGCAGCGACCCGCTGTTGCTCTTGATCTTCTTTTTCTTCTCCGTGGGCTGGCCGCACACGGAACCTGTCCGGGGTCGGGCGGATGGGCTGGGCAGGGGTGTCCGCGGCATGGATGCCGCGGCCAAGCCCCCAGGGACGGGTTTACGGCGTCCCCTGCCCAGCCCATCCGCCCGGCAAGATCCACGACCCGCATTCCGCGACCAACCCACGAGGGGCTGCGCCGTTGGCTGGAAACTACGCCAGCGCGCGAAACACCAACGCCAGGATCGCCGGCACCGCCTGGATCATGAAAATGCGCCGGCTCACGCTGTACGCGCCATAGCACCCCGCCACCATCACACAGGCCAGCGAGAACGTCACCAGCACCGGCTGCCCGATCACCAGCCCCACCACGATGCCTGCTGCCAGGAAGCCGTTGTACAGGCCCTGGTTGGCCGCCAGCACCCGCGTGGTCTCCGCCTTCTCCGGCGTGTTGCGGAAGGTCTTCAGGCCCAGCGGGCGGGTCCACAGGAACATCTCCAGCACCAGGAAATAGACGTGCAGCAGGGCGACGAGCAACGTCAGGGTGAGTGCGATCCAGTACATGGGCAGTTCCTTGGACAGGGATGGGGATCGGGCCCCGGAAAATCAGCGGTCGCGCGGCAGTTTCTTTTCTTCGCGCAGTACACCGAACGCGGCTGCGGTCATGCACGCGGCCACCAGCATGCCGCCGATGAACACCACGTGCGAGCCGAACAATGACAGGCCCTTGTGCACCCAGGCAAAGCTCAGGTCCGCACCGCGGTAGACCACGGTGTCGATCGCTGCGCCGGCCTTGTAGCGCCACTGCCGGTCCACGCGCGTGTAGATGGTCTCGCGCGCCGGCTTGGCCAGTGCAAATTCGCTGGCGCGGGTCATCACCTGCACCACCGCGACCATCAACGGCATCGGCGAGGCTGCCAGCACCGAGAAGCCGATCAGGATCGCGAAACCGGGAATCAGCAGCGCCGGCGCGATGCCGTGGCGCGACAGCAGCCAGCGGGTCAGGCCTACCTGCATCAGCAGCGCCAGCGCGTTCACCGCCAGGTCGATGCGCGAGAAGAACGCGGTACTGGCCGCCGGGTCGGTGAACGCCGCGCGCACGATTGCAGCCTGCTGGTTGTAGAGCAGCGTCCCCACGCCCACGCCGAACACCACCATGATCGCCAGCCAGCGCAGCAACGGCTCGCGCACGATCAGTTTCAGGCCATCCAGCACACTGCCGCCCATCGGCTTCTCACCCGATACCAACTGCTGCTCCTGCTCGCGCAGCACCGCCCAGTGCCGCAGGCGCCAGATGCAGAACAAGCAGATCGCCAGGAAACCGGCCGACACCAGCATCAGGTTGGCGATGCCCACGCGCTGCACCAGCGCACTGGTGATGACCGGACCAAGGAAGGCACCGACGGTGCCCGCCGCGCCGATGTAGCCATAGAAGGCCCGGGCCTGCACATTGGAGAAGACATCGGCCATGAAACTCCAGAACACCGCCACTGCGAACAGGTTGAAGACGGTGATCCAGAAGAAGAAAGCCATGCCGCGGCCAGGCACGCCGCTGTCGAACATCATGTAGAAGCCAAGCAGGGTCACGATGAAGAACCCATACACCGCCGGCAGGAACACCCGTCGCGGGAAGCGGCTGACCAGCCAGCCGTACACCGGCTGCAGCACCAGCATGATCACGAACACACAGGAGAACAGGAACTGCAGGACGAAGTCCTTCAGCGCGATGCCGTGACCGGCGAACCAGGCAATCAGCATTGGCGGGAACACCGTTTCCAGGTCCGCCGAGGCGGCCATGGCTTCACGCACCGGACGCAGCACGTAGTAGCCGCTGAGCAGGCAGAAGAAGTACAGGAACGACCACCACAGCGCCGGGGACTCGCGCAGTGCCGCCATCAGCCCCTGCAGCGGGCCCTTCCCTCGTACCGCGCTCACGCGGCGTCCCTCGCCAGATGACGGCGGTTGGACAGCGGCATGGCAGGCTCCGGGGCGGTGAAGCGCGTACGTTATCCAATGCACTGCAACATCGCCAGCAGGTAGCCGTTTGAAGGCCGCAACGCGGTGTCATGACCGGGTCCGGATGACACGTTCCGATACACGCTTTCGAGGCGTCAAAATCCCAACTTTTTCAACGAGATGCGCATTCATCTTCGCTTTTTTTGTGCACAGAGGAAAAGCGGCGCTAGAATCGCCGTCAGCAGTCGCGCACGGGTCCCACCGATGAAAAAGAACAGCCTGCGTCGTCCGATCCGTTCGGCGGCCACCGGTTTGCTGGGCATGTTGATGCCCGTTGCCTTGTCCACCACCGCGCAGACCCCGCCGCCGTTGCCGCCGATGCCGGCCAACATCGAGTCCGCTGCGGCCACCGCCGTTGCCCACACCCAGCCGGCAGCCTACCGTACCGGGCTGGTGCCGCAGGTGCAGGCGCCCGCCGCAGGCTTCAACGTCGCCAATATCGAATCGATGGCGCAGCAGCTCACCTATGGCGAGCGCGTGCCGGGCATGGCCGTGGCCATCGTGCAGGGCGGCCGCATCCTCAGCGCGCGCGGCTATGGCGTCACTGACGTCAACAATCCGCTGCCGGTCGACGCCCACACCGTGTTCCGCCTGGCGTCGCTGTCCAAGGCCTTCGCCGGCACCATGGCCGGCCTGCTGGTCAACGACGGCACGCTGCGCTGGGACAGCAAGGTCACCGACTATGTGCCGGGCTTCCGCCTCAACTCGCCCGAAGCCACCGACCGCCTGACCGTGGCCGATGTGCTCAGCCACCGCGTCGGGCTGCCCTACAACGCCTACGACCGCGACATCGAAGGCAACGCCGAGTACTACGCGCTGACCCAGAAGCTGGCCAACACCAGCCTGAAGTGCCTGCCGGGCGACTGCTACGCCTACCAGAACGTGGCCTTCAGCCTGATCGGCGACGTCGTCTATGCCGCCTCCGGCAGCTTCTACGAGCAGTCGGTCGAGCGCCGCATCTTCAAGCCGCTGGGCATGAACGATGCCAGCCTCGGCCTGGCCGGCATCCAGGCCAGCTCGCGCTGGGCGCGTCCGCACGTGCGCAGCCGCAACGGCTGGGTGTCGCTGACACCGAAGCCGACCTACTACCGTGTTGCCCCGGCGGCTGGCGTCAACGCCAGCGCCAGCGACATGGCGCAGTGGCTGCTGGCGCACACCGGCCATCGCCCCGATGTGCTGCCGGCACCGCTGCTGGCCACCCTGCATTCGAGCCTGATCAACACTCCCGGCGAGATGCGTTCGGGCTGGCGCCGCGAGCGCCTGCACTCGGCCGGCTACGCGCTGGGCTGGCGCACCTTCGACTACGCCGGCCACGACGTGGTGTTCCATGCCGGTGCCGTACAGGGCTACCGCGGCCTGGTCGCGCTGGTGCCGGAACGCGATCTCGGCATCGCCATCATGTGGAATGGCGAGAGCGGCCTGCCCAGCGGCCTGCTGCCGACCGTGCTCGATTCCGCGCTCGGCCTGCCGGCACAGCGCTGGCTGGATGTGGACACCGACTTCGGCAGCGACAACCTGATGGCCGAAGGCGCGAGCCCGGCGCAGCAGGACAAGCGCAAGGGCAAGGGCGCTTCCAGCAACCGCGCGGTGGCGTCGCCGCGCTGATCAGGCGGGCGCGACCGTGAGCATGAAGGGCGGCCTGCAGGCCGCCCTTTTTGTTGGCTGTTGTGGAATCGAGCCGCGCTCGACTCTACAAACGGAGGGCTAATGCGCGAAGTAGTGCATGCCGCCGTCCACCGGAATCACTGCACCGGTGATGTAACCGGCCAGCGGCGAGGCGAGGAATGCCACCAGCGGCGCCACTTCTTCCGGCTCACCGAAGCGCCCGATCGGGATGTTACTGGCGATGAACGCGCGTCGGCTTTCCTCGGTGGGATGCAGGCGGTCCAGGATCTGCGGGCTGTTGATCCGACCCGGCGCAATGGCATTCACCGTGATGCCCTGCCCGGCCACCTCCGACGACAGCCCCTTGCTCCACAGATGCAGCGCTGCTTTCGCCGCGGTGGCGGCATTCACCGAACGGGGCTCCATCGAACCGCTGAAGTTGATCACCCGCCCCCATCCCTGCGCCTGCATCGCCGGCAGCAGTGCCTGGGTCAGCCGTCGTGCGGCAGAGAAGTTCAGCGCCAATGCCTCCTCCCAGATCGAGTCGGCTGCATCGACGGTCGTTGGCCGCGAACCGCCAGCCGCGTTGACCAGGATGTCCACCCGCTGCAACGCCGCCAGCGACGCGTCAGCAATGCGTCGCACGTCCCCGGCGTCAGTGACATCGCCCAGCAGGATGATCGGCGCGGGTGCGCCCGCCGCTTCGATCCCTGCCGCCAGCGCCTGCAGCGGTGCCTGCCGCCGTGACGAGATGGCAACACGTACGCCCTGCGCGGCCAGTTGCCTGGCGACAGCGGCACCGATGCCACTGCCCGCCCCGGTGACCAGCGCTGTGCGTCCCTCAAGATTCAAATCCATCGTGTTCTCCTTTCAGCACGGCCGGTGGATCCGGCCCCTGCAGTGCATGCTGTTTGATCACCCGTGATTGATAAACTCCGCAAAAGTTTCGGCATTCAACACCCGGAGTTTCAGATGAACCTGCTGGAAAGCATGCAGGTGTACGTGCTGATCGTGGACAAGGGCAGCCTCAGCGCTGCAGCGGCAGCACTGGCCATCTCCCCGACGATGACCGGCAAGCACCTGCGTGCGTTGGAGGCGCGGCTGGGCATGCAGTTGCTCAGTCGTACCACCCGGCGCCAGCACATGACGCCGTTCGGGGAGGACTACTACGCCCGCTGCCGGGAGATCCTGCGGCTGGTGGAGGAAACCGATGCTCAGGCCCAGTACCAGCACCTTGCACCCGCAGGCACGCTGCGCATCAGCGCGCCGGTGATCTTCGGCACGCATGCGCTGGTACCGGCGTTGGCCGATTACATGGCGCGCTACCCCGACGTGCGTGTCGACGCGGTGCTGACCGACCGCGTGGTCGACCTCGCAGAGGAGGGTTTCGAAGCAGCCCTGCGCATCGGCACGCTGGCCGACAGCAGCGTGCTGGTGGCGCGTGCATTGGCACCGTATCGCTTGATGATGTGCGCCTCGCCCGGATACCTCGCCCGGCACGGTACGCCCCCCGACCTGCTGGCGCTTGCCCGGCACCAATGCCTGTCCTTCGAACCCAGCGCGCTGGCGCAGTGGCTGCAGGCCGATGCTGGCGGGCTCGGCCACGTGCCCACAGGTCGGCTGCAGATCAACAACGGCGAAGCGCTGCGTACAGCGGCGCTGCATGGGCTGGGCATCGTGCTGCAATCGGCACTGCTTCTGGCCGCGGATGTCGAGGCTGGGCGGTTGGTGCAGCTGTTTCCCGAACACGGCCACGCGGGGCGGCCGATGCACGTGGTCTACGCCCACGACCGCTACCCCTCGACCCGCCTGCGCAGCTTCATCGATTTCCTGGTGGAGCGCTTTCCACCGGCGCCGCACCGCTAGCATCGACCGTCAGCAAGGCGGTCGAGCATGGCTCGACGCTGCCAATGGCCCCATAAAAAAACCCCCTCCCCGCTGGGCAGCCAGGGAAGGGGTTTCAGGATGCGGCTATCGGGAAGTACTTAGATCAGCGGCGCCGGGGTTGCCGGCAGAGCGACCGGAGCGGCCTTCTTCTTGCGGGCGGCCGGCTTGCGCTTGGCAACCTTCTTCGCTGCCTTCTTCGGGGCAGCCTTCTTGGTGGCCTTCTTCGCGGTCTTCTTCACTGCCTTCTTGGCGGTCTTCTTGACGGCCTTCTTGGCAGTCGCCTTCTTCGCGACCTTCTTGGCCGGCTTGCGGGCCGTTGCCTTCTTGGCAGTCTTCTTGGTGGCCTTCTTGGCTACCTTCTTCGCGGTCTTCTTGGCAGGAGACTTCTTGGCTACCTTCTTCGCCGCCTTCTTCACTGCCTTCTTCGCAGTGGCCTTCTTGGCGACCTTCTTCGCAGCCTTCTTCACTGCCTTCTTGGCGGTCGCCTTCTTCGCGACCTTCTTCACTGCCTTCTTGGCAGCGGCCTTCTTCGCGACCTTCTTCACCGCCTTCTTGGCGGCGGGCTTTTTCTTCGCAGCTTTCTTGGTTGCCATGGGATGGCTCCTCGTCAGTGATAGGGAGTTGAAACGCCCAGGTGGATCAAACCCGCGGATGCTGCGTGCGGGGACCGCCGGCGCGTCAAGCGCGCCGTTACGGATGCGGCAATGCCCGCCTCGATCGGCGGAGCGGGCATCGGAACGGGAGGTGCCTTGCATTTCTCCGGGGGAAGCGGGGCCATGTCCACCGTCATCTGGGTCGCGGTGGTCTTGAAGGGGCTGCTTCGCATCGGACGATTGATTCTGCGCACTCGGTTTGGCAGGCAAGGTCTGCTGAGGCGAAACCTAATCACGGTTTTTTTTACTGTCAACAACCCCCGCGAAAAATTTTCACATCCGCGCCATCCGCGGTGTTGCCTGCACGGTCGCGACGCTCCGCCCTCGACGACCAACAAAGCACCACGCACGCGCGTTGCCTGCAGCAACAACAACGCAAGCGTTGAACAAAAACCACTTGAAATAGGCACTCTGCGCAGATGCATGCATGTTGGCGGCCACTGCATGCACGCAACGCCGGCACCGGCCGGCGCCGGCACCAGCGCCAGCACAACGGCACCGCAACGGGGGGCGAAAAGTTTTCACATCCGGACGCGTCGGCGCGGGGCGGAAACGCGGATTTGCGCAAAACTGCGCACGCCCCTCGGTACCGTTCGCGGGTCTGCTGATGCCGCGTCGAGGGCGCGCAGCAAACCCTGCGTCATGAGCCGACGTACTCGCCAAAACAAAAACGGCCACCCGAAGGTGGCCGTTGCAGAACCCGGAAACGACGACTCAGTGGTCGTCGTTCTCCAGGGCTTCGGCGTACGCGTCCGGGTCCAGCAGCTCGTTGACCTCTTCAGCGTTGGTCAGTTCGACCACGAACATCCAACCTTCGCCGTAGGCATCTTCGTTGATGGTTTCCGGCTTGTCGGACAGGGCCGAGTTGACCTCGACAACCTTGCCGCTGATCGGGCTGTAGACGTCCGAGGCGGCCTTCACCGACTCGACGACGGCGATCTGTTCGCCGGCCTTGGCGTCGGCGCCGACTTCCGGCAGTTCGACGTAGACCAGGTCACCCAGCAGGCCCTGGGCATGGTCGGAAATACCGACGGTGACGCGGCCATTGCCTTCGACACGGGCCCACTCATGGGACTTGAGGAACTTGAGGTCGCCGGGGATCTCGCTCATGGGACTGCTCCAGAGATATGCAGGGGTGGAAAAAACGGGGCTAGTGTAACCAACCGGCCGCCACTGCTGTCAGTGACGACCGGCATGTCCGGATCAGGCGTCGGCGAGCACGCCGGGCTGGGCCTGGCCTTCGCGCACGAACGGGAACTTGACCACGCGCACGGGCACCTGCCGGCCGCGGATGTCGACGGTGACCTCGCCGAGTTCACCGGCGGGCACGCGGGCAAAAGCGATGCCCTTGGCCAGGGTCGGCGAGAAGGTGCCGGACAGGATCTCGCCCTGGCCGCCAGCGGTGGTCACCGCCTGGCCATGGCGCAGCACGCCCTTCTCGTCCATCACCAGGCCGATCATCTGGCGTGCTGTGCCTGCAGCCTTCTGCGCTTCCAGCGCGTCGCGACCGATGAAGTCGCGGCCTTCGTCCAGCGACACCGTCCAGGCCAGCGCCGCTTCGTACGGGCTGATCTCTTCGTCCATGTCCTGGCCGTACAGGTTCATGCCGGCTTCCAGGCGCAACGTGTCGCGTGCGCCGAGACCGGCCGGCTTCACGCCCGCCGCCAGCAGGCGGTTCCAGAACGCGACCACCGCGTCCTGCGGCAGCAGGATCTCGAACCCGTCCTCGCCGGTGTAACCGGTGCGGGCGACAAACAGTTCGACGCCGTCGTCGGACTGCACCTGCAGGGCGGCGAAGCGACCCAGCTTGGTCAACGCGGCACGGTCGGCTTCGCGGGCCAGGCCGATCACGATGTCGCGCGCCTGCGGGCCCTGCACGGCGAGGATGGCCATGTCCGGGCGCTGCTCGACGGTGACGCCGAACGGCGCAGCCTGCTCGCGCAGCCAGGCCAGGTCCTTTTCGCGGGTGGAGGCATTGACCACCATGCGGAAGAAATCCTCGCCCAGGTAGTAGACGATCAGGTCGTCGATGACGCCGCCGCGCGGATTCAGCATGCACGAGTACAGCGCCTTGCCGGTGACCTTCAGCTTGTCGACCGAGTTGGCCAACAGGCGGCGCAGGAACGGCTTGACCTGGTCACCGCGCAGGTCGACCACGGTCATGTGGCTGACGTCGAACACACCCGACTCGCGACGCACCAGGTGGTGCTCGTCCAGCTGCGAGCCGTAGTGGATGGGCATGTCCCAACCCCCGAAATCGACCATCTTGGCGCCAAGGGCGCGGTGGGTATCGTTGAGCAGCGTCTTCTGGGTCATGACCGGGTCCGGCAGCAGAGGAAACAAGAATGCCCATTATCCCAGATCGGTCGCCTGCAGGTCGCGCCGCAGCGCAGCGGGGGGTGTTTGGCCGGCCTGCGGCCGGCGGGCGCCTTTTACAGGCCAGGCAACGGCAACAGCCAAAGCGTATCGGCTCGGCGAAGTCGACGGCTTGGCCGGAGCGGTATGGGCGAGCGGGACACGCCGTGATCCCATCCCTGGGGGCGCTTTGCTTGCGAAGCACTGCTTCGCAAGCGCCCGAACGCGCAGCCGCCAGCGGCTGGGCCGGACCGCGGAGCGGGGTTTACGGCGTGTACCCCGAACCCAACCCGCCCGACCCAACACATGCCAGTCGACTATCAGTCGACTCTACCCGCAGCAGACTCGACCACCAGCGTGCTGCCCTGCACCGCTACCACCCGCACCATGGCACCGGCCTGCAGTTCCGGGCCGCTGACCTGCCAGTACGCGTCGTCGATGCTGACCCGGCCCTGCCCACCAACGATACCCTGCTGCAACGGCACCACCCGTCCGACCAGTTGTTCGGCGCGGCGGTTGAGCAACGGTGCATCGCTGGGTCGCGCCCTTGCCTTGCCCCAGCGCCGGTAGCACTGGATCGAGACAACGCTCAGCACGACGAAGGCAACGACCTGCCACAGCAATGGAATGCCGCTGAACACCGCAACCAGTACGAACACCGCCGCCGCGCCAATGCCGATCCACAGCATGAACGCCCCGGGCGCCAACGCCTCGGCGGCAAACAGCAGCAGCGCCAGCGCGCCCCAACCGACGACTTCCCAGCGCATGTCAGCCTCCGAGCGGCGGCGGCCGCTTGCCCGCGGCCTTGTTGTCCTGGCTGGCCAGCGCCTGCTTCGCCAGTTCGGCCACGCCGGCGATCGAACCGATCACGCCACTGGCCTCCATCGGCATCAGCACCAGCTTCTGGTTCGGCGAACTGGCCAGCTCCTTGAACGCTTCCACGTACTTCTGCGCAACAAAGTAGTTGATCGCCTGCACGTCGCCCTCGGCAATCGCCGCCGACACCACCTTGGTCGCCATCGCTTCGGCCTCGGCCAGGCGTTCGCGCGCCTCGGCATCGCGGAACGCAGCTTCGCGACGGCCTTCGGCCTCCAGCACGGTGGCCTGCTTTTCGCCATCGGCACGCAGGATCTCCGACTGGCGGGAACCCTCTGCCTCTAGAATCTGCGCGCGCTTCTCGCGCTCGGCCTTCATCTGCCGCGCCATCGCATCCAGCAGGTCGCGCGGCGGCTGGATGTCGCGGATCTCGATGCGGTTGACCTTCACGCCCCAAGGATTGGTGGCATGGTCGACCACGCTCAGCAGCTGGGCATTGATCACCTCGCGCTGGCTGAGCGATTCATCCAGGTCCATCGAACCGATCACGGTACGGATGTTGGTCTGCACCAGGGCGATCATCGCCACTTCCAGGTTCGCCACCTCATAGGCCGCCTTGGCGGCATCCAGGACCTGGAAGAACACCACGCCGTCCACGCGCACGGCGGCGTTGTCCTTGGTGATCACTTCCTGGCTGGGTACATCCAGCACCTGCTCCATCATGTTCACCTTGCGCCCGACCCCGTACACGATCGGAATCAGGAAGTGCAGGCCGGGGGTCATGGTGTGCGTGTAGCGCCCGAAGCGCTCGACGGTCCACTCGTAGCCCTGCGGCACCATCCGTACCGCCTTGAACAGGATCACCACGGCCACGAAGGCCAGCACCACGGTAAAGAACATGGTCGGGAACATCTTGCTTTCCTTATCTATGACGTCCAGGCCCCAGCATAGCGCGTGAAGGCCGCATTCACAGCGGAGCTACCAGGGCATGCGCCCGCGCAGGATGTCGGCGAACATCACCCAGTCGCCCATGAACGAGTACAGCGGGTGCTGGAATGTCGCCGGGCGGTTCTTCTCGAAAAAGAAGTGACCGACCCAGGCGAAGCCGTAACCGCAGACCAGGGCGGCCAGCACGAGGATGGCTTGCCCGCGCAGGATTGCCGCCGCAACCAGCAGCAACACCCCGCAGCTGCCGATGAAGTGCAGCCGGCGCGATACCGGGTGGCGATGCTCGCTGAGGTAGAACGGATAGAACTCGCGGAAGCTGGCGAAGCGGGACATGCGCGTGCTCCGGGAACCAGGGGCGTCGCCATCATGCACCATCGCTGACCTTGTGGCGCCGAGCCATGCCCGGCTTGCGCGCGCCAGCGCGGTCGGAAGGAGGCGCAGCCACGCACGGCCCGGCGCTACCCTGATGAGGTGCGCGGCCCGAACATGATCACCGCCATGCCGGCCAGGCACAGCGCAGCGCCCAGCAGGTCCCAGCGGCTGGGGCGGATGCCGTCGACCAGCCACAACCAGAACAGCGCGGTGCCGATGTACACGCCACCGTAGGCCGCATAGACCCGCCCACTGGCGGCCGGGTGCAGGGTCAACAGCCACGCGAACAGGGCCAGGCTGGCCGCGGCCGGCAACAACAACCAGACGCTGCCGCCCTTGCGCAGCCATACCCAGGGCAGGTAGCAGCCGACGATCTCGGCCAGCGCGGTCAGCAGGAATAGGCCCAGCGTCTTCACGCTTTCTCCGCCGCCTTGGCCTGCTGCCACAACGCTTCCTGCGCATCCAGGCCCATCGCAGCCAGCGCCCCACCCTGCGCGTCGGCCTGCGCTTCCATCGCGCGGAAGCGGCGTTCGAACTTGTGGTTGGCCCCGCGCAGCGCCGCACCCAGGTCGATGTCGGCATGGCGCGCCAGGTTGGCGCAGACGAACAGCAGGTCGCCCAGTTCTTCCTGCAGCCGCGCCTTGTTGCCGGCGATATCGCCGCGTTCGAACTCCTCGCGCAGTTCCTGCAGTTCCTCGGCCGCCTTGTCCAGCACCGGCAACGGGCCGGGCCAGTCGAAGCCGACCTTGGCCGCACGCGACTGCAGCTTCACCGCCCGCTGCCATTCCGGCAGCCCGCGCGAAATGCCGGCCAGCGCGGAGGTGTCCTGCTCGCCCTTGGCGGCACGCTCGGCACGCTTGATCGCGTCCCAGTTGCGCGTCACGCCGTCGGCATCGTCGACGCTCACGTCGGCGAACACGTGCGGGTGACGGCGCTGCATCTTGTCGCTGATCGCGCGTGCGACCTCGGCGAAGGCAAAGGCCCCCTGCTCTTCGGCCATGCGCGCATGGAACACCACCTGCAGCAGCAGGTCGCCCAGCTCGTCACAGAGATCGTCGAGATCGCCACGGTCGATCGCATCGGCCACCTCGTAGGCTTCCTCGATGGTGTACGGCGCGATGGTTGCGAAGTTCTGCTCCAGATCCCACGGGCAGCCGCCCTGCGGGTCGCGCAGGCGCGCCATGATCGCCAGCAGGCGCTCCAGCTCGTGGGCGGCGGCGCTGCCGGTGGCGGGGGTGTCGTGCGCGCTCATGCGGCCTCCAGGTTCAGTCGGACAACCAGTCGCGCCACGGCAGGCTGGTATCACCAAGGGCAATGAAATCGCCGTTCAACAGGGTTTCGCGGCGGTTGTAGCGGAACGGCTTGCCGGTCGCGGCCGACAGTACCGCACCGCCGGCGGCGTGCAGCACGCACTGGCCGGCGGCGGTATCCCATTCGGAGGTCGGGCCCAGCCGCGGATAGACATCCAGGCCACCTTCGGCGATCCGGCAGAATTTCAGCGACGAGCCCTGCGCGATGGTCTCGATGCGGCCCATGCGCGCCAGCAGCGCCTCGGTTTCCGCTGAGCGGTGCGAGCGGCTGGCGGCGACGCGCAGCGGGGCGGTGGCCGGCGTGCGGGTGCGCAGCACGGTGTCGTGCAGGCCCTGCCGGCGATAGGCCAGCTCGCCACGCATGGCATGCCAGACGATGCCGGTGACCGGGGCCAGCACCACGCCGAACGCTGGTGCGCCCTGGTAGATCAGCGCGATGTTGACGCTGAACTCGCCATTGCGCTTGACGAACTCGCGGGTGCCGTCAAGCGGATCCACCAGCCAGTACGCGCCCCAGTGGCGGCGGTGCTCCCACGGCACCTGCGCCGATTCCTCCGACAGGATCGGCAGGTCCGGGGTCAGCTGGCGCAGGCCCAGTTCGATGACCTGGTTGGCGGCCAGGTCGGCGGCGGTGACCGGGCTGTCGTCGTCCTTGATCTGCACCTCGAAGCCATCGGCGTACACCTGCATGATGGCCTGTCCGGCTTCCTGGGCGATGGCGATGGCGGTCTCGCGCAGGTCCGTGGTCAGTTTGATCATCGCGTTCCCTGCAGCCACTGGCGAGCGATGAACAGCGCCGCCAGCGAGCGTCCCTCGGAGAAGTCCTCGCGCAGCATCAGCTGGTCCAGTTCGGCCAGCTTCCACGGCACCACCTCCAGTTCTTCCGGCTCGTCGCCGGCCAGCTTTTCCGGATACAGGTCGCGTGCCACCACCAGCCACGACTGGTGGCTCATGTAGGTGGGAGCCAGGGTCATCGCGCGCAGCACGTCGACCCGGCGTGCACCGTACCCGGCCTCTTCCTTCAGCTCGCGGTCGGCGGCCTGCCCGGGGGTTTCGCCGGCGTCGATCCGGCCCTTGACCAGGCCCAGTTCATAGCGGTGCATGCCGGCGGCGTATTCACGAACCAGCAGCACCGTCTCGTCATCGAGCATCGGCACCACCACCACCGCACCATGGCCACGGCTGACCAGGCGTTCGAAGCGGCGGCGTTCACCGTTGGAGAACTCCAGGTCCAGGTGCTGGCGCTGGAAGGGGCCGTTCTCCTCATCGGTGATCCGATGGATGATCGGCAAGCGCCGGCCGGCACGGTCATCGTTCATGCGGAATCTCCGCGGCGGCCGGCGCCAGCGCCGGGGCCGATAGAATGTGCAGGCAGCAACATGTTCATGAGCCCGAAATGCTAGCAGACCCAACCCCCTCCCCGCTGGCCCAGCACTGGCGGCAACGCGACCTGCAGGTGCTGTGGCATCCGTGCACGCAGATGCGTGAGCACCCGCATACCCTGCCGCTGGTGCCGATCGCCCGTGGTGAAGGCGCATGGCTGATCGACCACGACGGCAACCGCTACCTGGACGCCGTCAGCAGCTGGTGGACCAATCTGTTCGGCCATGCCGAGCCGCGCATCGGCGGCGCCATCGCGGCGCAGGCCGGGCAGCTGGAACAGGTGATGCTGGCTGGCTTCGGCCATGAGCCGGCGATCACCCTGGCCGAGCGCCTGCTGGCGCTGGCGCCACGCCAGCCCGGCCGCGAGCCGCTGGCCAAGGTGTTCTACGCCGACAACGGCTCGGCCGGCGTTGAAGTCGCGCTGAAGATGGCCTTCCAGTATTTCCAGAACCGCGGCGAGCCACGGCGCACGCGCTTCATCGCGCTGGAGAACGGCTACCACGGCGAGACCCTTGGAGCGCTGGCGATGGCGGACATTCCGCTGTACCGCCGCGTCTACGCGCCGCTGCTGGCCGAAGGCCTGTTCGCGCCCTCGCCCGATGCCTACCTGGCCGAGCCGGGCCAGAGTGCGGCTGATCGCGCACGCCAGGCCGCTGATGGCCTGGCCACTCTGTTTGACCAGCATCCCGGCGAGATCTGCGCAGTGATCCTGGAACCGCGCCTGCAGTGCGCCGGCGGCATGCGCATGCATGACCCGGTGTACCTGCAGCGGGTGCGCGAACTGTGTGATGCGCACGGCGCATTCATGATCGCCGACGAGATCGCCACCGGCTTCGGCCGCACCGGCACCCTGTTCGCCTGCGAGCAGGCCGGCGTGATGCCGGACCTGATGTGCCTGTCCAAGGGCCTGACCGGCGGCTTCCTGCCGCTTGCCGCGGTGCTGGCCACGCAGGCGCTGTACGACGCCTTCCTTGATGACTCGCGCGAGCGCGCCTTCCTGCATTCGCACAGTTACACCGGCAACCCGCTGGCCTGTGCGGCTGCGCTGGCGACGCTGGACATCTTCCGCGACGACGATGTGATCGCCCGCAACCGTGGCATCGCCTCGGTGATGGGCGCGCTGGCTGCGCCATTGAGCGACCATCCGCACGTGGCCGACGTCCGCCAGGCCGGCATGGTGGTGGCCTTCGAGCTGTCGCGGGATGGCAACAAGCGCACGCCGTTCGATCCGGCGCTGCGACTGGGCCTGCACGCCTACAAGGCTGCGCTGAAACGTGGCGTGGTGCTGCGTCCGCTGGGCGACGTGCTGTACTGGATGCCACCCTACTGCGTGGATGACGAACAACTGGAGCTGCTGGCACATACCACGCTGGCGGCGATTGACGAGGCGATTGCATGCGCGTGACCCGCTGCCCCATCGACCTGGCGCTGCACAGCGGCCAGACCGTGACCCTGCCGGAAGAGACGGCCAACCATCTGGTGCGGGTGATGCGCCTGCGCGAGGGTGATACCTGCGTGCTGTTCAACGGCGATGGCCACGACTACAGCGCCACGCTGACCGCCGCTGGCAAGCGCGAGGTGCAGGTGCGCATCGATGCGGTGCAGGCGGTGGACAACGAATCGCCGCTGGCGATCACTCTGCTGCAGGGCATTGCCCGAGGCGAGAAGATGGACCTGATCCTGCAGAAGGCCACCGAGCTGGGCGTGAGCGCCATCGTTCCGGTGAATGCCGAGCGCACCGAAGTGAAGCTGGATGCCGCGCGCGCGGAGAAGCGCGTAGCGCACTGGAACAACGTGGTGACCTCGGCCTGCGGCCAGTCCGGGCGCGCGCGCATTCCGCAGGTGGGCTCGCCGGTGGCATTGGCGCAGGCGGCGGCGACGCTGCCGGCCGATACGCTGCGGCTGACGCTGGACCCGCACGGTGCCCATCGCCTGTCGACGCTCGACGCGGCGCCGACCGGCGGCATCGTGATCGCGATCGGCCCGGAAGGCGGCTGGTCGCCGCGCGACCGGGATCAGCTGGCAGCGGCAGGATTCCAGGGCCTGCAGCTGGGGCCGCGCATCCTGCGCACGGAGACCGCCGGGCTGGCCGCGATCGCGGCATTGCAGGCGTGGTTGGGCGACCTGGGGTAAGGTTGATTGGTGGTAGTGCCGGCCGCTGGCCGGCATCCAAGGGATCATGAGGTTGCCGGCCAGCGGCCGGCACTACCGGGAACCCGACCGGCGGATTGCCGATCAGGTCGCCAGCGAATCCAGCGCGGCTTCCAGCGCATCCAGGTTCGGCAGCAGCGCGCTCTGCTCACCCAGCAGCACGCGCATGTGCACGATCTGCGGCAGGGTTTCCTCGGAAGCATCGGCCAGCAGGCCATCGCGCGGCACCGAGATCAACTGCGGGAAATTCTGCGTCAGCAGCGCGTAGTAGGGGCGCTGCGCGTTGCCGCTGAGGGCCTTCAGCACGACGACCTTGTTGTGGCCGCCCACGGCTTCCTCGCCCAGGCCGGAAAGGCGCGCGAACGACACCAGCGGCACCTGCCAACCGTGCCAGCCGATTTCGCCGACCAGCCAGCGCGGGGCGTCGGAAACCGGCTGCACCGGCACCCGCGACATCATTTCGGCCACGGTGGCATTGGGCAGCAGCACGCGCTCGTTGCCGGCCTGGATCAGGACGCCGCGGATTTCGTCATTGCTGGCATAGCTCATGGTGCCTCTCCGTTATCGTCTTCCACGCCCCAGCGCGAGGCGATGGCCTGCGCCAGTTCCTGTGGCTCACCCGCCACCATGCCAGCGGCGACCACCGCCGTGGCTGCGGCAGGGTCATAGCATCCCTCGCCGACCTGCCCGGCCACCCAGGCACCGGCGGCGGCCAGATCCAGCGCCGGACCCACATGCGCAAGGTCGGCGCCGCTGAGCAGGACCAGCGCAGTGTGGTCGGCCGGCAGCCCGGCAATCGAAATACCTTGCGCGTCGCTGACGAAATACAGGCCGTCGCTGGCTGCCTGCACGCCGATGTCATCGGCCAGCACGCGCACTTCACCGGGTGTTGCACGCTGGCCGGCTTCGGCCAGCTGCACCGGCAGCGGCGACACCCGTGCCATCTGCTTGACCAGGTTGCCGTAGCGGCCACCGTCCAGGCGCATGTGCACCAGCACCGGCACGCTCAGCGACGACGGCAGCGCACCGAGCAGGCGGCGCAGCGCATCCGGGCCGCCAATGCCGGCCAGCACCAGCAGCGAGCCGGCACGTGCGCCCGCAGGCGCCGCAGTGTCCAGGTCCACCAGGCTGAGGTGATCGGTATCGAAGGACGGCAGCGGGGCTTCCATCGCGGCGCTGTACCCGGTGGCTGCGGGTGCGTCTGCTACGTCCTCGACCAGCGACCACGCGGTGTGGTCGAAGGACACCGGCGGCGTTGCCGGTGCGGCAACCGGCTGCATCGGCGCTGCCTCCAGCGGCTCCGGCACCACCGGCTGCAGCGCGGCCAGTGCCTGCTCCAGCGCGATCGGTTCGTGCAGGTGCGCCGGTGGCGCATACAGGCTGTCCGCCGGTACCTCGTCGGCCCAGCTCAATGCCTGGTCCAGATGCGGCTGGAGCGCTTCTTCCCGTGGTGCCGGCGGCGGTGCCGGGTGACCCGGTTCCAGCTGCAGGGTGGGTTCGTCTTCCGCACCCGGCGGCAGCACCTGCTGGTGGCCGTGCAGCTTGGCGGCCAGATGGCGGCCCCAGCGCTGTGCCTCCCAGCCATCACGGCGCGCCGCCAGCTCGGCTTCGTCGAAGACCAGGGTCAGGCCTGGTGCGGACAGCACCGCTTCAAGCCGCTCCAGAGCATCCTCGATGGCCGCTTCCAGCGCGATCACCACGAACTGTGGACGCGCGTCCTGCAGCAGCTGCGGCTCCAGGCCGTTGGGGTCGTCTTCCAGCACCAGCTGCACATCGGCATGCGACAACGCCTCGCGCAGGCGCTCGCGCGCCGCGCCAGGACGGGCCAGCAGGGCGACGGCCGGGGCCGCCTGGGCTTCACTCACGGACACGGGCGATCCCCAGCAGGTCGTACACGTTACGCATCAGGTCCAGCTCCTGGTACGGCTTGCCCAGGTAGCGCTGCACGCCGATCTCGAAGGCGCGCTGGCGGTGCTTGTCGCCGCTGCGCGAGGTGATCATCACGATCGGCACGTCCTTGTAGCGCGGGTCGGCACGCATCGCGGTGGCCAGCTCGTAACCATCCATGCGCGGCATCTCGATGTCCAGCAGCATCAGGTCGGGCACGCGTTCTTCCAGGCGCTCCAGTGCTTCCACGCCGTCGCGGGCGACGCTGACCTCGAAGTTGTGGCGTTCGAGGATGCGCCCGGTCACCTTGCGCATGGTCAGCGAATCGTCCACCACCATCACCAGCGGCACCTGGCGCTCCTGGCGTGGCGCGTTGGCCAGCACCGGCAGCGTCGGGTTGGCGAGGAAGCGGCGCACCAGCGGCGCGACGTCCAGGATCACCACCACGCGGCCATCGCCGGTGATGGTTGCACCGTAGATGCCCGGCACCGACGCGATCTGCAGGCCGACCGGCTTGACCACGATTTCGCGGTTGCCCAGCACCTGGTCGATCGCCACGGCGGCACGCAGGTCACCGGCACGGACCAGCAGCAGCGGTACCTGGTCCTGGCCATCGGCACGCGCCGGGGCCTGCCCGACCAGGCTGCCGAGGTCGTACAGCGGATAGTCCTCGCCGCTGTAGCGATAGCTGCTGTCGGCCGCTTCGAAACGCTCGCGCGACAGGCGGCCGATGCCACTGACCGATGCGACCGGCACCGCAAAGGTGGTTTCGCCGATCTGCACGAACACCGCCTGGGTGACCGCCAGCGTCTGCGGCAGGCGCAGGGTGAAGCGCACGCCCTGGCCCCGCACTGACTGGATATCGACCGAACCGCCCAGCTGGCGCACTTCGTTGCGCACCACGTCCATGCCCACGCCACGGCCTGCCAGCTGACTGACCTGGTCGGCGGTGGTGAAACCAGAGGCGAAGATCAGGTTGTCCAGTTCCTGCTCGTTCGGCTGGGCATCGGCAGCCAGCAGGCCACGGTCGATGGCGCGGCGGCGGATCGCCTCGCGGTCCAGGCCGGCGCCGTCATCGGCCACTTCCAGCACGATTTCCGAGCCTTCGCGGTGCAGGCGGATGGCGATCTCGCCCTCCTCCGGCTTGCCGGCGGCGCGGCGCTGTTCCGGCGCCTCCAGGCCATGGGCCACGGAGTTGCGCAGCATGTGTTCCAGCGGCGCGACCATGCGGTCGAGGACGTTGCGGTCCAGTTCGCCGTGGGTACCTTCCAGGGTCAGGTGGACCTGCTTGCCGGTATCCATGCCGGACTGGCGGACCACGCGGCGCAGGCGCGGCACCAGACCGTCGAACGGCACCATGCGCGCGCGCATCAGGCCATCCTGCAGTTCCGAGCTTACGCGCGACTGCTGCTGCAGCAGGGAGTCGTACTGGCGCGACAGATCGTCCAGGACGCCCTGCAGGCCGCCAAGGTCGGCGGCGGACTCGTTCAGCGCACGGCTGAGCTGCTGCAGGGTGGAGAAACGGTCCAGTTCCAGCGGATCGAACTTCTGGTCCGCCTGGTCCTGCTCGCGCTGGTAGCGGGCGACGATCTGCGCCTCGGTTTCCAGGTCGAGTCGGCGCAGCTGGTCGCGCAGTCGCGCATTGGTGCGCTCCAGTTCGGCCATGGCACCACGGAAGGCACCCAGCTGCTGTTCCAGACGCGAGCGATAGATCGCCACTTCACCGGCATGGTTGACCAGGCGGTCGAGCAGGTCGGCGCGCACCCGCACCTGCTCCTGCTGCGGACGCGCCAGCGGATCTTCGTCGGCCACGCCTTCGGCCGGCAGTGGTGCCGACAGCGGGGCATCGGCCGGCGTCGTCAGCGGGCCCACAGCCTGTGCCGGCACGGCCTCGGCCTCGCTGGCCGCACGCGCGGCCGCAGCGGCCGCCGCGATATCGGTGGTGGTGCGGACCTCGAAGGCCTCCACCAGGTCCTGTGCAGGCGCCACCACGCGGTGGGCACCGGTCCGCGTCAGCAGCTGGTGCAGGCGGTCGAAGCCGCGCTCCAGCAGCTGCACGTCGCGGCGTTCGATCTCGGTGCGGCCGGCCGCCACGGCTTCCAGCAGGGATTCGATGCTGTGGCCAAGGTCGCCGATGGCATTGATGCCGGCCATGCGTGCGCCCCCCTTCAGGGTGTGCAGGTCACGTTGCAGGCCGGCCAGCACCTCGCGATCCTGCGGCGCATTGCGAAGCTCGCTGATCAGGCCATCGCAGTGGTCGAGCAGATCCTTGCCTTCCTCGACGAAGATGTCGACCAGTTCGCGGTCGTACACGCTGAAGTCGAGCGCATCGGCGCCATCCGCGGTGTCTTCCAGGGTGGAGGCTTCATCGTGGAGCGGCGCCCGCTCTCCGGCGTCGGCCTCGGCAGGTTCGGCATCGGTGTTGGCCGTGCCCTGCCCCGGCGCTTCTTCCAGTTCGAAGAACCGCACCGGCTCGGCGGTGGCCTGCAGTGCTTCGGCAGCGCTCACCTCGTTCACCGTCGCCGGGGACGGCTGATCGGCGCTCTCTCCTTCGCCGACCGCCGCCTCCCCGCCGACGTCCGCATCCTCGGCAAAGGCTTCCGCCTCGCCCGGCGCGAGTTCGCTGGCCTGGAGGCCGAGCACGGGCCATTGCCCGTCGTCGTCCAGGGTCTGCTCGTCTTCGATCACGTGCAGGCCGGCCTCGAGCGCGGCTGCCAGCGTGACCGGTTCTGCAAAACCCGGCGCAGCCATTTCATCCTGCAGGCTCGACAGCCCGCTGTCGAGTGGCAGTGCAGCAGCGGCGTCAATGACGCTGTCATCGGCACTGCCCGAATCAAAGGACAACGGCGTATTCAGGTCGATCGCGTCAACTTCCGCAGGCACCGGCCGCTCTTCCGCGTCGCGGTCATCCACCGGCAGCGCACTGGCGTCGAGGTAGGGCGACAGATCGTCGGCCATGGTCAGATCAGCGTCGTCGACCGTCGCGATCGTGGGCACGGCATCTGCTTCGGCCACTTCGACAACAGGCGCACTCTCGACCGGCTGGATCGATTCAATCGCGCCGGGGTCCGCCACGGCAGGTTCACCTTCGCCCGGCACCGACGGCCAGCCGGCGTCGAAGTAACGCGAAAGATCGTCGCTGGCGGTCAGCTCGCCCACGTCCAGGCCGCTGTCGGCTGCGATGTCCAGCGTCTGCGGGTCGGTTGCAGCTGGAACCGGTTCCAGCGCATCTTCGGCAAGCGGCTGCGGCTCGGCACTGAGATCGGGCGCCGCGTCGAAAGCGGACGCCATGCTGGTTTCGTCCAGCGTGTCCAGCCCGGCCAGCGGCGCTTCGGCTTCGGATGCCTGCCCGACATCGGGCGCCAGCTCGATGCCCTCTTCATCCTCGTCTCCCAGCCCGACCATCGGCCAGCGCGCTTCCGGCAGTTCACCGGCCAGCGCCTGCAGGCGCTGCACCAGCGCTTCCTGCGGCATGATGCGCGGCTGTTCGGCCTGCAGCGCTTCCATGGTCGCGGTGATCGCCTGCGCGGTCGCGTCCAGCGCAGCCACGCCCTCGTCGCCCGGCACCACGTCCGCGGCCAGCGCGCGCTTGATGTAGGACTCGGCACCGCCGGTAACGGCAGTGATTTCCGGCACTTCGGTCATCGCGAAGGCGCCGTTCATGGTGTGCACCGCGCGCAGCAGCGCGTCGCTGACCGGCTGCTGCGCCTGCTGTGCCAAGCGCAGCCAGTCCTGCAGGGTCGCCTGGTGGACTTCCACTTCGGCTTCCAGGATCTCGCGCAGCACGCTGTCGATGTTGGCCGGCGTGCCCAATGCTTCAGGCGCCGGGTCCGCATCGGCTTCAGCCTGCACCGACGCCATTGCTTCGCCTTCGAGGATGCGGCTGATCTCGTCCTCGCCATCGGCTTCGACCACCGGTGCGGCGGGAGCGGCCGCAACCGGCAGCGGTACGTAATAGGTTTCCTCACCCGCGCCGACGCGATCGGCAATGGCCTGCATCGCTTGCAGGTCCACGCTGATCCGCTGGCCATGACGCAACGCGGCGTTCAGCTGCGGCAGCGCGGCATGCGCGTTGTCGACCATGGCCAGCACGGCTGGCGTCGCCGGGCGGCTGCCGTCGAGCACGCGGTTGAGCATGCCCTCGATCTTCCACGCGAATTCGCCCAGGGTGCGTGCACCGACCAGTCGGCCACTGCCCTTGAGCGTATGGAAGATGCGACGGATGGGACGCAGACGGTCCATGTTGTCCGGCTGCATGCGCCATGCCGGCAGCAACGTTCCGAGGTTGGCCAGTTCGTCGTCGAACTCTTCCAGGAACACCTCGCGGATGTCCTCGTCGATGTTCTCGGCATCGTCGTCGAAGCCGGCCTCGAAGCCGGCGTCTGCATCTTCCGCGCTGCCCACGGCGACTGGCGCTTCCGCATCGGCCGGCGTCGGGGTCGCCTGCGGATTGAAGTCCGCGGCGGCAGCGCTCAGCTCGACAAAGAACTGCGCGTCGGCTTCGCTGAAATCAATCGGTGCGATGGTGTCGATGTCGATCATCGACACCGCCGCTGCCGGCACATCGGCAAGCGGTGCCGGCGCTTCCACCGGCACATCCACAGGGGTGATGTCCGGCTCTGCGGCAGCCGGGCTCTCTTCCACCACCGCAGGGGCAGTGGCATCGATGCTCTCCAGCGACGGATGCAGCCCGGCAGCGTCCTCCAGCGACAATGCCTCCATCGCATGCAGCGACAACACGTCGTCGGCATTGTCCAGCGCATCGGCATCGAAACGGAACACGACGTCGTCACTTGCAGAAACCGCGTCATGTTCGGCGGCCACCGGGTCGAACCCCGGTGCGGCATGCGCGCCGGTCTCGATGGACAGCGAGGCGTCGGCGGCGTCCTCTACGTCCAGGCCGGTTGTCGCATTGGACTGCACTGGCAGAGCCGCCTCCGACAGCGTCCAATGGGCGGCGGCGCCCTGCCCTGCATCGAGCTGTTCGAAACTGACCGGATCGAAGCTGGCAAACGTCGGACTGCGCTCATCGTCCGCTGGAGCGGGCGGATCGGTCTCAGGATGGAACGGTGCCAGATCCCATTGCGGGACCTCGGGTGCAGGTGCACTGGAGGCGGCAAAGACCAGCGGTGCATCCGACTCGTCACGCAGCGATAGTGGCGCGGAGGCGACGGATCCCAGCCCACCGAACATCAAGCTGTTGTCCGCCGCTGCAGGCGAAGGCGTGGCCGGTGGCGGATCGAAGGTGAAGTCCGGCAGCGGTACCGGCACCTCACCGGGTGCCGGCGCGGCCGACTGTACCGGGATCTCGATGTGCTCTGGCTGCAGTGCCTCGCCCTGCAGCACGACCGGCTCACGCTCGATCGACTGCGGCACGGACGCTGCCGGCTCAGCCGCATCGTGGTCCGGCAACGGCCAGTAGCGCAGCGCCTCAAGGCTGCTGCGGGTGATGTCGAGGATGTCCTCGCGACCCGGACGACGGTCGCGCAGGGCTTCCAGGTAGTACTCCAGGCTGGCCATGGCGTCGGCCAGCGTGTCCAGCTGGCGGCCACTCGGCACGCGCTGGCGACCGATCAGCTCGGCTTCGATGTACTGCTGCACACCGCGCAGGTAATCGGCGGCGGTACCCAGGTCGAGCATGCGCAGCGCACCGGACACATCGCCCAGCAGGCGCGGCACGTCGTGCAGCTCGGCATGGTTCCAGCTGGTTTCAATGAACGCGACGAAGTGCTCGCGCGCGGCGGCGAAGTTGGCGATGGCCTCGTGCGCCAGCACCTCTACCGTGCGCCGGTTCTCCACTGCGCTCGGATCGTCCTGGCCACTGCCGCCGGCGCCCAGGTGGGCGACCTGGTCATCCAGCGACGCATCCACGTAGAGCAGCGCCCCGGCGATATCCAGCAGCAGGTTTTCGTCGATCTGCTGGCGGCCCTCGACCACGCCACGCAGGGCATCACGTTGCTGCACGACCACGCCGCGGGCCACGCCCAGGCCCATCATGCCCAGCGTATCGGCGACCGCACCGAGCTCGTTGGCCTGGGTCTGCAGTTGCTCCGGCGCACCGCCGGTACGCAGGTGCAGGTCCAGCGCATCCTTGATGCGCAGCAGTTCTTCCTTCACTGCACTGCCCACGGTATCGAGCAGCTCGCGGTTGCGCCCGCTCAGGCTGCCACGGGCATGGTCCAGCTCGGCCTCGGTGGCGGTGACGCTGTCCGGTGCGAATGCCAGCAGCACGCTGTCATGTACGCCCTCTTCGCCACGTGCAGCACGGATCTCGTTCAGCAGCGGCATCAGCACGATCGGGATGTCACGGTGACCGTTCTGCAGGCGCTCCAGGTAATCGGGCAGCAGCACGCTGCCACGCATCAGGGTCGCGCAGGCTTCATCCCGATCGGCCACGCCACCGGCGCCAATGGCATTGGCCAGCTGTTCCAGCTCCTCGGCCACCATGGCCGGGGCGTACAGCTCGACCATGCGCAGGGTGCCCTGCACCTGGTGCAGGTAGCCGGCGCAGATGCGCATGCGGCTGGCGTCGGTCGGGTCTTCCGCGTAGTACTCGACTTCGTTGCGCACCTGGCGCAGGGTCTCGTCCAGCTCGGGCTTGACCCAGCCCAGCGCTGCGTGGCTCATCGCATCGCGCAGACTGCTCATGGACGCGCTCCGTTCGCCGCCGCGCGGAAGCCGCGCGAGTTCTGGCGTGGGGAATGGAAATGCTTCATCGACTGGTTCCTTGCTCGCCGCCCTGCCCGCGTCACGCCGGCAGCTTGAAGTCGGCGACCGAACGACGCAGGTCGGCCGCCAGCTGCGCGAGGTGGCCGATCGATTCGGCGGTCTGCCCGGCACCCTGCGAGGTCTGGCCGGTGATCTGCCGGATCACGCCCATGGTGCGGGTGATGTCCGAGGCCGCGGCCGACTGCTGCTGGGCGGCGATGGAGATGTTCTTGATGAGGGTGTTCAGTGCATTGGACACGCGCTCGATCTCGGTCAGCGCGGTGCCGGCATCCTCGGCCAGGCGTGCACCGGACACCACTTCGGCGGTGGTCTGTTCCATCGAGGTGACCGCTTCGTTGGTATCGGCCTGAATGGCCTGCACCAGGTTCTCGATGCGTCGGGTCGCGCCGGAGGTACGTTCTGCCAGGCGCTGCACTTCGTCGGCCACGACCGCGAAACCGCGACCCGCTTCACCGGCCGACGCCGCCTGCACTGCCGCGTTCAACGCCAGGATGTTGGTCTGTTCGGAAATGTCGTTGATCAGTTCCACGATCGAGCCGATTTCCTGCGACGACTCACCCAGGCGCTTGATGCGCTTGGAGGTTTCCTGGATCTGGTCACGGATCTGGTCCATGCCCTGGATGGTCTCGCGCACCACGCCGGCACCTTCGGCGGCGATCACCACCGAACGCTGTGCCACGTCGGCCGACTCGGCCGAGTTGCGCGACACCTGTTCGATGCTCGCCGCGATTTCGCCGATGCGGTCCGACGCCGAGGTGATCTGGTTGGCCTGGTGGCCCGCCGCCTCTGCCAGCTGCATGGCGGTGGCCTGGGTTTCCTGGGTGGACAGCGCGACCTTGGCCGAGGTGTCGTTGATGGTGGTCACCAGGTGGCGCAGCTCGTCGACGGCGTAGTTGATCGCGTCGGCGATGGCGCCGGTCATGTCCTCGGTCACCGAGGCCTTCACCGTCAGGTCGCCCTCACCCAGCGAGGAGATTTCGTCCAGCAGCCGCATGATCGCCTGCTGGTTGCGGCTGTTGAATTCCACCTGGGTCTGGTAGCGCAGTTCCTGCTCGCGCGAGCGGCTGCGCACGTTGGTGGAAACGAAGCCGATGATCGCGATCAGCGACAGCGCACCGGATACCACACCGATCCAGAAGTTCGGGAACAGGCGGGTGTCAGACACCGAGCCGAACGAAGAGAACGCATCGAACAGCTTGCGGCTGTCATCCAGCATGTGGGCCGAACCCTGGCCCAGCGCGGTGGCGGCGGACTGCGCCGCGAACAGCTGGCGCGAGCTGGCCAGGATCGCGTCAGCGTCCTGCTTCATCGCTTCCCACTTCTGCTGCGACTGCTCCAGTGCGGCGACGGCGGCGGCACCGCGCACGGCGGTGATGCCCAGTTCCTCGTTGCCGTTGCGCAGGCCGTCGAGCACCTGCGAGAACACGGTGATGTCGCGTGCCAGTGCATCGCCGGACGTCGCTGCGGCGCTGCCACCGGCGCGCATTTCGGTCACGCGACGGGCCATGGAGCCGGCCACCACCACCTGCTGCAGGGCGCTGTACACCTGCGACGACGGCGCGCCGGAGGCCGACATCGCACGCACCAGCTCGTTCAGCTGGGCCTGCAGGCCCGGCACCGCACCGGTGAAGTTGTTGGCGTTGCCAGCCAGCGCCAGCACCGCCGGTTCACTGGCGACCAGCTGCCCGGCCTGCTTGCCCAGCGGCGCCCAGGTCTCGCCCAGGGTGGCGATGGCACCGGACACGCCCGGCTCCTTGCCGTAGCGCCCCTGCAGTGTCGACACGTTCTGTTCGATCGCGTTGCGGGTCGCCTTGAAGGCGGTGAACGCCTGCGCGTTGCCGCCCACCGCGTCACGGCCCTGGTTGGCCAGCTGCTGCGACAGCACCTGCAGGTCGGCCGCCTTGGAACCGGCATCGGCCAGGCGACTGCCCTGCCAGGTGGCGACGCCGGTGTTGACGCCGAACAGGATCATCGATGCCAGCAGCAGGAACAGCCAGAGGTTGCTGCCGCCCAGCCGCAGCTTGCCGGTCTTGGTGGCGTCCGAAGCAGTACTCATCGTTCAACCTCGATCTTCAATGCAGGGGGCGATGCCCGGCCTCAGGCCGCGGCTTGCCGGAATTCAGGGGTACGCGACAGCAGCGAGAGGGAGAACACGCCCCAGTCGTGGCCGTCGGCGTGGAAGGCGCGATCGACGAAGTGGCCGTAGCGCCCTTCGGCCAGCGTGCCGGCCGCGATCTGCTGGTCCAGTTCAAAGCTGCGCTGGCCGAACAGTTCATCGATGGTCAGGGCGACGTCGCCGCCGGCCTGGCGCATGATCAGCACGCGCTGGCCTTCCTGCTGCACGGTACGCGTGCCTTCCAGGAAGTACTTCAGGTCGACCACCGGGAACAGGTTGCCGCGCAGATTGCCCACGCCCAGCAGCCACGGCTGCGCGCACGGCACCGGGGTCACCGGCGGCATCGGCACGATTTCCACCACTTCGCGGAAATCGGACACCAGCCGGCGCTGGCCGACGCGGTAACCCACGCCACGCCAGAGGTCCTGGGCGAACTGCCGCTCGGGCAGCTGCACCGCGTGGGCCAGGCTGCGCCGTTCGTAGGCTTCGAGAATGTCGAAGGGCGAGCGCATCAGGCCACCAGTTCGTTGATCCGCGCGATCAGTTCATCCTCGCGCGGCGGCTTGACGATGTAATCGGCCGCGCCCTGGCGCAGGCCCCAGGCCTTGTCGGTTTCCATCGCCTTGGTGCTGACGATGATCACCGGGATGTGCTTGATCGCCGCATCACGGGCCATCGCGCGGGTGGCCTGGAAGCCGCTCATGCCGGGCAGTACCACGTCCATCAGCACCAGCTGCGGCACCTGGTCGCGGACCAGCTGCAGTCCATCCTCGGCATTGTCCGCCTCCAGCACCTCGTGGCCGGCACGGCGCAGCCACTGGGTGAACACCGCGCGGTCGGTCGGTGAATCCTCGATCAGAACGATACGAGCCATTGTGCCTTTCCCCCCTGGTCAGGCGTTGACGTATGTGCGGATGGCACCCAGCAGTTCTTCACGCGTGAAAGGCTTCGTCAGGTACTGCTCCGAGCCGACGATGCGTCCCCGCGCCTTGTCGAACAGGCCATCCTTGGACGAGAGCATGATGACCGGGGTCGCCTTGAACAGCTGGTTGCCCTTGATCAGCGCACAGGTCTGGTACCCGTCCAGGCGCGGCATCATGATGTCGACGAAGATGATCTGCGGCTGCTGGTCTGCGATCTTCGCAAGCGCTTCGAAGCCGTCGGTGGCGGTGACCACCTCGCAGCCTTCGCGCTTGAGCAGCGTTTCCGCAGTCCTGCGGATGGTCTTCGAATCATCGATGACCATCACCCGGAGTCCTGCGAGTTCCCCGCCCGCAGTCGTGTTTTCAGTCATTGCCTATCCCCAAGCGCACGGCCCGATCTCTGGCGGGGGCCGCTACGAAAGCGTATCTATATCGCACTTTCCGCGCCCGCTTCAAGGCCGCCCCATGGCGCGGGGCATGGCACCCTCCTGAACGTGACGGGTTTCGCAATGCGTGCGCGACCGCCGGGCGGACGCTGCGTTGCAGGACGGCGGGGAGGCGCGCGAGCGGCGTTGCCGCTACCATCAACGCCTTGCCTGACAGGTGCGCCCATGCCGTTGAACGTCATCGTGGTGATGGATCCCATCGCCCACATCAAGATCGCCAAGGACACCACCTTCGCCATGCTGCTGGAAGCCCAGCGCCGCGGCCATGCCCTGCACTACGTGCGCCCGGGCGGCCTGGCCCTGGAGGGTGGCGTAGCGGTGGCCCAGACCGCGCCGCTGCAGGTGCGCGACGACCCGGCCGGCTGGTATGAGCTGGGCGCGTTCAGCCGCACCGAGTTCGGCCCTGGCCAGATCGTGCTGATGCGCAAGGACCCGCCGGTCGACGCCGAATACATCTACGACACCCAGGTGCTGGACGTGGCCGCAGCGGCCGGCGCCTGCGTGGTCAACAACCCGCAGGGCCTGCGCGACTACAACGAGAAACTGGCCGCGCTGCTGTTCCCGCAGTGCTGCCCGCCGACCCTGGTCAGCCGCGACGCGAAGGTCTTGAAGGCCTTTGCGCTGGAGCACGGCCAGGCCGTGCTGAAGCCGCTGGACGGCATGGGCGGCCGCTCGATCTTCCGCAGCGGCCAGGGCGATCCGAATCTGAACGTGATCCTGGAAACCCTGACCGACGGCGGCCGCAAGCTGGCGCTGGCCCAGAAGTTCATTCCCGACATCACCGCCGGTGACAAGCGCATCCTGCTGGTCGATGGCGAACCGGTGGACTACTGCCTGGCGCGCATCCCGCAGGGCGATGAATTCCGCGGCAACCTGGCCGCCGGCGGCCGCGGCGAAGGCCGCCCGCTGAGCGAGCGCGACCGCTGGATCGCCGCCCAGGTCGGCCCGGAGATGAAGCGCCGCGGCATGCGCTTCGTCGGCCTGGACGTGATCGGCGATTACCTGACCGAGGTCAACGTGACGAGCCCGACCTGCGTGCGCGAACTGGACGCGCAGTACGGCCTGAACATCGCTGGCACCCTGTTCGACGCACTCGAGGCCGGCCTGCGCTGATGTCTGCCGCACCTGCCGTCCTGCCCCCGCCGCCGCGCGAAGCGCAACGGCTGGGGGCGACCATCGCGCTGTCGGTGCTGGTCCACGCCCTGCTGATCCTGGGCGTGGGCTTCGCCGTGAAGGGCGATGCGCCGCTGGTGCCGACACTGGAAGTCATTTTCAGCCAGACCCGCACCGCGCTGACCCCGAAGCAGGCCGATTTCCTGGCCGCGGCCAATCAGGAAGGCGGTGGCGAGCACGACCGCGCACAGCGTCCGCGCGACAACCAGGCCGGCATCGTGCCGCAGGCCCAGTCCGGAATCAGCCCGGTTCCACAGCAGCAGCAATCGGCCGCGCCGGTTCCGCCGCCACAGGCACGGGTGGTCAGCAGCCGCAATGGCGAAGAGGTGGTGGCGCAGGCGCAGTCCCGCCCCACGCCGGATCAGCCCGAACCGGATGCGCCCTTGAGCGCACGCGAACAGCGCGACGTGGAGATGGCGCGGCTGGCTGCCGAAGTACATCTGCGCTCGGCGCAGTACGCCAAGCGCCCGAACCGCAAGTTCGTGTCGGCCAGCACGCGTGAGTATGCCTATGCCAATTACCTGCGCGCCTGGGTCGACCGTGCCGAGAAGGTAGGCAACCTGAATTACCCGGATGAGGCGCGGCAGCGCCGCCTCGGCGGCCAGGTAGTGATCAGCGTGGGCGTGCGCCGCGATGGCAGCGTGGAGAGCAGCCGGATCCTGCGTTCGAGCGGGACGCCATTGTTGGATGAGGCCGCACTGCGGGTGGTGCAGCTGGCCCAGCCGTTCCCGCCATTGCCGAAGACTGAAGACGAAATCGACATCCTGCAGGTTACCCGTACGTGGGTGTTCCTGCCGGGCGGCGAACTGCGCGACGACCGGTAGGGTTTGTTGCCCGGGCCTGCGGCCCGGGACCCGCTGAAAGGCTAGAGCAACGGCAACAGCAACAGCGGCGGTTGGTGTACTGAAGCGTGGCGAGGCGGTGTCGGGCGGCGGGGACGCCGCAAGTACGTCCGTGTAGGCTTAGCCGCGGCATCCATGCCGCGGATACCCCGCCGCCCGACACCGCCCCGCCTCTGACAGATCGCGGCGCACCACTGCTTTGGTAGGTGTCGACCTTGGTCGATACACATCCACGCTACGCGTGGATGCGAGCGAAGCGATCCGCTTTTGACTTTGATTTTCTTTTTTGATTTTCCGTGGCGGACGCACACGGAAACTGTCAGAGGCCGGGCGGGTGGGCTGCGCAGGGGCGTGAGCCGCATGGGCCCGAGGCATGCCTCGGGCGGGTTGGGCAGGACGCCCAACCCCGGTCTTGCCGTGTGCGCAGGACAGCGCACACGAGCAAGCGGCGACCGAGCTTACAGGGACGTACTTGCAGCGCCCCCTGCGCAGCCCACCCGCCCGGCCAAACCACGGCTTTTGATCTACGCGACCAATCCCGCCACGAGGGGCTCAGCCGTTGGCCTTCGCCTTCGCCTCGCGCGCGGCCTGCTGCTCGACCAGGGTCAGCGCCACATTGTCACGCAGGTACGCCGGCTCGACCTTCTCCGGTGCAATGGCTTCGCCGCGAGCGAACGCCGGCACCGCCAGTGCCAATACATCCGACGCCCGCGGCAGCGCCGTCGCATCAAAGCCGCGCAGGCCGGTGCCCAGCTGGGTCACCAGTGCCCCCTCGGCTGCACCGAAACCGGTGCCGACACCGTAGGCCGACATCCCTTCCGGCAGCGCAACCGCAGCGGGTGCGCACACGCGCTCGGCATCGCGTGCCACCGGTAGGCCGTCTACACGTTCGAAGCGCGCGACATACAGCTCCCCCATCCGTGCATCGATCGCCGACAGGATCTGCGTTTCGTCCGCCGGTGCCCGCAGCGCCAGCACCTGCAGCGTCGAGACCGGCAGCAACGGCCGATCCAGTGCCAGCGCAATGCCTTGCGCGATGGCGATCGCCAGGCGCACGCCGGTGAACGCACCCGGGCCGCGGCTGAGCGCGATACCGTCCAGCTGGCGGCGGCTGATGCCTGCTTCGGCCAGCAGCGCCTCGGCCCACGGCAGGCTCAGTTCGGCATGCCGGCGCGGGGCGATCTCGAAGCGTTCCAGCACCTGCCCATCGACATGCAGGGCAACGGAACAGGCTTCGGTGGCGGTTTCAAAGGCGAGCAGTTTCATCGGATCGGGTCAGAACAGGGGGAACGTGGCACCGGGCGCCGGCTCGGGGCCGGTCGCAACGGCGGCCGGGGCAGCCGCATGATCGGCCACGGGCGCCCATTGTGGCGTAAAGAAGGCCTGCACATCGGCCAGACTGCGGGTACGGCGGAATGGCGGCAGTGAATCGAGGAAGACCCGGCCATAACCACGGTTGAGCAGGCGCGGGTCGCACAATACCAACACACCACGGTCGCTCTCACTGCGGATCAGGCGACCGACGCCCTGTTTCAGCGCAATCACCGCCTGCGGCAGCTGCTCATCGCGGAACGGATTGCCACCCTGGCTGCGGATCGCCTCCAGCCGTGCCTCGTACACCGGATCGTCCGGCGCCGCGAACGGCAGCTTGTCGATCATCACCACGCTCAGCGCCTCGCCCACCACGTCCACGCCCTCGCGGAAACTGGCCGAGCCCAGCAGCACGCCATTGCCCGATTCGCGGAAGCGCTGCAGCAGCGTCGCGCGCGGCGCCTCGCCCTGCACGAACAACGGCCATGGCCCATCACGCAGTGCCTCGGCGGCCTCGCGCAATGCACGGTGCGAGGCAAACAACAGGAATGCCCTGCCCTGCGAGGCCTGCAACACCGGCCGCAGGGTCTGGATCAACGCAGTACCGAAGCCCCGCGCAGCCGGATCAGGCAGGCCTTCGGGCAGGTAGCACAATGCCTGCTCGGGCCAATTGAACGGACTCGGCTGGACCAGCGTGTGCGGATCGTCCAGGCCCAGGCGGGTGGCGATGTGGTCGAAGCCACCGCCCACGGTCAGCGTCGCCGAGGTGAAGATCCATGCCGCGCGACTGCGTTCGCGATGCTCACGCAACGGGCCGGACACATCCATCGGCGTGCGCTGGCAGCGAAAACCACGTGGCGTGAGCTCGTACCAGAGCACATCAGCGGCAGTGGCGGTTTCCGCCGGGTCGGTATCGAAATCGAGGGCAGGTTCGTCATCGCCCAGCCAGCGGCTGAGCCGCGAGACCGCTTCGCGCGCCCGTGCATGGCAGGCATCCAGGCCCGCCGCGGCTTCGCGCAGCGGCTGCAGTGCCTGCTCCAGCGTCACCAACCCCGCCATCACCGTATCGAATCCATCGCGCACCTGCGGCATCGCCAACGCGCGCCATTGCGTGCCACGCGGCGGCAGTCCCTCCATCGCCGAACGCAGGGCCAGCAGCGCCTGCTGCAACTGGTCGACCGGTTCCTGCAGCGCGGACTGCGCGCCGCCGACGCCACGCGCTTCGGCCAGGCAGTCGCGGCCCAGTTCCTGCCACGGGCGCATGCCGAAACCTTCGCCGAAGAACTGCGCGGCCAATTCGGGCAGCTGGTGTGCCTCGTCGATGACGAAGGCCTGCGCCCCCGGCAGCAGTTCACCGAAGCCATCCTGCTTCAGGGCCAGATCGGCCAGCAGCAGGTGATGGTTGACCACCACCACATCGGCCGCCTGCGCACGCTGCCGCGCGCGCACCACGAAGCAGTCATCCCAGAACGGGCAGTCGGTACCCAGGCAGTTGTCGACAGTGGAAGTGACCATCGGCAGCAGCGGCGAATCATCGGCCAGGCCTTCCAGTTCGGCGATGTCACCGAACTCCGAACGACCGGACCAGGCCAGGATGCGCTGGAACTGCGCCGCCTGTTCGGGGCTGGAAAAACGCGGCTCGCCGCGCGCCTGCTGCAGGCGATAGCGGCACAGGTAGTTCGCGCGCCCCTTCAGCAGCGCACTGCGCAGGCCGACACCCAGCGCCTGACGCACCCGTGGCAGATCGCGGTGGTAGAGCTGGTCCTGCAGCGCGCGGGTTCCGGTGGAAATGATGGTACGCAGCCCGGACAGCAGCACCGGCACCAGGTAGGCAAAGGTCTTGCCAGTGCCGGTACCGGCCTCGGCCAGCAGCGGGTCACGCTGCTGCAGCGCATCGGCGATGGCTTCGGTCAGGTGCAGCTGTGCCGGACGCGGGACGAAGGCATCCAGGTGCGAGGCGAGCGCGCCGCCGTCGCTGAGGGCTTCGCGGCTGGCATGGACAAGGTCGGACATCAGAGGGAAAGGATACCCGGCCGGGCGCTGCCCGGCACCCGTTTCAAGCCAGGGCAACAGCAAGAGCAAGAGCGTTGTTCATGGCTCTGGGTTGTACTGAGGGTTGGCGGGGGACTGTGGGTTTGCGGGGACGCCGTGAACCCGTCCCTGGGGGCTTGGCCGCGGCATCCATCCCGCGGACACCCCGCAAACCCACAGTTCCCCGCCTTCGACAGTTTCCCGGTGACGGAGGGACGCGCTTCGTAGCGTCGAGCTTGCTCGACTGGCAGCTCAGAAGCTGTGGCAGGAACGGGAAAAGAAGAGGGACTACTGCGAGCGCGCGCAGCGCGCGACCCGCTTTTGTTTTTGATTTTGTTCTTGCCTGCGGCCCGCGCGATGTATGGCGGGCCGGGTGGGTGGGGCGTGCAGGACCGTTGGCGCCATGGATGGCGCCATCGAGCCCCCAGGGATGGGTTTACGGCGTGTCCTGCACGCCCCACCCACCCGGGCCATCACCCGCATCCATCAGTGCGCGCGCCGCGGAGGGGGCAGCGCCCGATGGAGTGGAATACCTCAGTACCGCTTGATCCCCGGCACCGTGCAGCCTTCCAGCTGCGCATGCGCCGACACCGCATTCTCCTTCTCGCCCCGCGCCAGGCGAGACTGCTCGATCGTCGCCCAATGCCGGCGGCACAGCGGCCCTGTCTTCGAGCCCAGGTCGACCGCCTTGCGCGCGAACGCCTCCGCCTGCGCCCACTGCCCCTGCAGCAGCGCCAGCTCGGCGCGCTCCTGCAGCACCGCCGGGTCGCCGGCGACGATTTCCAGCGCGTGGTCCAGGCTGCTGGCGGCACCGGCCAGATCGTTGGCTTGGCGTTGCGCCTGCGCGGTCACCCGCAGATCTTCCACCTGCGAGTCACGCAACGGCTGCACCGACAGCTCCTTGTCATCCGGGCCAGCGGCTGCGTCAACTGCGGCCAGGCGCTGCGCCGGCGTGGTGGTATCGACCGGTTTGACCACCGGCGGTGCACTGCTCACGCAGGCGGCCAGGGACAGGCTGAGGCCGGTCAGGGCCAGGGGCTGCAGCAGGGATCGCATGTTCATCGGCATCATCGGCTCGGGGGAGGAGTGGCGGCGGGCGTCGCGGCAGGTTCGGCAGGCACTTCCGGCTTGCGGTCCAGGCCGAACCAGCTGCGCCAGCCACCACCCTCGCCTTCGGCCTCACCCTGCCCGTCCGGCGACACCGCCGGTGCACAGGGCGCATAGGCCGGCGCATAGCCGACCACGAACGGGAAGCGGCGCGCTCCCGGGCAGCCTTCGTCGGTCGTGTTGAGGCCGCTGGCGGCCACCGACTGCCAATCCAGGCCCTTGTTGCTGACCCGCAGCGGCGCACTGGGAAGGCGCTGGAAGATGCCCGACCAGACCCGCATCGCGCCGGTGGCGCCATACAGTCCGGCCTGCTCGTTCTGGTCGTTGCCGATCCAGATCACCGCCAGGTGATCGCCGGTGTAACCGGCATACCAGCTGTCGCGACCATCGTTGGTGGTACCGGTCTTGCCGGCGGGCTGCAGGCGGCTGAGGCCATCGGCGTTGAGGCGCTGCGCGGTACCGCTGGCAACCACCTGCTGCAGGCCCACGCTGATCAGGTTGGCGGCAATCGAGTCGCCCTCCTGGGCCGGTGCCGGGGTCTTGTCGTAACGCTTGAGCAGCTTGCCCTGTGGATCGAGCACGCCACGCACCGCGTGCAGCGGCTGGATCTCGCCGCCGGACGCGAGGAACTGGTACAGCTGTGCCATCGCGTATGGGCTCTGGTCGGTCGAACCGAGGATCACCGCCGGATTCGCTTCGGCCTTGATGCCGGCCAGCACGTGGATCAGCTGGGTCACACGCTCGGGGCCGACCTGCATGCCCACGCGCACCGTGGCCTGGTTGTAGGAATGCGCCAGCGCGTCGATCAGGCGCACGGTACCGTGGCTGCGGTTGTCCGCGTTGCCCGGGCTCCAGTTGCGGCCACGGCCGAGCTGCACCGTCACCGGCGAATCGTCGACCCAGCTGGCCAGCGAGTAGCGGTCCGGCTGCGCCAGCGCCAGCAGGTACACGAACGGCTTCAACAGCGAGCCGACCGGGCGCTGTGCTTCGATCGCTCGATTGAACCCCACCTCGGACACCTCACGGCTGCCGATCACCGCCAGCACGTCACCGTTGTGCACGTCGGTCAGCACCATGCCGGCCTGCAGTTCGGGACGGCGCTTGCTTTCCAGCGACTTGATGGTGCGGGTCACCGCGCCTTCGGCATAGGCCTGCGCAGACGGCGACATGCCGGTCATCACGCTCAGGCCGGCGCCCTGCAGCGCCGATTCCGGATAGTCATGGCCGAGCTGGCGGCGAACCAGGTCCACATAGGCCGGGAAGCGGTTGGCCGCCACCAGGCCCGGCGTCTTGGGCACGCCCAGCGGCGCCTTCAACGCACGCTGGTACTCGGCATCGTCGATCAGCGTCGCCTCATGCAGCTTGCCCAGCACGAAATTACGGCGATCCAGCGCGCGTTCCGGGTTGCGCCGCGGATCGTAGTAGGACGGGCCCTTGACCAGGCCGATCAGCAGCGCGATCTGCTCGGTTTCCAGCGATTGCAGGTCACGGCCGAACCAGAACTCGGCGCCGGAAGACATGCCGTGGATGGCCTGGCTGCCGCGCTGCCCCAGGTACACCTGGTTGAGATAGGCCTCGAAGATGGTGCGCTTGTCGTAGCGCGCCTCCATGATCAGCGCGTACAGCACTTCGTTGAATTTGCGGGTGACGGTCTGTTCCTTGCCGATACCCAGCAGGCCGCTGCGGGCCAGCTGCTGGGTCAGCGTGGAAGCACCCTGGCGGCTCTGGCCACCGGAGCGGATCGTCACCCACACCGCGCGCGCAATGCCGGACAGATCGATGCCGTGATGGCGGTTGAAGTCCTTGTCCTCCACCGCCTGCAGGCCGGTCACCAGCAGGTCAGGCGCCTCGTCCATGCGGATCAGGCGGCGTTCTTCCTGCTTCTGCCCGTACAGGGTGGCAATACGTGCCGGGTCCAGGCGCGCAGCCTTCAGCGCCTTGCGGTTGTCAGCGTCACGCAGCGAGGCGACCGCACCGTCGGCCAGCGACAGTTCCAGCCGGCGCGGTGCGACGCGGCCATCCACATCGTTGTAGCCACGGCTGGAAATGACGAAGCGCCCGCCGTTCACCGCATAGGTAGCCGGCTCCTTGCCCTGCCCGTCATCGCGGTAGGCGGATGCGGCGAGCTCGGTCTTCAGGGTCGCCGCGTCCATCGCCTTGCCGGGTGTGAGCACCAGCGGCCGCGCATATACCCGGGTCGGAATCTGCCAGCGAAGTTCGCCGAAGCGCTGGGTCACCTGTTGGTTCAGGTACAGCGTATAAGGGATCAGGAAGCCCAATCCCAACGCGACCGCAGCCATGCTCCAGGTGATCAGGCGACGCCGCCACAGCGGGCTGTCATCCTGCTGGTCGTCGTCGAAATCGTCGATGTCGTCGGAATCGTAGCGTCGGGGCACGGGCATGCAGGCAGGTAGGGTCTGGCGAGTCTAACGCAGGCGCCGCGGTGGCTGGCAGGCAATGGCCCGCGGTTTCACTGCAGTTCAAGCAGCGCGCGGCACCCGCCACCCGGCCCAGGCGCCCGCAAGCGCCGCCCAGCCCCCTTTCCAGCCGCCCCCCGCCAGGCAGACGTTGGCCAGGCGTGCGATCAACCGCGGCGCATCATGGGCGATCCAGCCTGCCGGCACGTCCGCGCGGCGATACAGCTGCAGTCGCGACCAGGCCATGCGCCAGGCGAGCGCGTGAAGTCCCTGGAAGCGCTCCGGCGCCACCACCACGCCGCGCTGCCCCAGCAGATCGGCCAGGGCAAGCAGGCGCCCGGCCGTGCGCTGGCGCGCCTGCGAATCGAACAGATCGAGATGGCGCAGGCGTTGCAGGAAACCGCGGCGACTGGCCCCGATCTGGTTGTTCCCATGCTGCCGGTAGTCGATGGTCGGTTCGGCCAGCATATCCAATCCTCCACGCAGCGATGCGTGGACCGCCAGCCATTCGTCGTGGCTCCAGCCCGGCGGGACCGGCAGCGATCCGGCCAGCAGCCCACGGCGCAGCGCACAGGTGGCACCGGTGATGAAGTTGCGCAGCAGGATCGCATCGATCGCAAGGCCCGAGCGTTCCAGCTCGACCTCGGCCGGATGGACCACCAGCACCTCCAGCAGCCGCTGGCCCAGCGGCGCGCCCTGCGCGTCCACCAGCCGTGCGTCGCTGTGCAGCAGCAACAGGCCCTGGTAGGCGTGGAAGCGTTGAACATAGCGGCGGACACGCCCCGGATGCCAGACATCATCCTGGTCGCACAGGAACAGGATGTCGGCCTGGCAACGCATCAGTGCATCGGCGAAATTGCGCACATAGCCGAGATTGCGCGCGTGCTGGACGATCTCGACACGGATGCCCAGCGCCTGTGCACGCGGCACGAAGGCCTGCAGCAGCTGCAGCGTCTGGTCGCTGGAACCGTCATCGCCGATCATGACTTCGTTCACCGGAAGATCCTGGTCGAGGATGCTGTCCAGCTGCGCCTGCAGGTAGCGCGCACCGTTGTAGGTGCACAGCGCGACGCCAATGCGCTCGGCAGGGGCCGATCGGGATGGCGCGTCAGGCATCGAACGTACTCGCGGAAACAAGGGCCGGGGGATGGTAGCAGAGCCCCCCAAGAGGATGGATATGGTGGCTGGCTAGCCGTTGTCGGGATACGCAGCGATCCGCTGCACGGCCTGGGCCGCGCTCATCGGTCGCCACGTGTCCGCGTCGGGCTGGAACGGCCGCGGATGTACGTCCAGCAGCGCCTGCAGTGGGCCATTGTCCGCAATCAGATCCTGCTGCAGGCGTGACACCGGACCACGCGCCCGCGGCAGCACCGCGGCCAGGCCCCGCAGCGCCGCGCCCGGCAACGGCAGCGCCAATGTCGGCTGTGCCAGGCTGGCGTGCACGCGGCGGAACATCGCGTGATAGGGCAGGCGCTCGCCACCGCCGATTTCCAGCACCCGTGCCGACGCTGCACCGGTGGCGATGCAGGCCACCACGGCGCGGGCGATATCGTCGGCATGCACCGGTTGGCGCAGGCCTCCCACCAGCGGAATCGGAAACAGGCGCAGACGCAGCGCACGCTGCACGATCGGGGTGATGCTGCGGTCGATGCCGGCCCCATAGATCAGGGTTGGGCGCAGGATCGTCCAGCCCATGCCAAGACGCTCGGCCTGCGCGATCAGGCCCGCTTCGCCCCGCTGCAGCATCGCCACAACGTCCTGCTCGTCGGCCTGCTCGGAATCCTGCTTGCTCAGCAAGCTCATCGAACTGGTGGCGATGACCTGCCGCGCCGGGGCCGCCGTCTGCCGCGACAACCACTGCGCCAGTGCTTCAAGGGGGCCGAAGCTGGCAATGGCCTGCCAGTCCGGAGACGGCACGCTGTCCAGCGCAGCCGCCAGGTCCCCGCACAGCCACTGCACGCCGTCCTGTGCCGGTTGCGGTCGCCGGCTCACTGCCTGTACCCGCCCATGCACCTGCACCAGGCGCGGCAGCAGGAACCGGCCGATCTGGCTGGTGGCTCCGGAAACAAGGACGGTCATCTGCACTCCGTGGGGATGTTGCGGGGGTGGCTACTATAGCGGCCCCTCCGGCAGCGGCGGGCTCAGGGCGACGACACCCCGATGTCGCGCAGGCGCTGCCGCAACTGCTGGTACTCGCTGCTGGAAGGGCCGACGCCAAGCTCGCCCGCCTGCTGGAGCGCACGTTCGGCAAAGGCGACATCTCCGTTGCCCAATCGTTCGCTGCCAATCGCAATCCAACGCTGCGCGAGGCGCTGGCGGGCCGCAGGCAGGCCGCCAGCGGTGGGAGACAACGTCTGCCAGGCCTGCAGGCAGGCACCTGCAGCCTGCACCCGGTTCTGCCGGAGGTTGTCGTCGAAACAACGGCGACTGGCAGGCAGCAGGCGCGCGGCCGCGGCCTTCACACGTGAATCGCGCGGTGCCAGCGCCTGTGCTTCGCGAAGGGCATCGAATGCGCTGTGCCCCGGCGGGCTGATCCATTGGCCTGCGCGCTCGGCGCGTTCGATCCGGCGCAGGTGATCGCGCAGCTCGCGTTCACGCTGCGCGTTGCTCACTGCGGGCTGCTGCAGTGCCTCCCGGGCCTGCCGTGCACGCTGCAGGCGCTGCACCAGTTGCTGTCGTGCCGCCTGCGAAGCGCCCAGTGCTTCGGCCAGCACGGCATCACGCTGCGCCGCCTCGAACTGGAAATCGTCGGCCTGGATCTGGCTTCGCGCCAGCACCGCCTGCAGCACCTGCTCGCGGCCCCGCTGGGCAGTGGGATCGTCCGGCGCCACCGCCAGCACGGCCAGGAACCCCTTTGCGGCACGTTCCAGCTGCTGTCGCTGAAGTGCGCGCCGTGCCTGCCGCAAGCGCTCGTCGACCGCCCGTGCCAGGGCCTCCTGGCTGGCGGGAAGATCGGCGTGGCCTGCATCGAACAGGCGCGCGCGCTGCAACGTCGCAGCGGCTTCAGCCAGTTCCCCGCGTCCGGCCAGCGCGCGCGCATGCTGCAGCAGATCGCTCAGTGCATCCTCGCGCCCCTCCAGAGCGGGCAGGTTGTCCGGCTGCAGTGCCAGGATGCGCTGGAACAGCGGCAACGCACTGCTGTCGCCATCGTCCAGCCGGCCGGCCGCGAACGCATTGCGGGCCTGGGCCAGCAACGCGCCGATACCGGCGCCGGCGCTACGCCGCGCCTGCAGTTGGCGGGCCACGGCGTCGGCGTCGCCCTGCGGCACCTGCAGCTCGCGGGCCAGCGCCAGTGACTGCGCGCTGCCCTCCAGATCGTCGCCCTGCAGCCTGTCGCGGGCCTGCTGCAGTGCTGCCGCGGCGGTTCGTGCAAGGCCCTGGCGCGCCTGCGGCCGATCGCCATCCAGTGCCAGCACCGCCTGGTAGCGCTCCCGCGCACCACTGCCGTCGGCCTCACTCAGCCGGCCGGCGGCGAGCGCGCGATCGCCTTCGACCAGCAGCTGTTCGATCTGCGGCTCGTCCCAGAACCAGTCGGCCAGCGGCTTGCGCAGCAGCACCAGCAGCACGAACACCGCCAGCGCCGCGACCAGCGCCCATCGCCAGACCCGCCGCGCATGGCGTGCCTGCAGCCACCACCAGCGGCCCTCGCGGCGGACGCGATCCAGCGCAGGATGTTCAGCGCCATGCGGGCGATGCGGGGGCTCGCGTTCCATGCGTGCAGGGTAGCCGGGGCAGCGTGAAGCTCAGCCGAGGCGACGCGCCTCGCTCACGCCCGGCAGCGCGTCCAGCTTGCCCAGCAGGTTCGACAACTGGCCGTAGTCGCTGACCTTCAGCCGCAGGCGCAGATGGGCACGGCCACTGTTGCGCACGTTGTCACTGTGGATGTCCAGCACGTAGGCGTCTTCCTGGGCGATCAGGTTGGTGATGTCCTTCAGCAGCCAGCGGCGGTCGACCGCATCGACCACCACGTCCACCTCGTAGCCGCCCCCGGCCTGGCCCCACTCCACCGGCAGGATGCGCTGCGGGCTGGTGGCCGCCAGCCGGGCCAGCGCGGCACAGTCTGCCCGGTGCACGGTGACACCGCGGCTACGGGTGAGGTAGCCGACGATCGGTTCGCCGGCCACCGGCTGGCAGCAGCGCGCCAGCTGCACCAGCAGATTGCCCACGCCCTGCACCGTGAACTTGGACTTGCCCAGGTTCTCGCGGCGGGCGGTCGGGCGCGGAAGCGCCGGCGCAGGGGCCGGCTGGCTGGCCGCGCGCTCTGCCTCCAGCAGCGTACGGCTGACCTGGTTCGGGCCGGTGTCGCCCAGCGCCACCTGGATGTAGAGGTCGTCAACGCTGTCGGCATGGAACTTCTTCGCCGCCACCGCCAGATCCGAATGCTGCAGCCCCAGGCGCTTCAGCTCGCGCTCGAGCAGTTCGCGCCCGGCCTGCACGTTGCGCGCGCGGTCCAGCTTGTGGAACCAGCTGCGCACCTTTTCGCGCGAGCGGTTGCTGGCCAGGAAGCCCAGCGCGGGCATCAGCCAGTCGCGGCGGGGGTCGGCCTCCTTGCCGGTGAGGATCTCGACACGGTCGCCGCTGCGCAGGCGATAGGTCAGCGGCACGATGCGGCCATTGACCTTGGCGCCACGGCAGCGGTGGCCCACCATCGTATGTACCTGGTAGGCGAAATCGAGCGGCGTGGCCCCCTGGGGCAGGTCCAGCACCTCGTCCTTCGGGCTGAGCGCATAGACCCGGTCCTCGGTCAGCTCGGCGTCGAGTGCCCCGGCCAGTTCATTGCCCTGCCCGTCCTGCGCCTGCTCCAGCAGCTGGCGCATCCAGGTGATCTTGCGATCGAACGACTTTTCCGCACCCTTGCCGCCTTCCTTGTACTTCCAGTGCGCGGCCACGCCCAGCTCGGCCTGGGAATGCATCTCGTGGGTGCGGATCTGCACTTCGATCGTGCGCCCTTCCGGGCCGACCACGGCGGTGTGCAGCGAACGGTAGTCGTTGGCCTTCGGGCGTGCGATGTAATCGTCGAACTCGCTCGGCACCGGGGCCCACAGCGCATGCACCACACCCAGCGCGGCGTAGCAGGCGGCGACGTCGTCGACCATCACCCGCACCGCGCGGATGTCGTACAGCTGGTCGAACGCCAGCCGCTTCTTCTGCATCTTCCGCCAGATGCTGTAGATGTGCTTGGGGCGGCCACTCACTTCGGCATGGATGCCCTGTGCGGCCAGCTCGCGCGACAGCTGCTTCTTCACGTTCTGCACGTAGCGCTCGCGCGCCACGCGGGTTTCGTCCACTTCGCGCGCGATGCGGCGGTAGGTTTCCGGCTCCAGGTGGCGGAACGCCAGGTCCTCCAGCTCCCACTTCAGCTGCCAGATGCCCAACCGGTTGGCCAGCGGCGCATGGATGTCGCGGGTCAGCTGCGCCAGCGCCCGGCGCTGCTCGTCGTCCAGCTTGTCGGCAGCGCGCATTCTCGCCAGCTGCCGGGCCAGCAGGATCGGCACCACGCGCAGGTCGCGGATGATCGCCAGCAGCAGGCGGCGCAGGCCCTCGCTGTTGCGCCCGGCCTCGCGGCCAGCATGCAGCGCCCAGACCGGATCGGCGGCGTCCTGGCCGTCGAGCAGGCCGATCACCGCCGCCTTGTGGTTGCCCAGCGGCAGCTGGTCCAGGCTGGCGCGCAGGCCGGGCAGGTCGAACAACAGCGCGGCAACCACCGCGCCTTCGTCGGCCGAGAGCATCGACAGTGCATCGAGGGTATCGCCCAGCACCGACCAGCTGGCGCGCATCTGGTGGTCGCACTCGGGTGCTTCCCAGTGTTCGCGCAGGGCCTGGCGCAGCGGAGCGGGCAGCACCGCGGCGGAGGGACGGTTCAACAAGGCATCCAGGCCGGGGACAGAAGCGCGGTTCACAGCATCGAGCAGGCAAGACAGAGGTTCCTACACTAGCGCCGGCGCCGTTCAGGGACAATCACCGCAGCCACCATCACCCGGCATGAAGACATGCCGCTACACTCGCCGGCAAACCCAGGAGAGTTCCGCCATGCCCTCGATCGCCCCACGTTTCCGTCCACGGCTGCTGGCCTGCGCCGCACTGCTGCTGTCCCTGTCGGCGCCTGCGCTGGCCCAGCGCGTGGTGGACGGTGACCTGCAGCAGCAGATGTCGCCGACCGAATTCAAGGCGGCCGGCCTGGACAAGCTGAGCGCGCAGGAACTGGCCACGCTCAACCGCTGGCTGCAGGGCAAGGTTGAAGCGGCGACGACCCAGGCTGTGGCAGCGGTACGCGAAGAAGCCCGCGAACAGGGCCGCCAGGAAGTGATCGTGAAGAACCGCGGGTTCTTCGATTTCGGCAGCAGCGAGCCGATCACCGGCGTGCTGCAGGGCGAGTTCCGTGGCTTCGGCAAGGGCCGCGTCTACGTGCTGGACAACGGCCAGGAATGGGAGCAGACCGACAGCACCAGCGTGGTCGGCGTGCGCAAGCAATCGCCCAAGGTCAGCATCAAGCCCGGCGTGATGGGCGTGTGGTACATGAAGGTGGAAGGCGTGAACAGCCAGCCCAAGGTGCGCCGCTCCAAGTAGTGGATCCACGCCACGCGTGGATGACATTCCACCGTACCCCGCCGGTCATCATCCGGCGGGGTCGGGTCGGGGGTTACGAGGCCTGGCGCAGTGCCGTCACCCGCTGCGCCAGCTTCTTCGCCGAAATGCCGGTACGTGCCCCCAGCTCCTGCGCGAACAGTGACACCCGCAGCTCTTCCAGATCCCAGCGCAGCGCCTGCCATTGCGGGCGATCGCGCAGGCCCTGCTGCTCTGCCGTTTCCAGCGCTTCCAGGAACGGATGCAGTTCCAGCATGCGTGCCTGGTCACGTGGCGGATCACGCTTGGCGCGTTCGGTGCGCAGGATCATGGCCTTCAGGTAGCGCGGATACTGCGCCAGCGCGTCGGCCGGCGTATCGCGCAGGAAACCGGGGTGGATCAGCCCGGACAGCTGCGCTTCCATGTCGTCCAGGTTGCCGCGCGCCCAACCCATCAACGGTGCTTCCAGCATCGGCTTCAGTTCCGCCACCAGCGCCAGGATGGTTTCGGCCAGTTTCAGCCGCGACATGGCCTCGCCGAACAGGGCCTTGGCCGCATGCTCACGGCGCTGTTCAAAGGCCGCCGCATCGCGGATGTCTTCCAGGCCCTCCGCCAACACCGCGTTCATCGCCGCATCCACCAGGTCTCCGCGCAGGCGCTCCTGCGACTCGATCGCCGCATACAACAGGCCGGTCTTGGCGCCCACCGGCAGCTGCTTGCGCGCCTGCTTGATCTTCTCGGCCAGGGCGATCTCCAGCAGCCGGCGCACGCCCAGCGGGTGAGCCTCCTGTGCCTGCTGCCGATCGGCGAAGATGCGCAGCGCCACGCTGTCACCCTCGTCCAGCAACGCCGGATAGGCCGGAACGCCGGCTTCACCGGGCACCTGCAACGGTATCGGCGTCGCCGGGAACGTGCGCAGGCCATCGGCCGCCATCTCGCGGCCAGCGCGTGCAGCGAAGGCATCGCCGGCGCGACCGCCGAATTTCGCGCGCAGTGCGTCCAGATCACGCGAAGTGGCCAGCACCTTGCCCTGCTCGTCGCGCAGCCGCAGGTTCATGTGCAGGTGCGGCTCGATCGAACCGGGCTCGAAATCGAGCGCGGTCACGGTGGCACCGGTTGCACGTGACAGGAAACGCGCCAGTTCGCCGGTGATGGCATCGGCGCTGGGCTGCGGAAACGCCTCATAGAACGCGCGGCCGAAGTCCGGCGCCGGCACGTAGTTGCGACGCATTGCCTTGGGCAGGCTGCGGATCAGTGCCGAGGCCTTGTCGGCGACGAAGCCCGGCGCCAGCCAGCCCAGCTGCACCGGGTCCAATGCATTGAGCAGGTGCAGCGGCACGTCCAGGGTCACGCCGTCATCGTCGGCACCCGGCTCGAAGCGGTAGTGCAGCGGCAACCGCGCCTGGCCCAGCGCCAGGTATTTCGGGTAGCGCTCCTGCTCACTGCCCTCGCCGGGCAGCAAGTCTGCGAGCGACCAATGCAGCGCCTTGCGCTGTTCCGGTGCCAGTCCCTTCCACCAGGTATCCAGCCCCGCCGCCGAATGGATCTGCGGCGGTACCCGGTCCAGGTACCAGCGCGCCTGCCAGTCCTCGTCGGCAACAATGCCGGCGCGGCGCAGCTTGGCTTCCTCCTCGCGGGCGACCTCCAGCACTTTCTGGTTGTCGGCCACGAAACTGGCGCGGGTGTTGATCTCGCCGGTCACCAAGGCCTGGCGCACGAAGATGTCATGTGCCTCGCCCGGCTCGATGCGGCCGTAATGCACCGGCTTCTTCGGCGCCAGCACCAGGCCGAACAGGCTGATCTGCTCGGACGCCAGCACCTGTCCCTGTGCGCGCGACCAGTGCGGATCGAAGTGCTTGCGCAACAGCAGGTGCGGCAGCTCGGCGATCACCCAGTCCGGCTCGATCGCGGCCAGGGTCATGCCCCACACCTTCTGCGTATCCAGCAGATTGGCCACCAGCAGCCACGGCGGCGGCCGCTTGGACAGCGCCGAACCCGGGAACGGCAGGAAGCGACGCTGGCGCGGCGCCTGGAAATCGCCCTTTTCGGTGCGGTGGCCGATCTGCGTCGGCAGGCCCGCCACCAGCGCGCGGTGCAGGGTCTGGTAGGCGGCGGCGCGCACGCGTTCGCTGAAACCACCTCCTACCGGTGCCTGCTCCTTCTGCGCGCGCACGGCCACCGGCGCCGGTGCGGCCTCGGCCTTGCCTTCGCGGGCCAGGCGTGCGGCGCGGTGCAGCTGGCCCCGGGTGGCTTTCACCGCCGCCGCGTCGTCACGCGCCGGTGCCGGCGCACTGCTGCCGGCCAGCAACGGCGCCATCGACGCCTCGCTGGCCTCCTCCTTCCAGCCCAGTTCCTCGCACAGCAGCCGCAGCTGGCGATGCAGCTCGCGCCACTCGCGCATGCGCAGGAAGCCGAGGAAATGACGTCCGCACCAGTCGCGCAGCTTGGACTGCGTCAGGTCTTCATGGGCCTGCCGGTAGGCATCCCACAGGCGCAGCACGCCAACGAAATCGGAGCGGCCATCGGCGAACTGCGCGTGCGCGCTGTCGGCCGCACCACGCGCTTCGGGTGGGCGTTCGCGCGGGTCCTGGATGCCCAGGAACGAGGCGATCACCAGCATCGGCCGCAGGCAGCCTGCGGCCTGCGCGGCCACCAGCATGCGCGCAAGCTTCACGTCCACCGGCAGGCGTGCCATCTGCTTGCCGATGGTGGTCATGCGCCGCTCGGCATCGATCGCGCCCAGTTCGGTCAGTTGCTGCCAGCCATCGGCCACCGCACGCTCGTCCGGTGCCTCCAGGAACGGGAATTCCTCGATCCGGCCCAGGCCCAGCTGCAGCATGCGCAGGATCACCCCGGCCAGGCTGGAGCGGCGGATTTCCGGATCGGTGAACTCCGGCCGCGCCTGGAAATCGGATTCGGCGTACAGGCGGTAGCAGATACCTTCGGCGATACGGCCGCAGCGGCCCTTGCGCTGGTTGGCGCTGGCCTGCGAGATCGGCTCGATGTGCAGGCGGTCCAGCTTGTTGCGTGGGCTGTAGCGCTTGACGCGGGCGAAGCCCGGATCGACCACGTAACGGATGCGCGGCACCGTCAGCGAAGTTTCCGCCACGTTGGTGGCCAGCACGATGCGCCGGTTCGGCCCGGGGTTGAACACCCGGTCCTGGTCCTGGTTGGACAGCCGTGCGTACAACGGCAGCACCTCGGTATTGCGGTACTTGCGCCGTTCCAGCGACTGGTGCGCATCGCGGATCTCGCGCTCGCCCGGCAGGAAGATCAGCACGTCGCCGCGCGCATCCAGGCGGGTGATCTCGTCAATGGCCGACACGATGGCGTCGTTGACGGTGCGTTCGCCCTGGTCTTCGCCCTCGCCTTCCAGCGCGCGGTAGCGCACTTCCACCGGATAGGTACGGCCTTCGACGCTGATCACCGGCGCATTGTCGAAATGCTGGGCGAAGCGTTCGGTGTCGATGGTGGCCGAGGTGACGATCAGCTTCAGGTCCGGGCGCTTGCGCAGCAGCTGCTTCAGGTAGCCCAGCAGGAAATCGATGTTGAGGCTGCGTTCGTGCGCCTCGTCGACGATGATCGTGTCGTAGTTCGACAGCCAGCGGTCACTGGCGATCTCCGCCAGCAGAATGCCGTCGGTCATGAACTTGATGCGGCTGTCTTCGCTGACCTTGTCATTGAAGCGCACCTGGTAGCCGACCAGCTGGCCCAGTTCACTCTGCAGTTCCTGTGCGACACGGCTGGCCACCGCACGTGCGGCAATCCGTCGCGGCTGGGTGCAGCCGATCATGCCGGCCTGGCCACGGCCGGCGGCCAGGCACAGTTTCGGCAGCTGGGTGGTCTTGCCCGAGCCGGTTTCACCGGCGATCACCACCACCTGATGACCGCGGATCAGCTCGATGATCGCGTCGGCTTCACGCGCAATCGGCAGCTGCGGGTCCAGAGTAATGGACGGCTGCTGTTGCGCCCGCACCTGCCGGCGCTGCACCGACGCCTGCAAGGCCTGCTCGAAGGTGGCGGCCAGTGCCGCATCCTGTGGCTTGGCCTGGCACCGCGAGAGCATCCCCAGCAAACGGCCCCGGTCGCGGCTCATGGCGCCGTCGATGGCGGCACGCTGTTGGCGCAGGCGGGGCGATGGATTTTTATCGATAGAGTTCATCAATCGGTTCGTTCAAAACTTTGAAAGCGACCAGTCATCACGACCGGTTTATTGTGAAGGCCAACGATTCCACAAGGAGGAACCCCATGGCGAAGACCAAGAGCACGACCAAGGCCAAGACCGGCAAGCAGAAGCTTGCTGCGGCGGCACCGTCGGCACCGAACATCGATATCGGGATCACCCAGGGCGACCGCAAGAAGATCGCCGACGGTCTGTCGCGCTTCCAGGCCGATGCGTTCACGCTCTACCTGAAGACGCACAACTTCCACTGGAACGTGACCGGGTCGATGTTCAACTCGCTGCACACCATGTTCGAGACGCAGTACACCGAGCAGTGGGCGGCACTGGACGACGTGGCCGAGCGCATCCGCGCGCTGGGCTTCAATGCCCCGGGCTCCTACCGGGAATTCGCTGCGCTGACCTCGATCGCCGAGGAACCGGGCCTGACCGACAGTGCGGACTGGCGTGAAATGGTACGCCAGTTGGTGGTCGCCAACGAAGCGGTCTGCCGTACGGCACGTGAAGTGCTGGAGGTGGCGGCCAAGGGTGACGACGCCCCGACCGAGGATCTGATGACCCAGCGGCTGCAGACACACGAGAAGTACGCCTGGATGCTGCGTTCCCTGCTCCAGTAAGGGTTGGGGGGCTCGGCAGGGCTGCGCCCTGCACCCGCCGGGGCAACGGCAACGTCAAAAGCTGGCTATCTGTGGGCTGGCGGGGTGGGTCCGGTGGCAGGGGACGCCGTAAACCCGTCCTTGGGGGCTTGGCCGCGGCATCCATGCCGCGGACACCCCTGCCACCGGCCCCACCCCGCCTTCGACAGATTTTCGCGATCTGCTGGAACAGCGTCCGCTCTGGTAGGTGTCGACCTTGGTCGACACGGATGAATTCATTCGATATCTGACAGAGGTGTCGACCAAGGTCGACACCCACCAACGGCCGCGGGAAACTGTCGAAGGTGGGGCGGTATCGGATTGCGGGGTGTCAGCCGCATGGATGCGGCTGCCAAGCCTACACGGACGTACTTGCGGCGTCCCCGCACTCCGACACCGCCCCACCAAACCACGAATCCCCCCCAGAGCCGGCTGTTGCCTTTGACGTTGCTCTGGCTTGTAGCAGGTGCAGGGCGCAGCCCTGCCGACTCCCCCGCCGGGGTAAACTAGCCGGATGGCTTCCCGTCCCGCGCACGACCTGCTCCAACGCGTCTTTGGTTACGACGATTTCCGTGGTCCGCAGCAGGACATCGTGGAGCATGTGGCTGCCGGTCACGATGCCCTGGTGCTGATGCCCACCGGCGGCGGCAAGTCGCTGTGCTACCAGGTGCCGGCCCTGCTGCGTGACGGTTGTGGCATCGTCATCTCGCCACTGATCGCGCTGATGCAGGACCAGGTCGAAGCCCTGCGCCAGCTCGGCGTGCGTGCCGAGTACCTGAACTCCACCCTGGATGCCGAGACGGCCGGCCGCGTCGAGCGCGAGCTGCTGGCCGGCGAGCTGGACATGCTCTATGTCGCCCCCGAGCGACTGCTGACCGGCCGCTTCCTGTCACTGCTGTCGCGCAGCCACATCGCCCTGTTCGCCATCGACGAAGCGCACTGCGTATCGCAGTGGGGCCACGACTTCCGCCCGGAATACCGGCAGCTGACCGTGCTGCACGAGCGCTGGCCGCAGATTCCGCGGATCGCGCTGACCGCCACCGCCGACCCGCCGACCCAGCGCGAGATCGCCGAGCGCCTCGACCTGCAGGAAGCACGCCACTTCGTCAGCTCCTTCGACCGCCCCAACATCCGCTACACCGTGGTGCAGAAGGACAACGCGCGCAAGCAGCTGACCGATTTCCTGCGCGGCCACCGTGGCGAGGCCGGCATCGTCTACTGCATGTCGCGGCGCAAGGTCGAGGAGACCGCTGAATTCCTCTGCGGCCAGGGCTTCAACGCCCTGCCCTACCACGCCGGCCTGCCGCCGGAAGTGCGCGCGAACAACCAGCGCCGCTTCCTGCGCGAGGACGGCATCGTCATGTGCGCCACCATCGCCTTCGGCATGGGCATCGACAAGCCGGACGTGCGCTTTGTCGCGCATACCGACCTGCCCAAGTCGATGGAAGGCTACTACCAGGAAACCGGCCGCGCTGGTCGTGATGGCGAAGCTGCCGAGGCCTGGCTGTGCTACGGCCTGGGCGACGTGGTACTGCTCAAGCAGATGATCGAACAATCCGAGGCCGGCGAAGAACGCAAGCAGCTGGAGCGGGGCAAGCTCGATCACCTGCTGGGCTACTGCGAATCGATGCAGTGCCGCCGCCAGGTGCTGCTGGCCGGTTTCGGCGAGACCTATCCCCAGCCGTGCGGCAACTGCGACAACTGCCTGACGCCACCGGCCTCGTGGGACGCGACCATTCCGGCGCAGAAGGCACTGAGCTGTGTCTACCGCACTGGCCAGCGCTTCGGCGTCGGCCACCTGATCGACGTCCTGCGTGGCAGCGAGAACGAGAAGGTGAAGCAGCAGGGCCACGACAAGCTCAGCACCTACGCCATCGGCCGCGATCTGGATGCGCGCACCTGGCGCAGCGTGTTCCGCCAGCTGGTCGCCGCCAGCCTGCTGGAAGTGGACAGCGAGGGCCACGGTGGCCTGCGCCTGACCGATGCCAGCCGTGACGTGTTGACCGGCCGTCGCCAGATCAGCATGCGACGCGATCCGGCCAGCAGCACAAGTGGCCGCGAGCGCAGTGCGCAGCGCACCGGCCTGTCGGTGCTGCCGCAGGATCTGGCCCTGTTCAACGCCCTGCGCGGCCTGCGTGCCGAACTGGCGCGCGAACAGAATGTGCCGGCCTTCGTGATCTTCCACGACAGCACCCTGCGCAACATCGCCGAGCAACGCCCGACCAGCTTGGACGAACTGGCACGAGTCGGCGGCATCGGCGGTACCAAGCTGAGCCGCTACGGCCCGCGCCTGGTCGAGATCGTGCGCGAAGAAGGGTAACGCCGGGCTCCCTGTAGCGCCGAGCCCACGCTCGGCTGCCGTGGCCGCAGAAGCAGCCGAGCGCGGGTTCGGCTCTACATTGGTGCAGGTCCAACCTTGAACCGGCCATTCAGCCGGAAGTGCATCCACGGCCGCTTGCGGCTAGATTAGCGCCATGTCCCTCGCCTCGACCCTGCTTCGTGTCGTGCTCATGCTCAGCCTGCTGCTCAACGGGCTGAACGCGGCCATGGCCAGCGGTCACGAGGAAATGGGCCGGATGGCCCACGCGGCAGCCGCCCTTGAAGGCGGCAATGCCGACTGCCACCACCACGCCGCCATGCAGGCCGATCAGGCCCCGCAGGCCAAGGCCCCCGCCCACGACGCCCACTGCCAGATCAAGGACTGCGTGCGCAGCTGCGCCCAGCACCCGCTGCTGGTGGTGCAGGCGTTGCCGTTCATGGCCGGCCCGGCGTTGTCGCTGGCACCACAGCCGATGCCGGCCACCGGCCGCCCGTCGCCGCCGCTGCCGCCGATCTCACGCCCTCCCATCGGCTGATTCCCCACGCACTGTGCGCCCTGCGCACCGGAGCCGGCGGCCTGCCGGCGTCTTTCCGTGTCTGGAGTCTCCACCATGAATACCCGCAATCCCCCCGGTCCGGGCGCTGTGCCCATGCCGTCGCGCCGCCTGTTCGTGCAGGGCCTGGCCGCCGGTGGCGTGGTCGCCGGCATCGCCGCTGTCGGCGTGCCGCAGCGCGCGCTCGCCGCCGCCACTGCCGCCCCACGGTTGGCCGGTGCCCCTGCCGTGCTCAGCGATACCCGCATCGAACTGGCCATCGGCGAATCGCTGGCCAATTTCACCGGCCGCACCCGCCCGGCGATCACCGTCAACGGCTCGTTGCCGGCCCCGATCCTGCGCTGGCGCGAAGGCCAGACCGTGGACCTGTTCGTGCGCAACACGCTGGAACGCCACCCGACCTCCATCCACTGGCACGGCATCCTGCTGCCGGCCAACATGGACGGCGTGCCGGGCCTGAGCTTCAACGGCATCGGCCCCGGCGAAACCTACCACTACCACTTCCAGCTGAAGCAGTCGGGCACCTACTGGTACCACAGCCACTCGATGTTCCAGGAACAGGCCGGCCTGTACGGCGCGCTGATCATCGACCCGGCCGAACCGGCGCCGTACCACCACGACCGCGAGCACGTGATCATGCTGTCGGACTGGACCGACATGGATCCGGGCGCGCTGTTCCGGCGCATGAAGAAGCTGGCCGAGCACGACAACTACTACAAGCGCACCCTGCCCGACTTCCTGCGCGACGCGAAACGCGACGGTTGGTCCGCGGCGCTGTCCGACCGTGGCATGTGGGGCCGGATGCGGATGACGCCCACCGATATCTCCGATATCAACGCGCATACCTACACCTACCTGATGAACGGCACCGCCCCGGCCGGCAACTGGACCGGCCTGTTCCGCAGTGGCGAAAAGGTGCTGCTGCGCTTCATCAACGGCGGGTCGATGACCTACTTCGACGTGCGCATCCCCGGTTTGAAGATGACCGTGGTGGCCGCTGACGGCCAGTACATCCACCCGGTCAGCATCGACGAATTCCGCATCGCTCCCGCCGAAACCTACGACGTGCTGGTCGAACCCACCGGCCAGGATGCGTTCACCATTTTCTGCCAGGACATGGGTCGCACCGGCTACGCCGCCGGCACGCTGGCGGTACGCCACGGGCTGCAGGCACCGATTCCCGCGCGCGACCCACGCCCGTTGCTGACGATGAGCGACATGGGGCACGACATGAGCAGTGGTGGCCATGGTGGCCACGACATGGCCGCGATGAAGGGCACGGAAGGTAGCTGCGGCGCCAGCATGGGCCACGGTGCGCACGGCGGCGGTGCCGCCAGCAAGGTACCGAAGCATCCGGCCAGCGAGCGCAACAACCCGCTGGTGGACATGCAGAGTTCGGCCACCGAGCCGAAGCTGGACGACCCTGGCATCGGCCTGCGCGGCAACGGCCGCCAGGTGCTGACCTACGGCGCGATGCGCAGCCTGTTCGAAGACCCGGATGGCCGCGAGCCGAGCCGCGAGATCGAGCTGCACCTGACCGGCCACATGGAGAAGTTCTCCTGGTCGTTCGATGGCGTCCCGTTCGCCAGCGCCGAGCCGCTGCGGCTGAACTACGGCGAGCGCATGCGCATCGTGCTGGTCAACGACACCATGATGCAGCACCCGATCCACCTGCACGGCGTGTGGAGCGATCTGGAAAACGCGCAAGGTGAGTTCCAGGTCCGCAAGCACACCATCGACATGCCGCCGGGCACCCGCCGCAGCTATCGCGTGCGCGCCGATGCACTCGGCCGCTGGGCCTACCACTGCCATCTGCTGTACCACATGGAAGCGGGCATGATGCGCGAAGTGAGGATCGAAGAATGAGCCGCTCACTGCTTTCCCCCACCCTGCTGGCCCTGGGCCTCGCCGCCGCGTTGCCGGTGTTCGCGCAGTCGCACGCCGGCCATGACATGGGCGCGATGAACGCGCCTGCGAAGAGCGCGAAGACCCCGGCCGAACCGGTCGATCATTCAAAGATGGATCATTCGGAGATGGACATGGGTACGGCGGATCACGCCGGCATGGACCACTCCACGATGGACCACTCGAAGATGGACCATGGCGCGATGCAGCCGGCGACGATGGACCATTCCAAGATGGATCACTCCAGCATGGATCACGCGGCGATGGGCCACGGCACGCCTGCACCCACCGAACCGCGCGAACCGATCCCGGTCCCGACCGATGCCGACCGCGCCGCCGCCTTCCCGCAGATCGCGCATGGCGCGATGGAGCACGCGCCGGAGATCAACAGCCTGCTGCTGATCGACCGGCTTGAGCATTGGGATGGCAAGAGCAGCAACGGCCAGGCATGGGAAGCCACCGGCTGGATCGGCGGCAACATCAACCGCCTGTGGCTGCGCACCGATGGCGAACGCAGCCGCGGCCGCACCGAATCGTCGTCACTGGAAGCACTGTATGGTCGCAGCGTGTCGCCGTGGTGGGACGTGCTGGTCGGCGTGCGCCAGGACTTCCGCCCGTCCGACTCGCGCACATGGGCGGCCATCGGCATCCAGGGTCTTGCGCCGTACAAGTTCGAAAGCTCGGCCACGCTGTACATGGGCTCCGGCGGCCAGGTGCTGGCCAAGGCCGAGGTCGAGTACGACGTGCTGCTGACCAACCGATTGATCCTGCAGCCGCTACTGGAAGCTACCGTTGCGGCCAAGGACGAGCAGGAGTACGGCATCGGCCGTGGCCTGAACAAGGTAGAGGCCGGCCTGCGCCTGCGCTACGAGTTCAGCCGTCGCTTCGCGCCCTACATCGGCATCAGTCACGAACGCAGTTTTGGCGACACCGCCGACTATGCCGGTGACCACGCGCGCGACACGCGCTGGGTGGCCGGCGTGCGCATGTGGTTCTGAGCAGCAGATCGTGAGCAATGGCCAGCCCCGGCAGCCGCCGGGGCCGGCTACACTTCGCCACGTTCCAATGCAGGCACCGCCATGTCGTTGCAGATCCGCCGCGCCACCCTTGCCGATGTCGACGCGCTGTCGGCGATCGCCATCGCCACGTACAACGAAACCTGGGGCGATTCCTATCCGCCGCAGGAGCTGCACGATTTCCTGCAGGCGCACTACAGCAGCGAACCGCAGCGCATCGAACTGTCCGACCCACGCAGTGCCATCTGGCTGTTGCTGGACGATGACGCCGTGGTCGGCTACCTGGCCGCCGGTGCCAACACCTTGCCGCACACGGATGCATGCGAGGGTGACATCGAACTGAAGCGGTTCTACATCCTGGCCGGACACCAGAACGGCGGACATGGTGCACGCATGATGGACGCGTTCATGGCGTGGCTGGACCAGCCGCAGCGCCGCACCCTGTGGGTGGGCGTGTGGGAAGAGAATTTCGGCGCGCAGCGCTTCTACGCGCGCTATGGCTGCAGCAAGGTTGGCGAGTACGACTTCATCGTGGGCGATACCCACGACCGCGAGTTCATCCTGCGTCGGCCGTGATCACGCGCCCCATGTAGAGTCAAGCTTGCTCGACTGTTAGCGCCAAACGTCGAGCATGGCTCGACGCTACAAACTAGAAATCGAACAACTCCGACAGGAAGCTGTCCTTCTTCTTTTTCCTGTAGCCGTGTCCCCGGTTGTCCTCGTAGCGCTGGCCGAGGTGGCGGGTATCACGGTGCGTCACCGGTGGCGGCGCGGACGCCGGCTGAGCCTGCACGGGCGCTGGCGGAGGTACTGCAGCACCGGCGCCTGCACGTTCGATGATCTTGTCCAGCTCGCCACGATCCAGCCACACACCGCGGCAACTCGGGCAGTAATCAATCTCGATGCCATGGCGTTCGGCCATCTGCAGCGTCTGGGTCTTGCACACGGGGCACAGCATCGGCATTGCTCCTGTCGGTCTGGTTTCGACTGTACCTGCACCGCGATGACTGTGCGGCAACGCGTGACCGATGGCACAGGGACTTCCGGCGCGTGTCCACATGCATACCGCGTGGCACGCTGCGTCCTTGTTCCGCAGGGAATGCGTACATGACCGTGTTGTCCCGCCTGCCCACCACCGCACGCCTGTTGCTGGTGCTGCTGGGTGTCGGCCTTGGCCTGAACCTGCGCGATATCGCCACGGCCATCGGCACACCGATTCCCGCACTGCCCATCCCCTATGGCGGCAGCCTGTTGGACAACGCGCTGGCGGTACTGGTGGCACTGCTGCTGGCCGCGCTGCTGCGGCCCCGTGGCATGAGCCTGCTGGCCAGCCTCGGGCTGCGCACAAACGGCTGGAGCGGTCCCATGTGGGTGTTGCTGGCCAGCCTGCCCTGCTGGCTCGGCCTGGCGCTGCTCGGCACGCCGAACACCGCGCTGACCGTCTTGGATGCCACGATGCTGGCGGTGCTGTTCCCGCTGGCCGAGGAAGTGCTCTTCCGCGGCTTGGGCTTCGTGCTGCTGGTAAAGATCGTGCGCGGCCCCTGGCCATGGCTTGCACTGCCGCAGGCGCTGTTGTTCGGCATGGTGCACTGGCTCGGCTTCGGCGGGTTCGACGGTGGCGGCATCGCGCTGTTCGTCGGCGCGGTGATCGCCCTGGGCGGCTTCATCTTCGCCTGGCTCGACCACCTTGACGGCAACACGCTCTGGTGCGGCCTGGTCCTGCATGTTTCGATGAACCTGGCCTGGAATGTGTTCAGCCTCGATGACGCCCTCGCATTGGGCTGGCAGGCCACCAGCCTGCGCATCGGCACCGCCCTGCTCGCGGTCGCGGTGCTGGCCTGGCACGTGCGGCTCCGGCGCCAGAGAAGCCTGTAACGCCCGCTTAGCTTGCCGTGCACGTCGGGATCACTACCGGCTTGCGCATACTTGCGCGCCTTTTCACCGTTGCTGTCCGGAGTTGTCGCGTCATGTTGCTGTCCAAGCGCCACGTTGAACCCCGCGTCCTGCTCATCGAGGACGCCGAGGAAACCCGCGAACTGAGCCGGCTGGCGCTGGAAAGCCAGGCCTGCCACGTAGTGGGCGTGAGCTCTGCCGAAGCGGCGCTGGGCCTGCTGGCCGCCGGTGAGCGTTTCGACCTGCTGTTCACCGACGTGAATCTGGGCGCGATCAGTGGCATTGAAGCCGCCAACCGGGTCCGCGGCCTGTATCCCCAGCTGCCGATCCTGGTGACGTCGGGCATGGACCAGCACCAGGTGCTGCCGCAGCTGCGCGACGGCATCCATTTCCTGCCCAAGCCGTACAACATGAGCGAGCTGCTCGACGCCATCCGGCTGTGCTTCCGGCACGCCGATGTGGGCGTATTGACCGGGCCGGATGCAGAGGCGGCCTGAGGCATTCATCAACCGCTGCTGTACGGTCCGGTACCCGGGAACACCTTCAGCAGTGCGCGGGTGATCATGTCCGGGTAGACGGTGAAGTGATCCTCGTCATCGATCACCATGTTCTCCACCTTCAACGATCGCCCGCTGCTGCGCAGCTGCTCGGCGAATTCGGCGTTGTGGCGCAGCATGTCGTTGCGGGTGAAGTAGCGCGGTTCGGGCTTGACCGTTTCAAAGCTGCCCACCGACAGCACCACCGTGGTCGGCTGCGCCGGCGCCTTGGCTTCGGCCTGCATGCGCGGCACCCGATGGTCGTCGAACCACAGCGATGGGCTGGACAGGATGTAGGTGCGGAACATGTCCGGGCGCGTGGTCAGCACATAGGCGCCGAACAGGCCACCATAGGAATGACCCGCATAGGCACGCCGCGCCGGATCGGTGCGGTAGCGCGCATCGATCATCGGCAGTACCTGCCCAGCGAGGAAATCGCGGTAGTGCGCCGCGCCGCCGTAGCTGACGTCATCGCTGTAATCACGCGGATCGGTACGCGCCGGGTCGCTGGGCGTGTAATCGCGCGAGCGGCTCTGCTTGGAGGTCAGGCCTTCCTGCGGCGGCAGCCCGACCAGGATGAAATCCTCGATGTTGACGCCCTTCTGCCCGACCATGTTGCGCACGCTGCGCACCAGCGGGAAGCTGTACAGCGCATCGGTCACGTACAGCACCGGGTAGTGCTTTTCCGGACGCGCCGCATAGGCGGCCGGCAGCGCCACCCAGACCGGATAGTCGCGGCCGACAGGGTCGTGCACGCGCAGCACTTCGGTGTCCGGCAGGACCACACCCGGCGTGGCAGTCGGCGCACTGTCCTTCGCTTCACTCTGCACTGCGGGCGGCGCGACCGACATCGCACAGCCACTCACGGCCAGGCAGGCCGCCATACTCCATCCACGCACACGCTGCATCCACACGCTCCCGTTGCGGGCGGCGCACCCGATGGCGCCGCTGCCGCATCGTTGCATGGTGTGCGGGCGGGTACCAGTGCGGTCAGGGCGAGGCCGGCGGCGGCGCCGGGAACAGCGTGCGCAGCGCCTGCAACGCGGCCGGATGATAGATCGTGGCGTGGGTTTCCTCCGGCAACGGCAGGTACTTCACCAGCGGCGACGGCGACGCCTGTTGCAGCAGCGTGGCCAACTGCGCGGCGGACGCAGCCAGCTCTGGCTGCCCACTGCTGGCCAGGAACACGCGCGGCTGCGCACGCGTCACCGCCGGCAGCTGCTTGGCCGCGCCGGCCAGCATTGCGCCACGGTTCCACCACAGGCTGGGGTCCAGCGCGATGTAGCTGTTGAACAGCGTAGGCTCCTGCAGCAGCGTCTCGACCACGAACAGGCCGGCCAGCGACTCGCCGATCAGCGCGCGCTCCTCGGTGGTCGGGTAACGCTGACGCACCTGCGGCATCAGTTCATCGCGCAGGAAGGTACGGTAGGCCGCCGAGCCGCCGATGCGCGGCGCGATCTTCTGGTCCTGAGGGTCCTTGCTGGGGCCGGTCATGTCGCGGCGGCGCTCGGTGTTCTCGATGCCAACCAGCAGGAACGGACGCATGCTGCCGTTGCCGCTGAGCACCTGCACCAGCCCGGCCACATGCAGGAAGTCCTCGCCGATGCCGCCGTCGGGCATGTAGAGCACCGGTAGCGGTGCCTTCGGGTCCAGCCCCCACGGCTGCGGGCGATAGACGTTGATACGACGGGTCTCGCCCAGCGCCTTCGACTCGATGGTGAAGGTCTCGCCGATGACCAGCGGCGTGGCGGCGGCGGGCGACGCGGATTCGGCGGCCATCAGCGGCGCGGCGGAGACGACGGACAACAACAGCGACAGCACGATCAGACGCATGGGACAGCCCATCCTGGGAAAGATGCCGAGCATAGACCGCCGGAGGCACTGTCGTTCGCGGCACTTTGCCGATCTGCCGGAACTGGAGCACCATGGAGCCGGTGATGGTCATGCAACGGGCACTTTGGCTCAAGGACTGGTCGCCGCCACGCTCATATCCACAAGGAGGTTCCCATGTTGAGTGTATTGATCGCCACCACCCTTGCCGCCGCCTCACCGCAGTCCAGCAGCACTCCGCCAGCATCCGCAGCGTATGCGGACTGCCTGCTCGCCCACCTCCAACCGGGATTGTCCGACCACGCGATCCCGCTGCTGCAGCAGGCCTGCGTCGCGAAGTATCCGGAGAGCTACGTCGCATATTCAGAACTGGAACGCCGGATCAGCGCGCAGCGCCGGGCTGACTTTGACGCGGCTCAAGCGGAAGCCGTGCGTTCCGCGAATGCGGCAGCGACGGCCGCACAGCAAGCTGCCGACGCGGCGGCCGCAAAAGCCAAGGGAATGCGGGCGAAGTAGAGGCCACGGACCAGGGCAACAAAAAAGGCACCGCATTACGGTGCCTTTCTGAATGACCTGGGTCATTGGATGCAATGGTGGGCCGTGAAGGATTCGAACCTTCGACCAAAAGATTAAAAGTCTTCTGCTCTACCGACTGAGCTAACGGCCCATTGCACTGCCCCAGCCTTTCGGCGGGGTGGGCATTCTACCCTACTTTGGCCGATCGCGTGAAACCCCGGTGTGTCGAGGTTGCCGGCCAGCGGCCGGCACTACCTCGATCTGGGCCGCGGGCTTAAACCTTCCGGGCCAACGTCGCATCTCAACTGTGATCCCATCGCGGAATTCCGGATGCGCCTGCCCTTCAGCCTGATTGCCGCCCTGTTGCTGCCCTGTGCGGCACTGGCCGCCCCATCCCAGGTCGTCACCGACGACATCGGCCGCTTCTGGGCCACTTATGACGCTGTGCGCGCCGAGCCCGACGTTGAACGCCACGTCGCACTGGTGCAGGCGCGCTACATCGATCCATGCAGCCCCGGCCTGCATGCGCTGATGCAGGTCCGTAACTACACCGCCCGCGAATACGCCGAGGCCATGCGTGCGTGGCCGCGCTTCTGGACGTCGGTACGCCCATTGACCGCCAACGCGCAGCAGGCCAGCGCCACACTGGAACGGGACCTGGCCGCCTTCCGCACGCTCTACCCCGCCCTGCGCCCGGCCACCATCACCCATGCCGTGGGCGTGCTGCGTACTGGCGGGACCACGCTGGGTGACAAGGTACTGATCGGTGCGGAGATGGCGCTGGGCGATGAACGCGTGGACGTGAGCGAGCTGCCGGAGCCGATGCGCAGCCGCCTGCGGATCTTCTACGACAGCCGTCCGGGGGCGAACAACGCGCAGAACAACCTGCACGAGTACGTGCATACCCAGCAGCGCGAGACTACCGGCAGCCTGGCGCAGTACGCGGTGCGCGAAGGCGTGGCGGAGTATGTGGCCGAACGGCTGAGTGGGCGTCGGCCGGCGCTTCCGCTGTACAGCTACGGGCCCGCGCACGAAGCGGAAATCCGCACGCGTTTCGTCGCTGAAATGGACGGCGGGGATCTGGACAACTGGCTGTACAACAGCGCCCGTAATCCGTTCGGGGTGGGTGATGTGGGGTACTACGCCGGCTACCGCATCGCGCAGGAGTACATGCGCCAGCAAGCCGACGAGAAAGCCGGTGTCGCGCGGATGATCGAGCTGGACTATGCCGATCCGAAGGCGGTGCGGGCGTTTATTGAAGCGTCGGGGTGGCTGCGGCAACGGTAGCGCCGGGCCATGCCTGGCGGGTCAGGGAGTGCGAACCAAGGTTCGCACCCACCGTGGAGCAGTTCGCCCCCACCATCTGGGAATTCACACCCATCAGGGAAGCCGGCCAGCGGCCGGCACTACCAGGGGCGATCAGGCGTACAGCGTCGGGTCGGGCACGCCGGCTTCGGCGAAGCCCTGCGCGCGCAGGCGGCAGGCATCACAGTGGCCGCAGGCGGCGCCGTTGGCGTCGGCGTTGTAGCAGGACACGGTCAGGCCGAAGTCCACGCCCAGGCGCACGCCTTCGCTGACGATCTGGCCCTTGCTGAGGAACTGCAGCGGCGCGTGTACCTTGATGCCCGCACCTTCCACGCCCGACTTGGTGGCCAGGTTGGCCAGCGCCTGGAACGCGGCCACGAACTCGGGGCGGCAGTCCGGGTAGCCGGAGTAATCCACGGCGTTGACGCCGCAGAAGATGTCGTTGGCGCCGAGCACTTCGGCCCAGCCGAGGGCCAGCGACAGCATGATGGTGTTGCGCGCCGGTACGTAGGTGACCGGAATGCCGGCACCGCCGGCCTCGGGCACGTCGATGTCATCGGTGAGCGCCGAGCCACCGATGCTGCGCAGGTCCACGTCCACGGTCTTGTGCGCGACCACGCCCTGGGCCTTGGCCACGCGGGCGGCGGCATCCAGTTCGGAGGTATGGCGCTGGCCATAGCGCACGCTCAGGGCATGCACGGCAAAGCCCTGTTCCTGGGCCATGGCGATGACGGCGGCTGAATCCATGCCGCCGGAGAGAAGCACGACTGCCTTCTTCATGGGTAAAACATCCGGTTGGGAGGGGAAAGCCAGCACGCTGTCCCGCGCCGGAGCTACATCAGGGAACGCCGCGCGGGCTCATCGGCCCGGCTCGTCGTTCCACAGGATTTTATGCAACTGCATCTGGAAGCGCACCGGCAGGCGGTCTTCGACGATCCAGTCGGCCAGCCGCCGCGCGGTGATCTCGCCCTTGCTGGGCGAGAAGAATACGGTGCAGCGCTTCACCAGCTCGTGCTCGGCGACCAGGGCCTTGGCCCAGTCGTAGTCCTCGCGGCTGCAGATGACGAACTTGATCTGGTCGCGTGCGGTCAGCAGCGGCAGGTTTTCCCAGCGGTTGCGCGCCGCTTCGGCCGACCCCGGGGTCTTGATGTCGACCACGCGCGATACACGCGGGTCCACCGCGCTGACGTCCAGCGCGCCGGAGGTTTCCAGCGAGACGTCCATGCCGGCGTCGCACAGCTTCTGCAGCAGCACCAGGCAGCGTTTCTGCGCCAGCGGCTCGCCGCCGGTCACGCAGACGTGGCGCACGCCCTGGGCCAGCACCTCGGCCACGATGTCGTCGATGTCCCACCAGGTGCCGCCATGGAAGGCATAGGCCGTATCGCAGTACTGGCAGCGCAGCGGGCAGCCGGTCAGGCGCACGAACACGGTCGGCCAGCCGGCGGTATCGGCTTCGCCCTGCAGCGAGGTGAAGATCTCGGTGATCTTCAGGCGCGGCAGCGGCGACTGCACGATGTCGCTGGGGGTGGCGACGGCGTTGGACGGGGTAACGGCGGTCATGGCAAACAATTCTTCATGGGACGGGCGACCGATTTATCGGCGCCGGAAACGAAAGCAGCCGAGCATGGGCTCGGCTCTACAGGAGGCTGCCGGAAATCAGCCCGGCGCCAGGGTACGCATTGTACGCCCGGTCAGCGGATCAACGGATCTGCTTGCCGAGGCGGATGGACTGCAGACGGTCCTGCGCGGTGCGCGCGGCGTCCGAGCCGGGGTACTGCGCCACGACGGTCTCCAGCGTCTGCTGGGCCTGGTCGACCTTGCCCTCGCCATACTGCGAGAGGCCAACCTTGAGCAGGCCGCCAGCGGCCTTGTCGTGGGTCGGATAGCGCGCGAGCAGTTCACGGAACTGGGTCTCGGCCATCGGGAAATTGCGGGTGGCGTAGTAGCTCTCGCCCAGCCAGTACAGCGCGTTCGGCGCGTAGACGCCGTTCGGGTACAGCTGCAGGAAGCTCAGGAAAAGCTGCGCCGAATCATCGTACTTGCCGGCCTTCAGCGAATCGAAGGCGACGTTGTAGGAGGTGCGCTCGTCGCCGGTGGCGGCAAGGCTGCCGGCATCACCATGGACGGAAGGCGGCCGCTCGGAAGTGGCCGCCGCTGCGGGTTTTGCCGGGGCCGGTGCGGCCTTCGGCGCGCTCGCCGGAACGGGCGGCAGGGCCGGGGCCGCATTGCCCCCTTCCAACCGGTTCAGGCGGCTGTCCAGATCCAGGTACTGGTCCTGGGCGGACTGCTTGAGCTGGGCGTTGTCGTGCTGCAACTGCTCGATCGAGGCCTGCAGGCTGGTGACCTGCTGCCGCAGCTGGTTGATCTGGTTCAACAGGTCCTGGTTGGCACTGTTGTTGTACATCTGCTGCTCGAGCGCGCCGACACGGTCAGCCAGGCTCTGTCGCTGTGCATGCGCCGGTGCGGCAGCCACGAGGGCTGCCGCAACGACCAGCATCAGTTTGATGCCAATGCGCATGGATTACTGCGCGGTGTAGACGATTTCGACGCGACGGTTCTGCGACCAGCAGGACTCGTTCGACTCGGTGCAGACCGGACGCTCTTCACCGTAGGAAACGACGGTCAGCTGCGAAGCCGAGCCACCGTTGGCCTGCAGGGCCGAGTTGACGCCGTTGCCACGACGCTCACCCAGGGCCTGGTTGTACGCGCGCGAACCGCGCTCGTCGGTGTGACCCTGCAGGGTGATGCGCGAGGACGGACGGTCACGCAGGTACTTGGCGTGGCACGCCATGATGGCCTGGAATTCCGGCTTCACGTCTTCCTTGTCCAGGTCGAAGTAGACAACGCGCTGGCGCAGGCAAGCGTCGGTATCCAGGTCGCCCGGGCCGTACAGGCCCGAGGTCGACGGACCGGTCGGGGTGGTGGTCGAGGTGCCGGTGTCGACCGGGGCTGCCGGCTCTTCCTTCACCTTCTTCGAGCAACCGGCCAGGACGGCCACAGACAGCAGGGAAACAAGCAGAACGCGGGTGGACTTGTTCATGGCGATACCTTTGTGGCTCCTAGGCCGATGAGGGGTTCAAGACAACGAAAATATTAACACTCTTTTAGCGCTGGGTACGGTATGGGGACCATGCCGGCTCGCGCACATCACCATCGGCCAGGACCAGGCGCTGGCGAACCCGCGCATCGGCCGAGACGGCATACAACACACCACGGCCACCTTCGCGGGCGGCGTACAACACCATGCTCGCGTTGGGCGCAAAGCTCGGCGATTCATCCAGCGAGCCCGGGGACAGCGTGCTCCAGCGCGGCGAACCCAGCGAGCTGTCCATCACCGCGATCTTGTAGCTGTTGCCCGAGCCCTGGGCGACGGCGATCTTCTTGCCGTCGTAGGACACCGAGGGCTTGGCATTGTAGTTGCCCTGGAAGGTCACGCGCTCGGCGCTGCCGCCGCCCGCGCCGACCTTGTAGACCTGCGGACGGCCGCCGCGGTCGGAGGTGAAGTACACCGCGCTGCCGTCCGGCGCCCAGGTCGGCTCGGTATCGATGGCGAAGTGGTTGGTCAGCTGGGTCAGCTGCTTGCTGCCCAGGTCCATCACGTAGATTTCCGGGTTGCCCGAACGCGACAGGGTCAGGGCCAGCTTGCGGCCGTCCGGCGAGAACGCCGGGGCGCTGTTGATGCCGCGGAAGCTGGTGACGAGCTCACGCGCGCCGGTACCGATGTTCTGGATGTAGATGGCCGAATTGCCACGCTCGAAGCTGACGTAGGCCAGCTTGCTGCCATCCGGGCTCCACGACGGCGACAGCAGCGGCTCGGCCGAACGCACGATGGTCTGCGGATTGAAGCCATCGGAGTCAGCCACCATCAGCGCGTAGCGCATGGCGTCGCCCTTGCCGCTGGCGGTCACGTAGGCGATGCGGGTCCAGAAGGCGCCGCGCACGCCGGTGATCTTTTCGTAGATGGCGTCGGCCATCTGGTGGGCAACATCGCGCATGGCGTTGCCACGGGCGGTCATCGCCAGGCCCAGCAGGCGCTCGCCCTTGGGTACGTCGAACAGTTCGTACTCGACGCGGTAGGCGCCGGCACCGGCGTCGAGCACGCGGCCGACCACGATGTAGTTCTGCTTCAGCGCGCGCCAGGTGGCGAACTGGATGTCTCCGCCGCGCACCGGCTTCTCGACGATCTGCGCTTCGGGCAGCGTACGGAACTGGCCCGAGCGCTCCAGGTCGGCACGGACCACGCCGGCGACGTCGGTCTGCGGTGCAGCCGACGACCCCTGGTAAGGCATCGGCACGATGGTGATCGGCAGCGCGGAAGCATTGCCGCCGATGATGTCGATATCCAGCCCCTTCTGCTGCGCGACGGCAGCAAAGGGCAGCAACAGGGCCGCAAACACGGCAAGCCAGCGAGGCATCTTTTTCATGGAGCGCTCAATAGGGGGAAACCGGAACGAGGGATAACAAAGCGGCAGTGAACCGCTTCGCAATCATGAACCAAGGGTACGTGAATTCCGGGTCAGTTCCAGCCCGTCCTCTCACGCACCGTTAACGTCGTGGCTAACATCGCGCCCGTCTCCCCGTCACGCCGCCCTGCGGGGCGGTGTCCGACAGCAGCCCAAAGCCTGCCCGGTCGAGACCTGGCCTGCCAGAGGCAAGCGCGACATCCGTGGACGCGGGCAGCGGAGAGCCACCCGGCCCTGCCCGCCTCAGCGATCCTGGGCGGTGAAGGTGAAGTTGAGCGTGCGTGCGAACACCGACTCGAAGCCGCGGTACGGCAGCGGCTGCGCGTTGAGCACGGCGGCCTCGATCGAGCGCTTGCCGGCCTCGTCGTACGGGCAGTTCGGGCTGACCTTGGCCTGCATCACCGTGCCACCCGGAATCTGGGTGATGGTGATCTGGCAGCGCTGGCCCAACGGCACCGTATCCGGGCGCACCCACTGCGACAGCACCTTGGCCTGGATGGCGGCTGCGTACTTGGCCGAAAGGTCGTCGCTGTTGCCACCGCCACCGGCGGCCGACTGCGAGGCACCACTGGAACCGGCAGCGGCACTGCCGGCGGCATTGCGCGCGGCGGCCACCTGGCGCAGCTTCTGCTCGGCCAGCTTGGCTTCCTTCTCGGCCTGCTCGCGGCGGGCACGGATCTCGGCGATCTTCTTCTGCTTCTCGGCCTCGGCCTTGTCAGCGGCCACGCGCTCCTGCTCGGCCTGCTTCTTCTTCTCGTCCGCTTCCTGCTGCTTGGCCAGGCGCAGCTTCTGCTCGGCTTCCTCCTGGCGCTTGCGTTCGGTCAGGTCGATCTGTTCCTGGCGGCGCTTGGCTTCCTGTTCCTGCTTGGCCTTCTCCTGGGAGATGGCCAGCGCACTCACCGCTTCCTGATCCTTGGTATCCGGCTGCGCGACACGCTCCTGCGCCTGTTGCTGCTGCGGCGTGGGGGCGTCCTGTGGGCGCGGTTCCGGGATCGGCTGCGGCGGCGGAATGGTGTCTTCCGGCACCGGGATGGGCTCGGCCACCGGCGGCGGCAGGTCTTCCAGCTTTTCCGACTGGCGCAGGGCCTGGCGCGCAGCGGAGGCCTCCGACGCAGACAGCGCCAGGCTGGCCTCGACCGACGGATCACCGGCGGCGGCGTCGGTGTTGCGCTCGGGCGACCAGAACCAGGCCACGATGAAGACCAGCGCGACCAGCAGGTGCACCAGCAACGCCAATGCCAGGGGCAGGCCCCAGCCGGGTTCGCGCTGATGCGGGGGTGGCAGGGCGTCAGCGTGCATCGGTGGCCAGGCCTACCTTGTCTACCTTGGCGCGCTTGATCACATCCATCGCGGCGATGACCTTTTCATAGGCCACGGCACGGTCGGCGGCGACGATCACGCGCACGCCCTTGTCCTGGGCGGCGATGCCGGCCAGGCGGCCTTCCAGTTCCTCGGCCGACACGGCGGTCGGTTCCTTGGCATCGGGCAGCTTCAGGCTGAGCTGGCCGTCCTGGCGCACCGAGACGATCACCGGGTCCTGCTTGCTCTCCAGCGCCTTGGCGTTGGACTGCGGCAGGTCGACGTCGAAGCTCAGGGTGAGCAGCGGCGCGGTGACCATGAAGATGATCAGCAGCACCAGCATGACGTCGATGTAGGGAACGACGTTGATTTCCGATTTCAGCTTGCGGCGCTTGCGGCGACCGATGGCAGCGGACATGGCTTGGACTCCCGGGTCAGGCGCTTACTCGTCGCCAGCGCTCTGGCGCTGCAGGATGGAGCTGAACTCTTCGGCAAAGGTCTCGAACCGCACCGACATGCGCTCAACGCGCGTGGTGAAGCGGTTGTAGGCCCACACCGCCGGGATCGCCACGAACAGGCCGATGGCGGTAGCGAACAGGGCTTCGGAAATGCCCGGCGCGACGGCGGCGATGCCGGCCTGCGCCCCACTGCTGATCATGTCGTGCATGGTCACCATGATGCCGAACACGGTGCCGACCAGGCCCACGTACGGCGCGGTCGAACCGATGTTGGCCAGCAGCTCCAGGTTGCGCTCGAGCTGGTCCACTTCGCGGGTATAGGTGGTGCGCATCGCGCGCTGCGCGCCTTCCAGCTGTGCGCGACCATCCAGGCGGCGCTTGTCACGCAGGCGGGTGTATTCGCGGAACCCTGCTTCGAAGATGGCTTCCAGGCCGGTCACGCTGCGGCTGCGGTCGGTGGCCGCACTGTACAGCTTGCCCAGGTCCGCGCCGGACCAGAAGCGGTTCTCGAACTCGTCGGCTTCGCGGGTGGCCTGCTTGAACACGCGGGCCTTGCGGAAAATGATCACCCAGCTGACGAACGAGCCGACCAGCAGCAGCAGCACGATGATCTTCACCGGCAGGCTGGCCTTGGCCATCAGTTCGAGGTAGTTGATGCCGCCGCCGGTGGTGGCCTGGGCAAGGGTCTGTGTCGCGGCGTTGCTGACGTCGGCCGGCAGTGCCTCGGTGACCGTGGCCTGCAGGGCCAGGAGCGTTGCGATCATCCGTTGTTCCTCAGTGTTCGGATTCGGGGTGGAGGTGGGGTTGCAGCACGGCAAGGACAGCCTCGTCCATGCCACGCGGGCGGAAACTGGCCGCGTCCAGTGCGGCGATGCGGACCTGGGCCGACAGCAGCAGCTCGCCGTCGCGCAGGATCTGCTGGTCGAAGACCATGCTGGCCTTCTTCAGCTGGACCAGGCGGGCAGTCACCTGCAGGGTGTCATCCAGCCGTGCCGGCCTGACGAAATCCATCTGCATCGAGCGCACCGCGAAGACCATCCCGTGCTCGGCGCGCATGCGCTCCTGGCCGTAGCCGAGCGCGCGCATCCATTCGGTCCGGGCCCGTTCCATGAAGGCCACGTAGCGGGCGTGGTAGACCACGCCGCCAGCGTCGGTATCTTCCCAGTAAATGCGTGTCGGCCAACTGAATAGTGGCTCAACCGACATCGGGAACCTCCGCGAACAGGTCCTGCGGCGGGTTCTTCGGCTTCAGGCCCATGTGCCGGTAGGCCTTGTGGGTGGCCATGCGGCCACGCGCGGTACGCACCAGGAAGCCCTGCTGGATCAGGTACGGCTCGACCACGTCTTCCAGCGTGCCACGCTCTTCGGACAGCGCCGCGGCCAGCGATTCGATACCGACCGGGCCACCATCGAAGTAGTCGACCATGGTCTTGAGCAGGCGCCGGTCAAGCTCATCGAAGCCTTCCGGGTCGACCTTGAGCATCTTCATCGCGGCCTGGGCCACGGGCTCGTCGATGTGGCCACCGGCCTTGACCTGCGCATAGTCGCGCACGCGTCGGAGCAGGCGGTTGGCGATACGCGGGGTACCACGCGCGCGGCGCGCGATCTCCCCTGCCCCATCGGCGGTGCAGTCGATGCCGAGGATGCTGGCGGAGCGGCGCACGATACGGGTCAGTTCCTCGACGCTGTAGAACTCCAGGCGCTGGACGATGCCGAAGCGGTCGCGCAGCGGCGCGGTCAGCAGGCCGGCGCGGGTGGTGGCGCCGATCAGGGTGAACGGCGGCAGGTCGATCTTGATCGAGCGGGCGGCGGGGCCCTCGCCGATCATGATGTCGATCTGGAAATCTTCCATCGCCGGGTACAGCACTTCCTCGACCACCGGCGACAGGCGATGGATCTCGTCGATGAACAGCACGTCGTGCGGCTGCAGGTTGGTCAGCAGCGCAGCCAGGTCGCCGGCCTTTTCGATCACCGGGCCGGAGGTCACCCGCAGGGCCACGCCCAGTTCGTTGGCAATGACATGGCTGAGGGTGGTCTTGCCCAGGCCCGGCGGCCCGAAGATCAGTACGTGGTCGAGCGCGTCGCCACGCCCCTTGGCCGCCTGGATGTAGATTTCCATCTGCTCGCGCACCGGCACCTGGCCGAGGTAGTCGGCAAGGCGCTTGGGGCGGATGCTGGCGTCGGCGGCGTCATCCTCGCGGGTGGCGCCGGCGCCGATGATGCGGTCGTCGGTCATGTGCTGATTATGCGGCAAAAGTACGGGTTTCGGCCGGGCTGCGCCCGGCACCCGCAGAGGCAACAGCAACGGCAACATCCAGAGCAACAGCCGAAGCGGGCTTCCTGGGGAATGGCGGGGTGGGTCCGCTTGCGGGGGACGCTGCAAGTACGTCCATGTAAGCTCGGTCGCCGCATCCATGCGGCTCACGCCCCCGCAACCGGACCCACCCCGCCTTCGACAGGTTTCTGCGATCTGCCTGGATGGCGTGGCCTGCTCTGCCTACTCTTGGTGGGTGTCGACCTTGGTCGACACGGTAGATCCACGCCATGCGTGGATGGATGTGTGGATGGCTCAAGACATGGGGTCAGAGCCCTTTTCCTGCGGAAAAGGGATCCGACCCCGCGCGGTCAGATCTCCACCTGCGCGCCGAGTTCCACCAGGCGGTTGCCCGGAATCCGGAAGAAGCCGGTCGCGGGCGCGGCATTCCGGTGCATCAGCGCGAACAGCTTGTCGCGCCAGATCGGCATGCCGCGGTTGGCGGTGGCCACAATGGTTTCGCGGCTGGCGAAGAAGGTGGTGTCCATCGGGTCGAAGTAGATGCCACCGTGGTCACACGAGCGCATCAGCGCCAGCGGTACGTCCGGGGTTTCCATGAAACCGAAGCGCACATAGACCCGGTAGAACTCGTCGCCCACCGACTCGATCTTCAGCCGCTGCCCTTCCATCGCATAGGGAATGGGCAGGGTTTCCACGTGCAGGAACACGTTGCGCTCGTGCAGCACCTTGTTGTGCTTGAGGTTGTGCATCAGCGCGTGCGGGGCCACGGTCGGGTCGGCGGTGAGGAATACCGCGGTGCCCGGCACGCGTACCGGCGGTGCCAGCATCAGGCCCGGCAGGAAGGTGTCCAGGCGGATGCCGTCCTTGCGGATCTCATCACGCAGCAGTTCGCGGCCACGCCGCCAGGTGCGCATCATGGTGAACAGGAAGATGCCCAGCACCACCGGGAACCAGGCGCCCTGCAGCAGCTTGGCGCCGTTGGCGATGACAAAGCCGAGGTCGATGATGAAGAACACCACGCACAGCGGCAGCAGCCAGCCACGCGACTTCGGCCACAGCGAACGTGCCACCACGGCCAGCAGCAGGGTGTCGATCAGCATCGTGGCCGACACCGAGATGCCGTAGGCCACGGCCAGGTTGGACGAGCTGCGGAACGCCAGCACCAGGCCGAACACCATCACCGCGATGCCCCAGTTGATGCCCGGGATGTAGATCTGGCCGATGGTGTCGTGCGAGGTGTGCTTGATGCGCATGCGCGGGATGTAGCCCAGCTGCATGGCCTGGCGCGAGACCGAGAACGCGCCGGTGATGACCGACTGCGAGGCGATCACCGCCGCCATGGTGGCCAGGATGATCATCGGGTACAGCGCCCACGAGGGCACCGCCTCGAAGAACGGGTTCTTCAGGGCCTCGGGGTGGTTGAGCACCAGTGCGCCCTGCCCCAGGTAGTTCAGCACCAGGCACGGCAGCACGAAGAAGTACCAGGCGTGGCGGATCGGGCGCAGGCCGAAGTGGCCCATGTCCGCATACAGCGCTTCGCCGCCGGTCACCGCCAGCACCACTGCACCGAGAATGAAGATGCCGTGCCAGCCGTGCTCCATGAAGAAGCGGATGCCCCACCATGGGTTGAAGGCCTTCAGCACCTCGGGCGCATCGACAATGTTGTAGATGCCGATCGCCGCCAGCGATACGAACCAGATCGCCATGATCGGGCCGAACGCCTTGCCGATCTTCTCGGTACCGAAGCGTTGCGCGGCGAACACTGCCAGCAGCACCACCAGGGTGACCGGCACGATGAAGACATGCAGTCCGGGCGCGGCCACCTCCAGGCCTTCGACCGCACTGAGCACGGACATGGCCGGGGTGATCACGCCGTCGCCGAAGAACAGCGAGGCGCCGAAGATGCCGAGGATGCCCACTACATAAGCCGAGCGCGAGCCATTGCGCAGCGTGCGCTGGGTCAACGCCATCAGCGCCATGATGCCGCCCTCGCCATCATTGTCGGCGCGCATGATGATGGTGACGTACTTCAGCGTCACCACCAGGTTCAGCGCCCAGAACGCCAGCGACAGCACGCCCAGCACGGTATCGTGGTCGCTGTTGAGCCCGTAGTGCGGCGAGAACGCCTCCTTCAGGGTGTACAGCGGGCTGGTACCGATATCGCCGAAGACCACGCCGATCGCACCGATGACCAGCGCCAGTCCTCCAGCGGAGGGGGCGTGGCCATGGCCGCCGGGGGCGGCTGCGTGCGGGGTTTGACTGCTGGACATGGGACTCCTGGCGAAGCTCAGGCGGTTTGTTGAAGGAAAGGAAGGCGGATCAACGCAGCGCCGACTGCAGCGCCTTGCGGATCACGGTGGCCACTTCGTCGCCTTCATTGAAGGCGTCCCGGGCCATGCGGGCGGCTTCAGCCGGCTTGTAGCCCAGCTGCTGCAGCGCCACGGTGGCATCGGACAGCGGGTCGGCCGGGGCCGGGCCACTGCCGGTGGGCAGCGCGCCGCCGGCACCGAACTGGGCCGCGCGGTCACGCAGCTCCAGCACCATGCGCTCGGCGGTCTTCTTGCCGATGCCCGGAATGCGGGTCAGCGCGGTGATGTCACCGGCCTGGACCATGCGCGCGAACTCCTCGACGGTGACGCCGGACAGCACGGCCAGCGCGATCTTCGCGCCGATGCCGCTGACCTTCTGCACGTCGCGGAACAGGCGCCGCTCGCCCTCGCGCAGGAAGCCGTACAGCGAGACGCTGTCTTCCTTCTGCGAGTAGTGGGTATACAGGGTGACCTCGCGGCCGAGCTCGGGCAGGTCGTAGAAGGTGCTCATCGGCGCCTCCAGTTCGTAGCCCACTCCGTTCACGTCCACCACCAGCCACGGCGGCGCCTTGTAGGCGACGATGCCGCGCAGTCGACCGATCATTGCGTGCAGCTCCTCATTTGCGGCCCCATGCCTGGCGGGCACTGAGCCCCAGGCGGTTGGCCGTCGCCCTTACGTGGGCATGGGTGATCGCCACCGCCAACGCGTCGGCCGCGTCGGCCTGCAGCTTGATTTTCAGGTTGAGCATGAGCCCGACCATGTGTTGAACCTGTTGCTTTTCGGCGCCACCGCGCCCGACAACCGCCAGCTTGATCTCGCTGGCAGCATATTCGTGCACCGGCAGGTCGCGCAGCACCACCGCCGAGATCGCCGCGCCACGGGCCTGGCCCAGCTTCAATGCCGAATCGGGGTTGCGGGCCATGAACACGCGTTCGATGGCCACTTCCTGCGGCTCATACTCGCGGCACAGGTCGGCCAGGCCCAGCACCAGCAGCTTCATGCGCTGCGGGAAGTCGTCAGCGCCCAGCAGCACCAGCGGCTGGTGGTGCACGTAGCTGACGCGTCCGGTGGCATCGACATCAATGATGCCGACCCCGGTCCGCTGCGAACCGGGGTCGATGCCGAGGATGCGGGTCATGCTGCACTCCTGGCGGGGCGGAACGGAATGCGCTGGCAGGCGTATGGGCTCATGACTGTCCGCGGTGACCGTTCAACGGCCCGCGCCCAGGCCGTCGAAGACGGCTCAGGCGTAGGCGTCGGCGCCGAGTTCGGCGTTGGAATACACGTCCTGCACGTCGTCCAGGTCTTCCAGCATGTCCAGCAGCTTCTTGACCTGCAGGGCGACCTCGCCCTCGACCTTGATGTCGTTGTCGGCGCGGAAGGTGATCTCGGCGTGGTCGGCGACATGGCCAGCGGCGGTCATCGCGTCCTTGACTGCGCTGAACGCGTCAAGGCTGGTGACCACATCGATCGAGCCATCGTCCGGATAGACCACGATGTCATCAGCGCCGGCCTCGATGGCCGCCTCGGTGATGGCTTCCTCGTCGGCACCCGGGGCGAAGCTGAGCACGCCCAGGCGCTTGAACATGAAGGCCACCGAGCCTTCGGTGCCCATGTTGCCGCCGCACTTGCTGAACGCATGGCGGACATCGGCCACGGTGCGCACGCGGTTGTCGGTCAGGCAGTCGACGATCACGGCCACGCCACCCGGGGCGTAGCCTTCGTAGCGGATTTCCTCGTAGTCGACGCCTTCCAGTTCACCGGTGGCCTTCTTGATGGCGCGCTCGATCACGTCCTTGGACATGTTCACGGCCAGGCCCTTGTCCACCGCCACGCGCAGGCGCGGGTTGTTGTTGGGGTCGCCTCCACCGCCGCGCGCGGCAACGCCGATCTCGCGGATGATCTTGGTGAAAATCTTGCCGCGCTTCGCGTCGGACGCGTTCTTGCGGGCTTCGATGGAGGGGCCTCTACCCATGGGTGCTACCGTCTGGCTGCTTCAGGATCAAGGCGCGGATTCTACCTGATCGGGGGCGGCAACCGTGTCTAGGGCGGAGATGCCGTCGCGCATGGCCCGGCGAAGCGCGTGCGAACCAACGGTTCGCATCCACCAAGGCAGGACGGTCCGCACCCACCGAGCCAGGGCGGTCGCCCCTACCAGATTACGCGGCGGCGGCGTCGCGGCTGTGGTCGAACTGGCCGTGGCGCAGGAAATGCGCGGTCTGCCGCGCGGCATCCGGCGACACCACGAGGCCGCTGTGGCTGGTGCGCACCACGCAATGATCGGTCAGGCCCGGCAGGCGGGTTTCGGCCAGGGCCACAGTGCCATCGGAGGCGTCGTCCATCGCGCCCAGCAGGCTGCCCAGACCATGCGGCACCGAACCGGCGATCAGCCCGACCTCGGCCTTGCCCTGCCAGTCCGGCAGGCCGTCCAGCAGCAGCTCGCTGCTGCGCCCCAGCGCCAGCCCCCAACCATGATCGGACAACGAGCGCGCGGTGCCACTGCCGCGCAGCGGTGAACCCAGGCAGACCACGCGCTGCACCGGCAGCTGCGGATTGCGCCGCAGCGCTTCCAGCGCGAGCAGCCCGCCCAGGCTGTGGCCGACCAAACTCAGTGGGCCGGCGTCGGCCAGCCGCTCCAGCAGCTGCGGTACGGCCACGTCCGGCCCACCGAACACCGAGGAATAACCAAACGCGTGCACCTGGAAGCCGCGCGCGCGCAGGCGCCAGGCCAGCGGCCCGACCCAGGCGCGGGCATTCCAGATGCCATGCAGCAGCAATACGGGGGGAGTCATGCAAACAGCCTGGCGGTCAGCGGGGCAGGAACGTACGGTGATTGAACACGCGCGCGCAGCAAGCGGCAGTGAACATCAGGCCGCGCGCGGTGCGCGGCGCAGGATGAATTCGAGATCGTTCGTGTCGCCCACCGGGAACAGGTATTCGCCGGCCTTCTCGAACCCGTAGCGGGCGTAGAAGCGCTGTGCGCCGAAGTTCTCCGACCACACGCCCAACCACAGGGTGCGCGGGCCCTCGTGTTCCAGCCAGGCCAGCGCGGTTTCCAGCAGGCGGCTGCCCCAGCCGCAGCTTTGCTGCGTCTTGATCAGGTACAGGCGCTTGAGTTCGCCGTCACCGGGCTTCACGTCCGGGTGCGGCAGGCCACAGGGGCCGGCGGCGGCATGGCCGACCGCCTCCCCGTCCAGCTCCAGCAGCCACACCGCGTAATCCGGGTGGGCCAGGATCACGCGCTGGCGCTCGACCGTGTAGGCCTCCTCAAGGAAGGCCTGCAGGTCCTGCGGCGGATACAGATGGCCGAAGGTTTCGGTGAACGTGCGGGCGGCCAGCGCCGACAGGGTCGGCGCGTCGTCCACGGTGGCGCGGCGGATGGAATACATGCAGGAAGTTGACGTCAGCGCGAAGGGGCGGTCAAGCCTTTTCCGACGATTCCGCTTCTTCGTCTTCCTCGTCCTCTTCCTCGTATTCCTCTTCGTCCTCGTCTTCTTCGCCTTCCTCGTCCTCGTCGTACTCTTCCTCTTCGTCGTCCTCGTAATCCTCGACGCCGAAGTCTTCTCCATCCCAACGGCCTTCACCGTCGGCGACGAAGGTCAGGGCCATCGCGGCCGGGTTGGTACCGACGCGGACCAGCCAACCGCCGAACACGCGTGCACGCTCGGTGACCAGGTTGGCCTCGGAGCCTTCATTGCCCAGCTTTTCCCACTCCAGCGAAAACGCAAACTCGGTCATTGCCTGGATCTCCTGATCAGTTGGTCTTGGGGCGAACCTGGATGTGTACTTCGGCCAGCTGCGCGTCGACGATCGGCGACGGCGCGTCGGTCATCAGATCCTGTGCACCCGTGGTCTTCGGGAACGGGATGACGTCGCGGATCGACTCGGTGCCGGCCATCAGCGCGGCGATGCGGTCGATGCCGAAGGCGATGCCACCGTGCGGCGGCGCGCCGTAGTTCAGCGCGTCGAGCAGGAAGCCGAACTTGGCACGGGCTTCTTCGGCACCGATGCCCAGCAGCTCGAACACCGCGCTCTGCATGTCCGGACGGTGGATACGGATCGAACCGCCGCCGATCTCATTGCCGTTGAGCACCATGTCGTAGCCGCGCGAAACGGCGGTACGGGCATTGGCGCGCAGGTCGGCGATGTCGTCCACGGCCGGTGCGGTGAAGGGGTGATGCAGGGCGACGTAGCGCTGTTCTTCCTCGTCCCACTCGAACATCGGGAAGTCGGTGACCCACAGCGGCGCCCAGCCGTCGGCGACCAGGCCGAAGTCCTTGCCGGCCTTCAGCCGCAGCGCGCCCATGAAGTCGGAGACCTTGTTGTAGCCACCGGCGCCGAAGAACACGATGTCGCCGTTGCCGGCGCCGACGTGGGCCACCAGCGCGGCGAAGGATTCCTCGCTGAAGAACTTCTGGATCGGTGAGCTGATTTCGCCGTTGTCGGCGATCTTGATGTAGGCCAGGCCCTTGGCGCCGTACTTGGCGGCATGCGCGGCGTATTCGTCGATCTGCTTGCGCGACAGCGACGCACCGCCCGGGATGCGCAGCGCAGCAACGCGGCCTTCGGCATCATTGGCCGGGCCGGTGAACACCGGGAACTCGCTGTCCTTGACCAGTTCGGCCACGTCCACCAGCTCCAGCGCGATGCGCAGGTCCGGCTTGTCCGAGCCGTAGCGGCGCATGGCCTCGGCCCAGGTCATGCGCGGGAAGCTGGCATCCAGCTGCACGTCCACCACTTCCTTGAAGATGGCGCGGATCATGTCCTCGACGAAATCCTGCACGTCGCGCTCGCGGACGAAGGCGAATTCCATGTCCAGCTGGGTGAACTCCAGCTGGCGATCGGCACGCAGGGCCTCGTCGCGGAAGCAGCGCGCGATCTGGTAGTAGCGGTCGAAGCCGGCCACCATCAGGATCTGCTTGAACAGCTGCGGGCTCTGCGGCAGTGCGTAGAACTCGCCTGGGTGCATGCGCGCCGGCACCAGGAAGTCGCGTGCGCCTTCCGGGGTGGCCTTGGTCAGGATAGGGGTTTCGATGTCCTGGAAGCCCTTTTCGTCCAGGTGGCGGCGCAGCGCCTGCACCAGCTTGATGCGGGTGCGCTGCATGCGCTGCATTTCCGGGCGGCGCAGGTCCAGGTAGCGGTACTTCAGGCGGGTTTCCTCGCCCGGGTTCTCATGGGCGTGGAACGGCAGCGGCGCAGCCTTGTTCAGCACGGTGATGGCGGTGGCGATCACTTCCACCTTGCCGGTGCGCATCTTGTCGTTCACCGCGTGGCGGGCACGCACGACGCCTTCCACCTGCAGCACATCCTCGTAGCCCAGCGACGCGGCCACCGCAAACACTTCGGCATTGTCGACCTCCACCGTCACCTGCACGATGCCTTCATGATCGCGGAGATCGATGAAGCAGACGCCGCCCTGGTTACGGGCCACGTCGGTCCAGCCGGCGAGGGTGACAGTCTGGCCAATCAGGGTCTCGTCGACCAGGCCGCAGAAGTGGGTACGCATGGGGGGAAGCTCCGCTGGAGAACGCCGGCACCGGGTGGGGGCCGGAAAGCCTCGTATTCTGCGGCCGAGGCCCCGGCTGGGGCAAATCCGGCCAGTCACACCGGCTTGATCGTCCCCCTCCCTATAGTCGGGCACCTGCCACCGTATGGGATGCCGCCATGAAACCGCTGTCCCTGGCCAGCCTGGCCGTGACCCTCAGCCTGGGTGCGCTGGGCACCCTTGCCCTGCCCGCCCCGTCCGCCTCTGCGCAGAACGGGGTGATCCGCTGCGAAAGCCAGAGCAACCGCGAACGGGTCTGCAACACCGGCTGGCGCGGCGCGCAGCTGGTCCGCCAGTTGTCTGGCAGCCCCTGCGAGGAAGGGCGCTCCTGGGGCAGCCGCAATGGCAGCATCTGGGTCACCAATGGTTGCCGCGCCGAGTTCGTCGAGGCCCGTGGTGGCTGGAGCGGCGGCAATGGCGGTGGCTGGGGAGGCAACAACGGTCGGCCCGGCGAGACCATCCGCTGCGAAAGCCAGAACAACCGCGAGCGCAGCTGCCCGGTCGGCTGGCGCAATGCCCGCCTGGTCCGCCAGTTGTCCGGCAGCCCTTGCGACGAGGGCCGTACCTGGGGTGTGCGCAACGGCGCGGTATGGGTCAGCAATGGCTGCCGCGCCGAATTCGCCGAGGCCCGCGGCTGGGGCGGTGGCGGCTGGGGCGGTGGCAACAGCAACTATTCCGTCACCTGCAGCAGCAACAACAACCGCTCGCAGACCTGCGACTGGGATGAGCGCCAGGGCCGGCCGGTGCTGCAGCAGCAGCTGTCGGGCAGCGCCTGCCAGGAAGGCCGCAGCTGGGGTTACTCGCGTGGTCAGGTGTGGGTGAGCAACGGCTGCCGGGCGCGCTTCGGCACGCGATGAGTGCAGGGTCGGGGTCAGAGCCCTCCGCAGGAGGGATCCGACCCTGGGATCACGGCGCGGGTGCTATGTCGTCGCCCCACGGTGGCGGTGGCAGGTCGACCGGCTTGCTCAGGTCGAACTGCACGCGGAAGCGGCGGCCGTCCGGGCGCGTCAGTTCGTAGACGAACGTCTGGTCCGGATCGATCTCCATCGCCCAGGTGTTGTGCGTGGAAGCCAGCATGTCGGCACGGCGGAACATCGCCACCGAATCGGCATCGGCAGGGAACTGCTGGCGCTCGGCGGTGCCCGGCGGCGTGCTGTCGCCACCGTACAGGGTGATTGCGTCGGGGCTGCCGTCTTCGTGGCGATGGTCGTGTTTCAGGCGCAGCCCGTTCGGCGTGCGGGTCAGCACCCAGGTCCGCGAGTGGTCATCACCGACATGGAACGGAATGCGCAGCTCGTGCGCCGGGTCGGCGCAGCCGCGCACATGCATGACCAGGCGCTGCCCGGCGAACGGATCCTTGGCGGTCGGTGCAGGCGTGTCCTCCACCACCTTGCCGACGTAGGCCTGGCCGCAATGTGCGGCGATGGCGGCCATGAACGCATCGGCCGGTGCGGTCGCCAGGTCATGGGCGACCGTATCGGAGCGCTGCGTGCACGCAGCGAGGCTGAGCAGGAGGGCGGCGGTAGTGGCAACGGCAATCGGTCTCATGCCCCAACCCTAACGGCCATGGACGATGGGCGCAAACCGCGCGCCAGTCCGGCTCAGCGCTCGGCAGACGGTGCTGCCGGCAATGCTTCGGTCGCCGCCACCGGTGCGGCCTCGCCCTCGCCGGCCGGCTCCTGCTCCACCGGATCAACGTCAAACGGTGTACGGAACACCAGCGACGGCAACAGCGTGGTCAGCGCCGCGTACAGCAGCAGCGCACCGAACAGCACCGCCGGAATCTGGAAGCGCTCACGCATGATCGCCGCCAGCACCAGGGTGAAGATCAGCGTCGGTGCCAGCGCCAGCGAGACCCGCAGGCTGCTGCGGAAGCTCTCGCCGAACATCACCCGGCGCTGCAGCCAGACCACGCCGATGCGCAGCGGCAGCACCACCAGGGTGATCACGATGCCCAGCCCCAGCGCCTCGAAGCTCAGCGCTTCGGCGGGCACCTTGGTGCCGGCGTTGAAGAAGTAGAACGGCACGAAGAACGAGGCGAACAGGCGCAGCGCGTGCAGGTTCTCGTGCGAGGCCAGCAGCGGCATGCGCTGGTGCAGCAGGCGCGCGACCAGGCCGGCGATGAATGCGCCAACCAGGTAGTACACGCCCAGCAGGTAGGTGATGTAGGCCGCCACCATGCCGACCATCACCAGCAGCGAGAATTCCGAGCCCGGCGCGTGCGGTGCGACCCAGCGGCCCAGCGCGATGAACAGCAGCGGCAGGCCGATCATCATCGCCAGCAGTGCCAGGCTGGACAACGCCATGTGCCCTGGATCACCGGCCTGCAGCACGATGAACAACGCCGCCAGCGCCAGCAGTTCGCCGGCGATGGCCTTGCTGGTCACCCAGAACCGCTCGTCTTCGCTGAGGCCCAGCCGCGACAGCGAGTCCATGATGAAGCCCGTGGACGGCGTCAGCAGCGCCAGCGCCAGCAGCCCGGCGGCCTGCCACGGCAGCCCCGCATAACGCCAGGCCAGCCAGCCCACGCCGAACAGCGTGCCGGTACGGATCACCAGGTGCGCCAGCAGCGGCCACATGCCACGGCGCAGCGCCTGCAGGTCCACTTCCAGGCCGGCGAACAGGAACAGCGAGGAAATGCCCAGCGTGGCCAGCAGGCCGATCACCGCATCGTGGGCCTGGTCGCCCAGCCAGAGCATGCCGATGATGCCGAACAGCAGGCAGGTCAGCGGCGCGGGCAGGCTGAAACGCTGCAGCGCGCGCGGGATCACCAGCAGCGCGAAGATCAGCAGCAGGTAGATCAGTTCATGGCTCATGGGGGACTTCCGTGTGGTTCGAACGCGCGCAGGATGCGCGCGCCGAACCGATCCGGCAAGCCACGTTTGAATGACCCCGGTTACCTCATCCGATCAACCGGTCGGCAATCCGCCCCACCTGTGCCAGCACGCTAGCGCGTTGCTCGTAGCTGATCGCGCCCGCCTGCAGATAAGCCGTCAACACCCACGGGGCGCCTCCGGCTACGGGCCACAGCACGGCAATGTCGTTGCGCGCGTCTTCACCATTGCTGCCGGTCTTGTCACCCACGCGCCAGCGCTTGCCCAGGCCCGCGCGCAGGCAGGCGTCGCCGGTTTCGTTGTCGATCAGCCAGTCGGCCAGCTGCTGCCGCGAAGCCGGTTGCAGTACCTCGCCCAACACCACGCGCTGCAGGGTCGCGGCCATCGCCGCCGGCGTGGTGGTGTCGCGCGGGTCGCCCTTGGCAAAGCTGTTCAGCTCCGGCTCCAGGCGGTCACTGCGGCTCACCGTGTCGCCGCTGGCGCGCAGGAACGCGGTCACTGCGGGCGGGCCACCGACCACGCCGAACAGCAGGTTGGCGGCGGTGTTGTCGCTGGTGATGATCGTGGCACGGCACAGGTCGCGCACGGTCATGTCCTTGCCGGCGTGGCGGCGGGTGACCGGTGCATGCGAGAGCAGATCGGCCTCGCCCACCGGCACGCGCCTGTCCAGCAATGCCGGCATGCGTTCGGCCTGGCTGAGCGCGGTGGCTGCCAGCATGCTCTTGAAGGTGCTGCACATCGGGAAGCGCTCGTCCTGGCGATGACTGATGCGGCGACCGCTGGCAGTGTCCAGCAGGGTCACGCCGAGGCGTCCGGCGCAGGCCTTTTCCAGCGCGGCGAAATCACTGGCGGCGGTGATGGCGGCATCGGTGGGTGCGTTGGCGGTGGCCTTGCCCGCTGCACGTGCCAGCAGCGGCAAGGCAAGCGAGGAAGCCACGGCGGCACCACTGAACTGCAGGAATCGGCGACGGGCGAGCATGCGGGTTCTCCTGGGGGACCGCTCGATTATTGAAGCCTTGATCGGGGGCGACCAGCGCAAAAAATCTGCGAGAGACATTAGTTCGATTAATGTCTGACGCATTCAACCCCTTAATTTTCCGAAATGTTTCGTTGAAGCGTTAGGATCATCCATCACTCCAGCTCACGACTGCGCGATGCTGCACCCTACCCTGCCACTGAACGCGCTGCGCGCCTTCGAGGCCGCCGCCCGCCACCAGAACTTCACCCGTGCCGCGCTGGAGCTGTGTGTCAGCCAGGCCGCACTGAGCCACCAGATCCGTGGACTGGAGGACCGGCTCGGCATCCGCCTGTTCCATCGCCTCCCGCGCGGCGTGGCGCTCACCGACGAAGGCGCGGCGCTGTATCCGGTGCTCAACGAATCGTTCGAGCGCATCTCCGCCAGCATCGCGCGTTACACCGGCGGACCTGCGCGTGAAGTGCTGACCCTGGGCGTGGTCGGCACCTTCGCCACCGGCTGGCTGCTGCCACGGCTGGCCGCGTTCGAGGCAGCGCACCCGGACATCGAGCTGCGCCTGCAGACCCACAACAACCGCATCGACCTGGCCGGCGAAGGGCTGGACCTGGCGATCCGCTTTGGTGATGGCGACTGGCAGGGCCAGGCGTGCACGGCGATCCTCGACGCGCCGTTTGCACCGCTGTGCGCACCGGCACTGGCGCGGCGCCTGAAACAGCCACGCGACCTGGGCACGCTGCCGCTGCTTCGTTCCTACCGCAGCGACGAATGGCCGCGCTGGCTGCAGGCGGCCGGGGTCAGCGGCGTGGAAGCGCGCGGGCCGGTATTCGATTCCTCGTTGACGGTCGCGATGGCGGCCGCCGGTGGCGCCGGTGTGGCCTTGCTGCCGCTGCGCATGTTCGAGCAGGAACTGGCCGAGGGTCGCCTGCTGCAGCCGTTCAGCACCACGCTGGAGCTGGGGCGCTACTGGCTGACGCGGCTGCGATCGCGTGCCGAACGTGAGCCGGCCAAGCGCTTCCGCGAATGGCTGCAGGCACAGGGCGGGTAGGCAGTGCCGGCCGCTGGCCGGCAATCCCTTGATCGTTGTGGGCGCATCGCGCTGCCGGCCAGCGGCCGGCACTACCGGTCAGGACTCGAGCAGTTCCATCCAGGCGGCTTCGGCCTTTTCCAGCTGCGCGGCGGCGGTTTCGCGATCGCGGCCAAGCACGGCCATGCGCGTGGCATCGGCGTAGTTGGCCGGGTCGGCCAGCTGGCGGTCCAGCTCGGCCAGGGCACCTTCCAGCTCGGCCACCTTGGCTTCAGCGGCGGCCAGCTTGTGCGGGTTCACCGGCTTCTTCTGCACCACCTGCGCCACCGGGGCGGTCTTGACCACCACCGGCTCTTCCACCTGTTCCATGCGCGCCTTGGTTCCCTGCGCCTGCGGGCGGGTACGCAGCCACGCGGCGTAGGCGTCCAGGTCGCCATCGAACGGCTCGACCACGCCATCGGCCACGCGCCAGTAGGTATCGCAGACCAGGCCGATCAGATGGCGGTCGTGCGAGACCATCACGATCGCGCCTTCGAAGGTGGCCAGTGCTTCGGCCAGCGCTTCGCGCATTTCCAGGTCAAGGTGGTTGGTCGGTTCGTCCAGCAGCAGCACGTTCGGCTGCTGCCAGGCGATCAGCGCCAGCGCCAGGCGCGCGCGCTCGCCACCGGAGAAGCCATCGACCGGCTCGAACGCGCGGTCACCCGGGAAGTTCCACTTGCCGAGGAAATCGCGGAACGACTGGTTCGGTGCGTCCGGGGCGATCTCGCGGAAATGCTCCATCGGCGACTGGCCTTCGTGCAGCGACTCCACCGTGTGCTGGGCGAAGTAGCCGATCTTCAGGTCCGGGTGCGCCATGCGCTCGCCGACGATCGGTGCCAGCTCGCCCACCAGGGTCTTCACCAGGGTGGTCTTGCCGGCACCGTTCGGGCCGAGCAGGCCAATGCGCTGGCCCGCTTCCAGACCGAAGCCCACGTTGTGCAGGATCACTGCGTCCTTGCCGTAGCCGGCCTCGACATGGTTCAGGCGGATCAGCGAGAACGGCAGCTTGGCCGGCGGCGCGAACTCGATGCGAAACTCGCGCTCGGCGCGCACTGCTTCGGTGCCGGCCAGCTTGGCCAGGCGCTTCATGCGGCTCTGCGCCTGCGCGGCCTTGCTGGCCTGTGCCTTGAAGCGGTCGATGAAGCTCTGCAGGTGGGCGCGCTCGGCCTGTTCCTTCTCGTGCGCGATCTGTTGCTGGCGCAGCTGTTCGGCGCGCTGGCGCTCGAAATCGGTATAACCGCCCGGGTAGAGCTTGGCGCCGCCGCCGTGCAGGTGCAGGGTGTGGGTGGCCACGTTGTCGAGGAACTCGCGGTCATGCGAGATCAACAGCAAGGTGCCGGGGTACTTCAGCAGCCACTGCTCCAGCCAGTACACCGCGTCCAGGTCCAGGTGGTTGGTCGGTTCGTCCAGCAGCAGCAGGTCACTGGGCATCATCAGCGCGCGGGCCAGGTTCAGGCGTACGCGCCAGCCGCCGGAGAACGAGGACACCGCGCGGTGGTGGGTCTCGGCCGGGAAACCGAGGCCGTGCAGCAGCTTGCCGGCGCGCGCTTCGGCGTCGTAGGCCCCCATCTCGGCCATCTTCGTGTGCGCGTTGGCCACCGCCTCCCAGTCTTCGCGCGCGGTTGCTTCAGCCTCTTCAGCCAGCACCGCAGCCACATCGGTATCCCCGCCCAGCACAAAGCTCAGCGCCGGGTCCGGCAGCGACGGGGTTTCCTGGGCCACGCTGGCGATACGGACCTTGCCGGGCAGGTCGACGTCACCCTTGTCGGCCTCCAGCTCGCCCTTCACCGCCGCGAACAGGCTGGACTTGCCAGCACCGTTGCGGCCGACCACGCCCACCCGGTAACCGGCGTGCAGGGTCAGGTCGACATTGGACAACAGCAGCCGCTCGCCGCGGCGCAAGGCGAAATTACGAAGGGAGATCATCGGGGGAGGGGTCCATATAACCGGATGGAATGTGCTGGTGAGCACTGTTCCTGCGACGTAATTCTAGCGTTAACGAATACTTGACGCGCCCCGGGATGCGCGGCGGCAGGCCAACTCTCTCCCTCGTCGGCCCCGCGCAGCCCCCGGGCCCCACCTCCCGCCGCTGCCCTCTGCCGCTAAATGGTTGCTGCTGCAACGTTTTTTCCTGTTGCAACCATTTGACACGCACTGAATATCCCGTTAATTCCTGCCTTGCGCACCGCAACAACCGCCGTCCGCCTCACCCCCGTGATGTCGATTCCGGTGCCACCCCCGCCAACCGGAGCCCCATCCCGATGACCCGCAAGACCAGCCTGATCGCCGCCGCCGTCGCTGTCGCACTCGGTGGCTCTCCGTTCGTTGCCGCTGCCCAGCAGGCCGGCACCGCCGCCAACACCCTGGACACGGTGATCGTCACCGGCACCCGCGTGGCCGACCGCACCGTCGCCGAATCGCAGTCGCCGATCGACATCATCACCCCTGAAGTGCTGCAGTCCACCGGCACCAGTGAACTGGCCACCGCACTGTCGCGCGCCCTGCCCTCGCTGAACTTCCCGCGCCCGGCCTTGACCGACGGCACCAGTGGCGTGCGCCCGGCGCAGCTGCGCGGCCTGTCGCCGGACCAGGTGCTGGTGCTGGTCAACGGCAAGCGCCGCCACACCTCGGCGATGATCAACGTCAACGGCAGCATCGGCCGTGGCTCGTCGGCAGTGGACATCAATGCGATCCCGATTGCCGCCATCGAGCGCGTGGAAGTGCTGCGCGACGGTGCGTCGGCACAGTACGGCTCGGACGCCATTGCAGGCGTCATCAACATCGTGCTCAAGGGCAGCGGCCGTGGCGGCAGCCTGGCCGTGGACTACGGCCAGTACTCGGCCGGTGACGGCAACAAGTACCAGCTCTCCGGCGATACCGGCGTCGAGTTCGGCAACGGCCGTGGTCGCGTGCACGTGGCTGGCCAGATCAGCCAGCAGGACGAGAGCAACCGCGCCGGCCCGTACCGCGGCACCACCCCGAACACCGGCAACTTCCCCAGCATCGGCCAGAAGACCTTCATCGTCGGCGACCCGCGCGTGGATGCCACCGCCGCGTCGGCCAACGCCAGCTTCGACTTCAGCGACCACGTGACCGGCTACGCCAGCGCGCTGCTCAGCAACCGCGACATCACCTCGTTCGCGTTCTACCGTTCGCGCAACCACAGCGGGCAGAGCGCGCTGCTGGCGCAGACCTACCCCGACGGCTTCGTGCCGGAGATCAACCAGTATTCGAAGGACCGCTCGCTGGTGGCCGGGGTCAAGGGCAACACCGACAACGGCTGGACCTGGGACCTGAGCCTGAACCACGGCGAGAACACCCTCGACTTCCACACCCGCAACAGCATCAACTACAGCCTCGGCGCAACCAGCCCGCGCTCGTTCTACGACGGCACGCTGAAGTACCAGCAGGACATCTTCAATGCCGACCTGACCAAGTCACTGGACTGGGGCCTGGCCTACCCGGTCACGCTGTCCTTCGGTGGTGAGTACCGCAAGGAAAAGTGGGACCAGAACCCGGGCGAGCTGAACTCGTACACCGGCAGCGGCGCGCAGGGCTTCGCGGGCTTCACCCCGACCAATGAAGTGCATGCGGACCGCCACAACTACGCGGTCTATGCTGGCCTGGAAGCGGACCTGACCGAGAAGTTCTCGGCCGGCATCACCGGCCGCTACGAGGACTACTCGGACTTCGGCGACCGCTTCTCCGGCAAGCTGTCGGCGCGCTATGCATTCACCGACAAGGTCGCGCTGCGGGCCACCGCCTCCAGTGGCTTCCGTGCACCGTCGCTGGCGCAGCAGGGCTACCAGGCGGTCACCAGCCAGTTCCTCAATGGCGTATTCGTCGAGCGTGGCACCTTCCCGACCACCAGCCCGGCCGCGCAGGCGCTGGGCGCCTCGCCGCTGAAGGCCGAAACCTCCACCTCCTACAGCCTGGGCCTGGTGCTGCAGCCGGCCGACCGCCTGTACATCACCGTCGACGCCTACCAGATCGACATCGATGACCGCATCGCATTGTCGTCCAGCATCACCACCAACGCGGCCACCAGCGCGCTGCTGGGCACCCTGGGCCTGCCGCAGGTGACCGCGTTCTCCTACTTCACCAACGGCCTGGATACGCGCACACGTGGCGTCGACTTCGTGTCCAGCTATACGGTGCCGTTCAGCGCCAGCAGCCTGGAGCTGACCGCTGCGTACAGCTACAACGACACCGAAGTGCGCCGCGTCGGCGGCACCCCGGCGGTGTTCGGAACGCTGGGCCTGACCCAGTCGCTGATCGGTCGCGACGAAATTGGCCGCATCGAGGACAGCTACCCGCGCGACAAGGCGATCCTGAGCGGCACCTGGCGTTCGGACCACTGGGAACTAGGCCTGGCCGCCACCCGCTACGGCAAATTCACCGTGCGCAACTCGGCCACCGCGCTGCGCGACCAGACCTACGGCGATGCCTGGGTGGTGGATGCTTCGGCCAGCTACAAGCCGAGCAGCAACTGGACGCTGACCGTGGGCGCCGACAACCTGCTGGACAAGTACCCGGACCGTACCGAAGATCTGCAGAACTCCACCTTCGGCATGCTGCCGTACAGCAACTACTCGCCGTTCGGCTTCAACGGCGCGTATGTGTACGGGCGGATCAAGTACACCTGGTAAGCGACGCTCTGGTAGTGCCGGCCGCTGGCCGGCAACTCCTAGCCACATCTCTCACACCCGCCGGAGTGATCCGGCGGGTGTTTTGTTATGTGCTGCGGGCAAGATCAGCCGCGCGGCTGGCAATTGGACGTGCGATGACCTTCTACGATCACACGGACAGACTCAAGACAGTTGTCCAGACTGTCAAAATTCACGCTCACTTGAAGACCAGGCAGCGACCACCTCGCGCTGCCAAACGTTCCTTCATCAAGCCAACGACTGGCTCGTTGATCCATGCGCTCTTCGAGAATGGACGGCGGATCATCGAATTGAAGGCCGAATGGCAGCGGCCCAGCCCAGGCTCTTGAGTTTCCCAGTCGATCGCGGACGAAACTGATGCCGGTGCATACCGGATGGCTACCGGGCACGCCCTGCCTACTGTCAAAGTAAAGGATGAAGCCATGCTCGTCGGCTCTATCAACGACCTCGCTGCTCGCCTCCGCCATCAGACTCGCAAGACCAAGGTCCCGGAACGCGACCTCGAAATCGGGGTCATTGGTCGATCTGCCGAGGACAGCGAGCACCTGCTCCGCCGAAGGGTACTCGCGCGTTGCCGGTGCGCAAGCCAATGGATGCATGGGAATTCCCAAGCTGATATCAAAGATCCCACACGCTCCTGCCTGTTTGATGCATCCAGCCTGATACGTCAGACGGATGCGGTAGTCAGGCAACCACCACGCGTCACGCCTGCCGGCGTGCAAGCTGTCCCCAAAGCCCGCCGTGGCGAGCCTTTCGCGCGCTGTCGTCCTATCGTCCTCCCATTGCAGGCCAAACAGCAGGTCGCCTTCGTACCTGCGCATGACATCCGGAATGCCGGCCGTCACCGCAACGTTGGTGAAGATCAGCTCACCGCTCTTGCCGTGCGAAGCAATGGATCGCCCGTTCCAGTAGTTGCGCTCGCTGAAGGAGAACAGCATGCCCCGCGCGCTCACACGCACAATCGCCTCGTAAGGGCTTTTGGCAGGCCGGGCCAGCTCCGGCCTTCGCCTGACGCCAAGCGACTGCAGCATCGTTGAGACGGCTGGGTCAGTGGCGCTTCTGCCAAACAGGGCTGTTATCGCCTGTAGGTCCATTCATTCCTCTTGTGGCAGCCCCAGGCTGACGCAGCGGACTCCCCTTTCACCGTCGTAGTCGACAGCCAGCTCCAGCTTTCCGAGCATCCATGCGTCGACATTGCCAGACAGACCAAACACCGTTGGCGCCCCCAGATCGACAGATGCGTCCGACCTGATCTGGTCCCTGGACATCAGGAAGTTCAGGCCGAAAGGCATCGGCCCTTCATACTGGGTGCCGGTGTCATTTCGCCAGCCCCAGAAGATCACGTCGGTGAGCATCCAGGGGCCATCATCGATGTCGTGATAGGCGGTCTCTGAGACCAGACCGGCATCCTTGAATTCAAGCTGCAGTCCAGCAGCGTCATCTGCCCAGATCCGGTGACCACTGACACCCAGGCGGTAATCATCCAGATTCTGAAGCTGGATTCCGATCCTGGAAAAGATGGTTTCGAGCTCCTTCGATTCCGAATCTCTACCGATCGCGGCGATGAACTCTTCAACGGTGGGATGATTCATGAAATTCCGCCTATCTGTATGGGCGAGATGCGCCTACGTAGCGCTTACGGATGGTGATCGCTACGCTTGATGGGGATGCTCAACGAGATGCAGCGGATCGAGTCATCTGGACCAGAGAAATCAACCGCAAGCTCCAAGCCACTGACGCACCAGACATCCACCTCACCATCAAATCCCATTTCAACAGCATTCCCTGCACTCAACGCGGCGAGTCGCTCCCTTACATGCTGGCGCAGCATGGAAAAGCTCAGTCCACAGGGCAACGGGCCTGAGTAGGCAGGCTTCTCCTTCCTGACTTTGTTCTTCTTACTCACTCTCGCTCCCAGAGCGCTACGCTCGTCAGTACCCAGGGCCCTTCGTCCAGGTCGTGGTAAGGAATGTCCACCAGCAGCCCGACGTCCTTGAATTCCAACTGCAGCGTATTTTCCTCGTCAGTCCAGAACCGCATTCCCGCCAACTTCAACGGATAGTGACGAAAGTCGCGCTCACCAATTTCCAGATCAAGGAGCAAGCGGGACAGGGGCGCCGAGCTTGTGTCTTGACCTATCGCCTGAATCACTACGTCAATGCCGGGAAGCTTCATGTGGTCGTTCGCCCATGCGGTCTGGAGAGAGCAGGCCCCTCTGATTGGTCAGCAGAACGGAGTAGCGGACACATGGTGACGTGTTCCGGACTCGAGGAACCCTCCGCCAGATTGCAAACTTCAGCCCCGTCGCCTGCGCCTCCCGGCCGGCCACCGGCCCTTGGATGCTGTCGCATCGACTGAAAACCTTGGCGCACAGGGGCAAAGGGTCCTGCGATGGCACCGCCGCGTATCGAACCCATCCCCTTCCCGTGCCTTTCTCGGGTGGCGTCGGCCTGGCTGCGGTTCACGGTCCAGAGCCACTGGCCACCCCAAACAGGTCCGATCCCGACAGCGCCACCCTCGACCGCCCCGCACACGCCAGGCCGGACGCCGACCACTGATGGCTCCGCCCACGCAACGATCCGATACGCTGGCCCGGTTTGCCGTATCTGGCCGCATCGGTGAAAATCGGGGCATTCCCCCGATTTCCTGCGAGTGCCGATGCACCATGACACCGACCTGATCAACATCGTTGCCGTTGGCCTGGGGCTCGCCTTCATCTTCGGCGCGCTGGCCAACAAGCTCCGCTTGTCTCCCCTGGTCGGTTACCTGGTTGCTGGCATCTGCGTAGGTCCGTTCACCCCCGGCTTCGTCGCCGACCAGGCGCTGGCCAACCAGCTGGCCGAGCTGGGCGTGATGCTGCTGATGTTCGGCGTCGGCCTGCACTTCTCGCTGAAGGACCTGATGGCGGTCAAGGCCATCGCCATTCCCGGTGCCATTGGGCAGATCGCAGTGGCCACCCTGCTCGGCTGGGGCGTGGCCTCGCTGATGGGCTGGCCGGCCATCCATGGCGTCATCTTCGGTTTCTCGCTGGCTACCGCCAGCACCGTGGTGCTGCTGCGGGCGATGGAAGAACGCCGCCTGCTGGAGACGATGCGCGGCAAGATCGCGGTCGGCTGGCTGATCGTGGAAGACCTGGCCTGCGTGCTGGCACTGGTGATGATGCCGGTGATGGCCGGCGTGTTCGGCCCCGACGCGGCCAAGGAATCGCACTCGCTGGGCAGCGTGCTGGCCGACATCGGCTGGACCTTCGTGCAGCTGGGCCTGTTCGTGGCGGTGATGCTGGTGGTCGGGCGCCGGGTCATCCCGTGGATCCTGGAACGCATCGCCGGTACCGGTTCGCGTGAGCTGTTCACCCTGTCCGTGCTGGCGATCGCGCTGGGCGTGGCGTTCGGCTCGGCGATGCTGTTCGGCGTCTCGTTCGCGCTGGGCGCGTTCTTTGCCGGCATGCTGCTCAACGAATCGGAGCTGAGCCACAAGGCCGCGCATGATTCGCTGCCGCTGCGCGATGCGTTCGCGGTGTTGTTCTTTGTGTCGGTCGGCATGCTGTTCGACCCCAACATCATCGTACAGCACCCGTGGCAGGTGCTGGCCACGGTGCTGATCATCATGTTCGGCAAGTCGGCCGCCGCGTTCTTCATCGTGCGTGCGTTCGGCCACCCGACCAGCACCGCGCTGACCATCTCTGCCAGCCTGGCGCAGATCGGCGAGTTCGCCTTCATCATCGCCGGCCTCGGCGTGGCGCTGCAGATCCTGCCGAAGGAGGGCCAGTCGCTGGTGCTGGCCGGGGCACTGGTGTCGATCATGCTCAACCCGCTGGTGTTCGGCCTGCTCGACCGTTGGCAGGCCAAGCAGGAGCAGTCTCCGCAGGTACCCGAGCCGCCCGAAGCGATCGGCCCGTCGCGCGACCTGCATGACCACGCCATCGTGATCGGCTATGGCCGGGTGGGCAGCGAACTGGCGCAGGTGCTGCGCGACCGTGGCGTGCCGGTGCTGGTGATCGATGACAACAAGGAACACGTCGAGCAGGCGCACGCCAAGGGCCTGGCGGCGATCCGCGGCAGTGCCGCTGCCGACCGGGTGCTGGCCGAGGCCCATCCGGAACGCGCGAAGATCGCGGTGCTGGCGATTCCGCAGCCGCTGGAAGCCGGTGAGGCACTGGCCAAGCTGCGGGCGATCAACCCGGACCTGACCCTGCTGGCGCGTGCGCACAGCGACGCCGAGGTGAAGCATCTGCTGGAACACGGTGCGGATGGCACAGTGATGGCCGAACGTGAGCTGGCGTATTCGCTGGCGGAGATGATCATGTCCACGCCGCCGTACCGGAATCTGGGGCAGCACAGCATTCCGGTGGTGTGAGGGGTGTGGGTGCGGCAGGGCTTGCAGCCCTGCACCTGCCAAGGCAACAGCAAAGGCAAAGGCAAAAGCTGACTATCCGTGGGATGGCGGGGTAGGTCCGGTTGCAGGGGACGCCGTGAATCCGTCCATGGAGGCTCGGTCGCGCCATCCATGGCGCTCACGCCCCTGCAACCGGACCCACCCCGCCTTCGACAGATTCCTGCGATCTGCCGGAACGGCGTTCTGCTCTGGTAGGTGTCGCCCTGGGTCGACACGTCGGCGCATGGGTCAGATCCGTTTTCCACAGGAAAACGGATCTGACCCCGGAAACAAAAAAGATCCCCGGTCGACCCGCATCGACCGGGGATCTGGATCGCCACGTTGCCATGCCTTGGAGAGGCAGTTCCACCGTAGCGCATCGCGGTGCCGGTGGTGATCGCCAGTAGCGATGACGACCAAGCGCGTGGCTATCAGGCGCCGGCCAGGGCCTGTTCCAGGTCAGCACGCAGGTCGCCGATGTGCTCGATGCCGATCGACAGCCGCACGGTGTCCTCGCTGACGCCAGCCTTGGCCAGTTCGGCGGCATCCAGCTGGCGGTGGGTGGTCGAGGCGGGATGGGTGGCCAGCGACTTCGCATCGCCGAGGTTGACCAGGCGGGTGAACAATTTCAGCGCGTCAAGGAAACGTGCGCCTGCCTCGCGCCCGCCCGGCAGGCCGAAGGTCAGCACGCCCGAGCCGTGCCCACCCAGATAGCGCTGCGCGGCGGCGTGCTCGGGATCGTCGGCCAGCCCGGCATAGCGCACCCACGCCACCTTTGCGTGTGACTTCAGGAACTGCGCGACGGCCAGTGCGTTGGCGTTGATGCGTTCCATGCGCAGGGCCAGGGTCTCGATGCCCTGCAGGATCAGGAACGCATTGAACGGCGACAACGCAGCACCGGTATTGCGCAGCGGCACCACCCGCGCGCGGCCGATGTAGGCCGCTGGCCCCAGGGCTTCGGTATAGACCACGCCGTGGTAGCTGGGGTCGGGCTGGTTGAGCCGCGCGAAGCGTTGGGGCTGTGCGGTCCAGTCGAAGCGGCCGGAATCGATGATCGCGCCGCCGAGGCTGGTGCCGTGGCCGCCCAGGTACTTGGTCAGCGAATGCACCACGATGTCGGCGCCGTGCTCGAATGGGCGCAGCAGGAACGGCGTGGCCACGGTGTTGTCGACGATCAGGGGCACGCCAGCGGCATGCGCGACCTCCGCAATCGCAGCGATGTCGGTGACGTTGCCGCGCGGGTTGCCGATGGATTCGACGAACACCGCCTTGGTGCGCTCGTCGATCAGCGCGGCGAACGCGGAAGGATCAGCCGGATCAGCAAAGCGCGCCTGGATGCCGTACTGCGGCAGGGTGTGCGCCAGCAGGTTGAGGCTGCCGCCATACAGCGCGCTGGAGGCGACGATGTTGTCGCCGGCCTCTGCAATGGTCTGGATGGCATAGGTGATCGCGGCCTGCCCCGAGGCCAGCGCCAGCGCACCGATGCCGCCTTCCAGCGCGGCCAGGCGCTGCTCCAGCACGTCGGTGGTGGGGTTCATGATGCGCGTATAGATATTGCCCGGTACCTTCAGGTCGAACAGGTCGGCGCCGTGCTGGGTGTCATCGAAGGCATACGCCACCGTCTGGTAGATCGGCACCGCCACCGCGCGGGTAGTCGGGTCGGGACGGTAGCCGCCGTGCACGGCCAGGGTTTCCAGTTGCCACTGCGGGTCGCTCATTGCGCCAGGCTCCATCCGGGGAAACCGCCACCATAGGCCAGCCGTCGCCGGCCGCTGAAAGCTGCTGGCGATGACGTCCATACCGGGGGTTATCAGGTTGGCCGCGATTCAGGCAGCGGTCACGGGGCGTTGATAGGCTTCGCCGCCGGGCGCTCCTGCCCGGGCACGGAGGCCCCACGCGCATGCAGCCATCCCCCTGGACACCCACCGCCAACGGCACCCCGACCCAGGTCTTGTTGGTGGAGGACGACCGTCGCTTGGCCGAGCTGGTCAGCGACTATCTCCACGAACATGGTTTCGCCGTGCAGCATGTCGCGCGCGGTGACCTTGCCGGCGCGGCCTGCCGCCAGCATGCGCCCGAGCTGGTGGTACTGGACCTGATGCTGCCCGGCCTCGGCGGCATCGACGTGTGCCGGCAGATCCGCAGTTTCTCCGACGTGCCGATCCTGATGCTGACCGCCTGCGAAGACGACATCGAGCAGGTGCTGGGCCTGGAATCGGGCGCCGATGACTATGTGCACAAACCGATCGAGCCGCGCCTGCTGCTGGCCCGGCTGCGTGCCCTGCTGCGGCGCCGCCATGGCAGCAGCAACACCGGTACACCCAGCCGTCTGATGCATGGCGAACTGCTGATCGACCGCATGCAGCGCGATGTGCACCTGCATGGTCAGCCGGTCGAGCTGGGCACCACGGAATTCGAGATCCTGTGGCTGCTGGCCAGCCAGCCGGGGCAGATCCTGTCGCGCGACCATATCCTGCAGGCGGTGCGCGGCATCGGCTTTGACGGCCTGGACCGCAGTGTCGATGTCAGCATCGGCAAGCTGCGCCGCAAGCTCGGCGATGATGCGCGCGAACCGCGGCGGATCAAGACCGTGTGGGGCCGTGGCTACCAGTTCAATCCGTCGGCCTGGACGGCATGAAGCGGCTGTTCCTGTGGTTGTGGTTTATCACGGGTGCCTGCTTCCTGGTGTCGGTGTTCTTCCTCAACCACATCCTGGACGGCATCTACACGCCCGTGCAGGATCGCGTCTTCGTCCAGCAGGTGCGTGGTCAGGTGTACGCCCTGCGCAGTGGCCTGGCCGGCCTGGATGCCGACCAGCAGCGTGAGCGCCTGCAGCAGTGGCAGCCACACTACGGCATCGCCCTGACCCTGCTCGACAAACCTCCCGCACTCGACGCGCAGGAACAGGTGGCCGTGAAGGCCGATGGTTTCATCGTGCGCGATCAATACCAGCAGGTCCTGCTGCCCATCGAGGGCAGCGATGGCCGCTGGCTGCACCTGCGCCTGCCTGGCGCGGTGCAGATGACGACGTACATGACCATCGCCGCCTACCTCAGCATCCTGCTGCTGGTGGGCGCCAGCCTGTACGCGTGGGTGCGCCTGCTCTGGCGCGACCTGGAAGCGCTGCGCCGGCATGCCGACCGCATCGGTTCGGGCGATCTGCAGGCACGTGCCCAGGTCTCGCCACGCTCGCAGATCCGGGTCATCGTCGACCACTCCAACCGCATGGCGGCACGCGTGGCCGAACTGGTGCAGCGCCAGCGCGACCTGACCCATGCGATCTCGCACGAGCTGCGCACGCCGATCGCGCGCGTGGCCTTCGGCCTGGACCTGATGCAGGACAGCGATGACCGCGAACGCCGCGAACGGCTGGCGCAGGGCCTGCACGGTGACCTGGCCGAGCTCAACCGGCTGGTCAGCGAACTGCTGGCTTACGAACGGCTGGAGCATCCCAGCGAGGGCGAGCCGATGCAGCGCATCGAAGCCAATGACTGGCTGCAGGCCTGCCTGGCCGATGCGCGCCGTGATGCCGAACGTGCGGGGGTGGTACTGCGCGTGCAGCCCAGTGCGTTGCCGCGGGTGGATGCCGAACCACGCCTGCTGCAGCTGGCACTCAGCAATCTGGTGGGCAATGCGCTGCGCCATGCGCGTTCGCAGGTGGAAGTCTCGCTGGTCGGTGTCAGCGGCCGCGCCTGCCTGCGTGTGGATGACGACGGTCCCGGCATTGCCGAAGCCGATCGCGAGAAGGTGATGCGCCCGTTCACCCGCTTGGACGACAGCCGCAGCCGCGATACGGGGGGCTTCGGCCTGGGCCTGGCCATCGTCAGCCGCATTGCCGTCCGCCACGGCGGCGAGCTTCGCATCAGCCGCGCCACGTTGGGCGGCGCGCGCATGGAAATGCACTGGCCGCTGGCTGCCAGCTGAACGCCCCTGGGCGCGATTACAGTTGATTACAACTCCCGCACAACTGCGGACGGATCGGTCGCCGGCGTATCGCCACGCTAGCGACCCTGCAGCACTCGCCGGATGCGCGTGCTGCCTTCCTCCCATTGTCGAGAGTTTCCATGTCCCAGCTTCGCCGTTCCCCCGCCCTGCTCTGCCTGGCCCTGTTGCCGCTGTTCGCCGCACCGATCGCCCACGCCAAGGATGACCACTGGACCTTCGAGGTCGCTGCCGGCGGTGGCGTGGCGCCGCGCTACAGCGGCAGCGAGGAGTATCGTGCGACGCCGTCGTTGTCCTTTGATGTCACCTCGCCGGGTGGATGGTTTCTGGGCACCAGTGGCATTGGCTGGGGCACCTCCATCGGCGAGCACACCCGCGTGCGCGCGTATGTCGGCGCCAGCGGCATCCGCAAGGAAAAGGACTCGCTGCTCGGCGGTTCCGACTTCCTGCGCGGCATGGGTGATATCGATACCCGTCCCCTGGTCGGCATCTCGGCTGGTTATACGCTGGGCGAAGCCGTGCTGAGCGGCTCCTGGCAGTTCACCCGCAAGGACGAGGACAAGGCCGAGAACGGCCTGGCCACCCAGCAGATCCATCTGAACCTGAGCATGCCGCTGTTCGACCTGGCCGGCGGCGTGGTCAGCGGCAGCGTGTCCACCGACTACGGCAACCGCGGCTACATGCAGACCTGGTACGGCGTCAGCCCGGAACAGGCGGCGCGTACCGGCTTTGCCGAGCACAAGCCAAAGGCCGGCCTGGTCAGTGCCGGTGTCGGTCTGAAGTGGAGCCACCGCGTGGGCCGCAACGGCAACTGGTACATCTCGGCCGAAGGCACGCGCCTGCTCGGTGATGCCGCCGACAGCCCGATCGTGCAGAAAGCGAACCAGTTCGGCTTGATGAGCGGCTATACGCACCGCTTCTGAGTGAGCGCCGGGCATGGCCCGGCATACTCCGCAGGAAACGGGGCGCTGCGGCCAGGCGGCGCCCCGTGTGAATCACGCTTTGGCGAATACCAGGCGGCCGCCGTCGTTTCCGACTTCGATGGTATCGCCGTTGACGAAAGCACCCGACAGGATCTGCTGTGCCAGCGGATTCTCCAGCTGCGACTGGATTGCACGCTTCAACGGGCGTGCGCCATAGACCGGATCGAAGCCGACGTTGCCGAGCAGGTCGAACGCCGCATCGGAGACCGCCAGCTTCAACCCGCGCTCGGCCAGCCGCTTTTCAAGCCCACGCATCTGGATGCGCGCGATCTGCTTGATCTGTTGCTTGTCCAGCGGGTGGAACACCACGATGTCGTCCAGGCGGTTGATGAACTCCGGACGGAAGTGCGCCTGTACCACGCCCATCACCGCCGCCTTCATCTGCGTGTAGGCCTCCGGACTGTCGTCGGCGCTCATGTCCTGGATCTGGTGCGAGCCCAGGTTCGAGGTCATCACGATGACGGTGTTGCGGAAGTCCACGGTACGGCCCTGTCCATCGGTCAGGCGGCCATCGTCCAGCACCTGCAGCAGGATGTTGAACACATCCGGATGCGCCTTCTCCACTTCGTCCAGCAGGATCAGCGAGTACGGACGGCGACGCACCGCCTCGGTCAGGTAGCCACCTTCCTCGTAGCCCACGTAACCCGGAGGCGCGCCGATCAGGCGGGCCACGCTGTGCTTCTCCATGAACTCGCTCATGTCGATGCGGATCATCGCGTCGGCACTGTCGAACAGGAATTCGGCCAGCGACTTGCACAGCTCGGTCTTGCCGACACCGGTCGGGCCGAGGAACAGGAACGAGCCGGCCGGGCGATTCGGATCGGACAGGCCCGCACGCGAACGGCGCACCGCATCGGAGACGACCTTGATCGCTTCTTCCTGGCCGACCACGCGGTTGTGCAGCACCTCTTCCATGCGCAACAGCTTGTCGCGCTCACCTTCGAGCATCTTGTTGACCGGGATGCCGGTCCAGCGCGATACAACCTCGGCAATCTCCTCGTCGGTCACGCGGTCCTGCACCAGCTTGAAGTCTTTGTGCTCGGCCTCCTGGGCCGCGGCCAGCTGCTTTTCCAGCTGCGGCAACAGCCCGTACTGGATCTCGCTCATCTTGGCGAAATCCTGGCGGCGCTGCGCGGCCTCCAGCTCCAGCTTGGCCTGCTCGACCTGTTCCTTGATCTTGGTCGCGCCCTGCAGCGCGGCCTTCTCCGACTTCCAGATTTCATTGAGGTCGGAGAACTCGCGCTCCAGCCCGTCGATGTCGTTTTCCAGATCGGCCAGGCGCTGCCGCGAGGCTTCGTCCTTCTCCTTCTTCAGCATCTCGCGCTGGATCTTCAGCTGGATCACCCGGCGCTCAAGGCGGTCCAGCTCTTCCGGCTTGGAGTCGATCTCCATGCGCAGTCGCGAGGCGGCTTCGTCCATCAGGTCGATGGCCTTGTCCGGCAGCTGGCGGTCGGTGATGTAGCGGTTGGACAACGTCGCAGCCGCGACGATGGCCGGATCGGTGATCTCCACGCCGTGGTGCACGGCGTACTTTTCCTTCAGGCCGCGCAGGATCGCGATGGTGTCCTCCACCGACGGCTCGCCCACGAACACCTTCTGGAAGCGACGCTCCAGCGCAGCATCCTTCTCGATGTACTTGCGGTATTCGTCCAGCGTGGTGGCGCCGATGCAGTGCAGCTCGCCGCGTGCCAGCGCTGGCTTCAGCATGTTGCCGGCATCCATCGCGCCATCGGCCTTGCCGGCGCCGACCATGGTGTGCAGTTCGTCGATGAACAGGATGATCTGGCCCTCGTTCTTGGCCAGGTCGTTGAGCACGCCCTTCAGGCGCTCCTCGAATTCGCCGCGGAACTTGGCCCCGGCAATCAGCGCGCCCATGTCCAGCGACAGCACGCGCTTGCCGCGCAAGCCTTCGGGCACTTCGTCGTTGATGATGCGCTGGGCCAGCCCTTCCACGATCGCGGTCTTGCCCACGCCGGGTTCGCCGATCAGCACCGGGTTGTTCTTGGTCCGGCGCTGCAGCACCTGGATGGTGCGGCGGATCTCCTCGTCTCGGCCGATCACCGGGTCGAGCTTGCCGCTCTCGGCACGCGCGGTCAGGTCGATGGTGTATTTCTCCAGCGCCTGGCGCTGTTCCTCGGCATTCTCCGACTGCACGTTCTCGCCGCCGCGCAGCTTGTCGATGGCCGCCTGCAGGCGCGTCTTGTCGGCACCGGCGGCGCGCAGCGCCATGCCCAGCGTGCCGCCGTCGTCCAGCGCCGCCAGCACGAACCACTCGCTGGCAATGAAGGCATCCCCGTGCTGCTGGGCCAGCTTGTCGGTCTGGTTCAGCAGGCGCCCCAGGTCGTTGCCCATCGAGACGTTGCCGGCCTGGCCGGACACCTTCGGCAGCGCATCCAGCGCCTCGGTCAGGCGCTCGCGCAGCACCGGCACGTTCACCCCGGCCTGGGCCAGCAGCGGACGCGTGCTGCCGCCCTGCTGGTCCAGCAGCGCGCTGAACAGGTGAACCGGTTCGATGATGCTGTTGTCGCGGCCCACGGCCAGCGACTGTGCGTCTGCCAGCGCCTGCTGGAAACGCGAGGTGAGCTTGTCCATCCGCATTGCGAATCCTCATCGGTCATCAGGGCCGGCCCGCGCCGGCGATGCTGGAAAGATGCGGTTGCCCCACCCGGTTTCAAGGGTGGCTGCGACTGCACCCCGAGGCCAGTCAGGCTTCGGCCAGCATGCCGGAACCGGTGTGGTCGGCGCGTTGATCCCGATCAGTTCTACGCGGTGAACGGGCTCAGCGGGTGATCGCGCTGCGGATCGCCCGCAGCTGCTGCTTGACCGCCCGCGCCTGGGCGGCATCCATCCGCAGCAGCGCCTTCTGCCCGATCGAGCGCGACTGCAGGGTGGGATCGACAAAGCGGTAGCGGCCGCGTTCATCGCGCTGCACCACTGGGGACTGGGCCAGTTCCGGGGTGTCCAGCAGGTGATCGATCACCGCGACCAGGCGATCATTGAAGTACCCGTCGGGCCGGCCCAGGTCGAGATAGGCCTGCTGGATCAGCGGATAGAAGCGTTTGTAGGCAGTAGCCGTTGCCGCCGGGTCCAGCGCGGTGAAGGCCTGCACGTAGGGCGCATAGCGCGCGCCGTTGCTGGCAGCGATGTGCTCGCCGCCCTCGCCCGGCTCGACCTGCAGGCTGCCCGGCAGCGGCCGCGCGGCCAGCGCGGTCGGCGGCACGCTGGGCTTGTCCAGGTTGTCGAGCTGGGTAACCAGGCGCTGGATCAGGTGGTCGCGCAGCAGCAGGGTCAGTGGCCCCTCGCCCTGGAACAGCTGGCTCAATGCGCCCCAGGCCGCCGCATCGCTATCGGCCAGCGTTGGCAGCGCCGGGTCGGCCGCGGCCTCGGTATCCAGCGGATGCCTGATCGGCGGTGGTGCCGGCGCGGGCTGCGCGGCCGCCTGCGGTTGTGGCGGCGCGCCGGTACTGGCGGGGGTTGATTGCACCGGCACCGAAACACCGTCTGCCAGGCGCTTCAGCTGATCGCGGAACAGCCAACCACCGGCACCACCGATCACCACCAAGCCCAACACCCAGGGCCATACCGCCTTTCCACTCTGCATGATGCAGCACCTCGTTCCATACGCATGGTGAAGGTGTGACCCCACCGATTGCAGCCGGTTCCCCGCCTGTTCCGCTGCCGTTCGGGTTGAGGCCTGCAGCAAGGCCTTGCTCACACTTGCTTTGCATGCAGCGCGCGAGGCTGTGAGCCTTGTTCTGTGGAGGCACTGCCATGCAGTACGCGCTGTATTACTGGACCGGCATCCAGGGCCGTGGCGAGTTCGTGCGGCTTGCGCTGGAGGATGCCGGTGTCGATTACATCGACATGGCGCGGGTGCACGGCGATACGGTGATGCAGCCGTTTCTCGATGGCAGCAGTGAAGGTGCGCAGCCCTTCGCGCCGCCGTTCCTGAAGGCGGGCCGCCAGGTCATTGCACAGGTCGCCGCGATCCTGGATTTTCTCGGCCCGCCGCTGGACCTGGTGCCGCAGGCGGCCTCGCGGCGGGTGCAGGCGCTGCAGTTGCAGCTGACCATCGCTGATCTGGTAGCCGAGGTGCACGACACCCACCATCCAATTGCCGCATCGAAGTACTACGAAGAGCAGAAGACCGAAGCCAAGGCACGGGCCGCCTCCCTGCGTGGCGAACGGCTGCCGAAGTTCCTCGGCTACTTCGAGCAGGTGCTGGCCGCCAATGGTGGCCGCCACGCACTGCGCGAGCATTCCTATGTGGATCTGTCGCTGTTCCAGCTGCTGAGCGGGCTGGACTACATGTTCCCGCGCCGGATGCAGGCACTGGCGCCGACCCTGCCCCTGCTGCGCGCGCTGCAGGAGCGGGTGGCAAAGCGGCCGAACATCGCCGCCTATCTGGCCTCGGAGCGGCGGTTGCCGTTCAACACCAACGGTATCTTCCGCCACTACCCGGAACTGGACGCCGAACGGTAGTGCCGGCCGCTGGCCGGCAGCTGCACGATCCGACCGAAGCCCATGAGGATGCCGGCCAGCGGCCGGCACTAGCGTTGGGTCAGTTGTTTTCACCCAGCGGCTGCACCGGCTGCTTCTGCAGCGAAAGCAACCCCAGCAACAACGCCAGTGCCACGTAGGCACCAGCGAACTGCCAGCTGATGATGCGCGCCAGGCCGTCCAGCTCCCACGGGAGATAGATGCCACCACGCGGATCCACCGAGTGGATCAGGCCGAACAGGGTCAGCACCGCAGCCACCAGCAGGAAGCCGCAGGCACGGCGCAGGCGGCCATCGACCATCGCCGCCACCGCCGAAATCCACAGCATCGAGGTGATGATGAAGCCGTTGCCGAGGGTAAAGATCACCGCCAGCTCGGGCAGACCGTGGCCATCCAGTTTGGTCAGCAGCTGCGGCAGCTGGTCCGGCGCGATCCAGCCGGGTGCCTTGATCGCCAGCAGGTAGGCCACCGACGGCAGGAAACCGAACACCATCGCACCGGTGTGGTGACGCGGCGTGGCCTGGAAGGCCTGGGTGGTGATATCGATGGCCACGTACACGATGATCGGTGCCAGCACCGCCAGCGGCAGCCACTGCACCAGCCCGGAGATGATGCCGAGCATGCCGCCGATGCCGACGAACAGGCCGGTCAGCAGCGTATAGCCGCTGCGCGCACCCATGTGCTTGTAGGCCGGCTGGCCGATGTACGGCGTGGTCTGCGCGACGCCGCCACAGACGCCTGCCACCAGCGTGGCTACCGCTTCCACCAGCAGGATGTCGCGGGTGCGATAGTCGTCGCCGGCTGCGCGCGCGCTTTCAGACACGTTGATGCCGCCGACCACCATCAGCAGACCGAACGGCAGCAGCAGCGGCAGGTAGGTCATCGCGGTGGGCAGGCCGTCGAGGAAGCCCAGTGTCGGCAGCGGCAGCACCACCTGCGGCGGCACCCACTCCGGTACATGGAAGCCCGGCGCGCCCAGCCCGGCCAGGCCGAGGCCGTAATACAGCACGGTGCCGAACACGAAGGCCAGCAGCACGCCCGGGCCACGCACCGGCAGCTTGCCCTTGGCGATCAGCACGTACAGCAGCAGGCCCAGCGTGGTGAAGCCGACCAGCGGCGAGCGCAGCGTTTCCAGCAGCGGCAGCAGGCCCATCAGCACCAGCGCGATGCCGGCGATGGAACCCAGCAGCGCGGCTCGCGGCAGCGCGCGGGTGACCGCTTCGCCGAAGAACGACAGCACGAACTTGAGCACGCCCATGATGACCAGCGCGGCCATGCCCAGCTGCCAGGTGGCGATGCCCGCAGCGTGCGGGTCCATGCCCTGCTGCTTGAACGCGAGGAAGGCCGGGCCGAGCACCAGCAGCGCCATGCCGATGCTGGTCGGTGCATCCAGGCCCAGCGGCATGGCGGTGACGTCGTCGCGGCCGGTACGCGCGGCCAGCCGGCGCGCCATCAGGGTGTACAGCAGGTTGCCGACCAGCACACCGAAGGCGGTGCCGGGGAACATGCGGCCGAACACCACGTCGGCGGGAAACTGGAAGATCCCGACCAGGGCCATGGCGATGAAGCCGAGGATGGAGAGGTTGTCGACGACCAGGCCGAAGAAGCCGTTGAAGTCACCGGCGACGAACCAGCGACGCGGTGCGGCGGAAGCGGGAGCGGACATGGAAGGGGCGGTGGGGGTGGGGACCGCCGATGGTAGGCCCAGCGGGGCCAGCGCGCCAATTCCGTCGTGGAATGATGGGTTCCAGCCAACGGCGGAGCCCCTCGTGGCTGGGGGGGGGGCGTCAAAAGCAGCTTTATCGGAGTGGGGCGGTCGGGATGGGCTGCGCAGGACACGCCGTAAACCCATCCCTGGGGGCTCGATGGCGCCATCCATGGCGCCAACGGTCCTGCGCAGCCCATCCCGACCGGCCCCTGATAATTCCTTGCGCGTGCCAGCCACGGAAAGGAATCAAAGGATCAAAAGCAAAAGCGGGTCGCTTCGCTCTGAGCCGAGCATGGCTCGGCTCTACACGAACAATTCGATCATTTCCACGCTATCCACGCAGGGCGTGGATCTACCGACAGATCGCAGGAAACTGTCGAAGGTGGGGTGGGTCCGGTTGCGGGGGTGTCCGCGGCATGGATGCCGCGGCCAAGCCCCCAGGGACGGGTTTACGGCGTCCCCCGCAACCGGACCCACCCCGCCATCCCTCAGGAAGCCCGCTTCTGCTCTGGCTCCGGCTCGTAGCGGGTGCAGGGCGCAGCCCTGCATCAAACCCACCCCGTTACTTCTTCAGGAAGTTGTCCACCAGCAGATGCTTCACGTCGTCGAAGCGGCCGTTCAACACCGCCTTGGCTGCATACAGCGCGGTACCGGCCACCTGCTTGGCCTCGATCTGCGGCGGCATCACCAGCTCGGCGCGGCTGGTATGCACATCCAGCAGCGCCGGGCCGCGCTGGGCCAGGAAATCCTGCACCGCTTCCTCCAGATCCTCACTACGGGTCACCGTGCGGCCGTGGAAGCCGATCACCTCGGCCAGGCGCCCGAAGTCCGGGTTCTTCAGGTCGGTGTAGTTGTCCAGCAGGCCTTCCACCTTCTGCTCCAGCTCGACGAAGTTCAGCGAGCCATTGTTGAACACCACCACCTTGATCGGCAGGTTTTCCTGCACCGCGGTCAGCAGGTCACCCAACAGCATCGCCAGGCCACCATCGCCGGACAGCGAAATCACCTGCCGGCCGGGGAACGCCTTCTGCAGGCCCAGGGCCTGCGGCATTGCATTGGCCATCGTGCCGTGCAGCAGGCTGGTCAGCGTGCGGCGGCGACCGTTGACGCGGATATGCCGCAGCACCCAGACCATCGGCGAGCCGCCGTCAGCGGTGAACAGCGCATCGTCGCTGGCATGCTTCGACAGCAGCGCGGTCAGATGCTGCGGGTGGATCAGCTCGCCCTCGCCCGGCTGTTCTTCCTGCTCGCGCTTCTTCAGCGCCTTGTCGCGACGTTCGATACATTCGTCCAGGAAACTGCTGTCCTCGCGCGGCGGCAGCATCGGCAGCAAGGCATCCAGCGTCGGTGCGATGTCACCGACCACGCCCAGGTTTACCGGGTGGCGGCGGCCGAGGTGGCTGCCATCGCGGTCGACCTGGATGATCGTGGCCTTGTCCGGGTAGAACTGGCCCCAGGCGAAGTCGGCGCCGAGCAGCAGCAGCGTGTCGCACTCCATCAGCGTGTGGAAGCCGGATTCGATGCCGAAGATTCCGGTCATGCCCATGTTGTACGGGTTGTCCGGCTCGACGAAATCCTTGGCGCGCGAAGTATGCGCAACCGGCGCCTGCAGGCGCCGGGCCAGTTCCAGCAGCTGCGCGTGCGCGCCCTGGCAACCGGCACCGGCATAGATGCCGATACGCTTGCCCTGCCCCAGCAGCTCGGCAATGCGCTGCAGTTCGGCGTCGGACGGGCGCAGCACCGGCTGGGTGTAGTGCACCGAGAACGGCACATCGTGCTTCACCTCAGCCTGGCTGATGTCGGCCGGCAGGATCACTACCGCCACGCCACGCCGGCTGATCGCCGCCTGGCAGGCCAGGGCCACCACGCGTCGCGCCTGCTCCGGGCTGTGCACCTGCTCGCAGAACACCGTGCAGCTGCCATAGACCGCCTTGAAATCCACTTCCTGCGGAAATTCCATGCCCAGCTCACTGGTCACCACCTGGCTGGCGATCAGCACCATCGGCGCACGGTTGCGGTTGCTCTCAAACACGCCGTTGATGAAGTGCAGGCCACCGGGACCACAGGAGCCCGCACAGGCGGTCAACTCGCCGCTCACCAGCGAATCGGCGCCTGCGGCAAAGGCTGCTACTTCCTCATGCCGCACATGCACCCATGCGATCTCGCTGCCATGCATCGCATCGGTCACATGGTTGAGCGTATCGCCCACGATGCCGTAGCAACGGCGGACACCGGCCTGCTGCAGGGCGTCCACCACGATTTCGGCCACGCGCTTGCTCATCGGATACATCCTCGAACGGGGGAACGTCCGAGGCTAGACCCGATGAAGTGATGCCTCCGCAAAAAAAGGGGACGGAGGGAATCAAGTCGTATGTGCCACAAACGACTTAATTCCCTCCGTCCCCTTTTTCTTCAATCGTTGACGTTGATCCAGCCTTCCACCGCGCCCTGCTTCGGGTTGAGGTAGCGCAGCTTCACCCAGCCGTCCTGTTCATCCAGCAGTTCCACGCGGTCGCCCTGCACCAGGTAACGCTTGGTGCTGGACGCGCCGGGTCGATCGAACAGGAACAGGCGCGCGGTTGCCACGGTGGCCTGCTGACCACGCAACGGCCCGGCCGGCGGTGCGCCCAGGCCATCGGCGATGGCACTTTCCAGCACACGGCCGGCCGGATCATACGTGCGCCAGACCGCCAACGGGCCCTGCTCATCGGTCTGTTCCCACTGCAGCGCGGCGTTCAAGGTATCGCCCAGCATCAGCACGCTCTCAGAGCGGTACAGATGGAGCTTCGCGCCTGCAAACCGGTACTGGTCGGTGTACCACATCGGGCCACTGCGGCAGCTGCTGGTCAGGGTTCGAGTGGCAGCATCCACGCTCAACCCCATCAGGTCACCGCAACTGTCCTTGCCGTGGGTGTCGGCCTGCAGCGCGCGGAAACCCACAGTGGCCGGATCGAACCAGTACACCGTCACCGCTTCGTTGACCATGCCCACCGAGGCGCGTGCGACCAGTTCCGGGTAGCCATCGACATCGACATCTTCGAGCGACCATCGCGAACTGCCATCGGCATCCGCCGCGCCCTCAAGCGTCTGGCGCTTGCCCGACGGTGACAGCTGCACGGCGATGCTGCCGTCCTGCTGCGGATCGGCATGCGCCTGCACATGCGCGGCCACCTGGAACCGCAGCGTTTCGCCGTCGTCGCCACTTGCCTGCGCCGACGGTGCCAGCACTCCCGCCAGCACCAGGCCCAGCACGCATTCCCTGTAATTCATCATTGCTCCCTGCGGCACCGCGGCGGCACCTTCAACTCAGAACGATACCTCGACCGGCTGCCGCGACCACAGCACCGATTGATGCTTGGTCTGCTGCTTCCACGCCAGGCGGATCGCTTCGATGTCGGCGCGGCGCTGCGGGGTGTCCTCGTGCAGCACCACCAGCACCTTGGTGCGCAGGCGGTTGGGCGCGGCATCACCGCGAAACAGCCATTGGCCATAGGCATCGAACACGGTCAGGCCATCCGGGAAGCGCGGAGTGACTTCCTTGTCCAGGAAGGTGCGCCACTGCGCCTCGCTGATGGTATCGGCCTGCGGGCGGTTGCCGGCGCCCTGCTCCTCGCCCACGCCGAAATACAGCTCGCTGCGCACCCAGCCGTGGCCGGCGGACGGGCGTGCGGCATCGCCCTTCAGTTCGGCGGTGGTGGCCGTGGCATAGGCACTGGGCGCCTGCGAGGACAGGCTGGCGCAGCCACTGGTGGCCAGCAGCACGGCGAAGACGAGGCCAAGGTGTTTCATCGGTACAGCTCCGGGGAAGGGGGACAAGGCGAGCCGGCAGCGTACAGCGCCACCGGCCCGGCGTGCTGATGCCAGCAGGGCATCAACTCATGCCGGACCGGCAGGGGCTTGCATCGGCACCGGTCATCACGCGAAGATAATATATCGCTTCATCCGGATGGATGTAAGTGAAACCATCTCCCCCCTTCCCCGTCGTCGTTGTTGCTGGAGCCCCCATGTCCGTCCGCCTGCCCGCGTCGCCGCTCGGCCTCGCCATCGCCCTCGCGCTTTCCTCCGCCGCCGTCCCGGCCCTGGCCCAGGACGCCACCAACCTGGACACGGTGATCGTCACCGGCACCCGTGCCGCCGACCGCACCGTGCTTGAATCCACCTCGCCGGTGGATGTGCTCAACGCCGAGGACATCCGCAAGGCCGGCGTGGTCAACGGCGAGCTGGGCAGCGCGCTGCAGGCGCTGTTGCCGTCGTTCAACTTCCCGCGCCAGTCCAACTCCGGTGGCGCCGACCATGTGCGCGCCGCACAGTTGCGCGGCCTGTCGCCGGACCAGGTGCTGGTGCTGGTCAATGGCAAGCGCCGCCACCACACCGCGCTGGTCAACACCGACAGCAAGATCGGCAAGGGCACCACCCCGGTTGATTTCAATTCGATCCCGGTCAGCGCGATCAAGCGCATCGAAGTACTGCGTGATGGCGCTGGTGCGCTGTATGGCTCGGATGCGGTGGCCGGTGTGATCAACGTGATCCTCGACAACGGCGGCGACGGTGGCGAGATCGAGGCCAGCTACGGCGCCAACCACACCGACCTCAAGCCGATCGGCCGTACCCTCACCGACGGCCAGACCGGCAACATCAGCGCCAAGGTCGGCACCTCGCTGGGCGAGGACGGCGGCTTCCTGCGCGTCGGTCTGGAATACAAGCACCGCAACGGCACCAACCGCGCCGGCTTCGACCAGATTCCGCCGTGGGACCAGACCCCCGGCAACCTGGCGCTGCAGGGCAAGCGCAACTATGTGCTGGGCGATGGCAAGAGCAAGGACATCAACCTGTGGCTGAACACCGAGATCCCGGTGGGCCAGACCTCGACGTTCTACGCGTTCGGCACCTTCAACCAGCGCGATACCGAAGGTGCGAACTACTTCCGCTACCCCGATGGCGATGCCAACTGGAAGGAGGTCTATCCGAATGGGTACCGGCCGATCTCCGAGGGCGAGAACCGCGACGTGCAGGCCGTGGCCGGCGTGCGCGGGCAGTGGGGCGAATGGAGCTACGACGGCAGCCTGGACTACGGCCAGAACGACTTCACCTACCGCCTGCGTGATTCGCTCAACGCCTCGCTGGGCCCGACCAGCCCGACCCGCTTCAAGACCGCCGATTACGAATACGCGCAGACCGTGGGCAACCTCGATCTGAGCCGCGTGTTCACCCAGAGCGACAGCATCAGCCACACGCTCGGCCTGGGCGTGGAAGCACGCCACGAGCGCTACCAGACCCGTCCCGGCGACCCGGCCAGCTATGCGGCCGGCCCGTACACCGACCGCCCGACCGGTTCGCAGGCCGGTGGCGGCTTGACCCCGCAGGACGCGGCCACCCTGTCGCGCGATGTCGCCAGCGCCTACGCCAGCCTGTCCAGTCAGTTCGGCGAGAAGTTCTCCACCGACCTGGCCGCGCGCTACGAGCACAACGACGACTTCGGCGGTGAACTGACCGGCAAACTCGGCCTGCGCTATGAATTCACCCCGGCGTTCGCGCTGCGCGGTGCCATCTCCAACAACTTCCGTGCGCCGTCGTTGGCACAGATCGGCTACGAATCCACCTCCACCGGCTACAACGCTGGCGGCCAGCTGGTGCAGGGCCGCCTGTTGTCGGTCAACAACCCGATCGCGCGTGGCCTCGGTGCGCAGAACCTGAAGCCGGAAAAGTCGATCAATACCTCGCTGGGCTTCACCAGCCGAATTGGCGAGCACTTCGACCTGTCACTGGACTTCTTCCAGATCGACATCGACGATCGCATCGCGCTGTCGGAGAGCATCACCGGCGATGCGCTGACCGACTACGTGGCCGCCAACTACGGTGTCAGCGGCCTGCAGAGCGCCAGCTTCTTCGTCAACGCCGCCGATACCCGCACCCGCGGCGCCGAGCTGGTGAGCAACTGGCGCCAGTCGCTGGGCGACGGCCAGCTGCTGCTGACCGGCACCTATGCGTACACCAAGACCACGCTGAAGAACGTGCTGGCCACGCCGGCACAGCTGCGTGCACTGAATCCGGACTACGTGCTGTTCGGCATCGAAGAAACCAACACGCTTACCGATGCCACGCCGCGTACCCGCGGCAGCTTCTCTGCCGCGTGGAGCAACGACCACTGGTCGCTGAGCAGCCGCGTGAACCGCTACGGCAGCGCCACCCGCGTGTTCAACTTCGGTGACGGCTACATCCCGCGCCAGACCTACCAGGCCGAGTGGCAGCTGGATGCGGAGGTCGAATACCGCATCACTCCGCGCTGGAGCGTGGCCATCGGCGGCCAGAACCTGACCGACAACTACCCGGATCGATCCAACAGCGATATCCACTACTTCGGCAACCTGCCGTATGACGTGCTGTCGCCGATCGGCAGCAACGGCGCGTACTACTACGGCCGCGTCCGCTATACGTTCTGATCGCATTGGGTAGGTGCGGACCGTTGGTCCGCACGACACGGTAGTGCCGGCCGCTGGCCGGCAACTTCGTGATCCGGGTGCGGATCTGCTTTGGGGGGGGGCGGACCGTTGGTCCACACTGTTTGAGCTGGATGCAGGCTGACCTGCCGTGCCGACCAACGGTCGGCACCCACCGAAGCAGGGCCGTAGCCTGCCCTCGACCCCGCGTACACGCCCACGCTGGCAAGCTGGGCGTCATGGCTGAACCGCTCCCCCTGCGTCCGCCACCGCCATTGCTGGACGACGCCTGTGCGTTGTTCCTCGATGTCGATGGCACCCTGATCGAATTCGCTGCACGCCCGGATGCCGTGCAGTTGCTGCCGGATGTGCGTGAAGCCATCGGCCGCATCAGCGACCGCCTGGAAGGTGCCGTGGCACTGGTCAGTGGTCGCCCGCTTGAACAGCTGGATCAACTGTTCGCCCCTCTGCAACTACCCGCCGCCGGCCTGCACGGCCATGAGCTGCGTGGCGAAGACGGTCGTGTGCTGCGCGACGAACACGACGACGACACCGCCGAATGGCTGCACGCGCTGCATCAGCAGGCGATGCGCTTCGCCCATGGGCATCCTGGCGTGCTGGTGGAAGACAAGGGCGTCGGCCTGGCCTTGCACTGGCGCGGTGCGCCGCATGCCGCCAGCGATGTCCGCGCCTTCGCTGACCGCCACGTGCGTGGCCGCACCAGCTACCGCCTGCAGCCTGGCGACCATGTGGTCGAGTTCGTGCCTGTCGGCACCGACAAGGGCCGTGCCGTGCGCCGGATGATGCAGTACCTGCCCTTCCGCGGCCGCCTGCCGGTGTTCCTCGGTGATGACCTCACCGACGAATTCGGCTTCGATGCCGCCAACGGCCAGCATGGCTGGAGCGTGCTGGTGGGTGAACGTGAACCCAGTGCGGCCGTGTTCGCGCTGCCCGACATACGCAGCGTGCACGCCTGGCTGCGTGAGAATGCCTATTGACCCGGCCAACCCCCACGGCCGCAACCGAGATGTACCGCGTGATGACCCAACCCGATCTTGATCTGGGCGTGGTCGGCAACGGCAGCTTCGGCGCCCTGGTCGACAAACATGCCCGCGTTGTCTGGAGCTGCCTGCCCACCTTCGACGGCGACCCGACCTTCTGCGCCCTGCTCGGCCCCAACCAGCAGACCGGCGGCGACTTCGCCATCGAGCTGGAGGACTTCGCGAGCAGCGAGCAGGAATACCTCACCAACACTGCGATCCTGCGCACCGTGCTGCGTGACACGCAGGGCGGCGCATTGGAAATCCTCGATTTCGCCCCGCGCTGGCGCCAGAACGATCGCTTCTACCGCCCGGTCAGCCTGATCCGCCAGGTGCGTCCGCTGGCTGGCAGCCCGCGCATCACCGTGCGTGCGCGCCCCCTGGCGGACTGGGGCGCACGCGTGCCCGAATCCACCTGGGGCAGCAACCATGTGCGCTGGATCCTGCCCGAACACGTGCTGCGGCTGACCACCGATGTGCCGGTGCGCTTCGTGCGCGACGGCCTGCCGTTCGTGCTCAACCATCCGATCCACCTGATCCTGGGCGTGGATGAATCGCTCAATCGTTCGATCAGCGGCTACGTGCAGGAAGCCTTCCAGCGCACCCGCGACTACTGGCGCGAGTGGGTGCGCTACCTGTCCATTCCACTGGAATGGCAGGACGCGGTCATCCGCAGTGCGATCACGTTGAAGCTGTGCCAGTACGAGGACAGCGGCGCGATCATCGCGGCGATGACCACTTCCATTCCGGAAGCACCCGGCAGCGTGCGCAACTGGGACTACCGCTACTGCTGGCTGCGCGACGCGGCCTTCGTGGTGCGGGCGCTGAACCGTCTCGGCGCAACGCGCACGATGGAACAGTTCCTCGGCTACATCTTCAACCTGGCCACCACCGACGGCACGCTGCAGCCGCTGTATGGCATCGGCTTCGAAGCGAAGCTGGACGAAGATGAGGTTCCCAGCCTGTCCGGCTACCGCGGCATGGGCCCGGTGCGCCGTGGCAACCTGGCCTGGGTGCAGCGCCAGCACGATGTCTACGGCAGCGTGGTGCTGGCCTCCACGCAGCTGTTCTTCGACCGGCGCCTGCAGGACCCGGGTGATGCGCACACCTTTGCCCGCCTGGAACCCTTGGGCGAACAGGCCTTCGCCCTGCACGACGTACCCGATGCCGGCCTGTGGGAATTCCGCGGCCGCACCGAAGTGCACACCTACACCAGCGCGATGTGCTGGGCTGCCTGCGACCGCCTGTGCAAAATCGCCGTGCGCCTGAAGCGTGACGACCGCGCGCATTACTGGCGCGAGCGCGCCGACACCATCCACGCGCGCATCATGGCCGAATCCTGGAACGAGGAGCTGGGCCACTTCACCGATACCTTCGGTGGCCATCGGCTGGATGCCTCGCTGCTGCTGCTGGCCGATATCGGTTTCATCGACGCGCTGGACACCCGCTTCATCGCCACCGTCGATGCCATCGGCCGCGACCTCAAGCATGGCAATTCGCTGTACCGCTATGTCGCGCCGGATGACTTCGGTGAACCGGAAACCAGCTTCACCATCTGCACCTTCTGGTACATCGACGCGCTGGCCGCGATCGGGCGCATGGATGAAGCACGTGAGATGTTCGAGCTGCTGCTGAAGCAGCGCAATCACCTGGGCCTGCTGTCGGAGGATCTGGCCTTCGACAGCGGCGAGGCCTGGGGCAATTTCCCGCAGACCTATTCGCACGTCGGCCTGATCACCGCCGCAATGCGCCTGTCGCGGTCCTGGCAGGAGGCATCGTGAGTCGTCTGGTCGTGGTTTCAAACCGTGTGGCCGTGCCCGGCGAGAACCGCGCCGGCGGCCTGGCTGTCGGCCTGCTGGCTGCCCTGAAGGAACGCGGTGGCCTGTGGTTCGGCTGGAGTGGCAAGACGGTGAAGGAAGGCAGCGGCACGCTGCACCGGCAGAAAGACGGTGACATCGACTACGTCACCATGGACCTGAGCAAGCGCGAGGTCGATGGCTACTACAACGGCTTCGCCAACCGCACCTTGTGGCCGCTGCTGCACTTCCGCCTGGATCTGGTCGACTACGACCGCGGCACCCGCGAGACTTACCACAAGGTCAACGCGCTGTTCGCCGACAAGCTCGCGCCACTGCTGCGCGAGGACGACATCGTCTGGATCCACGACTACCACCTGATCCCGCTCGGTGCGCTGCTGCGCGAGCGCGGCATCGGCTGCCGCATAGGCTTCTTCCTGCATATCCCGATGCCGTCTGCCGACCTGCTGCAGGCGATGCCCGACCACCTGCGGCTGTTCTCCGCGCTGTACGCCTACGACCTGGTCGGCTTCCAGACCCAGCGCGACGCTGATCGCTTCCAGACCTACCTGCGCCTGTTCGGCGGCGGCCGCGTGCTCGACAACGGCGAGCTGGAAGCACCGGGCGGGCGCCGCTTCCGTGCCGCCGCCTTCCCGATCGGCATCGACACCGAGCTGATCGCACGCCAGGCCGGCACCGCGGCCACCAAGGCCGCCGTGAAGAACCTGCGCGCCAGCCTGCGCGATCGCCAGCTGGCGATCGGCGTGGATCGCCTGGACTATTCCAAGGGCCTGCCCGAACGCTTCCTTGGCTTCGAGCGCTATCTTGAGCGCCACCCCGACCAGCGCGGCTCGCTGACCTACCTGCAGATCGCCCCGGTCTCGCGCGGCGACGTCACCGAGTACCGGCAGCTGCGCAGCCAGCTGGAACAGATCGCCGGCCACATCAACGGTGGCCACGCCGAACCTGACTGGACGCCGCTGCGCTACGTCAACCAGAACTTCACCCATGCCACCCTCACCGGCTTCTACCGGGCGGCGGCGGTCGGCCTGGTCACGCCGTTGCGCGATGGCATGAACCTGGTGGCCAAGGAATACGTGGCGTCGCAGGACCCGGAAGATCCCGGCGTGCTGGTGTTGTCGCTGCTGGCCGGCGCTGCCGACGAACTCAAGCAGGCATTGCTGGTGAACCCGCACGATCTGGACGGCGTGGCCGACGCCATCGCCACGGCAGCAACGATGTCACTGAGCAGGCGCAAGGAACGCTGGCACGCGATGATGGATCACCTGCGCACCTACGACATCAATCACTGGCGCCGCAGCTATCTGGACGCGCTGGAAGGTTGAGGAAAAAAGGGACGGAGGGGATCAAGGCGTTTGTGCACAAACGACTTGATCCCCTCCGTCCCTTTTTCCTTCAATCCAGGAATCGCGCTGCCTGCTCCGGTGCGGGCAGATGACAGGCGTCGTGCCGCCCGAACCAGCGGTAGCGGTTGCGCGCCAGCGCGCGATACGCGGCATCACGCCAGCCACGCGGCACTGCCCGCACCACGCCGATCAGGCGCCAGGCGCCGCCCAGCCCCGTCAGCACGCGCAGGATCGCATCGGTATCGGTCCAGGCGCCCTGCGCGTCCAGCAGCAGGAACGACATCGGGTCCTGCGGGTCCAGCCCGTGCGCGCGCAACATCGCGCTGCCCTGCTGCCCCTGCATCGCCGCAAAGCGGTAGCGCCCCGCGCGGCCGAAACGCAGCAGGAAGCGCACCCAGCGATTGCACAGCGCGCATACGCCATCGAATACGATCACCGCGCTGCCCGCCTCGGCGGCGGCCTCACTGCGGTTCGAGCCAACCTTCATAGCGGATCAGGGCTCCCGCCCAGGGCAGCGTCACATCGACCAGGAAAGTGTAACGCTCGCCCTGCCAGGCTTCGCGGCAACGCACGCCACCAAACCAGCGCCTCGGCAACGGCAGCAGCCCGAACGCCCAGACCCGACGCACCGACCAGTCGATGCCACCCTCGCGGGCCTGCAGATCAAACTCGAAGCGCACCGCGCCCAACTGCTCGCGCAGGCAGCCCTCGTGCGCCCATAGACGCGACACCATCGGCCAGCGGCCAAAACGCCGCGCCCACTGCTCGCCCTGCCCGTGTGCACTGAACGCCACTTCGGTCGGCAACGCTCCACCGTCCTTCGGCAGCCGCGCCAACGCGGCCAGCAGCGGCACCAGCCAGTGCCGCCCCCTCACGATGTGCGCCCGCCCCACGTAGCGGCAAGGCAACGGCGCGGCATGCAGCGCCTGCACCGGCCCTGCGAGGGTGGCGAAGGCCGGCCCCAGCACGCGCGCGAACAGCGGCAAGGTCAGGGGGCGATCCAGGCCAGCGTCGCCATGCGCCCGGTGCGACGGTCGCGCCGGTGCGAATACAGGTCCGGATCGGCCATGGTCGACACCGTGCCGCCATGGACCTGCGCCGGGTCCATGCCCGCCGCCTGCAACCGCTGCCGCGCCAGCGCGAACAGGTCCACCCTCCAGTGGCCCGCGCGGGTGGCAACGAACGCCGCCTCGGCGGCCGGATCATGGCCGACGAAGGCGTGGTAGACCTCCTCGCCGATCTCGTAGTCGGCCGGTCCGGCGGCCGGGCCCAGCCAGGCCCGCAGCTGCGCCGGCGGCGTCTGCATGGCGGCCACGGTGGCCTCCAGCATGCCGTCGGCCAAGCCACGCCAGCCTGCGTGGGCCGCGCCCACCTCACTGCCATCGGCGGCGGCAAACACCACCGGCAGGCAGTCGGCAGTCAGGATCGCCAGCACCACGCCCGGCACCGAGGTCACTGCGGCATCGGCCACCGGCTCGCTTGCGCCGGGCACCGGCGGCGCGGTGAAGCGCAGCACGGTGCTGCTGTGCACCTGGCGCAGCCAGTGCGGTGTCGAGGGCAGCGCCAGCCCCTGCTGCAGCAGCTGGCGGTTGTGCTCTACGTTGGCTGGGGTATCACCGTCGGCCGCGTGCCGGTTGCCCAGGTTGAACTGCGCGAACGGCGCCGGCGAAATGCCCGCACCGTGCCGACGCGTGGTCAACGCATGGACGCCCGGCGGCGCCGGCCAGTCCGCCTGCAGCACGGGCAGCGCGGCGGCCATCACCAGCGGTCCCGCTCGCGCGCGGCGAAGGCCTCGCTGTCTTCGCGCAGCACCTTCATCAGGTGCAGCATGTCCTCCGGCACCGGCGCGGTGTTGCGCACCGGCTCACCGGTGATCGGATGGGTGAACTCCAGGGTCTCGGCGTGCAGGGCCTGGCGCTTGAAGCCACGCAGCGCGGCCACCAGCTCATCGCTGGCCCCCTTGGGCAGCTTCAGCGCACCGCCGTACAGCGGGTCACCGATGATCGGATGGCGCACATGCGCCATGTGCACGCGGATCTGGTGGGTACGGCCGGTTTCCAAGCGGCACTCCAGCGCGGTGTGCGCACGGAAGCGCTCGCGCAGGCGGTAGTGGGTGATCGCTTCCTTGCCGTCCTCGCGCACCGCCATCTTCAGGCGGTCGCGCGGGTGGCGGTCGATCGGGGCATCGGCGGTACCGCCGGCCACCAGCGCACCCATCACGATGGCCAGGTACTGGCGGTGCACGTCGCGTGCGGCCAGCTGCTCGACCAGCGCAGTCTGCGCTTCCAGGGTCTTGGCCACCACCATCACGCCACTGGTGTCCTTGTCCAGGCGGTGCACGATGCCCGCGCGCGGCAGCACCGCCACCGACGGGTCGCGGAACAGCAGGGCGTTGACCAAGGTGCCGCTGTGGTTGCCCGCGCCCGGGTGCACCACCAGGCCGACCGGCTTGTTGATCACCAGCAGGTGCTCGTCCTCGAACAGCACGTCCAGCGGGATGTCCTCCGGCTGGGCGTCGGTCTGGGTTTCCAGCACCACGTTGAGGGTCACCACCTCGCCACCGCGCAGCGGATCGCGCGGGCGCACCTGGGCGCCGTCCAGCAGGACCTCCCCGGCCTTGATCCACTCGGTCAGGCGCGAACGCGAGTATTCGGGGAACAGTTCGGCCACCACGGCGTCGAAACGGCGGCCGGCAGCGGTATCGGGGACGATGGCCTGGCGGGCCGATTCAGAGGGTTGTTCAGACATGGCAGGGGGCATTCTTTGAAATTTTGGGGTCCCGGCGGCCGGTTTCAGTCGCTGGACAGGACACTAGGCTATCATCGACCCTTCGTATTCCAGCCGCGTCCCGCCTTGACCTCATGATCCGACGCTCCTCCATGCTCTCCGCGCCCGTCCGCCTCACCGCCCTGCTGCTGGTGCTGGTCATCGCCGCCACCGGCTGCCACCGTGGCGCCAAGAAGGGCGATCGCCCCGATGAAGGGACGCCGGTCGAACAGTTGTACGAGAAGAGCCACAAGCTGATGCAGGGTGGCAACTGGAGCGGGGCTGAAACCAGCTTCCGCCGCCTCGTGGCCCAGTATCCGTACGGCCCGTATACCGAACAGGCGATGATCGAAACCGCCTACGCGCAGTACAAGGCCGGCAAGCACGACGATGCAGTGTCCAGCATCGACCGCTTCATCCGTACCTACCCGACCCATCGCAACATCGCGTACCTGTACTACCTGCGCGGCCTGGCCAACTCCAACCGCAGTACGGTTTTCCTGCGCCGCGTATGGTCGCTGGATGCCAGCCGCCGCGATCTGTCCACGCCGCACCAGGCATATTCGGACTTCAACATCGTGGTCGACCGTTACCCGAACAGCCGCTACGCCGCCGATGCGCGCCAGCGCATGCTGGAGCTGCGTGACGTGTTCGCCCAGCATGAGCTGGACAACGCCCTGTACTACATGCGCCGCGGCGCCTGGGTCTCGGCCGCCGGCCGCGCCAACTACCTGCTGGAAACCTATCCGCAGAGCGCGTTCCAGTACGATGCCGTCGCCGTCCTGGCCGATTCCTACACCCACCTGGGCAACAAGACCCTGGCCGACGACGCCCGCCGCGTCCTGCAGCTGAACCAGCCGGACCACCCGTGGCTGGAAGGCAAGTGGCCGAAGTACCCGTGGATGATCCGCAAGCTGAACCCGTTCGCTGGCGAAAAGTCCGCCAGCACCGGCCAGCGCAACGCGCGACTGGAAAAGAAGTAAAAGAAGGCCCCGAAAGGGGCCTTTTCTTTGTCGGCAGATCCACGCCATGCGTGGAGGGTTCGTGCGCCCATGGACCACGACACTAGGAATTCTACGAATCCCCGGCGGATGCGACGCCGGTCCCGATCGGCGTAGGCGAGGCCATCCACACTGCGGCGCAACGGCCATCCCGGCCGTGAAGGAGCGCCCCATGACCCCACCGCCCCGCCGTTTCCGCCCGCTCGCCTGCCTCCTCGCCACTGGCCTGCTGGCGCTGTCCTCGGGCCCCGTGGCGGCTGCCTCACCCGCACCGGGCGATCTGCTGTCTGCTGCCCCCTATCGCGCGTCATGGGTGCCGTCCAAGGCCGCGCAGGCCTACAAGCTGCGCTACCGCACCCCGGATCATCGCGGCCAGCTGGCCGAAGGCGCCGGCCTGCCGTACCTGCCCGCCGGCGCGGCGCCTGCAGGCGGCTGGCCGGTGGTGTCCTGGGCACATGGCACCCAGGGCATCGCGGATTACTGTGCGCCCTCGGTCTCCGGCCCCTACCAACCCGAACGCGACGGCCGCTTCCTCGATCAGTTCCTGGCACAGGGCTATGCGGTGGTTGCTGCGGACTACCAGGGCCTCGGCAGTCCAGGTGACCATGCCTATCTGCATGTGCGCGCTGCCGCGCGCAATGCCATCGACCTCGTCAAAGCCAGCCGCCAGTACCTGGGCACCGCAACGCTGTCGCCGCGCTGGGTCTCGGTCGGCCATTCGCAGGGTGGTGCCGCCGCGCTCACTGCCGGGCATCTGGCGCCCACCTATGCTGGCCCGTCGCTGCACTACCGCGGCAGCTTCACCACCGGCACGCCCACCGCCGTCGAGCTGACCGCACTGGTGATGAAGCCGGACAACCGCATCGCCAATCCTGGCGCGCTCAACGCGTATCACGCGTATCTGCTCGATGGTCTGTTGCAGGTTGCGCCGCAGATCGACCGCGTCCTCAGCGACACCGGCCGCGCTCGCGTGGCAGTGGCACGCGAGCAGTGCCTGGGCGAACTCGCCACCACGCTGGACGGCGCGGATACCGGCAGCATGTTCACCGCACCGCTGACCAGCGTGCCAGGCATCTGGGCCGTGTTGTACGACTATCTTGGCGTACCGCGCCGCGGTTTCAGCCAACCGCTGATCCTGGGCCACGGCAGCGAGGACCGCGACGTGCCCTATCTGACCACCCTGCTGTATGCCGCAGGCCTGGCGCTGCGCGGCGAGCCGGTAGCGTTCCGGCGCTACCCGGTCGACCATCGCGGCACGCTGGACGCGGCGGCGGATGGCCTGGCGTTTGTGCGTGCACGGCTTGAAGACGGCCACTTCAACGACGCTGCGGAAACCGCCGGCCTCGAACAGCTGCTCGACGACGCCCGGTAGATCCACGCCATGCGTGGATACGCGGGATACGGGTTGCCGGCCAGCGGCCGGCACTACCGGATGCAGTAGATCCACGCGTGGATGCACGGCGCATCGGGCTGCCGGCCAGCGGCCGGCACTACCTGCCAACGGCTACCTCAACCCTTGTAGCCGTTGCTGATCGGGTAGCGACGCTCACGACCGAAAGCACGGCGCGACACCTTCGGGCCTGGCGCGGCCTGGTGCCGCTTCCACTCGCTGATGCGCACCAGGCGCAGCACGCGGTCGACCACGGCCGCGTCATAACCGGCGGCAACGATCTCCGTGCGCGACTGCTCCTGGTCGATGTAGCGGTACAGGATGCCGTCCAGCACGTCATAGGCCGGCAGCGAGTCCTGGTCCAGCTGGTTCTCGCGCAGTTCGGCCGACGGCGGGCGGCTGATCACCGCCGGCGGGATCACCGGCGCGCCGCCCACGGTGTTGCGCCACTTGGACAGCCCGAACACCTCGGTCTTGTACAGGTCCTTCAGCGGCGCATAGCCACCGCACATGTCGCCGTAGATGGTGGCGTAACCCACCGCGTACTCGCTCTTGTTGCCGGTGGTCAGCAGCAGGCCACCGAACTTGTTGGCCAGCGCCATCAGGATCACGCCACGGCTGCGCGACTGCAGGTTCTCTTCGGTCACGTCCGGCGCAGTGCCTTCGAACATCGGCGCCAGCGATTCCATCAGGCCCTTGAACGCCGGCTCGATCGAGACCGCTTCCAGCTTCACGCCCAGTGCCTGGCACTGCTCGGCGGCGAGATCGTTGGACATGCCGGCGGTGTAGCGCGACGGCAGGCGCACAGCGGTGACGTTCTCGGCCCCGAGCGCGTCGACCGCCAGCGCCAGTACCAGCGCCGAATCGATGCCACCGGACAGGCCCAGCCAGACCTTCTTGAAACCGTTCTTGCGGCAGTAATCCTGGATGCCACGGGTCACCGCGCGCCAGGCCAGCGCGTCCATGCTCTCGTCGCCGTCGTCCATCCACACGTGCGGCATGAAGCGGCGTGTTTGGCCGTCGTACTCCACCACCAGCCACTGGTCGACGAAGGCGGCGGCGGCGGGGTGCACCGTGCCGTCACCATCGGCCACCACCGAGGCGCCATCAAACACCAGCGCATCCTGGCCACCGACCACATTGAGATAGGCAATCGCTGCCCCGCTCTCGCGGGTGCGTGCGGCCAGCACCGCATCGCGCTGGGCGTGCTTGCCGCGCTCGTACGGCGAGGCATTGGGTACCACCACCAGCTGCGCGCCGGCGCGCACGGTGTCGGCCAGCGGCTCGGCGAACCACAGGTCCTCGCAGATCAGCAAACCCACCGGAATGCCGTTGACCTCGAAGACGCAGCTGCCGCCGTCCGGATCAACATCGAAGTAGCGGCGTTCGTCGAACACGGCGTAATTGGGCAGCTCACGCTTGCGGTAGGTCTGCTCGACCAGCCCGTCGCGCAGCACGCTGGCGGCGTTGTAGACCACCGCGCCAGCCGCCTGCGGCCAGCCGACCACCGCGGTGATGCCGCGGCAGGCTGCGGCAATGCGCATCATTGCCTGCTCGCACTCGTACAGGAAGCCCGGGCGCAGCAGCAGGTCTTCCGGCGGATAACCGCTCACCGCCAGCTCGGGGAACATCACCAGCTCGGCGCCGTACTCGTCGCGCGCCTGGCCGATCATCTCGATGATGCGCTCGGTGTTGCCGGCGACGTCGCCGACCGGGAAGTCGAACTGCGCCATCGCGATGCGGATCGAAGCCATGGGAATCCAGCCTGTGGTTGCAATGCTGCCATTGTAGCGCTGCGCCATGCGCGCGCCGGGCGCGCTCGCTGCGTGGACAGCCCCGGCTCAGTAGATCCACGCCATGCGTGGATGAGCTTGCCGGGATGGCCAGGGCGCCAGACGCAGAAAGGCCGCCCGGAGGCGGCCTTTCTGTTTCAGCAGCCGGCCAGCGGCCGGCCCTACAGCAACGTCTGCCGGAGGCAGTCGATCTTATTTCACCAGCTTGGCGATGGCAGCGCCCAGGTCGCCCGGCGAGCGGACGGTGACAACACCGGCAGCTTCCATGGCGGCGAACTTGCCTTCGGCAGTGCCCTTGCCGCCCGAGGCGATCGCACCGGCGTGGCCCATGCGCTTGCCGGCCGGAGCCGACGCACCGGCGATGAAACCGACGACCGGCTTCTTCACGTGGTTCTTGATGTACTCGGCACCGGCTTCCTCGGCGTCGCCGCCGATTTCACCAACCATGATGATGCCTTCGGTCTGCGGGTCTTCGTTGAACAGCTTCAGGCAGTCGACGAAGTTCAGGCCGTTGATCGGGTCACCGCCGATGCCGATGCAGGTGGACTGGCCCAGGCCGACTTCGGTGGTCTGCTTGACCGCTTCATAGGTCAGGGTGCCCGAACGCGACACGATGCCGATCTTGCCCGGCTGGTGGATGTGGCCCGGCATGATGCCGATCTTGCACTCACCCGGGGTGATGACGCCCGGGCAGTTCGGCCCGATCAGCACGGTGTCCGGATGCGAACGGGTCAGCACGTTCTTGACGCGCAGCATGTCCAGCACCGGGATGCCTTCGGTGATGCAGACGATGACCTTGATGCCGGCAGCAGCGGCTTCCAGGATCGCGTCAGCCGCGTACGGCGGCGGCACGTAGATGACCGAGGCGTTGGCGCCGGTGCTCTGCACGGCGTCGGCAACGGTGTTGAAGACCGGCAGGTCGATATGGGTGGTGCCACCCTTGCCCGGGGTCACGCCGCCGACAACCTGGGTGCCGTACTCGATCATCTGAGTGGCGTGGAAGGTGCCCTGCTGGCCGGTGAAGCCCTGCACGATCACCTTGGTGTTCTTGTTGATCAAAACAGACATTGGAATTCCTTGGTGTCGGTATCAGGCGGCGTTCTTGACAGCTTCAACGATCTTCTTGGCGCCATCGTTGATGTTGTCAGCCGGGATGATGGCCATGCCGCTGTCACGCAGCAGCTGCTTGCCTTCTTCCACGTTGGTGCCTTCCAGGCGCACCACGACCGGAACCTTGACGCCCACTTCCTTCACGGCGGCGATGATGCCTTCGGCAATCATGTCGCAGCGGACGATGCCGCCGAAGATGTTGACGAAAATGCCTTCGACCTTGTCCGAGGACAGGATCAGCTTGAAGGCTTCGATGACGCGCTGCTTGTTGGCACCGCCGCCCACGTCCAGGAAGTTCGCCGGCTCGCCGCCGTTGAGCTTGATGACGTCCATGGTGGCCATGGCCAGGCCGGCGCCGTTCACCATGCAGCCGATGTTGCCGTCCATGGTGACGTAGTTGATGTCCAGTTCCGAAGCGATCACTTCGGTCGGATCTTCCTGGGTCTTGTCGCGCATGGCGACCAGGGCCTTCTGGCGGAACGCGGCGTTGTCGTCGCTGTCGAACTTGCCGTCCAGCGCGTACAGGTTGCCGTCGTCCAGGATGGCCAGCGGGTTGATTTCAACCAGGGCCAGGTCCTTTTCGTTGAACAGGCGGTACAGGTTCACCATGATGCTGGCGAACTGGCCGGCCTGCTTGGCGGTCAGGCCCAGCTTGAAGCCGAAATCACGGCCGTGGTAACCCTGCACGCCTTCGACGAAGTCGACGTTCAGCGAGTGGATCAGCTCCGGGGTTTCAGCAGCGACCTGCTCGATCTCCACGCCGCCTTCCGAAGAGGCGATGTAGGTGATGGTCTTGGTGCCACGGTCGACCAGCACCGACAGGTACAGTTCCTTGACGATCTCGCCGGCGGTGGTCACCAGCACCAGGTTGACCGGCAGTTCAACGCCTGCGGTCTGGTAGGTGGCCATCTTGGTGCCGAGCATCTTGGCCGCAGCGGCCTTCACGTCGTCGGTGGTCTTGCAGAACTTGACGCCGCCAGCCTTGCCGCGGCCGCCAGCGTGGATCTGCGCCTTGACCATCCAGGGGCCCTGGCCCAGGGAGTTGGCAGCGGCAACCGCTTCGTCCGGGGTCGCAGCGACCTTGCCGGCCGGGACCGGGATGCCGTACTCGGCAAGCAGTTGTTTTGACTGGTATTCGTGGAAATTCATGCGTCACCGTGGGAATAGGAACGACCGCACGCAATTCCTCAGGGCCCCGGCGGGGCGCCGGCATGGACCGCGGCGGGCCCACTATTGTGGCCGAGCCGGCGCCGGGGCGCAAAGAAGTCTGTACAAAACGCCGGACGCAGGCAGATTTCCACCGTCATTCAGGCAGTTGCGCCCGGGCCGTGGCTGGCCACCGGTGTCCGCATCGGGCCAAATGCGCGATCCGGGCCACTTCGGCGGCGCCCGGCCGGGGGCCCTATACTGCCCGTCGCAAACGCGACGTGCCGGGCCGGCTTCAGGGGACGCCGGCCAGGCCCGCCGCAGAATCCAGACCCAGGCAGCCAGAAGGGGAGTTCCGGCGTGTCACCCAGTGCTTCATTGATTGACCGCATCGAATCGATTCCGCGGCGTGAACTGTATTTCTTCGCGCTGTACCGGGTGCTGATCGCTACGGTCATTGCCGCCCTGCTCTACAGCCCGTTGTCGGCCATGGTCGGCGAAGCCCACCACCCGCGGCTGGCCGATGTCGTTGCGGTCATCTACCTGGCCCTGTCGCTGCTGGCCCTGGTGGTCGGCCGCAACGAACGCTGGCTGCGCCCGATCGTGGTCAGTGGCGTGCTGGTGGATATCGTGGCCGCCACCCTGCTGTCGCACGCCCTGCCCGGCGCCAGTGCCGGTATCTCGATGTCGCTGCTGTTCAACATCGCCGCCGCCGCCACTCTGCTGCCGCTCAGCCTGGGGCTGGGCCTGGCGCTGGCCGCCAGCCTGGCCACCGGCGTCGAGTACACCTGGAAGCTGCTGGAAGGCGGCGACCCCACCCGCACCCTCGCTGAACTGGCGATGTTCGCTACCAGCTACCTGGCACTGGCCTTCATCAGCTACCAGGTGGGCAACCGCGCCCGCCGCAACCAGCAGCTGGCCAACCAGCGCGGCGATGAAGTCGCCAATCTGTTCCAGATCAACGAACTGATCATCCGCCGCATGCGCACCGGCGTGCTGGTGGTGGACGCCGACAACCGCATCACCCTGGCCAACGAAGCCGCCTCGATGCTGCTGGGCGACAACGACGGCAACGGCGAAAGCGGGCGCCTGGACCTGGCCAGTGCCGCACCGGAACTGGCGCGCCGGCTGCAGCGCTGGCGCAATGGCTGGGCACAGGACGAACTGCCGCTGCAGCTCAACCCCGACCAGCCGGAAGTGCAGCCGCGCTTTGCCCGCCTGCTGGCCGGCAGCGACCTTGCGCTGGTGTTCCTGGACGATTCCAGCGTGGTCTCGCGCCGCGCCGAATCGCTCACTCTGTCGGCGATGGGCCGCTTCTCGGCCAGCCTGGCGCACGAGATCCGCAATCCGCTGGCGGCGATCAACTATGCCGTGCAGCTGCTCGAGGAAGGCACCGGCTTCAACGAAAGCGACCGCCGCCTGCTGCAGATCATCCGCCAGCAGTGCCAGCGCACCAACGGCATCGTCGAGAGCGTGCTGGGGTTGGCACGGCGCGAACGCGCAACGCCCGAGAACGTGGACCTGGTCGCCTTCGTGCGCCGCTTCGTGCTGGAGTACAAGCAGGGCCAGACCCTGGAGACCGACAGCATCGAACCGATCATCAGCGACACATCGGTGATGGCCCAGGTCGACGCCAAGCATCTCTACCAGGTGCTGACCGTGCTGGTGCACAACGCACTGAAGTACGGCCGCATCGGCCAGCAGCCTGCACGGGTGCGGCTGCGCGTGGCCCAGCACGAACGCAGCGCGGTGATCGACGTGATGGACCGTGGCCCGGGTATCCCGGAGAGCGTGGCTGCGCAGCTGTTCCGGCCCTTCTTCACCACGTCCGAGCATGGCACGGGACTGGGCCTGTACATCGCGCGCGAGCTGTGCAGGGCCAACCAGGCCCGCCTGGACTACATCGCGGTGCCGGCCGGTGGCTCCTGCTTCCGCCTGGTGCTGCCCGGTCCACATACGCTGCTACCGAGCTGATCCCCATTCTGTGCGTCAAACATTTGTCGCTTCCAGCCCCCTCGTTTATCTTTCACGCCCATGAATGAAACCCGCAGCGCCCTCGTCGTCGACGACGAACGCGACATCCGCGAACTGCTGGTGCTGACCCTCGGCCGCATGGGGCTGCGCATCAGTACCGCCGCCAACCTGGCCGAGGCACGTGAGCTGCTGGCCAGCAATCCGTACGACCTGTGCATCACCGACATGCGCCTGCCCGATGGCAACGGCATCGAGCTGGTCAGCGAGATCGCCCAGCACTACCCGCGCACGCCGGTGGCGATGATCACCGCATTCGGCAGCATGGATCTCGCTGTGGAGGCACTGAAGGCCGGTGCGTTCGATTTCGTCAGCAAGCCGGTGGACATCTCGGTGCTGCGCGGACTGGTCAAGCACGCGCTGGAACTCAACAACGCCGAGCGCCCGGTACCGGGCCCCAACGCCGAACAGGGCGGTCGCCTGCTGGGCCACTCGCAGGCCATGGATGTGCTGCGCACCACCATCGGCAAGGTCGCGCGCAGCCAGGCGCCGGTCTACATCCTCGGCGAGTCGGGCGTCGGCAAGGAGCTGGTTGCACGCACCATCCATGCCCAGGGCGCGCGCGCGGCCGGCCCGTTCGTGCCGGTCAACTGCGGCGCCATTCCCGGCGAGCTGATGGAGAGCGAATTCTTCGGCCACCGCAAGGGCAGTTTCAGCGGCGCACACGCTGACAAGCCTGGCCTGTTCCAGGCTGCGCACGGCGGCACCCTGTTCCTGGACGAAGTGGCTGAACTGCCACTGCAGATGCAGGTGAAGCTGCTGCGCGCGATCCAGGAAAAGTCGGTGCGCGCGGTGGGCGCGGCCAACGAGGAGCCGGTGGATGTCCGCATCCTCTCGGCCACCCACAAGGATCTGGCCGAGCTGGTCGAGGACGGGCGCTTCCGCCACGACCTGTACTACCGCATCAACGTGATCGAACTGAAGGTGCCGCCGCTGCGCGAGCGCCGCCAGGACCTGCCCGAACTGGCCGCCGCCGTGCTGGCCCGCCTGGCCCGCAGCCACGGCCGTGCCACCCCGCTGCTGGCGCCCTCGGCGCTGGAAGCGCTGGCGCAGTACCCGTTCCCGGGCAATGTGCGCGAGCTGGAGAACATCCTGGAACGTGCGCTGGCCCTGGCCGAGGAAGACTGCATCGGCGCCGATGACCTGCGCCTGCCGCAGCACGCGCCGCGTACGCCGGGCAGTGCCGCGCCCGCCGAAGCGGTTGCCGACCTGCAGCCGGGCAGCGCCGCACTGCCCTCCTACATCGAGCAGCTCGAGCGCAGCGCCATCCAGCGTGCGCTGGAAGAGAACCGCTGGAACAAGACCCGCACCGCCGCGCAGCTGGGCATCACCTTCCGTGCGCTGCGCTACAAGCTGAAGAAGCTGGGGATGGAGTAGAGCCGAGCCCATGCTCGGCTGCGCGGTGGACGGAACCGCGCCATCCACGCATGGCGTGGATCTGCCGTAGAGCCGAGCACGGGCTCGGCTCTACGGAAAACCGCGTTGCATCAATCCTTGGTGACGCGGTTGATCTCGGCCAGGCTGGTGATGCCCGCCGCCGCCTTCTTCAAGGCCGACTGGCGCAGGTCATTCACGCCGATCTGCTGCGCCGCCTCGGCAATCTGCAGCGCATTGCCACCGGCCAGCACGATGGTGGCGATCTCATCGGTCATCGGCATGACCTGGTAGACGCCGGTCCGGCCCTTGTAGCCCTCGGTGCATTCATCGCAGCCCACGGCCTCGTACAGCTCGATGCCCGCATCCAGCTGCGCCTGGGTGAAGCCTTCGGCCAGCAGTGCATGTTCGGGCAGGCTGGACCGGCGCTTGCAGTTGCCGCACAGGCGGCGCGCCAGGCGCTGGGCGATCACCAGCGTCACCGAGCTGGTGATGTTGTACGGCGCGATACCCATGTTCATCAGGCGCGCGATGGTCTGCGGCGCATCGTTGGTGTGCAGCGTGGACAGCACCATGTGGCCGGTCTGCGCGGCCTTGATCGCGATCTCCGCCGTTTCCAGGTCGCGGATTTCGCCGACCATGATGATGTCCGGGTCCTGTCGCAGGAACGAGCGCAGCGCCGCGGCGAAGGTCATGCCGCGCTTGTTGTTCTGCTGTACCTGGTTGACGCCGGGCAGGCGGATTTCCACCGGGTCTTCGGCGGTGGAGATGTTGCGCGTCTCGTCATTGAGGATGCCCAGCGCGGTATACAGCGACACCGTCTTGCCCGAACCGGTCGGGCCGGTCACCAGCACCATGCCGTACGGCTTGTGGATGGCATCCAGGAACAGCTTCTGCTGGTCCGGCTCGTAACCCAGCTTGTCGATGCCCAGCTTGGCCGCGCTGCCATCGAGGATACGCAGCACCACCTTCTCGCCGAACAGGGTCGGCAGCGTGCTGACGCGGAAGTCGATCTGCTTGGTCTTGGACAGGTTGAGCTTGATGCGGCCGTCCTGCGGGACGCGCTTCTCGGCGATATCCAGCTGTGCCATCACCTTCAGGCGCGCGGCGATGCGCTGGTTCAACTTCACCGGTGCGCGCGCGACCATCTTCAGCAGGCCGTCGATGCGCAGGCGCACGCGGTAATCGTCTTCGTAGGGCTCGAAGTGGATGTCCGAGGCGCCCTTGCGGATCGCATCGACCAGCACCTTGTTGACGAACTTCACCACCGGGGTGTCGTCACCCTTGGCATCGATGCCGGACTCGCCGCCGGTGGCGCCGAGATCCTCGTCGCCGGCCGCCACGTCCAGGTTGCCCATGCCATCGTCATCACCACCCAGGGCATCGCCGAGGGTGTCATGGCTGGCGTGCCACTGTTCCAGCGTGCGCCGGATCTGGTCCTCGTCGACCAGGATCGGCTCGACCACCAGGTTGGTGTGGAACTTGATCTCGTCCAGCGAGTGGGTCGGATTGCTGGTGCCGACGAACAGCTTGCCACCGCGCTTGAAGAGCGGCAGCACGTTGTGCTTGCGCAGCAGCTCCTCGCTGACCAGGCTCATCGCGTTCTGGCTGGCGTCGAAGGTGGACACGTCGAACAGCGGCATGCCGAACTCGACCGCATTGGCGGCGGCCAGCTGCGAGGCATTGACCAGCTTGTTCTGCGCGAACCACGTCGGCAGTGGCTGGCGCGCGGCGGCGGCCTTGGCCATGGCGTCGCGGGCGGTGGCCTCGTCCAGGGCCCCGTCCTGCACCAGGCGACGGGCCAGGCCGGTGATGCCGACAAGATTGGCGGTGGTGACAGCGTTCATATGAATCCTTGGCTCATGGGGTCATGCCATGCCGTGCGTCTTGCACGGACACCGCACGGGGCAGCAGAACCCGCCGCGACCCAATGGCCACCGGCATCGCCAATCCATGAGCAACACTGCCTTGCCCGGCACTCCCGGCCCGGCAGGCACGATCCTGACTCCCCCGGGGATGATAGCCCCGTCAAGGGGCAGCCAGCATCCCATCGGAGCGCTGAAGTGTGATCAGCAGCCGGTCGGGCGATAGCGCGCCTCGAACGCGCTGCCATCGCAGCTCCAGATGCCCTCGGCGGAGCGGCGCAGGATCAGGTCCTTGCCGTCCAGCACGCTGTGCCCCTTTACGGTGCAGCTGATGTGGCCGACACCGGATTCGCTGAGTTCGGCTTCGACGCTGGAGCAGTGGGCGTTCTGGGCGCCGCCGATAAGTTGTGGCGTAACCTCACTGACAGGACGCCCCTGATAGACAACGATCTCCACCAGCGTCTTGCCAGGGCTGATGTCGGCCAGCGCGGCCGTCAACTGGGTGCGAACGATGTAAGGCTGAAATGCCACCATCGCGATCGCGGCAAGTATGGCAATGATGGCCACCACGATCATCAGCTCGATGAGCGTGAAGCCCTTCTGTGTGTTCATGACTCCCCCTGTTTGATCCAGCAATCCCCATTGCTGCGTCATGACTGGACCTCGTGCTCCAGTCAGCACAAGGCCCGCCGAAGCGGGCCCTGTGTTCATCGTACGAAAGACCCAGGACAAATAGCCCACATGCCTCTCGTCAATGGTATGGATCAGCTGCAGCCCTTCGGCTTGAACTTTTCCTTGACGTCGGTGGTGACGCAAGTAAAGCCACCTGCAGTAGCGGTTGCGCCCGAGCCAGAGGCTTCTGCGTAGTTCAGCGCAATGCTGGACGCATCACCGATACGGCCCGGCTCGCGGATCGTGCAGGTCATACCAGTCGCGGCAACAGCGATCTTCGAGCATGCGCCAGTGTTGTCGGCCTGGAAGCCAGAGTTGGCCACGGTCGGGGTGCCACCGTCGCTGACGACCATCTCGAACTGGGTCTTGTGCGAGGCCAGATCGGCCAGCGCAGCGGTGACCTTCGACTTCGAGGTGTAGTCCTGGTAGGCCGGCAGCGCGATGGCGGCCAGGATGGCGATGATCGCGACGACGATCATCAGTTCGATAAGGGTGAAGCCCTTCTGGTTCTTCATTGGTACATCCCCAAGATAGTGGTGGTTGAGTTCAGTGCACGGGATCGGACCGGACAGCGCCGGTTGAGCGGGCCCCATGCCCTGCGGGTGGATCAACGCAGGTTGCGTGCCAACCCCGGCACGCCTCCCCCTGGATTTCCCCGCGCCCATGATGGCAGCAATTTCGCGGATGGGAACCCCCCGCTTCCGAATCTGCGATGGACGCGGCAATGTGACGCAGTACGTCACCTTTGGTCGGCACCCGGCACGAAATCGCACGCCAGGCCGCCTGCCAACTGCCCATCCGCCCTTGAACCCGCTACCATCAATGGCTAGTTACCCGCCTGGGGATGGCGGGTCTTGGGGAGCCAACATGTCTGTCAGTCGCAGTGCGATCAAGAAAGAGCCGGTGGCGCGCGCCACCATGGAGCTGCAGCCGTTTGTCTGGGAGGGGACCGACAAGCGGGGCGTGAAGATGAAGGGCGAGCAGCTGGCCAAGAACGCCAACCTGCTGCGCGCCGAGCTACGCCGCCAGGGCATCAACCCGGGCCAGGTCAAGCCCAAGCCGAAGCCGCTGTTCGGCGCCTCCGGCAGCCCGGTCAAGCCGAAGGACATCGCCTTCTTCAGCCGGCAGATGGCCACGATGATGAAATCCGGCGTGCCGATCGTGTCGGCGCTGGACATCATCGCCAGCGGGCACAAGAACCCGCGGATGAAGAAGCTGGTGGACACCATCCGCACCGACATCGAGGGCGGCTCCTCGATGTACGAGGCGGTCAGCAAGCACCCGGTGCAGTTCGACGAGCTGTACCGCAACCTGGTGCGGGCCGGCGAAGGCGCCGGCGTGCTGGAAACCGTGCTGGACACGGTGGCCACCTACAAGGAAAACATCGAAGCGCTGAAGGGCAAGATCAAGAAGGCGCTGTTCTACCCGATCATGGTGGTGGTGGTGGCGATGCTGGTCAGCGGCATCATGCTGGTGTTCGTGGTGCCGCAGTTCGAGGACGTGTTCAAGAGCTTCGGCGCCGAGCTGCCCGCCTTCACCCAGATGGTGGTGAATCTCTCGCGGTTCATGGTGTCGTGGTGGTGGCTGATATTCCTGATCGTGGTGGGCTCCGCTGTCGGTGCCATCATGGCCTACAAGCGCTCGCCGAAGATGCAGCACGCGATGGACCGGTTCGTGCTGAAGGTGCCGGTGATCGGGCAGATCATGCACAACAGTGCCATCGCCCGCTTCTCGCGCACCACCGCGGTCACCTTCAAGGCCGGCGTGCCGCTGGTGGAGGCGCTGGGCATCGTGGCCGGCGCCACCGGCAACACCGTGTACGAAGAGGCGGTGCTGCGCATGCGCGACGACGTCTCGGTGGGTTACCCGGTGAACATGTCGATGAAGCAGACCAACCTGTTCCCGCACATGGTCATCCAGATGACCGGCATCGGCGAAGAGGCCGGTGCGCTGGACGCCATGCTGTTCAAGGTGGCCGAGTACTATGAGCAGGAGGTCAACAATTCGGTGGATGCCCTGAGCAGCCTGCTGGAACCGATGATCATGGTGTTCATTGGTACCATTGTGGGCGGCATGGTGATTGCCATGTACCTTCCCATCTTCAAACTCGGCGCCGTCGTCGGATAACACATACATGGCTTTTCTCGACCAGCATCCTGGCCTCGGCTACCCCGCCGCGGCCGCCTTCGGACTGCTGCTGGGCAGTTTCCTGAACGTCGTCATCCTGCGCCTGCCCAAGCGGCTGGAGTGGCAGTGGAAGCGCGATGCGCGCGAGGTCCTGGAGGAGCCGGACTTCTATGAGCCGCCCCCACCGGGGATCGTGGTCGAGCCGTCGCACTGCCCGCACTGCAAGCACAAGCTGAGCTGGTACGAGAACATCCCGCTGTTCAGCTGGATCATCCAGGGCGGCAAGTGCCGCCACTGCAAGGCGCCGATCTCGCTGCAGTACCCGCTGGTGGAGGCGCTGACCTCACTGCTGGTGGTGGCCTGCGTCTGGCAGTTCGGCTTCGGCTGGCAGGGTTTCGGCGCCATCGTGCTGACCTGCTTCCTGATCGCGCTGTCCGGCATCGACCTGCGCACCCAGCTGCTGCCCGACCAGCTCACCCTGCCGCTGATGTGGCTGGGGCTGATAGGCAGCATCGACAACCTGTACATGCCGGCCAAGCCCGCCCTGGTGGGCGCGGCGGTGGGCTATCTGTCGCTGTGGACGGTCTGGTGGCTGTTCAAGCAGCTGACCGGCAAGGAGGGCATGGGCCACGGCGACTTCAAACTGCTGGCAGCCCTGGGCGCCTGGTGTGGCCTGAAGGGCATCCTGCCGATCATCCTGCTGTCGTCGGTGCTGGGCGCCATCATCGGCTCGATCTGGCTGTACAGCCGGGGCCGTGACCGCGCCACGCCGATTCCGTTCGGCCCTTACCTGGCCATTGCCGGCTGGCTGTACTTCATGTGGGGTGCACCGCTGGTGGAGCAGTACATGGTGATGAGCGGACTGCGCTGAGGGGAGTCCCCATGAGCCGCTACGTGGTTGGCCTGACCGGCGGCATCGCCGCCGGCAAGAGTGAGGTGACCCGGCGCTTCGAGGCGCTGGGCATCGTGGTGGCCGACGCCGACCTGGCCGCCCGGGCCGTGGTCGCCGCCGGCAGCCCGGCCCTGGCCCGTATCGCCGAGCGCTTCGGCGCCGGCATGCTGCTGGCCGATGGCGCCCTGGACCGGGGCCGCCTGCGCGCCCACGTCTTCGCCGATCCGGCCGAGCGGACGGCGCTGGAAGCCATCACCCACCCGGCCATCCGCCTGCTGATGCAACAGCAGTGCGAGCAGGCTGAAAGCCCCTATGCGATTGCGGCCATTCCGCTGCTGACCGAGGTGGGCGGGCGGAAGGCCTACCCCTGGTTGGACCGGGTATTGCTGGTGGATGCACCGGAAGCCGTGCAGCATGCCCGGCTGATGCAGCGCGACGGCATTGATGCTGCGCTGGCCGACCGGATGATTGCTGCGCAGGCCAGCCGTGCGCAGCGCTTGGCACTGGCCGATGACGTGGTGGTCAATGATGGGCAGCCGGAGGACCTGCAGGTGCAGGTGGAACAGCTGCATGCGCAGTATCTGGGCTTGGCCGGGGCTTGAGGCCTGGTTGCCGGCCAGCGGCCGGCACTACCAAAGCGCGTCCATGCGTGACGTGGATCTACTCCAGCTGCTGGCGGGCGTAGCGGGCCAGTTCGCGGGCGCCCAACAGCAGGCCGTCGACCACATCGGGATTGAGCTGCTGGCGGGCGCCACCCTGCTCCCGCGCGATTTCGGCAGCGTGCAGCAGCTGGATCAGGGTATTCAGGCCGGCAAGCGTGCGGCTGAGACCAGCCATCGTGGCGGCCTGCGCCGGGCTGGCACCCTGCACATCCAGCCGCTGGCCGTCGGCGGCGTCGCGGCCATCCATGCGCGCCAGCAGGGCGGGCAGCAGGTCCCTGGGGTCATCCAGCAGAACTTCGACCCGCTCGGCGACGTCGGCAGGCAGCAGGTGGGCGGCATCGCCGATCAGGGCGTGCAACTGGGGGAACAGCGGGCGGGTGGACATGGTGAAGCTCCTCGCAGACGGCAGGCCACCTGCAGATGCAAGGTGGCGGACGGTGCGGGTTGGCGTACCGGACAACTCCCAGATGGATGGAAACTCCGGCGGATTCCCGGGAATCCCCACGCACCGCCCGCCATGAAGCGAGCACAGTGCATTGTCCGCGATGCCGTGCGAGGCATCGGAAGTTTTCCATCTGACAGTTGATTTCAGGACGCCAATCCCGGCCAAGGCACCTGCCCCGGCCAGGTCATCAGGCCATCACCGCGCACGGCAATCTGTAAGGAAATTCCCAAGTGCGGCGCGGGCTTGCGAATGCGTGCGTTGGAACACGCGCCGGGCGCGGCAGCGATCACGGTGGTGTCGTGTCGGGCCTGCGATGGGATGTTCGCGTGCGGTGGATTCAGTGGCACAAGCGACACAGGGCGTGATGCAAGGTCGGCAGGGTCCGTGCCGACCAAGGTCGGCACCCACCCAAGCAGGGGTGCTTACAGCGGCTTCGGCGAGAACGTCAGGGTGGCGATCACGCCACGCTCGCCACCGGGGCGCACGCTCACCTGCCAGCCGTACAGGTCGCACAGACGGCTGACGATCGACAGGCCGATGCCGCCGCCCTGCGAATGACCGGCGTGCGTGCCGCGGTAGCCACGCTGGAACAGCTTGGCCGCGTCTTCCTCGCTCAGGCCCGGGCCGCTGTCGGTCACCGACACCGAATTGGCGCCCACGAAGACGCGTACTTCGCCATCCTGTGAGTACTTCACCGCGTTGCCGATCAGGTTGCCCAGCGCCACCGACAGCGCCGCCTCGGGTGCATCGATCACCAGGTTGCGCTCGCCTTCCAGCAGCAGCTCCAGCGGCTTGCCACCCAGCTGCGCGCGGTGCGCATCCAGCAGCTGCTCGGCCACGCGGGCCACGTTGCTGGTGCCCTGCCCGCGCTCGTTGCGCGACAGCAGCAGCAGTGCGCCGATCAGGTCGCTGCACTGCTGCTCGGCACGCTGGATACGCTGCAGGCGCTGCAGCACCTTCTCGTCCAGGCCGGGCCGGGTCAGCAGCAGCTCGGTGGCACCGCGGATCACTGCCAGCGGCGTGCGCAGTTCATGGCTGACGTCTGCATTGAACTCGCGATCGCGCTGCACCACTTCGGTCAGCCGCGAGGAATAGTCGTCCAGCGCCTGTGCCAGCTGCCCCACCTCGTCATCGGGAAAGCGCGGCGCCAAGGGCTCGGGCTCACTGGTACCGCCGCGGTACGCACGCAGCCGCGCGGCCAGGTCCGACACCGGCTTCATCACCTTCGACGCCGACCACCAGCCCAGCACCAGCGACAGCACGCTGAACACCAGCACCGACAACACCAGCGCGCGGTTGAGCTGCTTGCCGCCGCGCACGCTGTCGGTCATGTCATAGGCGAGGAAGAACCAGGCGTCGTCGGCCTTGCGTACCGCCAGCTTGTAGGCATACGGCTGCCCCTGCTCGTCGGTGCCACTGAGGTTGTAATTGCCGTTCTGCAGGTCGGCCCACTGCGGCCACGACTCGCGGGCCTTGTCGAACTTGTCAGCCGAGTAGGCGTACGCCCGGATCTGCTGCACGGGCACTGCCGGATTGCGCCCCGGATGCTCGTAGAAGCGCCGCGCATACTCTTCGATGTTGTGGTTGATCACGTCTTCCACCAACTGGTTTTCCACCCGCATGCGGGCCCAGTTGGTGGCAAACGCGAACAGTGTCGTCAGGCAGAAGCCCAACAACACGAACGAGACGATGATGCGGCTGCGCAGGCGCCGCCGGTATGGCGTGCGCCGACGCTCCCCCTTGGCTGCCACGGAATCAGGCTTCCGGGGTGGCGATGCGGTATCCGATGCCATGGCGGGTCTGGATCAGCGGCACTTCAAACGGCTTGTCGACCACCGCACGCAGGCCATGGATATGCACGCGCAGCGAATCCGAGTCGGGCAGTTCCTCGCCCCACACGCGGGTTTCCAACTCCTGGCGGGTCACCACCGCCGGTGCCGCTTCCATCAGCGCCTGCAGGATCTTCAGCGCGGTCGGGTTGAGCTGCAGCAGCTTGCCCTGGCGGCGCACTTCCAGCGTATCCAGGTTGTATTCCAGGTCGCCGGTTTCCAGCACGCGGGTCTGCACGCCCTTGCCGCGGCGCGACAGGGCGTTCAGACGCACTTCCACTTCCTGCAGCGCGAACGGCTTGATCAGGTAGTCATCGGCACCGGAATCGAAGCCGGCCAGCTTGTTGTCCAGCGAATCGCGGGCCGTCAGCATCAGCACCGGGGTCTGCTTGCGCGCTTCATTGCGCAGTTTGCGGCAGACTTCGATGCCGTCCATGCCTGGCAGGTTGAGATCCAGCACGATCGCGTCGAACTCGTGCACCACGGCCAGATGCAGGCCGGTGACCCCGTCAGCCGCGAAGTCCACCGTATGCCCCCGGTCCTCCAGATAGTCGCCCAGGTTGGCCGCAATGTCGCTGTTGTCTTCGATTACCAGGATTCTCACTGTCACCTCTAATTGACTGTACTGCCGGCGCGCATGACCTGCCTCATGTCCTGCTGTGCCCGTTCCTTCTGCCGAGCGCGCTCGGCAACGGTCATGCACTGCGTCGTGGTCCGGTTGGAACCGATGGGCTTTTCACGTTGGCATATTAGACGACTATCTTCACGCGCCTGTGTCAAAACCGTGTTCACGACCTGCTGATCGTTGAAGACCTGGGTTTGCACCGGTTCAGGCATGGAATCGCGTGCCGGGTACTGCTCCACCGCTGCGCGCATGCGTGCCAGGGCGTCGTTGACGCGGGTGCGCTCGTCCTGCTTGAGTTCCGAATAGGTTTCGCCGTCCTTGAGCTCCACCTCGATACGCGCGATCTGCTGCTGCAGCGGCTGGCCGGGCACGAACACGTCCTTGCCCCTGGATGCCGATGCGGTACTGACCAGGGCGAGTCCTGACAACAGGACGGCCGACATCAAAGCCTGTTTCATGGCAAACAAATCCTTGTCTGTGGCGAATCCCGACTCTATTCGCACCCCCTTCACGCCAGCAAGTGCCAATGGTCGGGGCAGCGGAAGCCCTACCGCGAGCTGGCAGGGTTGAAGTTGTTGAAGGTGCGCTGGTCGTTCAACAGCGCCTTGCCCTTTTCCTCGATCCGGCGGCGCTCGGCCACCGTCAGGCAGCGGCTTTTGGGCATGTTGCTGCCGGTACTGCGCGTGTGCTGGCAGATCTGCCGGCTGTCCTCGTGGGCGCGGGTGAGCAGGGTATTGATCCGCTCCTGGTCGTTGAAGACCTCCCCCTGCACCTGCGGCGGCAGTTCCTGCACGCTCTGGTGGCCGCCCATCCTCGCGGTGATCCGGGCCAGCGCTTCGCGCACGGTGCTGCGGTCATCAGCGGAAATCTCGCTGTAATCGCCATCATCCAGGGCCTTTTCGACCTGGCGCACCTGCTCGGCCACCGGCGACTGCCGGTCCATCTGCACAACGGCTTTCTCCGGCTTGGCCGCAGCAGATCCGGCCAGGCCCAGCAACAACGCGATCATCGTGATGCGGTACATCGCCAGCCTCCGATCCATCCAGGAACGATGGGGGCCACTCTACGGCCGTCACGCCACCTCCACAAGGGACAGCTGGCAGGCATAAAAAAGACCCAGGCGGTGCCCCCGCCTGGGTCTGAAGTTGTATCCCGATACCGATCCTGCTGAGAGGCAGAGCTGCGGTTCGCTGAAGCCTACGCGTGGGCCGATTAAAGGCTTGTTAAAGCCGGCCTCATCCGCCTGTGAGAATCTCAAGGCGCTGAATAATCAGGGTTTTTTAAGCTTCTCGACGTGCTCGATGATGCGCGTGGCCACGTCCACCCCGCACGCAGCCTCGATCCCTTCCAGCCCCGGCGTTGAATTGACCTCCAGCACCAGCGGGCCGCGGGCGGAGCGGATCAGGTCCACCCCGCACACTGACAGTCCCAGCGCCTTGGCCGACCGCACCGCCACCTGCTGCTCGGCACGGCTGGCCTTGGCCGCCACCGCCGTACCCCCGGCATGCAGGTTGGAGCGGAAGTCACCTTCCGGCGCCTGCCGCTGCATCGAGGCAACCACCTGGTCACCGACCACGAAGCAGCGCAGATCGGCGCCCTTGGCCTCGCCGATGAATTCCTGCATCAGGAAATTGGCGTACAACCCGCGCAGGGCCTCGACAATGCCGCGCGAGGCGCTGGCCTTCTCGGTCAGGATCACGCCGCGCCCCTGGGTACCCTCGTTGAGCTTCACCACATGCGGCGGTGGGCCCAGCATGGACAACAGGTCGACGGTGTCGTCGGGGTTGTCGCCGAACACAGTGACCGGCATGTCGATGCCCTTGGCCGCCAGCAGCTGGTGTGCGCGCAGCTTGTCGCGCGAACGCAGGATCGCGTCGGACGGATTCGGGGTGCGTGCACCCATCAGTTCGAACTGGCGCAGCACGGCCGTGCCATAGCGGGTGATCGAGGCACCGATGCGCGGGATGACCATGTCCACGCCGGTCATCGGCCGGCCCTTGTAATGCATCGAAAAGCCATCGGCGGCAATGCGCATGTAGCAGCGCAGCGGATCGAGGATGCGCACGGTGTGGCCGCGCGCGCGCGCCGCCTCGACCAGCCGGCGGGTGGAATACAGGGAACTGTTGCGGGACAGGATGGCGAGCTTCATCGCGGCAGGATCGGGCGGCAGGCGCGCAGCATAGCGCGGGCGTGTGGCGGGCGGATGATGCCCTGCGGCGTGGCTTGCTCAGGCGCAGGCGGCACACTGCGGGGCAGGCCAGACCGCAAGGAAACCCGATGTCGATCACCGTATTCCCGCGCTTCTCCGAAGTGGATGTACTCGGCCACGTCACCAACACCGCCCTGCCCGTCTGGTTCGAGGAAGGCCGCCAGGAGATCTTCCGGCATTTCAGCCGCGAGGCCAGCATGCGCGACCTGGCACTGATCCTGCGCCGCTACGAGATCGACTTCCTGCAGCAGATACAGGCGGGACACGAAGTGCGCATCGAGACCCGGATCGAGAGCATTGGCCGCTCCTCGCTCTCGATCGTGCAACAGGCGTTCCAGTTCGAGGCCCTGGTAGCCAGCGGGCGCTGCGTGATGGTTCATTTCGACTACACGGCCAACGCCTCGCGCGAGATCGATGCGGAGCAGCGCCAGGCGTTGTCGGGGCTGTTCACCGAGGAATATGCACAGTCGCTGCGGGAAACGAGCGCGCGCGCCGCCGAGGCCTGATCAGCGCGAGGGAAGGCGCAGCCTGAAGCGCCCATCACGGGCGCGCAGCGCCAACCCGGTTTCACGCCATTCCACAGGCAGCTCCAAGGCTGTGTGGCGCGTGGGGTTTCGATGGACGGCATCGGACTCCCAGCGTTCCTCATAGGCTTCGCACTGGAGTGTGCCGTCATCGTCAGCATCGATCACATTGATCCAGGCCATGCTCCGGGCCTTGCCGAAGCCCCCCATCGCATGACGGGCAAAGGCTTGCCAACGACCCTGCCAGCAGACAAGCCACACGCCCTCGATGGGTCGCAGGTTCTCATCAAGCACACTGCCGGCCACCACCAGGCAGCGTCCCGACGGGCTCGCGATCACCGTCTCCAGATCACAGGCGTGGCGACCACTGGAGGCGTCGTCAAGGTAAAGGGCATACGGGCAGATGCACGCGAACAGCGCCGGATGCGCGGTCACGCGCAGATCCTCGGGAAGCAGCGGGACCGCGCGCAGCACCCGGGCATCAGGCAGGACGTGCCTCAGCTCCCGCGGCACTCCGGCGGCCAGCGCCGGATGTCCCTGCTCCAGCCATAGGCCCCGGCAGGGATGCAGCTGGGTCATGCCGCCGGGCTGGCTGCGCAGCCACGCCTCCGCACCGGCGTCCCCATCGGACTGCTGGCGCTCGCTCAGCTGCTGCCGGAACAGGCCGGGAGCAGCCGCAAGCACCTGCACCGTCTTTTGGCGCTCGTCGTAGACGATCACTGCTTCGCATCGATCAACATACCCGCTGGCCAGGCGCAGCGCGCCTCCCGGCAGGTCCTGCCATTCACCACTGGCATCACGACTGCCTCCAGTGGATACGCCTTCGACGATGGCGCCATCGCGCAGCATCTGCGTGCTGTACGCCGGTCCGCCCATGCCCAGCTCGCCCCAATCCAACAGCACATCATGTGCGGGCGGCCGTTCGGCAAAGGGCTTCATCGATCGCGAGCGCAGGCGTGAACCGCCCACCGCATCGCCGACCAGATCGATGCGCTGCAGCGCGCCCCCCAGCGCAAGGCACACGGCAAGGCCGACAATCACTCCCAGAGGCGACCACCAGGCCACACAGACGGCGAACAGGGCCAGGAACGGCAACCACTGGGTGTAGCGCCGCAGGGCGGTTCGATCAAGGGACATGCGGATGAGAGAGGCGCCCCAGCGAACCGTCCACGCCTTCAATGCCGATCCGATCGATTGCGGCCGATGCCGGTTCAAGCATCCTGCGCTCCTGGAACTGCGCCAAATCGATTCTCTTCCTCGCTCCCGGGAAGCAGCATGACCGGAAAGAGGACGAACACCCCCAAGGGAATGAACGCGATCACGGTGTACCAGCCTGACTCGTCGATATCGTGCAATCTCCGCACGGTCAGGGCCAGCATCGGAGGCAGGAAGACGATGACAGCGCAGACGGTCATGACCCATCCCAGCTTCCACAGGATCTCTGACGTTTCCCAATCGAACGACAGGTAGCCGACCAGCCAGTAACCGCGATCCATCACGCTGTAGCTCACCGCTATGACGAACCCGGCAAGCAGCGAATACGACCAGAACTCCCGCCGGTCGGATCGCCCGGAAAAATCAAAGCATCGCCTGATGGGCACAAGTGCAGCGATCATTCACGCTCCGGGCAACGGATGATGGGCGTCAACAGCTAACGATCTTTTAGCATTCCCAAGCCAAGCATCAACTGAACCCTGCAGCCTGACCAAGCCCGGAAGGCCACAGCGCTGGGGCAGGGGAATTCCTGTCCTGCAGGCTATGCGCAAGGATGCATTCGGACTCGACCGATCCGGCCAAGGGATGTTTGCGAAGCGACGTCCAGCCCTGGCATTCACCGGGCATCTCGACCGGGATCCATGCGCGGAAAAGCGGGGTTCGGATATCGCGGAGCGTCTGCCTGATACAGACCGCTGGAGACATGGAGCGGGCGATGGGAATCGAACCCACGTCAGTAGCTTGGGAAGCTACAGCTCTACCATTGAGCTACGCCCGCGTTGCGGTGGGAAGTCTATGCGCTGGGCCCCGTGTTGCGCAATGGTGCCCATCGCATCAGGCCGGGGGTCAAAGCCCTCTCGCTGCCGAGAGGGCCGACCCCGCCTGGTCTCTGCTTAGAAGCTGCCGCTGAAGTTGGCGAACAGCGTTGCGTCCTGGGCGCGCTTCTGCCCGGCCGAAGCGCTCAGGCCGAAGTTGCTCTGCAGCCCGAACAGTTCGGTGCGGGCGCCCAGCACGACGGTCGCGTAGTCCTTGTCGAACTTCAGGCCCGGCACACGGTAGCTGCCCAGTTCCGGCAAGGTCTGCAGCCACGCGCTGCCCTGCTTGGTGTCTTCGAACTCATGGTCGTAGGTCAGCTGCGCGTACGGCTTGAGGGTGCCGCCATCGAAGCGGGCCTGCCAACCGATGCGACCAACGGTCGAATCAACGTTCTGGCGGTCGTAGCCCAGCGCGGTGGCCAGGGTGCCGGCCGCAGCGCTTTCGGTGTAACCATCGATCTTCACCTTCTGCCAGATCACCGAAGCGATCGGGCCGTGGCGGAAGCCGCCTTCGGTGCCGAACTCGTAACCGGCGTTCAGGGCGGCGGTCAGGTTGCTGCCGTCCGGCGAACCACCGTGCTCGCGGGTGGCCGGGCCGAGCTGGACCTTGCGGTTCACGTCATACGACAGCCAGGTGTAGCTGACTTGGCCGTTCACCCAGATGCGATCGCCGTACCAGCCGGCGAACAGACCGGCGGTGGTGTCCTTCTGGGTGAAATCGCCACGGCTGTTGCCGAAGTCGGCGTTGAGGCGGCCGAAGCCGGCGAAGCCGCCGACCACCATGCCGTCGCGCGCCCAGTCGATGCCGAACAGGCCGGCCGGCGCCAGGCCGTCGTACAGATCCGCGTGGTCGTAGCGCTGCAGGTCACCGCGGACGCCGCCCCACCAGGACAGGCCGTCGGCCGGACGACCGCCCAGGTGCATGCTGACCTGATCGGCACGCGAACGACCGATGGTCTGTGCCGAGTGGCTCAGCACCTGCTGCAGGCGCGGGGCTTCCAGCACCGAGACCGCGTACTGGCCCAGCAGCTGGTGGCCCGCCGTGGTCGGATGCACGCCATCGGCGAACAGATAGGTATTGGCCGCATCCGGGCTGACGTAGCTGGTCGGGTTGCAGCCAATGATGCTTGCAGTGGCGTTGTTCGGATCGATCTTGCAGGCGGTGCTGGTGACGTTGGTGAAGCCGTACATCGCCGGGCTGGCGGTTACTTCACGCAGGATGCTGAAGGTATCAAGCGGGATGAACTCGATGCCGGCCTGCTTCAGGCCACCGTACAGGGCCTTGTTGTAGCCGGCCGACAGTGCGGTGGCGGCGGCGGCATTGGGACCACGGAACTGCGGAGTGATGCCCACGTCCGGCAGGTTCGGAACCAGCACGTACTGGGCGCCGGCCTGCTTCAGTGCCCCCACCAGTGCGATCTGGTCCGTGACCGCTGCGCCGATGATGCCCTGCACCTGGGCCTGGGACGCGCCGCCTGCCGCCGCACGGGTGGCCGCGAACAGATCATTGGCGCCTCCCCAGACGGTGTACAGCGCGTTACCGTCAGCCTTGCCGCCGTTGGCGGCAAGGTAACGGGCGGCCTGCGACTTCAGCGACGGAATGGCACCCAGGCCACCCGCTTCGTCGACCGATACGCGGGCGCCACCGACAGCATAGTTGTCACCCTTCTGGCCGTTGCCGTTGGCACCGCCGTTGAGGCCGTAGTAATTGGCGACCTGCTGCGACCACACCCAGCCCGGGTTGGTGGTGAACTGACCGGTGACCGGCTGCACGCCCGGATCAAGCAGCGGGCGGAAATAGCCGGCATCGGTCAGGCTGTCGCCGAAGAACACGGCCTTGGAATACGGGGATTCGCCTGCCATGGCCGGAAGCGCGGCCAGCGCGATCGCGGCCGCCATCAGGGTGCGGATCGGGCGTTTGCTGAGCAGCATGAAAAAACTCCTGTGGGGATATCGTTGAGGACCCGGCGGACGTACGCCGGCGCACGGTGAATGGTTTCACTGCGCCGCGTTTTGCTCACGCTGCGCCGCCGCATGGATTGTCGCCCGATCACCGGAAAACCTGCTGTGCCGGAGCTGGCGCCCCGCTCAATTTGCAAGTGTTCCGATCCCGGCGGGCTATCGGCGACAATGCACGGATGAACATCCAGCTCAATGGCGAACCCCGCGCCCTGCCCGCTTCGGCAACCCTCCACGACCTGCTCGAGGCCGAACAGTTGCTGCAGCGCCGGGTGGCGGTCGAGGTCAACGGCGAGATCGTCAGCCGCAGCCGCCACGGCGAGCACGTCCTGGCCGAAGGCGACGTGGTGGAGATCGTGCACGCGTTGGGCGGGGGCTGAGACCTCCGGGTGGTGCCGGCCGCTGGCCGGCAATCCGACGCTGTCAGGCACCCTGCATGTGCCGGCCAGCGGCCGGCACTACCCTCGCCCTCCTGCGGACAGCACCGCCTTGCGTGATCCCATCTTCAGGCGGATAGGCGATAATCGCGCCATGAACGTTCATGTCTCCCCCGATTCGCTGGTGATCGCCGGCAAGACCTATGGCTCGCGGCTGCTGACCGGCACCGGCAAGTTCAAGGATCTGGAAGAAACCCGCCTGGCCACCGAGGCCGCGGGCGCCCAGATCGTCACCGTGGCGATCCGCCGCACCAACATCGGGCAGAACCCGGGTGAGCCGAACCTGCTCGACGTGCTGCCGCCGGAGCGCTACACCATCCTGCCCAACACCGCCGGCTGCTACACCGCCGAAGACGCCGTGCGCACCTGCCGCCTGGCCCGTGAGCTGCTGGACGGCCATAACCTGACCAAGCTGGAAGTGCTGGGCGACCAGAAGTCGCTGTACCCGGACGTGGTGCAGACCCTCAAGGCTGCCGAGCAGCTGGTCAAGGACGGCTTCGAAGTGATGGTCTACACCTCCGACGATCCGATCCTGGCCAAGCGCCTGGAAGAGATCGGCTGCGCTGCGGTGATGCCGCTGGCCGCGCCGATCGGTTCGGGCCTGGGCATCCAGAACAAGTACAACCTGCTGCAGATCATCGAAGACGCCAAGGTGCCGATCATCGTTGACGCTGGCGTCGGTACCGCGTCGGATGCCGCGATTGCGATGGAGCTGGGCTGCGACGGCGTGCTGATGAACACGGCCATTGCCGGTGCGCGCCACCCGGTGCTGATGGCCAGTGCCATGCGCAAGGCGGTCGAGGCCGGCCGCGAGGCCTTCCTGGCCGGGCGCATCCCGCGCAAGCGCTACGCCAGCGCCTCCTCGCCGGTGGATGGGCTGATCGGCTGATGACCAATCCTTTCGACAGCGCCGGTTCCAAGGCTCCGCCCAAGCCCTTCACCGTAAGCGAGGGCCGCCGCGAAGTGCGCAGCTTCGTGTTGCGCCAAGGCCGCTTCACCCCCGCCCAGCAGCGCGCGTTCGACGAACGCTGGCCGCGCTTCGGCCTCGACTACACCGGCCAACCGCGTGACCTGGACGCCACCTTCGGCCGCCCGGCACACAAGGTGCTGGAAATCGGCTTCGGCAACGGTGCCGCGCTGCGCTTCGCCGCCCAGCACGACCCGTCGCGCGATTACATCGGCATCGAAGTGCACGCCCCGGGCGTGGGCCGGCTGCTGAACGCGCTGGCCGACGACAACGCCGACCACGTGCGCCTGTACCACCACGACGCGGTGGAAGTGCTGCAGAACGAGATCGCCGATGGCGCGCTCGATGAAGTGCGCATCTACTTCCCGGACCCGTGGCACAAGAAGCGCCACAACAAGCGCCGCCTGCTGCAGCCGGCGTTCGCCGAACTGCTGGTGCGCAAGCTGCGCCCGGGCGGCCGCCTGCACTGTGCCACCGACTGGGAGGACTACGCCGAGCAGATGTGGGACGTGCTCGATGTCACCGCCGGCCTGGTCAACCGTGCCGGCCCGCGTGGCAGCGTGCCGCGCCCGGACTGGCGCCCGCAGACCCACTTCGAGACCCGCGGCCAGAAACTCGGCCATGGCGTCTGGGACCTGCTGTACGACCGCACCTGACGATCGCCTGAGGACGCCGCGCCCCACATGGATACCGCGCTGACGCTGACCAACGACATGAAGCTCGTGCTCGGGCTGGTCGGCTTCACGATGGCGATGTTCCTGTTCGAGCGCATCCGCGCCGATGTGGTCGCGCTGGTGGTACTGGTGGTGCTCGGTGTCACCGGGCTGATCGCGCCGGAGGAAATCTTCGGCGGCTTCTCCGGTAACGCGGTGATGAGCATCATCGCCACCACCATCCTCGGTGCCGGCCTGGACCGCACCGGGGCGCTGAACCGGCTGGCCGCGTGGCTGCTACGACGCGGTCATGGCGTCGAGCAGCGGCTGCTGATGATGACCACGGCCATTGCCGGCCTGAACTCGTCCTTCATGCAGAACCCGTCGGTGATGGCGCTGTACCTGCCGGTGGCTTCGCGACTGGCAGCGCGCACCGGCCTGACCCTGCAGCGCCTGCTGCTGCCGATTTCGGCGGCGATCGTGATGGGCGGTGCGCTGACCATGGTCGGCAATTCACCGCTCATCCTGCTGAACGACCTGCTGGCCTCGGCCAACAACAACCTGCCCTCGGGCCTGGCCACCATCGAGCCGCTGCGCATGTTCGCGCCGCTGCCGATCGGCGTGGCGCTGCTGATCGCCTCGCTGCTGTATTTCCGCTACTACGGCGACCGCAAGCTGATCGAGGAAGAGAACCTGGCCAACGACGGGGTCACCCCGGCGCGCACCGAAAGCTACTTCGCCAAGACCTATGGCATTGAAGGCGATGTGTTCGAGCTGGTGGTCAGTGCCGAAAGCCCGCTGGTCGGCATGACCCTGGGCGAGGCGGAGAACCTGCACGATGCCCCGCTGCTGCTGGCCCTGAAGACCGGCAACGACACGCGCCTGGCGCCGCCGGCGGAGATGCGCATCTGGGTGGGCAGCGTGCTCGGCGCAATGGGTCCGCGCGAGCAGATCAACGACTTCGCGCAGAACCAGTTCCTGCGCATGTCTTCGCGCCTGAAGCACCTGGGTGACCTGTTCAACCCGAGCCGCGCCGGTATTTCCGAGGCGGTGGTGCCGCCGACCTCGAACGTGATCGGCAAGAGCGCGGCCGACCTGCGCCTGCGCAAGGAGCGCGGCATCAGCCTGCTGGCGATCAACCGCGACAAGCAGGTGATCCGCGAGGACGTGCGCGACGTGCAGTTGCGTGCAGGCGACATGCTGGTCTTCCACAGCATCTGGACCGACCTGGCACAGGCGGCCAAGAGCCGCGACTTCGTGGTGGTGACCGACTACCCGACCGGCGAACAACGCCCGCACAAGTTCAAGATCGCCATGGCGATCTTCGCGTTGACCATCCTGATCGCGCTGACCAGCAAGCTGCCGGTGGCGCTGACGCTGATGACCGGCGTGGCCGGCATGCTGCTGACCGGCGTGCTGCGCATGGACGAGGCCTATGCCTCGATCAACTGGAAAACGGTGTTCATGATGGCCGGGCTGATTCCGCTCGGCTGGGCGATGGACTCCAGTGGTGCGGCGGCGTGGGTGGCCGGCCATACCATCGACAAGCTGCCGACCGGCATCCCGGTGTGGGTGCTGGAGGTGGCGCTGGCGCTGCTGACCACGGCGTTCTCGCTGGTGATCAGCCACGTGGGCGCGACCATCGTGATGGTGCCGATCGCGGTGAACCTGGCACTGGCGGCGGGCGGCAACCCGACCGCGTTCGCGCTGATCGTGGCGCTGTCGGCGTCCAACAATCTGATGACGGCCTCCAACCCGGTGATCTCGATGATCACCGGCCCGGCCAACTACACCCCGCGCGAGATGTGGCGGGTCGGCGGCCCGCTGTCGCTGATCTACACCTGCGTGGTGGTGCTGATGATCAACCTGATGTTCTGAGGGGCTTGATCGGCAGGGCTGCGCCCTGCACCTGCAGAAGCCGAAGCAACAGCAACAGCAACAGCGGGCATTCCGTGGGATGGCGGGGCACTGTGGGTTTGCGGGGACGCCGTAAACCCATCCATGGGGGCTTGGTCGCGGCATCCATGCCGCTCACACCCCGCAAACCCACAGTGCCCCGCCTTCGACAGTTTCACGAGGCTGGTGGTGGGTGCCGACCGTTGGTCGGCACGGATCTCGCTCTGGTAGGTGTCGACCTTGGTCGACACGGCTTTTGTAGAGTCGAGCCGTGATCGACTGTTTCTGGCCTCAAGCCAGGTAAACCTGCCCGTCGCGCACGTCCACCGGCACCACGCGCAGGCGGTCGCCCTTGCAGGGGCCGGCGATGCAGTCGCCGCTGTCCAGCGCGAACGAGGCGCCATGCGCGGCGCAGACCAGGTGGCCTTCACGGCTCTTCAGGAACTGGCCCGGAGCCCAGTCCAGGCGGCGGCCGGCGTGCGGGCAGATGTTCAGGAACGCACGCACCTGCGCACCGTCGCGGTACAGCACCAGCGATTCGGCATCGCCATCAACCACCGCTTCGACCTCGGCAAACGCGCCATCGGCAATGGCATCAAGGGCGATCAGGGCGGCAGAGGCAGTCATGGCGAAGGCTCGGACAGTAAACCCGCATTGTCGCACGCCCACTCAGGTGACTGGCTGCGACATGAACACAAGTCATTGATCCGTAATAAGCACAGGCTATATTTAACGAGTTTTTCACTCAATGACAGTGGCGCGTCCCGATACTCTGGTTTCGCTGATCCCAGCCTATCGAGCCGCCATGTTCAATCGCGCATCCGCCTTCAACCAGTTCCGCACCCTGTTCGCGCCGCGCAAGCCGCGCCATCCGCTGGTGCGCGTTGCCGTGGGCCTGCTTGGCCTGGCGATCCTGGCCGCGATGGTGTTCATCGGCGTGTTCGTCGGTGCAGCGATGATCCTGGTCGGCCTGGCGTGGAAGCTGCTGGCCTCGCGCAAGCCGGGCGTTGCCCGTCCGGTCGATCCGACCGTGGTCGAAGGCGAGTACCGCGTGGTGCGCAAGCCGGTGCTGCCGGCCCCGCGCTGATGCGGGTCTTCCGCGCCCGCTGACGGCGGGCGCCATGCGTTCTAGACTGCGGGCACGCCCTTCCTGGATGCCCGCATGTCCGATGTCTCCGATGTGATCCCTGCCGTAGCCCTGCCGCGTGTACCGGTGGTGGGCGGTGGCAGTTTCCCCGTGCACCGCATCTACTGCGTCGGCCGCAACTTCGCCGACCACGCCCGCGAAATGGGCGCGGCGGTGCCGGCGGCCGATGACCGTGGCCGCCCGATGTTCTTCAGCAAGCCGGCCGATGCGATCGTGGTCGGCCATGACGACGCCATCCCCTACCCGCCGGCGACCGCCAACCTGCACCACGAAGTGGAGCTGGTGGTGGCGATCGGCCGTGATGCGCCCGCAGGCGAACTGGCCGTGGCCGATGCCGAAGCACTGGTCTACGGCTACGCCGTCGGCCTGGACCTGACCCGCCGCGACCTGCAGGCTGCGGCCAAGGAAAAGGGCCACCCGTGGGATGCCGCAAAGGGCTTCGACGCCTCCGCGCCGATCAGCGAGATCGTGCATGCCGCCGAAGTGGGCGATCTGGCCGCGTTGAATCTGTCATTGGAGGTCAACGGCGAGGTGCGCCAGCAAGCGCTGCTGGACCAGATGATCTGGAACGTGCCGGAGATCCTGCACGAGCTGTCCAAGCTGTGGCAGCTGCGTGCCGGCGACCTGGTGTTCATGGGCACCCCGTCAGGCGTGGCTGCACTGAAGCCCGGCGACCGCTTCAGCGCGCGCCTGGAAAACGTGGCCGAGCGCCACGGCGTGATCACCGGCTGACATTACCTGCGCTACCCTGCGCGCTGTCCACTTCCCCACCGGAGAAAAACAACAATGGGAATGCTCACCGAGTTCAAGGAATTCGCGATGCGCGGCAACGTCATCGACCTCGCCGTCGGCGTGGTGATCGGCGCGGCCTTCGGCAAGATCGTGACGGCGCTGGTCGAGAAGATCATCATGCCGCCGCTGGGCCTGCTGATCGGCAAGGTGGATTTCTCGCAGCTGGCGTGGACGCTGTCACCGGCCCGCATCGGGCCGGACAGCAAGGAGATTCCGGCCGTGGTGATCGGCTATGGTGACTTCATCAATACGCTGATCCAGTTCGTGATCGTGGCCTTCGCCATCTTCATCGTGGTCAAGGCGATCAACCGCCTGTCGCGCAAGCAGGAAGCGGCACCGGCCGCACCGGCCGAAGAAGTGGTGCTGCTGCGCGAGATCCGCGACAGCCTGAAGAAATAAGGCCGCAGAACGGTAGTGTCGGCCGCTGGCCGGCAATATCGGAACATGCGGAAGCCGGCCAGCGGCCGGCACTACCGCGACTGCGCGAAAGCCCCGCTCCGGCGGGGCTTTCGCTTTGCCGGACATGGCGGAAAACAGCGTTCGCGCCAGCCATGACCTCCCGCCCATGCGCCGGGCTGAACGACTGTTAAGCTCCAAGGCTTGGTCCCTTCCCGGAGCTGTCCATGCGTCGCCGCGTCCTTGCCATCGCATCCTCCCTCGCCCTGCTGGCCGCCCCGGCCTTCGCGGCGCCGCATACCACCACCCTGCCCCCGGCGTCGCTGGCCACCGCCGCACAGCTGCGTGACCAGGCGCTGGCCGATGACACCGGCTGGAAGGTGGTCGAATCGCTCACCACCGAAATCGGCCCGCGCATCGCCGGCAGCGAGGCCGACGCCCGCGCCGTGGCCTGGGCCGAAGCCAAGTTCAAGGCACTGGGCTTCGACAAGGTGTGGAAGGAACCGGTGACCTTCCCGAAATGGGAGCGCCGCAGTGAACACGCTGCCGTGACCGGCAGGAACCAGCAGCCGCTGCAGATCACTGCGCTGGGCGGCAGCCCGGGCGGCACGGTGGAAGCGGAGGTGGTGCGCTTCGCCGATCTGGCCGCCCTGCAGGCGGCACCGGCCGGTTCGCTGAAGGGCAAGATCGCCTTCGTCGATTACCAGATGCTGCCGTTCCGCGATGGCCGCGACTACGGCCGCGGCGGTGCAATCCGCAGCAAGGGACCGTCAGAAGCGATCCGCAAGGGCGCGGTGGGCTTCCTGATGCGCTCGGCCGGTACCGACTCCCACCGCGTGCCGCACACCGGCATCACCCGTTTCGATGATGGCCTGACCCCGGTGCCGTCGGCGGCACTGTCGGTGCCCGATGCCGACCAGCTGGCGCGCCTGCTGGCCCGTGGCAGCACCACGGTGAAGGTGGCGCTGGACTGCGGTTGGGATGGCACGGCCACTTCGTACAACGTGATCGGCGAGATCACCGGCCGCAGCCTGCCGAAGGAAATGGTGGTGATCGGCGGTCACCTGGATTCGTGGGACCTGGGCACCGGCGCGGTCGATGACGGCGCAGGCGTGGGCATCACCATGGCTGCCGGCCACCTGATCGGCCAGCTCAAGCAGGCACCGAAGCGCACCATCCGCGTGATCGCCTTCGCCAACGAGGAACAGGGCCTCTACGGCGGCAAGGCCTATGCCGAGGCACACGCCAAGGACGTGGCCCTGCACCAGCTGGCCGCCGAGAGCGACTTCGGCGCAGGCCGCATCTACGCCTTCAATACCGGTTCACCGAATCCGGAAGGCTCGCGTGAAGCGACGAAGCAGATTGCCGAAGTAATGAAGCCGCTGGGCATCGAGTACCAGGCCGACAAGGGTGGCCCGGGCCCGGACGTCGGCCCGCTGGCCGCCAAGGGCGGTGCGTGGGCGTGGCTGGCGCAGGACGGCTCGGACTACTTCCACCTGCACCACACCGCCGACGACACGCTGGACAAGATCGACCCGAAGGCACTGGCGCAGAACGTGGCCGCGTATACGGTGTTCGCGTACCTGGCGGCGGAAGCCGATGGTAGTTTCGGCAGCGAAGCCAAGGCGACCACGCCTCCGAACGAGTGATGCGCTGGCGCCGGGCCATGCCCGGCGAGTGCAGCGGGAAGAGCGGTGCGAACCGAGGTTCGCGCCCACCGGGCAATGGCGTGGGTCAGAGCCCTCGCCCTGGCGAGGGATCTGACCCCGATCCTGTCAGCCTTCCCACACGCTGGTGTTGCGCACGCCCAGCAGTTTCGGGTTGAACAGCGGATCCTTGCCGGCCTGGCGATGCTGCTCGTAGTCGCGCAGTGCGGCCAGGGCAGGCCTTTGCAGCAGCAGGATGGCGATGATGTTCAGCCAGCTCATCAGGCCAACGCCGATGTCGCCCAGCGACCAGGCCACTGTGGCACTGTTCACCGCCGAGTAGCCGGTCGCTGCCAGGAACAGCAGCTGGAAGACGCCCATCAGCCACGCCGCCGGCCGATCGCGGCACAGATAGCTGACGTTGGTCTCGGCCATGTAGTACAGCGCGAAGATGGTGGTGAACGCGAACGGCAGGATCGCCAGCGCCACGAACGAACGGCCGAAGCCCGGCAGCGCCGATTCCACTGCATGCTGCACGAAGCGTGGCCCGGCCTCGACGCCGGGCAGATTGCCCAGCAGCAGGCGCGCGTCATCGGGAATGCCGTTCACCGCGGGGTCGTAGACGTTGTACAGGCCGGTGGACAGGATCAGGAAGGCAGTCGCACTGCACACCACCATCGTGTCGATGTAGACCGAGAACGACTGCACCAGGCCCTGCTTGACCGGATGCAAGACTTCCGCGGCGGCGGCCGGGTGCGCCCCACTGCCCATGCCGGCCTCGTTGGACAGCACGCCGCGACGCACGCCCCACTGGATGGCAGTACCGATCATCGCGCCGAACGCTGCATCCACGCCGAATGCACTGCGCAGCACCAGCGTGATCACCTCCGGCAGCTTCTCCGCGTTGAGCACCATCACCAGCGCCGTGACCAGCAGGTAGGCCACGGCCATCAGCGGCACCACCCATTCGGCCACGCGCGCAATGCGCCGCACACCGCCGATGAGGATGGCGCCCAGCACCACCAGCAGAACCGCGGTGGTGGTCATCACCGGCACGTCCCAGGCTTCGTTCACCGCACTGGTGATCGCATTGGACTGGGTGCCGGCCAGCATCGCGCCCGCCAGCACCGTCACCAGTGCGAACAGCACGGCATACCAGCGTTGGCCGAGGCCTTTCTCGATGTAGTACGCCGGGCCGCCACGGTACTGCCCCTTGCCGTCGCGATCCTTGTAGATCTGCGCGAGCGTGGATTCGATGAATGCACTGGACGCACCGAGGAAGGCGACGATCCACATCCAGAAGATCGCGCCGGGGCCGCCGAAGGCGATGGCCATGGCGACGCCGGCGATGTTGCCGACGCCCACCCGGCTGGACAGCGAAAGGGACAACGCCTGGAACGGCGACACCCCGGCATCGGAGCGCTCATGGCGGAACATCAGGCGCAGCATGTCCGGCAATGCACGCAGCTGGATGAAGCGCGTGCGCACGCTGAAGTACAGGCCGGTGAGCAGGCACAGCACCACCAAGTAGGGGCTCCAGACGACGCCGAGGATCGTGTTGACGATGGATTCGATGTTCATCGGCGACCTCCTAGAAGAACATGCCCAGGGCAATCTGGGGGCTGACGATATGGCGGGTGTTGCGGCCCGCCACGCTGAATTCCACGCCGGCGATCAGGCCCAGCGTCGGGCTGAAGTGGTACTCCACGGCCGGCGCCAGGGTGATGCTGCGGCTGGCCGGGCGATGTTCTTCGACGCGCTCGACGTGGCCGCTGGCGTTGCGCGCGAAACCACTCAGGCGCTGGCCGGTCTCGCGGCTGGCGGCCACTTCCATCACGCCGACCCAGCGCGGATTGAAGCTGTACTCGGCCCCCACCGACAGGCCCAGCACCGAACCGCGGGAGATGTGTCCCTGGAAGCTGTCATCGGTGCCGTACACGCTGGCCCCGGAGATTGCCGTGCGCGACGGCGCCGGCCCCGCGCTGAGCTGGGCGCGCCAGCGCAGCGGGCGGTCGTTGCCCAGCCAGACCACCTGCTGCACGCCCACTGCGGCGGTGGTGCGCTGCACACCGTCGCCCTGCGCATCGAGCGGATTGCCGGTGACGCGGTCGTGGCTGCCGGTACTGAAGCGCTGCACCAGCGCGACCGAGATGGCCGGACGCGTGCCATCGGCATTGGGCGCCTGCAGCAGGTACTGCAGGCGCGCAGTGGTATCGCCGGCGCGGAAACCACTGCTGCGCGCGCTGCCCTGTTCGGCACGCGATGCACTGAGATTGACCTGGCCCATCACCCGGTCGCTGAAGCCGTAGATGATCGGCACCACCGTGGCCCACGCACCGCTGTGCTGCGCGCTGCCGCGGCGATGGCCGCCATCGTCATACTGATCGCGGCTGTCGACCCGCACCAGGTAGGGTTCGATGTACCAGTTGCCCTGCGGCAGGCCGGCCGGGTTGGGGGTGATCAGCGGACCGGTGAAGTTGACCCCGTCCAGGCTGCGTTCGCCGGCTGCGGCACGGCCGTTGGCAAGGACGCTGGTCAGGACCAGCAATGCGATGAGGATACAGCGTGGGTGATGCATGGCAGCCTCTTCTGGACACCGTGGGATGGAGTTCCACCCTGCGTTGCCGGAAGCGGCTGACCAATAAGGAAACTTTCAAAACGTCATGCGCGCTTGACGCAATGACGAACCCTGGAAGGGGTCAGAGCCCTCGCCCGCGGCGAGGGATCCGACCCGGGATACCAGATCAGCTGCGGCGGCTGGCCCACTGCGCCAGCAGCACCGCCGTGGCCGAGGCCACGTTCAGGCTCTCCACCGCGCCGCTGCCGGGAATCGAGACCTGCAGGTCGCACGCCCCCGCCAGGCCACGGTCCATGCCCTCGCCTTCGGCGCCCATCACATACACCAGGCGTTGCGGCAGCGCGGTGCGGAACACGTCGTCACCGCCCTCCACCAGGGTCGCGGCCAGGCCGAAACCGGCGGCACGCAGCTGTGCCATCGCCTGGGCGGTCTCCGGCAGCTGCACCAGCGGCACCGCCTCGGCACCGCCCTCGGCCACGCGCGCGGCGGCACCGGACAGCGCCAGCGTGCTGCCGGCCGGCAGCAGCAGCGCCTTGGCACCGAAGTGCGCGGCCGAGCGCAGGATCGCGCCGAGGTTGTGCGGGTTGCCCACGCCATCCAGCCACAATGCCAGCGCCGGACCGTCACCGACCTGCTCCAGCCACTGCGACAGCGGCAGCGCCGGTGCGCGCAGCACATCGGCCACCACGCCTTCGTGGTGGGTGGTGCCGGCAAGCTTGTTCAGATCGCCGTCTTCAACCACGCGATACCCCACGCGGTTGGCCACGCACCACTTCAGCAGCGGCTGCAGGCGCGGAATGCGCGCCTCCAGCAGGTACAGCTTGCGCAGCGCCTGCGGCCGCGCTTCGAACGCGGCCAGCACGGCATTGAGGCCGTACAGGCGCAGCTCGTCGCTGCCACCGCGCCCACCACCGCCCGTGGCCGGCACCTCCGGACGCGGCAACGGCGTTGCGCGCGGCGGACGGGCGGACGGGCGGCGGTTGTTCCAAGGGTTGTTCACTTACACACTCTCCTGCTTGCGCTGGCGCCAGAAATCGGCGTTCTTGATGCCCAGGGCATCAGGGTCGAACACCGGATCCAGGCCGAGCTTCTTCTGTCGTTCGTAGTCACGCAGGGCCAGCATCGCCGGCTTCTGGATGATGAGGATGGCAATGATGTTCAGCCAGGCCATCAGGCCGACGCCGATGTCACCCAGCGCCCAGGCCAGGGTCGCATTGTGGAACGCGCCGAACACCACCATGCCGATGATGCCCAGGCGCAGCACCAGCACGGTCAGCGGGCGCTTCCTGTTGTGGTTCACATAGCTGAGGTTGGTCTCGGCCATGTAGTAGTACGCCATGATGGTGGTGAAGGCGAAGAAGAAGATGGCGATGGACACGAACGCCGAACCCCAGCCCGGCAGCACGGCTTCCACGCCGGCCTGGGCGTAACCGGCGCCTTCGGGAATGCCGGCCAGGCCCTGGAAGATCGGCGGGGCGCCAGCACCTACCGGCGAGTACACGTTGTAGGTGCCGCTGGCCAGGATCAGGAACGCGGTGGCGGTGCATACCATCATGGTGTCGAAGTAGATGGCGAAGGCCTGCACGTAGCCCTGCTTGGCCGGGTGCGAGACTTCCGAGGCGGCCGCTGCATGCGGGCCCGAACCCTGGCCGGCTTCGTTGGCGTAGATGCCGCGCTTGATGCCCCACTCCACTGCCAGGCCCATCATCGCGCCGAACGCGGCGTGGGTGCCGAAGGCGCTGCTGAAGATGATGTTGAACATCTCCGGCACGCGGTCGTAGTTGATGATCATGATGACGATGGCCATCAGGATGAAGCCGGCGGCCATGAACGGCACCACCACTTCGGCGAAGTTGGCGATGCGCTTGACGCCACCGAAGATCACCACGCCCAGCAGCAGCGCGACCACGATGCCGATGCCCAGCTTCAACGCCTGCACCGACTCCATGCCGAAGGCCTGGCCATCGAGCGGACCGCACAGGGCGGTGCCACGGCAGGCGTTGATGATGCTGTCGGCGATCGCGTTGGCCTGCACGCCCGGCATCAGGAAGCCGGCGGCGATGATCGTGGCGATGGCGAAGGCCAGCGCGTACCACTTCAGGCCCATGGCCTTTTCGATGTAGTAGGCCGGGCCACCGCGATAGCGGCCTTCGGCGTCCTTGGTCTTGTAGATCTGCGCCAGGGTGCATTCCACGTACGAGGTGGACGCGCCGAGGAAGCCCATCACCCACATCCAGAAGATCGCACCGGGGCCGCCGAAGGCGATGGCGGTGGCCACGCCGGCGATGTTGCCGATACCCATGCGGCCGGCCATCGACATGGCCAGGGCCTGGAACGAGGACACGCCGGCGTCGGATTTCTCACCCTTGACGGTGAGGCGGCACATCTCGAGGAAGCCGCGGATCTGCATGAAGCGCGTGCGCAGGCTGAAGAACAGGCCGGCGCCCAGGCACACGAAGATCAGTGCCTTGCTCCAGATGATGCTGTTGATGAAATGTACGGTTGCTTCCACGCGCGCTCTCTCCAGTCGGCGGGTTGTAAGGACGTCCCGTCGGCTGGAAGGGACCGGTCGATTCTCCCTGATCGAAGGCCGCTGCGGTAGCGCCAAGAGGATGGGGTCACGGCAGCTGGGTGCGTACCCGGGCGAAGCGGCGCAGGTCGTGCAGGACGCCGCGCTTGTAGACCGCACAGCGCTCCACGCCCTCTTCCTGGAAGCCGTTCTTCTCCAGCACCCGGGCCGAGCCGAGGTTGAAGTCGACCACGGTGGCCTGCAGCCTGAACAGGCGCAGTTCGTTCATCACCCACGGTGCGAACAGGCCAACCACGCGGGTCATCACGCCCTGCCCCCAGTAGGCCTGGCCGAGCCAGTAACCCAGTTCGGCGGTGTGCCCACGCTCGGCCACGCCCTGCTGGGCGCCGACGCTGCCGCAGGCCTGGCCGTCGATCTCGATGGCCAGGTTCAGCGTGCCAGGGGCCAGCACGCGGCCGGCGAGGAAGGCCTCGCCATCCTCGCGCGTGTACGGGTACGGGAAGCGATCACGCAGGCCGCGCGATACCTCGGCGTCGTTGGCATGGCGCAGCAGCGATTCCAGGTCTTCCGGGCGCCAGGGGCGCAGGCGGAAACCTTCTCCCTGTAGTGGCGGGGTCAGAGCCCTTTCCGTTCCGGAAAGGGCTCTGACCCCTGGACCGACCCCGTCGGCAGGCCGGTCAGGCATGCCCGCCCACCGAGGGCGATTCGGCTTCCTGCTTCTCCAGCTCGCGCTTCACCGCTTCCGGCGAGCGGGTGTACGGGGCCAGCCGCGCGTAGAACGCCGGCACCACGAACAGCGACAGGAACGTCGAAAGAGTCACGCCGAAGATGATCACGATGCCGATCGTGCCACGGCTGGCCGAGCCGGGGCCACCGGCCACCACCAGCGGAATCGCGCCGACCACGGTGGCGATCGAGGTCATCAGGATCGGGCGCAGGCGCACCATCGCCGATTCGATGATCGCCTCGCGCACGGTTCTTCCGTCGTCGCGCAGCTGGTTGGCGAATTCGACGATGAGGATGCCGTTCTTCGCTGCCAGGCCGACCAGCATGACGATGCCGATCTGGCTGAACAGGTTCACCGTGCCGCCGCTCACCCACAACCCGACCAAGGCACCGAGCACGCCCAGCGGCACGGTCAGCATGATGGTGAGCGGGTGGATGAAGCTCTCGAACTGCGCGGCCAGCACCAGGTAAACCACCAGCAGGGCCATGGCGAAGGTCAGCAGCACCGCGCCACCCGCACTCTGGTACTCGCGCGATTCGCCCTTCCAGTTCACCTGCGCGTACTGCGGCAGTTCCTCGCGGGCCACGTTCTGCGCCCAGGCGATGGCCTCGCCCAGCGGATAGCCCGGTGCCAGGCCGGCGGTGATGGTGATCGAGCGCAGGCGGTTGAAGCGGTTCAGCGTGCCCGCCTCGGCCACTTCACTGAGCGTGACCAGGTTGGACAGCGGCACCAGTTCGCCGGAGGTGGCGCGCACGCGGATCGCAGCCAGGTCGGCCGGGCTGGCACGGCCATCGCGACCGGCCTGGACCAGCACGTCGTACTCCTCGCCGTTGTCGACGAAGGTGGTGACGCGGCGCGAGCCCATCATGGTTTCCAGTGCCGAACCGATCGCGGTGACCGGCACGCCGAGATCCGCCGCACGCTGGCGGTCGATGTTTACCCGCATCTGCGGCCGGGTTTCCTTGTAGTCCGAATCCGGGCCGACCAGGCCCGGGTTGTCGGCCATGCGCAGCAGGATGCGGTCACGCCACTGCGCGATCTCGGCGTATTCCGGGCCGCCCAGCACGATCTGGAACGGCTGGCCGCCACTGCGCACCAGCCCGCCACCCACCTGCGTACGCACGCGCACGCCGCGGATGGTGTCCAGTTCCTTCTGCAGTGCGTTGGCCACGTCCGGCGTGGCCTCGCTGCGCTGGCGCCACGGCTGCAGGAAGATGCTGACGCGGCCGGTGTGCATTTCCTCGCTGGCACCGAAGCCGCCGGGCACGCGCGGGTTGGCACGCACGATCGGCTTGTCGGCGCCCACGTGCGGGGCCAGCAGTGCCTCCACCTGCTGTACCTGCTGCACGGTGTAGTCGTAGCCGGCGCCTTCCGGGCCGTCGATCATGATCTGGAACGAACCGCGGTCTTCGGCCGGCGCCAGCTCCGACGGCAGCAGTTTCAGCAGGCCCCAGCTGGCGGACAGCGCGGCCACCATCACCAGCAGGTAGATCCACGTGCGGTCCACGTGATGGTCGAGCACGCGGCCATAGCCGGAGGCCAGGCGCTCCAGGTTGCGGTTGACGAAGCCATGCAGGCCGCGCGGTGCCTGCCCGGTGTGCGGCTTGAGCAGTTTGGAGGCCATCATCGGCGTCAGCGTCAGCGCCACGAACGCGGACAACGCAACCGCTGCCGCCAGCGCCACCGCCAGTTCGCGGAACAGGCGGCCGGTATTGCCTTCCAGGAAACCGACCGGCAGGAACACCGCCACCAGCACCGCGGTGGTGGCGATCACCGCGAAGGCGACCTGCGTGGTACCGCGCTTGGAGGCCACCAGCGGGGGCTCGCCCAGGTCGATGCGGCGCTGCACGTTTTCCACCACCACGATCGCATCGTCCACCACCAGGCCGATGCACAGCACCAGGGCCAGCAGGGTCAGCAGGTTTATCGAGAAATCGAACGCATACAGCGCGATGAACGCCGCGACCAGGCAGACCGGCACGGTCACGGCCGGAATCAGCGCAGCGCGGAAACTGCCAAGGAACAGCCAGATCACCGCCAGCACCAGGATCATCGCTTCCACCAGCGTGGCGTAGACGCGATCCACCGCCGCTTCGATGAAGGTGGTGTTGTCGAAGGCGACGAAGATCTGCGTGCCCTTGGGCAGGGTCAGCGCCACCCGCTCGGCTTCAGCGCGCGCGGTACGCGCCACGTCCAGCGAGTTGGCAGTGGAGGTCTTGACGATGCCCAGGCCGATGCCCGGCTCGCCGTTGCTGCGGTAGTACGCGCGACGCTCGGCCGAAGCCAGTTCGATCTTCGCCACGTCGCCCATGCGCACCACGTAACCGTCGCGGCCCTTGCCCAGCGGGATGGTCGCAAAGTCTTCCGGCTTGATGTAGTTGCGCTCCACGCGCAGGGTGAAGTCGCGGTCGGTCGACTCGATGCGGCCGGCCGGCAGTTCCACGTTCTCGTTGCGCAGTGCGGTTTCCACGTCGCCAGTGGTCAGCCCGCGCGCGGCCAGCTGGTCACGGTCCAGCCAGATGCGCATCGCGTAGCGCTGGCGGCCACCGATGCGGACCTGGGCCACGCCATCGAGGCTGGAGAAACGATCGACCACGTAGCGGTCGGCGTAGTCGCTCAGCTCCAGCGTGTCCATGGTCGAGGACACCATGTTGAACCAGATGATCGGGTCGGCATCGCTCTCGACCTTGGCGATCTCCGGCGGACGCGCTTCTTCGGGCATGCGGTCGGCGACGCGGCTGACCGCATCGCGCACGTCATTGGCGGCCGCTTCGATATCGCGGTTGGAGGTGAACTCGATGCTGACCTGCGAGCGGCCGTTGGTGCTGCGCGCATTGATCGTATCGATGCCTTCGATGCCGGCCAGCGCATCTTCCAGCACTTGGGTGATGCGGCTTTCGATGACCGCCGCCGAGGCGCCGGTGTAGTCCACCGACACCGACACGATCGGCGGATCGATGGCGGGCAGTTCGCGCAGGGTCAGGCGGGTGAAGGACATCACGCCCAGCACCAGCAGCAACAGGCTCATCACCACGGCGAACACTGGCCGCTGGATGGAGATGTCGGACAGCTTCATCCGCCGTGGCCCTCGGCCGCGGCCGGCGCCGGTGCATCCGCCGGTTTGGCACCGCTGGCCGGGGCCGCATCCTTGGCCGCGACCTTCAGGCCCGGGCGCAGCTTGCCGGTGCCATCGACCACGATGCGCTGGCCGGCTTCCAGGCCCTGTTTGATCTCAACCACGCCGGCGCGGCGCGCACCGGTCACCACGTCCACGCGTTCGACGCTGTCGTCGCTCTTGATGCGGTACACGAACGTGTCGCGGCCCACCTGCACCACGGCGATTTCCGGCACCACCAGCGCCGGGCGCTCGGGGCGGAACAGGCGCACGTCCAGCAGCATGCCCGGGCGCAGCGCGTGGTCGCTGTTGGCGAAATCGCCGCGCACGGTCACCGCACGGGTCGCCGGGTCGATGCGTGCGTCGATGGTACTGACCACGCCCTCGAAGGTGCGGCCCGGCCACGCCACGCTGGTGGCGCTGACCTTGTCACCGACGCCCAGTGCGGCCAGTTCCACTTCCGGCACCTGGAAATCGATGTGCATGTGCTCGATGTCGTCGAGCGTGGCGATGACCGTGGTCGGGGTCACCAGCGAGCCCGGGCTGACCTGGCGGATGCCGAGCACGCCGGCGAATGGTGCGCGTACACGGCGATCACCGATGTCGGCCTGCATCTGCATCACGCGCGCCTCGGCGGCATCGCGGATCGACTTCTGCGTATCCAGCGTGGCACTGGACACCAACCGCTGGGAGGCCAGCTCGCGCTGGCGCTTGTACAACTGGTCGGCCTCGTGGAAGGTGGCCTGCGCCTGCACCAGCGCCGCTTCCTGGGCCTGCCCGCGCAGCGTCACGATCGGGGCACCGGCGGCGATGTGCTGGCCGCTTTCGAAATGCACCTTCTCGACGATTTCGCTGACCTTGGCGGTGACGCTGATCGACTCGCGCGCCTTGGCCGTGCCCAGCGCCTGCAGGGTGTCATTCCACTGCGTGGGCTGCACCACCTGCGCCGTGACCGGCACTGCTTCGCCCTGCCGACGCGCGGCGGCCTCCTGTTTGCCTGCGCACCCGGCCAACACGGCCAGGCTGAGGCCAAGGGCCAGGGTCGAAGCGATACGAGCCAACATGAAGGGTCCTGATTGATCCACGGCCGCCGAGTGTAGGCAAGGCCCCGCAGAAGCGGTATGTGCCAAGCGTTTACCATCGTGGAACCGAAGCCGTGATAGCGCCTTGAACCCGTTCCGTGCAAGGCTGCCCTTGGCGGTGTCGGCGTGTGTCGGGTTGTATCCAGCCGTGCACCACGGGCGTTGCCATCGTAGAGTCGAAGCTGCCCGACAGAGGGCGTCGGGCGGGGACGGATCCTGGCGGGGATCCGGCCCCGGTTTTTTTTGCACCCGGCGGATCAGTACCGGTAGTTCACCTTCATCCACAAGCTGCGCCCGGGCTCGTTGATGCGCACCGGGTCGGCCGGGAAGCCGAAGTCGGCACTGCCGGCCAGGTTCAGGTGCTCGCTGTAGGCGCGGTCGAACAGGTTGTCGACGCCCGCGCTGAGCTGCAGCTGCGAACTGAAACGGTACGCGGCGTTGAGCGCGGACGTGGCGAAACCGGCACTCGGCCCCAGGTCCTGCGCAACGACATTGCCTTGGCCATTTGCGACACGATGCTGGTGGATCACCGCACGCAGCAGTGCCCCGGCGCTCCAGCGCTGGCCTTCCCAGTTCGCACTCAGGCGCGTTTCCAGCGGCGGCATCTGCGGCAGCGGACGCTGCTGGTCGCGGTTCTCGCCCCAGGCATAGGCCAGCGTGCCCCCCAGTTTCCACTGCTCGGCCACGCTTACCTCCAGCCCCGCCTCAGCACCGGCGATGCGCGCGTCGACATTGCGGGCCTGGCTCATGCCCATCATGCCGCTGCCGTGGTACGTGAACAGGATGTAGTCCTGGATCTGCCCGGCGTACGCCGAAACCCACGCCTGCACGCGCGGTCCCTTGTACTGCAGGCCGACGTCGAGCTGGGTGGTGCGTTCGGGCTGCACGCCGGTGAACGCGTTCACTGCGCCGGCCGGGCCATGGTTGGGCGAGAACAGCTCCCAGTAGTCGGGCATGCGTTCACTGTGGCCGAGCCCGGCGTACCAGGTCAGGCCGTCGGCCAGATCCTGCTCGTAGCGCAGGAAGCCGCTGCCGAGCCAGTCCTTGCGGCGCTGGCCCGCAGTCGGATTGGGCCTGTTCCCCATCATTCCGCGGATCGATTGCCGCTCATCTCGGACGCTGGCGCGGTCGATGCGCAGGCCGCTGATCCAACGCTGATCGGTGCCGGCGCCGAGGGTCAACTCGGTGAACACGCCATAGCGGCGGAAGTGGGCATCGGTCCCCCAGGCGGCCTGGCGGTAGGTGTCGCGGCCCATGCCCATGCGGCCACGATGGCGGCTGTCTTCGCCGTCCACACCCGCCACCAGTTGCACGTCCTGCCAGTGCCACTCGGAACTGACCCGGCCGCCCTGGGTACGGCGGTCCACGTTCGACGCCATCGGCATCGGCATCGGCATCGGCATCGGCATCATGCTGTTGGGATTCGGCGTGCGCAGCGTGTAGTTGTCCATCACGTGGTCGGCTTCGTTGTAGTACACGTTGGCCTGCAACGTGTCCCACGCACCGGGCAGATTTCGTTTTTCGAAGCGCGCGGCATAGCTGGTGCGTTCGAACGCGGCACCGTCCATGCCGCGCCCGGCGTAACGCGCGATGGCATCGCCGGCACCGGCGGAAATCTCCAGCAGCGTGTCGGCATCCGGCGTCCAGCCGATGGCCACGTCGCTATTCCACTTGCGCCACTTCGACGGCACCACGTCACCGTGGCCGTCCTTGTAGTCATCGGCCTCGGAGCGGTTGCCGCTGGCGCGTACATAGCCGGTCGGATTGCCCAGGGTCAGGTCCAGTACCTGGTCATTGCGGTTGCGCGAGCCGACCAGCGCACTGGCATCGGCACGCAGGCCGGGTTCATCGAAGCGCGGCGTGTCGCGCTCGAAGCGCACGGTACCGGCCGAGGCACCTGCGCCCCAGCGCACGCTCTGCGGGCCCTTGATGATGGTCAACCGGTCGAAGCTTTCCGGCGCGATGTAGGACAGCGGATTGTCCATGCGCGACGGGCAGGCACCGATCAGGTTGCCGTCGTTGCTGAGGATGTTCAGGCGCGAACCGAACATGCCGCGCAGCACCGGGTCGCCGTTGGTGCCGCCATTGCGGATGGCAGAGAAGCCGGGAACGGTTTTCAGGTAATCGGCACCATCACTGGCCGGCACCGGCTGCCGCGGCAGGCGCGGATCGGTCACCCAGTGCAGCGGCGAGGACGGTGCGGCGGCGGTGACCACCATCGTGTCGAGGGTACGCGCCTCGTCGGCGGGCGCAGCGTGGGCCAGTGACGCGGCCACGGCCAGGCCAAGGGCAACCGGCAGGCGCGCGCAGGCGCCCGCGGGGCGGGAAGTCATTTTCATCGGAACAGCTCCAAGGTACGCACGCGCGCACGGCGCCCGGTCAGGCGCGTCGTGCGGCAGATTCACGGGGATATCAGCGGACGATGGAGACGCGCGGTGGCCCACGTGCGGCATGTGCGGGCCAGTGCGGTGCGGGCAGCACCCGTTGCGACCACGGGAACACCAGGCGCGGCCGCCACAGCAGCGGCAACAGCAGCACCAGCACCGCCAGCCATGGCAGCAGGCGCATGGCCAGTACGCAGTATTCGCAGGCTTCGCCATGCATGGCGTGGGGATCGGCCGGGCGGTCAGGCGCTGCCGGCGCGGCGCCGTGCTGATCGTGCCCGGCCATGGCCATGTCATGCATGTCGTGGCCCATGGCGGCGTGGTCCATGCCCGCCATTGCGGTGTGGTCCATCGGCGGCGCCTGCAGCGCGCGGCTGACCAGCGGCGCAAGCACCATCAGCAGCGTCGCCAGGATGGCGAGCTGGAGCAGAAGGGGCTGCGGGCGGGACAGGCGGGGCACCCCGCTAGTGTAGATGCGGGTCCAGGGTTGCCCGTGCGACGAACGGTCGCAGGAGGGGGTTTATCGGCAGGGCTTGCAGCCCCGCACCCGCTGCGAGCTGGAGCAACAGCAAGAGCCGAAGCAACATCAAAAGCTGGCTTCCTGTGAGTTAGGCGGGGTGGGTCCGGTTGCGGGGGGCGCTGCAAGTACGTCCATGTAAGCTCGGTCGCCGCATCCATGCGGCTCACGCCCCCGCAACCGGACCCACCCCGCCATCGACAGATTCTCGCGATCTGCTGTAGATCCACGCCATGCGTGGATGAATCTCCATCGGAATCGAATATTTCGAACTGGAATCGAAAAGCATCCACGCATGGCGTGGATCTATCGTGTCGACCAAGGTCGACACCTACCAACAGCCGCCGGAATCTGTCAGAGGTGGGGCGGTGTCGGAGTGCGGGGTGTCAGCCGCATGGATGCGGCTGCCAAGCTTACAGGGACGTACTTGCAGCGTCCCCGCACTCCGACACCGCCCCGCCAACCCACGGAATGCCGCTTCTGCTGTTGCTGTTGCCTTTGTCCGCAGCAGGTGCAGGGCTGCAAGCCCTGCTCGACCAACCCCTCACACCGTGATGGTCTGGGTCAGTGACTCCCACGTCGGCGGCACCGGCCACGCGGCGGCCTGGTTGCCATCCAGCACCCTGCGCAGATCGCGCGGATCAATCTGCGGTGCCAGCACGTGCACCAGCTCCAGCGCGTAATCGCGCAGCACCCGGTCGCGCGGCAACACCGCCCAGGCAATGCACTCGCTGATCGGGTCCGGCGCCGGCCACGAGCGCAGGTCTTCGTCGCTGGAACTGACCGCCATCTCGGCCAGCAGGCCTACGCCCAGACCGGTACGCACATAGGTCTTGATCAGGTCCGCATCGAGCGCGGTCAGCGCCAGGTCCGGCGCCAGGCCGTTTGCAGCGAAGGCGCGCTGCAACGAGGAATTCGGGCGGGTCGAGGATTCGTAGCTGATCAGCGGCTGCCGGGCCAACGCGGCCAGGTCCGGTGCGCGGCCGGCGCGGTCCAGCGGGTGCCCCTTGGGTACCACCACCAGGCGTCGCCAGCGGAACAGCGGCACCGCGATGCCATCGGTGGGCTCACTGCCGGCGGTGCTGATGATCGCTATATCCGCGTCACCCTGGTTCAAGCGGTCCAGCGCGTCGGTTTCACCGGCCTGCTGCAGGTGCACGCTCACCTGGGGATAGGCCTGCTTGATCGCTGCCACCGCCGGCGGCAGCACGAAGCGCGCCTGCGTGTGGGTGGTGGTCAGGATCAGCTGGCCCTGGCTCTCGCGGCGCTGGTTGGCCGCGTAGGTGCGGATGTTGTTGGCCTCGGCCAGCACCGCGCGGGCGCGGGCGATCACCTCGGTACCGGCCGGGGTGACCGACTCCAGGCTGCGGCCCTTGCGCACGAACAACAGGAAGCCGAGCTCGTCTTCCAGCTGCTTGAGCTGCTTGGACAGGCCGGGCTGGGTGGCGTGCACGCGCGAGGCGGCCAGCGTGATGTTCAGCTCGGCGTCGGCGATGGCGACCAGGTAGCGCAGCTGGGTCAGCGTCATGGGAGGCGGGCGGCGTGGGGCGGAGGTCCACTCTAGGGTCAATTGCCGTCACCAGCTTATAACCAAAGGTTGTTTAAGAAAGGTATCTGGTCATTTCCGGGCGTCATATGCCGGCGCTACGGTCAGCCGGCAGCCGCTGGCCTGAACAGCCAGCCCTCCCCTTCTGCCCGCCGGCGTCCGGCGCGGCCCTGTTTCCGGAGCGCTTCCATGGCCCTGTACGACTCCATCCTCGATACCGTCGGCAACACCCCCATCGTCAAGCTGCAGCGCCTGGCGCCGCCGCAGGTCAGCGTCTACGCCAAGGTCGAGTCGTTCAACCCGGGCGGCTCGGTCAAGGACCGCCTGGCGCTGGCGATCATCCTCGACGCCGAAGCACGTGGCCTGCTCAAGCCGGGCGACACCATCGTCGAAGCCACTTCTGGCAACACCGGCGTGGCGCTGGCGATGGTCGCCGCCGCGCGCGGCTACAAGTTCGTGGCGACCATGGTCGAGACGTTCTCGGTGGAGCGCCGCAAGCTGATGCGCGCCTATGGCGCCAAGGTGATCCTGACCCCGGCCGCCGAACGCGGCAGCGGCATGGTGCGCAAGGCGCGCGAACTGGCCGAGCAGCACGGCTGGTTCCTGGCCAGCCAGTTCGCCAACCCGGCCAATCCGGCGTATCACCGCAACACCACCGCCGCCGAGATCCTGCGCGACTTCGCCGGCAAGCGGCTGGACTACTTCGTCAGCGGCTGGGGCACGGGCGGCACGCTCACCGGCGTGGGCGAAGTGCTGAAGGTCGCGCGTCCGCAGACCCGCATCATCGCCACCGAGCCAGCCGGCGCCGCACTGCTGAAGGGCGATGACTGGAAGCCGCACAAGATCCAGGGCTGGACCCCGGACTTCGTGCCCGACGTGCTCAACCGTGATGTGGTGGATGAACTGCTGACGGTGGAAGATGACCGCGCGATCGCCACCGCGCGCCGACTGGCCGCCGAGGAAGGCATCTTCGTCGGCATCTCCGCCGGCGCTACCGTGGCCAGCGCACTGGACGTGGCCGCACGTGGCGAACCGGGTTCAGTGATTCTGGCGATGCTGCCGGACACCGGTGAACGCTACTTCTCCACGCCGCTGTTTGCCGACGTGAACGAGGGTTCCGACGACGACTGGTTGGCCGGCCTGCCGTGACACCCGGGGTCAGAGCCTCTTCCACCCGGAGAAGGATCCGACCCCATCCTGTTACATGCCGGGGGCGGATCCCTTTTCCGCAGGGAAAGGGCTCCGACCCCCTTCTGCTTCAGCCTGCATGAAGGCGTCGCCCGCCATCGTGCGTGAAGGCCGTCGGATCGCAGCGCGTGAGACGGTCATGACGCAGTATCGATGCCCTGTCCCCTACCGTGGGAACAGCCGGCGCAGATGCTGCGCGGATCACCTCACAGGCAGGAGACGGACGCATGAAGATCGAAGTTTGGCAGGGCGACATCACGACCCTGGCGGTGGATGCGATCGTCAATGCGGCCAATGAAACGCTGCTCGGTGGTGGCGGTGTCGACGGCGCGATCCATCGTGCGGCCGGGCCCGCGTTGCTGGCCGAATGCGGGCAGCTGCCGGAGCTGCGCCCGGGCGTACGTTGCCCGACCGGCGAAGTGCGCGCTACCAGTGCTTACGCTTTGCCTGCACGCTACGTACTGCACACGGTGGGCCCGGTCTGGCACGACGGCCAGCGCGATGAACCGGCGTTGCTCGCCAACTGCTACTGGAAGTCGCTGCAGCTGGCCGAATCGCTGGGCGTGCAGTCGATCGCATTCCCAGCCATCAGCTGCGGCGTATACGGCTATCCGCTGTACCAGGCCGCGCAGATCGCAGTGACCGAAACTCTGGCCTGGCAGCGCAGCCACGCGCAACCGATGCGCATCGTGCTGGTGGCGTTCAATACCGCTACGGCCAAGGCCTACCAGCAGGCGTTGAGTGCCGCCGGGCAAAGCGCCGACAGCGAACCGCGCGGGTCGATGCTGCCGCCCCTGGGTGACGCGGGTTTTGCCGCCGCGCATTGAATCGCGACGCAGCGTGGAAAGGAAAAGGCCGGGCATTGCCCGGCCTTCTCAGTTGCACCGTTGATGTCATCCACGCATGGCGTGGATCACGCTCAACGACTGGCAGCTTCCACCGCAGCGGCGTCATCGGCCACGGCGGCTGCAGCGTCGGCAGCGGCACGTGCAGCCGAAGCGGCAGCACCCTCGGCGCTGGCCCCTTCCACCTGCACGCGCACCTCGACCATGCCTGCGCCATTGTTCAGGCTGGACACGTCGACGGTGTAATGACCGGCCGGCAGAGTCTCCTCCAGGCGCGAGTTGGTACCGTTGCCACCGTCGTCGTCGGTCAGCTCGACATCGCCACCGACCACGCGCAGCACGGTATCGACCTGGCTGGAAATCGCATCCAGGCGCACGTCGGCCGGCCGGTCCAGGGTCAGCAGGAAGCGGCGACGGCCTTCGTTGTCCAGCATGGTGTACACGCTGCCCGACTTCGGCAGGGCGGTGCCATCGCGCTCGACCAGATTCCCCGGCAGTTCGATGCGGGTGGCAGACAGGGTGAACATGCCATTGACACCGCTGCCGAGGCCGCGCGCGGTCAGGGTGTACTTGCCCGGCTTCAGCGACAGGGTCAGCCGCGAGTTGGTGCTGTCGTTGCCATCGTCGTTTTCGGCTTCAACGCCCTGGCCCGACAGCTTCAGCACCGGATCGAAGACATCCGACACCAGGCGGATTTCGTACAGGCCGGCCTTGTCCACCTGCAGGGTGTAGTCCTGCGAGTCACTGGCCAGCATGTCCACGATTTCGCCACTGCCCGCCAACGGCTTGCCGTCGTAAGGTTTCAGCTTCTCGGCTCGCAGGCGATACGGACCAAAGGCGGTCGGGCCATCGGCATTGACCGCCACCTGGTAGGTGCCGCCGCCATTGGCACGGAACGCCAGCGAGACGTCGCCTTCGCGTTCGTAACCGGTGTTGCTGGTGGAAACAAGACTGCCGTTGTTGAAAACGGCGATCGAGCCGCTGAGGGCACCAGTGAGCTTCAGGCCGACCAGATCCTTGTCTTCCAGCTTGATCTGGTAGAGCTGGTGATGGCTGCCATCATTGAAGTTGATGCCGCTGCGCGAGGTGATCTCGCCGGACACCGGCTTGTCGAAATCGAGCGACGCGGCCTTGCCTGCCTCTGCGCCGCCGCCGATACGGTTGCACCCGCCGGCGACCAGGACCGTGGCTACGGCCAGTGTGATTGCTGCCAAACGCATGTTGTTTCTCCTTGGCCTTCCATGTGGTTCCCGCGTACCGGCCGGGCACGCGGGGGCGGAAAAGATACCCGCAAAAGCAAACGCCGGCGTGATGCCGGCGCTGCCTTGTTCATCCAGCGATGGGACGGATCAGCCGTTCCACTTGCCCAGCGCAGCCAGGCCGTTGTCCTTGGCACGCTCGTACACGGTCTTCTGGGCGGCTGCGTAGTTGCCCTTCATGTCCTTGGCCCACAGCTTCAGCGCGGCCTGCTGCATGGCGCGGCCGTAGGAGAAGCTCAGCGGCCACGGCAGGTTGCCCAGCTGGTTCATCGCGTTCAGGTGCTCGGTGGACTGCTCGTCGCTCTGGCCACCGGACAGGAACACCACGCCCGGCAGGATGGCCGGCACGGTGCTCTTCAGGCACATCACGGTCGACTCGGCCACTTCCTCGACGTCGGCCTGCTCATCGCAGTTCTTGCCGGAGATGACCATGGACGCCTTCAGGATGGTGCCTTCCAGCAGCACGTTCTGCTGGTACAGCGCGTCGAACAGCGAACGCAGGGTGGCTTCGGTGACTTCGTAGCAGGTCTCGATGTCGTGGTCGCCGTCCATGATCACTTCCGGCTCGACCATCGGCACCAGGCCGCATTCCTGGCACAGGGCGGCATAACGGGCCAGCGCATGGGCGTTGGACTCGATGCAGGTGCCCGACGGAATGCTCTCGCCGATGTTGATGACCGCACGCCACTTGGCGAAGCGCGCACCCAGCTTGTAGTACTCCTGCAGGCGCTCGCGCAGGCCGTCCAGGCCTTCGGTGACCAGCTCGCCCGGGCAGCCGGCCAGCGGGTGCGCACCCTTGTCCACCTTGATGCCCGGAATCATGCCGTGGTCGGCCATGTACTTGGCGAACGGCACGCCGTCCCTGGTCGACTGGCGGATGGTTTCGTCGTACAGGATGGCGCCGGAAATGTGCTCGTTGAGCTTCGGCGTGGTCAGCAGCAGCTCGCGGTAGGCACGACGGTTCTCCTCGGTGTTCTCGATACCGACGCCGGCGAAACGCTTGGCGATGGTAGCGGTGGATTCGTCGATCGCGATGATGCCCTTGCCCGGGGCGACCATGGCCTGGGCGGTTTCGGCCAGCTGTTCGATGCTCATGTATTTCCTGTGGCGGGTGCGGGAAAAACGTAAGTATAGCCCCGCTGCCCGTTGCCCCGGTGTCGAGGCCAGGATGGAAACGATTCCAATGTCCGCGCAGGACAAGGGATGTCCTGCGGCATGGGGTCAGAGCCCCTTTGGGGATCTGACCCCGGGTCGGATGCGCGCAGCGGCTCCGATCCAAGGCCGACTGGGTTTACAGATCGCCCAGCCCAATGGCACGGCCGTCTTCACCCACTTCCAGCAGGCGCAGGGTATTGGTGGCACCGTGGGTTTCCATGTGCTCGCCGCTGGTGAACACGACGCGGTCGCCGGCCTGCAGCAGTTCGGCTTCCACCAGCAGGCGGATGCTGCCGCGCGCGGCTTCGCGCGGGGTCAGGCCGCGGCTGTCGAAGTTGATCGGGAACACATCGCGCATCAGCGCCATCTGCCGGCGCGCGCCGTCATGGCGGGTCACCGCGAACACCGGCGCCTTGGCGCGGAAACGCGACAGGTAACGCGCGGTGCCACCGGACTCGGTCATTGCCACGATCGCGCGCACGCCCACGTGCTGGGACAGGAACATGGTGGCCATGGCAATGGCCTGGTCGGCACGCTCGAGGTTGCGCGGCGAAGCGTTGAAGTCGGTCTCGGTCTGGAACTGGCGCTCGGCCCCCAGGCAGATGCGCGCCATTGCTTCGACCGCCTTGACCGGCCAGGCACCTGCAGCGGTCTCGGCCGACAGCATCACCGCATCGGTGCCGTCGATGACCGAGTTGGCCACGTCCAGCACTTCGGCACGGGTCGGAATCGGGCTTTCCACCATCGACTGCAGCATCTGCGTGGCGGTGATCACCACCTTGTTCTGTGCCAGCGAGGCCTTGATGATCTTCTTCTGCAGGCCCGGCAGTTCGGCATCGCCGATCTCCACGCCAAGGTCGCCACGGGCGACCATCACCACGTCGCTGGCCTCGACGATTTCTTCCAGGTTCTCGATGGCCTCGGTGCGCTCGATCTTCGATACCAGTGCAGCATCACAGCCATGCGAGCGGGCGATGTCACGCGCATCGTTCATGTCCTGCGCGTTGCGACAGAACGACACGGCGATGAAGTCGACACCGATCTTGGCGACGATGCCGATCAGTTCCTTGTCGCGCTCGGTCAGCGCGCCCAGCGAAAGGCCGCCGCCCTGCTTGTTCAGGCCCTTGCGGTCGGACAGCACACCGTCGTTCAGTACGGTATTGATGATGCGTTCGCCCTGCACCTCCACCACCTGCAGCTGCATCAGGCCGTCGTCGAGCAGCAGGACGTCGCCCGGACCCACGTCCTGCGGCAGGCCGAGGTAGCTCACACCCACCTGGGTGGCATCACCCGGGCCGGCGCCGGTGCTGGCGATCAGGTCGAAGCGGTTGCCCGCCTTCAGCTGCACCTTGCCTTCTGCGAAGCGCTCGATGCGGATCTTCGGGCCCGGCAGGTCGGCCAGGATGCCCACTTCCACGCCGACGCGGGCGGCGGCGGCACGCACTTCGGCGGCACGCTTGGCCTGGCCGGACGGGTCACCATGGCTGAAGTTGAGGCGCACCACGTTGACGCCGGCGCGGAACAGATCCTCCAGCACGCCCGGCGGATCAGTGGCCGGACCGAGGGTGGCAAGGATCTTGGTGCGACGCTGACGCTCGAACATGGTGAATGGGCCTCTCCCGATAAAGAACGGAAATTAGCACATCCTTCACGCCGCATGTATACGGTTACAGCCTTGTGCTGCCTGACTTCGCGGGTCATGGAACGGACATCACCCGGACATACGCTGGCGCAGGGTGTTCTGTAGAGCCGGGCCATGCCCGGCTGCACCGTGGGCCGCAATCAGCCGAGCGTGGGGCCAGCTCTACAGGCAAGGGCGGCTAGGCCAACAGCGTCGTCAGCTGTGCCGGCTCGCGAGCCAGCTGGCCCGCACCGGCTTCGGTCAGTTCGGCCTCACCGCCAAAGCCCCACAGCACGCCCACGCTGCGCAGGCCGTGGTGGCGTGCGCCCTCGATGTCCATGCGGCGGTCGCCGATCATCCAGCACTGTGCGGGCTGCAGCTGCAGGCGGCGCAGTGCCTCCCCGACCAGCTCGGGCTTGTGGCTGCGCGAGCCGTCCAGGGTCGAACCGACGATCTCCTCGAACAGCCCGCCAAACGGCAGGTGCGCAAGGATGCGGCGCGCATGCGGCTCGTTCTTGGCGGTGACCACCGCCAGGCGGTGGCCTCGGCCATGCAGCGTGCGCAGGGTGTCTTCCACCTGCGGGTACACCGTGTGTTCGCGCCAGCCTTCGGCATCGAAGCGCTCGCGGTAATAGCCCACCGCCTGCTCCACCCGCGCTGGTTCGACGAACAGTGGCGTGAAGGTGGTACGCAGCGAAGGACCGATCCAGCCCAGCAGCGTCTCCTGCGGCGGCACCGGATGGTCCATCTTCTGCAGCGCATAGGCGATGCAGGCGGTGATGCCCACCTGCGAGTCGATCAGCGTGCCGTCCAGGTCGAAGAACAGGACATCCTTGCTGTGCCCGGCACTCATGCGCCGCGCGCGTCGAGTGCGGCCACCGCCGGCAGGGTCTTGCCCTCCAGGAACTCCAGGAACGCGCCGCCGCCGGTGGAGATGTAGCTGACCTGCTGGGCGATATCGAACTTGTCGACCGCCGCCAGGGTGTCGCCGCCACCGGCGATGGAGAACGCCCTGGAGCTGGCGATGGCGCGGGCCAGCGCTTCGGTGCCCTTGCTGAAGGCCTCGAACTCGAACACACCGACCGGGCCGTTCCAGACCACGGTACCGGCCTTGTCGATCAGCTGCGCGTACTGCGCCGCGGTCTGCGGGCCGATGTCCAGGATCAGATCATCTTCGGCAACGGCGTCGACTGCCTTCACCTGGGCGACCGCGTCGGGCATGAACTGCTTGGCGGTCACCACGTCCACCGGCAGCGGGATGTCGGCGCCGCGCGCCTTGGCATCGGCCACGATCTTCTTCGCGGTGTCCAGCAGGTCCGGCTCGTACAGCGACTTGCCGACGTTGTAGCCGGCGGCAGCGATGAAGGTGTTGGCGATGCCACCACCGACGATCAGCTGGTCGACCTTGCCGACCAGGTTGGCCAGCAGTTCCAGCTTGGTGCTGACCTTGCTGCCGGCGACGATGGCCAGCAGCGGCTTGGCCGGTGCATCCAGCGCCTGCGCCAGTGCGTCCAGTTCGGCCATCAGCAGCGGGCCACCGGCAGCAACCGGGGCGAAGCGGATGACACCGTGTGTGGAGGCCTGCGCACGGTGCGCGGTGCCGAAGGCGTCCATCACGAACACATCGCACAGGGCGGCGTACTTCTTCGACAGGGCTTCATCGTCCTTGCCCTCGCCGACGTTCATGCGGCAGTTTTCCAGCAGCACCAGCTGGCCCGGCTGGACCTCTACACCGTCGACCCAGTCGCGCACCAGCGGAACCTCGCGACCGAGCAGCTCGGACAGGCGCTGGGCCACCGGCGCCAGCGAATCGGCTTCGCTCCACACACCTTCCTTCGGGCGCCCCAGGTGCGAGGTGACCATCACCGCCGCGCCCTGCTCCAGCGCGCGCTTGAGCGTCGGCAGCGAAGCGGTGATGCGCTGTTCGGAAGTGATGCGGCCATTCTCGATCGGCACGTTCAGATCCTGGCGGATCAGCACGCGCTTGCCGGAGAGGTCGAGGTCGGTCATGCGGACGATGGACATGGGCAACTCTTTGGCTCGGGGACGGGATGCCGGAATGCGGCAGGCGGCCATTGTATCGGGTGCGGGTGGTGGGAGGGTCGATGCCTGCGGCAGGCAGAGGCGTAACTGCAACTGCAACTGCAACTGCAGCAGCAACAGCACAGCCAGAGCCAAAGCGCTGGCGCTTCGTGGTGCCGTGAGTGGGCCGGGGCGGTGTGGGCTCGCGGGGGACGCCGTGAATCCATCCCTGGAGGCTCGGGCGCGCCATCCATGGCGCTTACGCCCCCGCGAGCCCACACCACCCCGGCCTCGACAGGTTCATGAGGCGGAGCGGACGGCGAAAGCAAAGGCGGTTTCTGGTGTCGGAGGGAGATGGAAGGTTGAGCCGAGCTGATGCTCGGCTGGAGATCTCGTGGAGAGCAGCCGAGCGTGGGCCCTGCTCTAGAAAGAGCGCCCAGCCAAGCAGCTGTTGCTCTTCTTTTTTTCTTTCCGTGGGTGGACGCACACGGAAACTGTCAGAGGCCGGGCGGGTGGGCTGGGCAGGGGTATCCGCGCCATGGATGGCGCGGCTAAGCCTCCAGGGACGGATTCACGGCGTCCCCTGCCCAGCCCATCCGCTCGGCCCATCCCCGGGATCGCGCTTTGCAGCCACCCACGAGGGGCTGCGCCGTTCGCTGGAACCTATTCCGAAGGCGCCGGCTTCTGCCGAAGCAGGCTGACCGCCAGGCCGCCAACAACCAACACACCCAGCCCCAGCAACGCCCACAGCAACGACGCCTTCCAATCGTGCTGCGGCTTCAGCGCCGCGTCACCGGCCAGCGGCTCCGGGCTGCCCTCCAGGCGCGCCAGCGTCGGCTGCCACGACGGATCATTGCGCTGCCGCAGTTCCTCGATCAACACACCGATCGGCGCTTCCATGCGGCGCGCGGTCGCGCTGCCCACTGCCAGTGCATACGGTGCTGCCCCCTGGCTCAGGAACACCAGTACTTCCGGCTGGTAGCCCAAGCGCAGGGTCGGCGCGGTCGCAGTTTCCGCCGGATTCGCCACCAGCTTCCAGTAGCGGTCACGATGCACGCCCCCCAGCGGCTGGGCCGCTGATTGCTGGCGCTGGCCCTGCGCGCCCTGCTGCAGTTGGTACGCAATCCATGGCGCACTGCGGCGCTGCCATTCCGCACTCTCGTCATCGCGGCTGAACAACGTCCACTGCACCAGGCTGTTGTCGGTGCTGGTCACATCCGCGCGCGCTACCGGGAAACGGCCGTCGAGTTCGAAGGTGTATTCACCCTTGCCCTTCGAGGTCGGTTCCAGCGACAGCCACTCCCACGGCAGCGTGGCCGGCGCCGGCGGCAGCTCGGCCAGCACGCTGCGCAGCGTCGGCAGGCGCGTATCGCCCTGCGCCAGCACGCGCAGATAGCGCGCCTCGCCGTCCACCTGCAGGCGGCGCTGCAGCAGGCGCTTGCCAGCACGCTGCAGGTCGACCAGCGGGATGTCACGCCCGATCGGACGCCAGTGCTGCAGGTCGTCGCTGGCATCCAGCTGCACCTGCGCCTGCAACGGCTGTCCGCTGTCAGCCCAGTCCAGCACCAGTGCCGCCAACGGTTGCTGGCCGAGCACGCTGGCATCGATCAGCCAACCACCCTGCCCGTTCGCTGCCGCACCGCCGCTCACGCGTGCTTCGACGCGACGGACACGGCCATCGGTATCGCGCTCGGTCAGCAACTGCAGATCGTTGCGCTGTGCTTCGGCCAGCGGCGGCAGCGCGAACCACGGCAGCTCACGCTGCACCGGCGGCTGTGCCAGCGGCTGGTCCGGCGCCAGCAATGCCGATGGCAACGATTGGCCGGCGGCGTTGAACACCTGCAGGTCACCCAGGTCTGCGGCACCTGCACGGCGATAGATCGCCGGCTCCAGAACCACCCTGTACGCACCGGACTGTGCGCTGGACAGCGTCAACGGCCACTGCTCGGCGTACTGCGTGCGGTAGTCGGCGGCCTGCACCGCGACGGCGGCCAGCATGCCGAACATCGCCGGCAGCAGCGCCCTGCTCCACTTCCTCATTGTTTTTCCTCCACGGACGGCGCCGCGCTGGGCGGTGCCGGTGCCAGATAACCCACGACCGTGCACAGCAGGCCGTAGGCGATGAACGATGCGATGCCCAGCAGGTTGCCCAGGTGCTGGCGATCGACGATGACCAGCTTGGCCAGCACCACGCCCATCAGCACGGCACCGACCATCCACAACACGCGCTGGCCACGGCGCGATCCCCACACCCAGGCAATCACGCCAAGCACGCTCCACAGCACGGTCAGGCTGGTCTGCGCCAGGCTGGAACGCATCATCGACGCACTCCACGACAGGCCGCCCCACTGATGCACGCCATGCAGCACCACGCTGGTCAGCGCGACGAACGTTGCCAGTGACAGCAGCGGCATGCGGATTCCCGACAGGGTCTTCGGCGCCTGATCGCTGTACAGCCAGCGTGCAAGCAGCAACAGGCTCAGCCACTGTCCGAGCTCGGCCGGATTCAATACCGGCAGCCAGAGCAGCGGCGCAGCATCGCCCGGCAGCAGCTGTCCGAACAGCCAGCCGATCGACAACAGGCCGAACAGCACGCACTGCAGCGGCTGGCGCACGCGATCGAACGCTGCACCCAGCGGCCAGCGAAGCGCATTCCAGCGCCACAGCGACAGCGCCGCCATCAGCAGCCACGGCACCGTCACCAGCAACGTGGTCCAGCCCTGTGCCAGCCCGGCCTCGCCACCGCCCCACAGGGCCAGCAGCGAAAGCAGAGACGGCCACAACAGCCACCACAGGAACTGCGCGATGCGCGCCACGCTGTCGCCCCCCTGGCGCAGGCAGAGCAGCGTGCGCACGCCCATCACCGCGAACACCGCCCAGGCCAGCGCACCGTAGCCGGCGAATGGCTGATGGTGCGCGTCGCTCTGCATCAGCGCCAGCGGGAAGCCCAGCGCCAGCATGGCCAGCGCGGTCACGCCCAGTGCGCGTGCCGGCTGACGGCGCTGCATTTCGGCGGCCAGCCAGGCAGTGACGGCGGCCAGCACCAGCAACGCGTCCACTTCGGCGCGGTACGGGAAGAAGCGGGTGATCTCATGCACCATGCCGCCCAGCCACCACAGCAGGCCCCACAGGTAGTAGACCAGGGCGATCTCGTGGCGTGACCTGCGCTGGTAGCTCCAGGCCGACGCGAAGCCGGCCAGGGCCAGCAGCAGCGCCCCGATGGCAGTCGGATTGATCAGGAAACGCAGGTCCTCATGCCAGTGATCGCCACCGGCCACGAAGGCGAACGCAGCGCCCATCTGCAGCAGCGCGCCGGACACCTGCGGCAGCCAGCGCTTCTGGCGCAGGCCCAACCAGGCCAGTCCGGCGCCTTCCAGCGCGAAGACCGCGCCGGTGGCCCGCGCCGACAAGGCCAGCGGCACCGCCAGCGTGGCAAAGCCCACCGCCAGCACCGCGTGCGACTGCGCCAGCACGGTGTACGACGCGCGCCTGATCAACGCCCACGCCAGCGCCGCGTAGATCGCGGCCAGGCCCAGTGCGCACAGCGCCAGCGTCATCGGCTGCTGGTACAGCATCCCCGCCTGCAACGAGAACGCGACCAACGGCGTACCGAACACCAGGCTGCCATCGACCAGGTCACGCTGCCCGGCGGGCTGCCGGCGTGCGTAGAGCAACGGGATCAGCAGGTAGAAGGCGAAGAACAGCAGCAGGAACGGCTCGGTGCTGCTGAACTTGTCAGGCGCGTACTGCAGCACGCCCCAGAACGTGCCGATACCGAAGGTGAAGGCGAAGCCCAGCAGGTTCAGCGCGCGCCACGGTCGGAACCAGGCAATGGCGAAGATGCCGGCGTTGAGCACGGCGTAGTAGCTGAACAACCCCACGTGGTTGCCGCTGCCGGTGGACAGCCACAGCGGTGCCATGAAGCCGGCGAGGATGCCCAGCACCGCCAGCGTACGCGAGTTCTGCACCACCGCCAGCACGCACAGCGCGGCCACCAGTGCAATGGAGCTGACGAAGGCGAAGCCCGGCGGAATCAGCTCGAAACGCTTGAAGGCCGCGAAGATGGTCAACAGCAGCACGCCGATGGCACCGCCCTGCAAGGCCAGCGCAAACAGGCGCCGGCGCTCGCGCTGGTGCCAGCCGAACGCCAGCAGGCCCAGTGCACCGACGGTGACACCGGCCAGGCGCAGCTCGATCGGCAGCACCAGCCAGCCCTGGTCGCTGACGTACTTCAGCAGCGCAGCGACACCGGCCAGCAGCACCAGCATGCCGATCTTCACCGGCACGTTGCCCTCGGTGAACCAGCGCTTGACCGCGCCACTGCCGCGCTCGATGAAGTTCGGCAGCGCCGGTCCGGAAGGCAACGGTGGCTGCATCGGCGCGGGTGGCACCGGCGGTGGTGCGATCGGGCGCGGCGCCTCCGTTGCCGCAGGCACCGCTTCGCGCACCGGCGTTGGCTGAGGCGGAGGCGGAGGCGGAGGCGGAGGCGGAGGCGGTGCAGCAGCCGCCACCGGCCGCAGGAACGGTGGATCGGCACTGGCCACAGGGGGGGCCGCAGGCCGTTCAGGCGCGTGCATGGCGGCGACCGGCGCGGCAGCCATGGCGCTTTCCAGCGCGGCGACGCGGCGGCGCAGGCCGGCAATCATCACCAGCGCCACCACCAGCAGCAGCGGGATGGCCAGCAGGACCAGTACGACCAGGGCAATCAGTGCTTCCATTGCGTGCTTCCATAGCGTTCCCGCGCCCCAGCGGCAGCGGTCGACCGGCCCATGCTACGACAGGGCCGGCCCCATAAACGACGAACCCCGGCCAGGCCGGGGTCCGTGTGCGATCTTCGCCGGCCTTACTTGGCGGCGATGACCTTGGCCATTTCCAGGCACTTGTTCGAGTAGCCCCACTCGTTGTCGTACCAGGTGACCAGCTTGACGAAGGTGCCGTCCAGGGCGATGCCAGCGTCGGCGTCGAACACCGAAGTGCAGGTTTCGCCGCGGAAATCGGTGGCCACCACCTTGTCTTCGGTGTAGCCCAGGATGCCCTTCAGCGGGCCTTCGCTCTGTGCCTTCACTTCCGCGCAGATCTCGGCGTAGGTGGCTTCCTTTTCCAGTTCGACGGTCAGGTCGACCACCGACACGTCAGAGGTCGGGACGCGGAAGCTCATGCCGGTCAGCTTCTTGTTCAGTTCCGGGATGACCACGCCGACGGCCTTGGCCGCACCGGTGGACGACGGGATGATGTTCTCCAGGATGCCACGGCCACCGCGCCAGTCCTTGTTGGACGGGCCATCGACGGTCTTCTGGGTGGCGGTTGCCGCATGCACGGTGGTCATCAGGCCGCGTTTGATGCCCCACTTGTCATTGATGACCTTGGCCAGCGGGGCCAGGCAGTTGGTGGTGCACGAGGCGTTGGAAATGATCGCCTGGCCGGCGTAGGTCTTGTCGTTCACGCCGTAGACGAACATCGGCGTGTCGTCCTTCGACGGCGCCGACATGATGACCTTCTTGGCGCCGGCATCGATGTGCTTCTGCGCGGTTTCCTTGGTCAGGAACAGGCCGGTGGCTTCCAGCACCACGTCGGCACCGACTTCATCCCACTTCAGGTTGGCCGGGTCGCGTTCCTGGGTCAGGCGGATCTTCTTGCCGTTGACCAGCAGGTCGTTGCCCTGCACTGCCACGTCGGCCTTGAAGCGGCCGTGCACGGAGTCGTACTTGAGCATGTACGCCAGGTAGTCCGGCTCCAGCAGATCGTTGATGGCCACGATTTCGATGTCGTCGCCGAAGTTCAGCACCGCCGAGCGCAGGACGTTACGCCCGATGCGACCGAAACCGTTGATACCAACCTTGATTGCCATTTCTCAAGCTCCTGCGGCCGCTACGGGTGCGGCGGGATGGATAGGGCCCACAAGTCTAGCAAACCGGGGCTGGCCACCGTGGGCCAGCGCCCGGGCCAGAGGGCCGGCGGACAGGATTTGATCCGGATCAAAGCGTTAGCACGGCGTGAGGCCGAGACTGTCGCCATCCACCCAGCAACGAGATCACCCCCATGCGCAAGACCTCCCCCCTGATCCTGGCCGGCCTGGCCGCCGCCCTGTCCCTCGCCGCCGCCCCGGCCATGGCCCAGTCCAAGGGCGACTGGACCGTCTCGGCCGGCGTCCACCAGGTGGCGCCGAAGTCGAACAACGGCTGGCTGGCCGGCCACACGCTGAAGGTCGACGTCGACAACGACGTCAAGCCGACCATCACCGGCGAGTACTTCATTGCCGACAACCTGGGCATCGAAGTGCTGGCCGCGCTGCCGTTCAAGCACGACATCAACATCAATGGCCTCGGCCGCGTCGGCAGCACCAAGCAGTTGCCGCCGGTGGTGACCCTGCAGTACCACTTCAACAGCAAGGGCAAGGTCTCGCCGTTCGTCGGCGCGGGCGTGAACTACACGACCTTCTTCAGCGAAGACACCACCGGTGCGCTGGCCGGCAGCAAGCTGAAGCTGCAGGATTCGTGGGGCCTGGCCGCGCATGCGGGCATCGACTTCGCGATCGGCGAGAAGGGCGCCCTGCGTGTGGACATGCGCTGGATCGACATCGACAGCAAGGTGAAGTTGAACGGCGAGAAGATCGGCACGGTCAACATCGATCCGCTGGTCTACGGCGCTTCGTACGTCTTCAAGTTCTAAACGGTGTGTTGGGCGCGGGGGCTTCGCCCCCGCTCCCCCGCCATACGCAAAACCCTCGCAGCATGTTGCCCCGGTGATTGCCGGGGCTTTTTTTGTGCCTGGGACTGAAGCGGTTCCGGAGCTGGGGCAAGGCGGGGAGCAGAGCCGGGACACGCCGCCCCTCCCGCTGCGCTCCCGCTTCGGAACAGGAACGCGCCGCTCTTCAATCCACCTACACCGCTAGAATGTGCGCATGAAAGCCCTGCATTCCCTGTTCCTCGCCGCCGCCCTGGCGCCGGTCCTGCTGTCCGCTTCCGCCCCCGCCCATGCCTGGGGCGCACAAGGCCACCGCCTTGTCGCCGAAGTCGCCGACGCCCGTCTCAACCCCGCTGCCCGCGCAGAAGTGGACCGCCTGCTGGCCACCGAACCGGACGCCACGCTGGCCAGCATCGCCCCGTGGGCCGACCAGCTGCGTGCCAAGGATCCGGGCCTGGGCCGTCGCTCGGCCGGCTGGCACTACGTCAACATCGCCGAAGACAATTGCCATTACGAAGCACCGAAGCACTGCAGGAACGGCAACTGCATTGTCGAGGCGCTGAAAGCACAGAGCGCCATCCTCGGCGACCGCAGCCTGACCGATGGCGAGCGCCTGCAGGCGCTGAAGTTCGTCGTGCACCTGGTCGGCGACATCCATCAGCCGATGCACGCCGGTTACGCGCACGACAAGGGCGGCAACGATTTCCAGCTGCAGTTCGGCAACCGCGGTACCAACCTGCACTCGCTGTGGGACAGCGGCATGCTCAACACCCGCAAGCTGGACGACGCGGGCTACCTGCCGCTGCTGCAGAGCCAGCGCGCGCCGAAGCTGGCGCGCCAGTCCAACCCGCAGCGCGACCCGCAGACGTGGGCCGAGGCCAGCTGCCGCATTTCCATGCAAGCTGGCGTTTATCCGGCCACGCGTAAAATCGGTGACGAATACACCGAGCGCTACCGGCCGCTGGCCGAAGCGCAGCTGCGACTGGCCGGTGAAAACCTGGCGCAGTTGCTGAACCGCGTGCTCGGCGCGCGCTGAGGAGGATTCCAATGTCAGTCCAGGTGCAGTCGTTCTTCCACCGTGACAGCAATACCTTCAGCTACCTGGTCAGCGACCCGGCCAGTAGCGAGGCAGCGCTGATCGACCCGGTCCTGGACTACGACCCGGATACCGACGCCAGCAGTGAAGCGCCGCTGCATGCCGCGTTGCAGGCCATCGAGCAACACGGCCTGCAGCTGCGCTGGCTGCTGGAAACCCATGCCCACGCTGACCATGTGTCGGCCGGGCGGCGCCTGAAGCATCGGTTCCCGCAGGCCACGCTGGCCATCGGCGAAGGCATCCGCGCGGTACAGGCAACGTTTGCACCACGCTATGGCCTGCAGCTTCCTGCCGCAGATGAAATCTTCGATCACCTGTTCAGCGACGGCGAAACCTTCGCTCTGGGCGAACTGCGCTGCCAGGTGATCGCCGTGCCCGGCCATACCAGCGACAGCATCGCCTACCTGATCGACGATGCGCTGTTCACCGGTGACTCGCTGTTCATGCCCGATGGCGGCACCGCCCGCTGTGACTTCCCGGGTGGTGATGCCGCGCAGCTGTACCGCTCGATCCAGCGCCTGCTGGCCCTGCCCGATGCAACGCGCGTGTTCGTCTGTCACGACTACGGCCCGGGTGGACGCAGTTTCGCCAACGAAACCACCATCGGCGAACAGCGCGCGCACAACATCCACGTGCATGACGGCGTAGCCGAGGCGGAGTTCGTCAGCGTGCGACAGGCCCGTGATGCCATGCTGGAAGAACCGAAACTGATGCAGCCCGCAGTGAAGGCCAACATCCAGGGCGGGGCCTGATCGACGCCGCTGTACTGGCCGGGCATGGCCCGGCGCCACCCGGCATCACGCGCGATCATTTTCCCTGCGTGCGGACCGTCTGCCGGCCCTTCACGACCTCGAAGGTGAAGGCGTACTGCAGGGTGACGGCCACCGGTTCGACCCGCTCGGCACTGCGGCAGTCGCCGCGATCTGCCGGCACTTTACCTGCCGCGAAGTGGCAGACTGCGGCAGACGAGTACTTCCACATGGCAACCGCCTCCTGCGCTGCCTGCAGCAAGGGCGCATTCTCCGGTGCCTCACCCGCACTGCATTCGCTGCGGTCGGTCAGCGGGATGCTGCGCTCAACGCTGCCCTGCGCATCCACCACCACCTGCAGGCAGACCGTAGTCGGCGGCAGCGAGGTGCGTGGATCACGCTCGCCCACTACCGGGTCCGGTGCCGTATGCAGTTGTGGCATGCGGTAGCCTTCGCTGGCGGCCAGTGCGTAGGGCTGGATCTGGCCGGTCCCTCCCCCCGCATCGGGTCGCAGGCGCTGGTGACCGACATTCTCGCTGCGGGTATCGGCCGTGGTCAGGCGATCCTGGGTTGCACATCCCGCCAGCAGCACGGCCATCATCAGCAGCGGCGCTCGCTTCACTTCGTGTCCTCGGTGTCATCCATGGCGTAGGTAATCGGGACGCGCACGGCACCGGCCACCGGCTTGCCGTTCTTCACTGCGGGCCGATAGCTCCAGCTGCGCGCCGCAGCAATCGAGACAGCATCGAACACCCCCGGATTGGTGGCGCTGAGCACCTGGACGTCGGTGGGATGGCCTTGGGCGTCCACTTCCACGCGCAGGTTCACCACGCCCACCTGGCGCTGCTCGACCGCAGATTTCGGATAGGACGGTGGCGGCATCTTGTCGACCTGGATCTCCCGGTCCATGACGGACCCTGCCGCGCCTCCCGCGCCTCCGCCCTGGCTGGCCCACGCCACCGCTCCCATTCCCAGGCACACCCCGACCACCAGTACCTGTCCCGACACCCACGGCAATGCCTTCCGCTTGGACTGCTTCAACATCGCGATGCGCTCCTTCAACACGGGTTGGCTGCGCCAATGGCAGACCGCGGGCGCAACCGGTTGGACCAGCTGCGCCTTCAGCAGCGTGCTGGCGTAGAGGCCGCGCAGCGCAGGCTGCGGGCCGATGGTGCGGGCATCGCAGGCCAGTTCCTGGTCGCGCAGGAAGCGGCGTGCGGCCCAAGGCAGCAACGGGTGGAACCAGAACACCGCGCGCACCAGCAGCAGCGCGCCGTTGGCCCAGTGGTCGCCATTGCGACGGTGGCTGCGCTCGTGCTGCAGGATCAGGCCCTGTTCCTGCGCGCTGAACTGCTGATCGAATTCCGGGCCAACCACGATGCGCGGCCGCCACAGGCCAACCAGGGCTGGCAGACCCGGGTCGCCGCTCGCCTGCCAGCTACCATCGGTGCGCGGCGTCAGTGGACCCATGCTCCGTTCGAAACGGCGCTGCGCACGCAGGTCGCGCAGCAGGCAGAGGCCCATGCCCACGGCCCAGAATGCCAGCAACAACCCGGCCCATGGCAAGGACTGGCCGGCCGCTCCATCAATGGCACCGGGCAGCACTTTCAGCGGCAGCGTGGGTACCTGCTGCAACAACGCAACCTGCGGCAACGGCAGCATCAGTGCCACCAGCAGCATCGGCAGCAGCCACCAGCTGCGGTATGCCAGACCAGCGCCCCCCAATCGCACCAGCAGCGGCCGCATCACCGCCAGCAGGACCGCGCCCACCGCCAACCACAGGCTGGCCTGCCACACTCCGTTGAGCAGCTCAGTCATGGTCCAGCTCCTGGATCAGTTTCTTCAGTTCGGCGATGTCCTGCGCACTCAACTGGCCGCGTTCGCTGAAGTGCGCGACCAACGGCGCAACGCGCCCTTCAAAGACACGGCCGATGAAGTCCTGGCTCTGCGCCTCCACCCACGCCTGGCGCTGCAGCAGCGGCCGGTACAGGTAGCGCCGGCCATCACGCTCGGCAGCAATCGCGCCCTTGGTCAGCAGACGATTGAGCAGGGACTTGATGGTCGGTTCGGCCCAGTCGCGGTGGGCCAGTGCGGCTACCACTTCATCGGCGCTACGCGGTGCCTGCTGCCACAGCACCTCCATCACAACGGCTTCGGCTTCGCTGATCGGGGTCATGGTTTACATCCGTAATCGACGCAACGATTACGCGCGTAATCGAATCGTCTGTCAAGCCCCTCGACTCCAGGTTCATCCCGGCTGCGCCAGCATCGATGCCTCCCGCTCCAGGCCCCGGATGAAAGCGCTGCCCAAGAAGGATTTCCCGGTCGAGCAGGCCCACCGCTTCCTCGAACCTGGCCCGATCGTGCTGGTCAGTACCGCCTGGCGTGGCCAGCGCAACCTGATGACGATGGGCTGGCACATGGTGATGGGCTTCTCGCCGTCATTGGTCGCCACCTACCTGTGGGACGCGAACCACAGCCACGCGCTGGCCCGTGGCAGCGGCGAGTGCGTGATCAATGTGCCGGGCGTGGAACTGCTCGACACCGTGGTGGACATCGGCAACTGCAGCGGCCGCGAGGTCGACAAGTTCGCCCGTTTCGAGCTCGATGCGCTGCCCGCGCGCGAGGTCGGCGCGCCGCTGGTCGGCCAATGTCATTCGTGCTTCGAATGCCGACTCTACGACGACAGCCAGGTGCAATCGAGCAACCTGTTCATCTGGGAAATCGTGCGCGCCCACGTCGCGCCCCGGCCGAAACTGCCGCGCACGGTGCATTACCGGGGCGATGGCCAGTTCATGGTGTCCGGCACCGAAGTCTCGCGTCGACGGCGGTTCAAGCCCGACATGCTGTAATGCCAGCACTCCCCCACACGCAGGACCGCCGCGCATGACCGAACACCTCACCGACCTGGACGCCGCCGTCGACTGGTTGTTTGCGCGCGTGGACGGGCCGCTGCGGATCGGGGCACCGCTGGCACTGGGCAAGCCGCATCGGCTGCTCAATGCCCTTTATGCACGCGTCGAGCACGATCCATCGCGACCGCTGCAGCTGTATACCGCGCTGTCGCTGAACCCGCCGAAGGCGCGCGGCAACGGCCTGGAAGCGCGCTTCATGGCGCCGTTCGCGCAGCGCCATTTCGGCGACGATTTCCCGCGCCTGGCCTATGCCGATGCGATCGCGCGCGATGCACTGCCGGCACATGTGCAGGTGGAAGAGTTCTACATGCAGTCCGGCGCCCTGCTCGGTTCGCGCCAGGCGCAATCCAGCTATACCAGCCTGAACTACACCCACGCCGCCGATGCGGTCGCGCAGCGCGCGCCGCAGGTGATCGTGCAGAAGGTGGCGATGCGGCCGAACGATCGCCGGCTTTCGCTGTCGTGCAACAACGACATCACCCAGGACACGCTGGATGCGATGACCGCGCGCGGGCTGCCGCGCCCGTTGCTGATCGCCGAGATCGATCCGCAGCTGCCTTACATGGGCGGCTCGGCCACGGTCGATGTGTCGTTCTTCGATCTGGTGATCACCCCGCCGCCGCCGTACCCGGCGCTGTTCGGGCTGCCGCGGCAGCCGGTGGGCGATGCCGACTACGCCATCGGCCTGTACGCCAGCACGCTGGTGCGCGACGGCGGCACCCTGCAGATCGGCATCGGCACGCTGGCCGACGCGCTCAGCCATGCGCTGGTGCTGCGCCACACCGACAACGCGCGCTACCGCCGCGTGCTGCATGCGCTGGATCCACAGCTTGCCAGCCACCCGCTGGTGCAGGAGATCGGCGGACTGGATCCGTTCGAGGTGGGCCTGTACGGCTGCAGCGAGATGCTCAACGAAGGCTTCCGCCGGCTGGTGCAGACCGGGGTGATCAAGCGCAAGGTGCACGACGACCTGGCGCTGATGCAGCGCATCGAGAACGGCAGCACGCTGTCCATCGACCACGCCACCCTGGCCGCCGAGGGCGAGTACCTGCACGGCGCGTTCTACCTGGGCTCGCCGGAGTTCTACGAGTGGCTGCGCACGCTGCCGGAAGACGAATGCCGTGCGATCGGCATGCGCCGCATCAGCGAAATCAACCAGCTGTATGGCGGCAACGAGACGCTGGAGCGCCTGCAACGCCGCCATGCGCGCTTCTTCAACTCCTGCATGATGGCCACTGCACTGGGCGCGGCCGTGTCGGATGCGCTGGACGACGGACGTGTGGTGTCCGGCGTGGGTGGCCAGTACAACTTCGTGGCGATGGCACATGCCCTGCCGGAAGCGCGCAGCGTCTTGATGTTCCGCGCGGCGCGCGATGACAAGGGCCAGCGCGAATCCAACGTGCGCTGGAACTACGGGCACACCACCATCCCGCGCCACCTGCGCGACATCTACCTCAACGAATACGGCATCGCCGACCTGCGTGGACTGACCGACGAGGACTGCGTGCATGCGATGACGGCGATCACCGAAGCCCCGTTCCAGAGCGGCCTGCTGCAGCAGGCGCAGGCCTCGCGCAAGCTGCTGGCAGCCACGCAACCGGATCCGGAGCGCCAGCAGCGCAACACGCCACAGGCGCTGGCGGCGGCGCTGGCACCGTTCCGCGCCGACGGCAGCCTGCCGGACTATCCGCTGGGCAGCGACTTCAACGAGATCGAGCAGGTGCTGGTGAAGGCGCTGGGTTGGCTGAAGGCCAACACGCAGACCCGCGGCGACAAGCTGCGCACGGTCTGGGCGGCTCTGCGGCAACCGGCCGGCGACGGCGATGCGGTGTACCTGCAGCGCATGGGCCTGCAGGCCCCGAAGGATTTCGCCGAACGTCTGGACGCGCGACTGCTGCGGCTGGCGCTGGCGCGCACCGCCTGAGAAAAGGGGACGGAGGGGATTAAGTCGCATGTGCACAAACGACTTAATCCCCTCCGTCCCCTTTTTCCTGCGGCAAAGAAAAGGCCGGCGTGCGCCGGCCTTTCCTCATTACGTCGCGAAGCTGCTTACAGCGACTTGGCCGCTTCCACCACGTGGGCAGTGGTGATGCCGAAGTGCTTGTACAGCTGGTCGGCCGGGGCCGAGGCACCGAAGGTGTCGATACCGATCACGGCACCGTCCAGGCCGACGAACTGGCGCCAGAAACCGGTGACGCCGGCTTCCACCGCCACGCGCTTGCGCACGGCGTTCGGCAGCACCGATTCACGGTAGGCCGCATCCTGGCGCAGGAACACGTCGGTGGACGGCATCGAGACCACGCGGGTCTTGAGGCCGGCCGCGTCCAGCTGGGCCTTGGCTTCGGTGGCCAGCGAGACTTCCGAACCGGTGGCGATCAGGATCACGTCCGGGGTACCGTCGGCATCGGCCAGCACGTAGCCACCGCGCTCGATCTGGGCGATCTGCTCGGCGTTGCGCGGCTGGTGCGGCAGGTTCTGGCGGCTGAACACCAGGCAGCTCGGGCCGTCCTGGCGGGTGATCGCGGCCTTCCAGCTCACCGCCGACTCGACCGCATCGCACGGACGCCACACGTCGTTGTTCGGGATGTAGCGCAGCGAGGCCAGGTGCTCCACCGGCTGGTGGGTCGGACCGTCTTCGCCCAGGCCGATCGAGTCGTGGGTGTAGACGTGGATGGCGTGGGCCGGGATCAGCGCGCTCATGCGCACGCCGTTGCGGGCGTAGTCGCTGAACACCAGGAAGGTGGCGTCGAACGGAATGAAGCCACCGTGCAGGGCCAGGCCGTTGGCAATGGCGGTCATGCCGAACTCGCGCACGCCGTAGTACACGTAGTTGGCGTTGGCGTCGTCGCTGGCAACCGATTTGCTGCCCTTCCAAAGGGTCAGGTTGGAGTGCGCCAGGTCGGCCGAGCCGCCGACGATTTCCGGCAGCAGCGGTGCGTAGGCTTCGATGGCCAGCTGCGAGGCCTTGCGCGAGGCGATTGTCGGGCCTTCAGCGGCCACCTGGGCGATGTAGGCATCGGCCTTGGCAACGAAGTCGGCCGGCAGTTCGCCATGCGAGCGGCGGGTCAGTTCGGCCGCTTCAGCCGGGTACTGGCTGGCGTACTTGTCGAACAGCTGTTCCCATTCGGCCTGGCGCAGCGTGCCGGCGCCGTTGGCGCGCCAGCCGTCGTAGATCGCCTGCGGGATCTCGAACGGACCGTATTCCCAGCCCAGCTGCTTGCGGGTGGCTTCCAGTTCGTCCTTGCCCAGCGGTGCGCCGTGGCTGGATTCCTTGCCCGCCTTCTTCGGCGAACCAAAGCCAATGGTGGTGCGGCAGCAGATCAGGGTCGGCTTGTCGCTCTGCGACAGCGCGGCCTCGATGCCGGCCTTGATGCTCTCCGGGTCATGACCATCGACATCGCGCACCACGTTCCAGCCATAGGCCTCGAAACGCTCCGGGGTGTTGTCGGTGAACCAGCCTTCGACGTTGCCGTCGATGGAGATGTGGTTGTTGTCCCAGAAGCAGACCAGCTTGTGCAGGCCCCAGGTACCGGCCAGCGAAGCGGCTTCATGCGACACGCCTTCCATCAGGCAGCCATCGCCCATGAACACCCAGGTGCGGTGGTCGACCACTTCCAGCTCCGGGCGGTTGAAGCGCTGTGCCAGCAGCTTCTCGGCCAGGGCGAAGCCCACGGCATTGGCGAAACCCTGGCCCAGCGGGCCGGTGGTGGTTTCCACGCCCGGGGTCTCGTGGCGCTCCGGGTGACCGGCGGTGTGGCTGCCCAGCTGGCGGAACAGCTTCAGCTGCTCGATCGGCAGGTCGTAACCACTCAGGTGCAGCAGCGCGTACTGCAGCATCGAACCGTGGCCGTTGGACAGCACGAAACGGTCGCGGTTGAACCAGTGCGGGTTGCTCGGGTTATGGCGGAGGTAGTCGTTCCAGAGGACTTCGGCGATGTCGGCCATGCCCATGGGCATGCCGGGGTGGCCGGACTTTGCGGTTTCAACCGCATCGGCGGCAAGGAAGCGGATGGCGTTGGCCAACTGGCGACGGGTAGGCTGCGTCATGGTTCTGTCGGAATCGGGAGGCGGCCGCGGACGTGCGGGCGGCCTATTGTCCCATAGTCGCCGGGCGGGGGGTCGGTTCACCTTGCCCGGTCGTGCCGGCCGCTGGCCGGCAACGTCGTCATCTCCCCCGGATTCCGCATGTGAAGCGGGGTCGGAGCCCTTTCCCTGCGGAAAGGAATCCGACCCCGATCAGGTCGCCAGCAGTGGCGTTGGACTCAGTCCTGCTGCGGGCCCAGCGCCGGGCCGTCGTGCGATTCGCCCTTGGCCACCAGGGTGGTCAGGGCCAGGTCGCCGGTCACGTTCAGCGCGGTACGGCACATGTCCAGGAAGTGGTTCACGCCCAGGATCAGGCCGATGCCCAGCGGGTTCACGCCCACCATCGCACAGATCATCGCCACCACCGGCAGCGAGCCCGACGGCACGCCGGCGGTACCGATGCCGCCGAGGATGCAGACCGCCATCACCATGATCTGCTGGCCGATGCTCAGGTCCACGCCGAAGAACTGGGCCAGGAAGATCACCGTCACGCCCTCGAACAGCGCGGTGCCGTTCTGGTTGGCGGTGGCACCCACGGTCAGCACGAAGCGCGACACGCGCTGCGGCAGGCCCATCTGGTCGGCCACGCGCAGCGCGGTCGGCAGGGTGGCGTTGCTGGAGGCGGTGGAGAACGCCATCACCGTCGCTTCCTGGGTATCGCGGAAGAACGACAGCGGCGAACGGCCGGACAGCCACACGGCGGTACCGTAGGTCACGATCATGTGCAGGCCGAGTGCCAGCACCACCACGCCCACGTAGGCACCGAGGCGGATGATCAGCTCGAAGCCGAACAGCGCGGCCAGGTTGAACATGAAGCAGGCCACCGCATACGGAGCCAGGCGGATGACCAGGTTGATCAGGGTCATCGAGATTTCAAACACGCCTTCAATGGCGCGGCGCAGCGGGGCGACCTTCTCGTTGTCGGTCAGCACCATGCCGATGCCGAACATCAGCGCGAAGAACATCAGCGACAGGATCGCACCGTTGTCCGACGCGGCCTGCAGCACGTTGCTCGGCACGATCGACAGCAGCATGTCCATGCCCTTCGGCGTGCCATGGATGCCGGCAACGATTTCCTTGCTGCGCTCGGCGTTCTCCGAAAGCATCATGGCGGCGACCTGTGGATCGACGCCGGCGCCCGGCTTGAGCAGGTTGACCAGCACCAGGCCGATGCCCACGGCGATGCCGGACAGCAGCACGGTGTAGGCCAGGGTCTTCCAGCCGATGCGGCCGAGGGCGCGGATGTCGCCCATCTCCGACACGCCCATGATCAGCGCCGAGAAGATCAGCGGCACGATCAGCATGAAGATCAGGTTGAGGAACAGGCCCGACGCCGGGGTGGTGATGTAGTCCATTACCCACTTGGCACCGGCCTGCAGACCATCGACGCTGCCGCCCAGGGCGTGCACGATCAGTCCCAGGATCAGGCCGATCGCAAAGCCGATGCCCATCTTCCAATGCAGGGGCAACTTCTTCTTGTCGGCAGCAGCTGCTGTCATGCGCGGGTTTCCTCGAAAAATGAATGCACTCTAACAAAGCGCGCAAGCGGCGCCGGTTCAGGTTCGCCGCGTTGGATACAGCGGCGCCAGGCCAGTGTCAGCGGCGCCGGTAGCCGCCGACCAGTGCGGTCCGTCACGGAAGACCTCGCGCAGACGCGCGCGCAGCGATGCCAGGTCGCCCTGCCCGCCCCAGCGTGCCTGCTGCAGGTCCTGCAGCACCTGGCGCTGGCCAGGGTCATCCAACCGCGCGATGACCTGCTCGATGCGCTCAACCCCGGCCATCGCGCACAGCTGCGCTTCCACCTGATCGAAGCCTTCGCCATCCAGCGTGCGGCGCAGTTCGGCCAGGCCGGCGCGTCCGCGCGCCACAGTCGGCACAGAGGGCCTGCCGGCTGCAGGCGTCGCCGCACGCGGTCGGCGGCCTCGCTGCCAGCCCCACAACAGGGTCAGCAGCCACAGCAGCGCCAGTCCGATGGCCGCGCCCATCCACGGCCACGGGCGTTCGGCCAGGCCGCTGGCGCGCGGATCGGTCGCGGCGATGCGGCTGTCCTGGCCATCGCCGTCCGGCAGCGCAGCATCGGTGTCGATCGGCGGCAGCGGCGCAGGTGAAGCACTGCCACCGCCACTGCCGGCTGCGACAGCCAGTGTCAGGTCCGGCAGCTTCGCTTCCTGCGCCTTGCCTGCGCGCACATCCCACCACGGCAGGCGCGGCCCCGGCACCACCAGCGAGCCTGGCTGGCGCGGCACGATCGAATAGCGGCGGGTGATCTTCAGCCGCGGCGTGCTGCCATTGAACGATTCTTCGTACTGCGCAGGTTCGGCGAATACCTGCGCACGGGTGCCCAGATCCGGCACCGGCAGGTCGGTGAACTGTGCACGGGTTGCCCCTTCGGCAATCGCCTCGACCACCACAGTGGCGGCCTCACCGGTACGGGCGCTGGTCGGCGCACCGGTGTAGCGCAGCTGGAGGCTCTGCAGCGGAAGCCATGGCTGCGGCGCCTGTGCCGGTTGCGCCTGTACCTGCAGCGTGCGATCGGCGCCGGTGGCATTCATGCGGCCGTCGCCGCCGCCGAAGAAGTCGTCGAAGAAGCCACCGGCACTGCGCCCACTGAAACGCGCACCGGCCAGCCGAAGTGCACCGCTGCGCTCGGGGATCAGCAGGAAGCGGCGCTCGACCACGTTGTAGCGGCGGCCGTTGACCTGCCGCACATCGGTGCGGTCATCGCCTACCCGCTGCAGCGACGCACCCGCCGGGGTATCCAGCACCAGTTCGCCAGAGGCCAGCTGAGAGGCGAAGAACAGCCTCACCACCACGCCTACGCTCTGCTGCACGTACGGCGTTTCGTCATCGACAACGGTTTCGATGAATGCCACCGCATTGCTGTCGGGGCCGGCCACGGCAGCGGCATCCACCTGCAGGGTCAGCGGCGCGGTACGTGCACTGCCCACCTGCAGGCCCGGCACCACCAGTGCACCGCTGCGCCGTGGCGTCAGCGCCACGCCATACAGGTTGCGCTGCTGCATGCTGCCGTTGCTCCACTCCACCTGGCGGCTGCTGGTCTGCCCGCTGAGGTCGAAATCGGTGCGCAACGGTGTGAAGTCAGGGGCGCCCTGGTCGCTCTCGACATTGAGCGTGACCGTGTCGCCCATCGCGATGCGGTCGCGGTCAAGCCAAGCGCGCGGCTGCGCCCAGGCCAGCAGCGGCAGCCACAGCAGCAGCGCCGCCAGTACCTGTCGGGGCCAGTGCCCGTGCATGTTGATCGCCCGCGTCATCGCCCTTCCCTCTTCCTGCGTTCATTTTCCAGCTGGAACTTGGCCCGCAGCAATGCGCCCGGATCATCCGGCACGCGCCGCATCCACGCCTCGACCGCCTGTTGCTCCTCGCGTTGACGCGGAGTAGTGCCGTCACTGCCTGGCACGGGTTTGCCATCCTGTTCGCCCTTGCCCTCACGTGCCTGCTGCATCGCCTGCTGCATGCGCTGGCGCTGCTGCTCATCAGCCTGGGCCTGCGCCTTGGCATCCTCCACCTGTGGTGGCGCCTGCTGTCCATCACGGCCACGCTCACCGGGCTGAGGCGCCGACTGCGCGTCGTCGTCACCCGCCTTGGGCTGCCCCTGCTGGCCCTGCTGAGATGGTGGCTGACCCTGTCCTGGATCCTTCTGGCCCTGCTGCGGTTGCTGGCCCTGCGGGTTCCGCTGGCCCTGTGAATTGTTCTGCTGCTTCTGCTGCCCGTTCTGCTGCGGTTTCTGCTGGTCCTGGCCCTGCCCCCCCGACTGCTTGCGCTTGCGTGCGGCATCAACCACGGCACGGTTGGCGGCCGCATCGGCCATGCCGGGATGCAGCGCCAGCGCGCGGTCGTAGGCGGCGATGGCTTCGTCGTAGCTGCCCTGGCGCGCCAGCGTGTTGGCCAGGTTGTACCAGCCCGCATCACTGTCGATGCCCTCGAACTGCTTGCGCGCAGTGGAGAAGTCGCCCGCGCGATAGGCCTGCACGCCGTCGGCCAGGCGCTGGTGCTGCAACTGGTCGGCGCGCTTCCACAGCGTGCCCTGCGATGACGGCGAAGCGGGCGCTGAAGGTGCCTGCGCCTGCACATCCCCCATCCAAGGCAACAGGCCCACCGCCAGCACTGCGGCCAGCAGCGCGCGGCGTCGGAAGGCGAGCAGCGCCAACAGCATCACCGGTGGCAGCAGCCAGAATCCTTCATCGCGCCATTGCCTGCCCTCGCCGGGCCGCTGCGCCGCAGTACCTTCGCGTGCATCAAGCACACCCAGTGCGCGCAGGTCACTGCCATCGGCGGTGATGCGCGCATAGCGACCGCCACCTGCCGTCGCCACCGCACGCAGGCGGCCTTCGTCCAGCGCAGCCTGGCGGATCTGTCCGCTGTCGTCACGATACGCCGCACCCGCCGGTGTACCGAGCCCCAGCACCGACACCTGCAGGCCGAGACCACGTGCCTGCGCGGCCGCCAATGCAGCTTCACCATCGGCTTGATCGGTGACCAGCAGAATCTGTCCCTGCGGTGCAGCGATCTGCCGCATCAGCCGCGTGGCCCAGTCGATGCCACGGTCGGCACGCTGGCCATCGCGCGGCATCACATCCGGTGACAAGGCATCCAGATACAGCGCGACGTTGCTGCCGTCATCGGTCAGCGGCGCGACGGTGTAGGCATCTTCGGCGTACACCACCAGCCCCACCTGCCCACCCTTGCGCGCGCGCAGGAGCTCGCCGACCTTGGCCCGTGCCTGCAGCAGGCGCGACGGTGGCAGGTCGGTGGCAGTGATGCGGCTGGACAGATCCAGCACGATCAGCAGCGGTGCGCTGGGCTGGAACATCGGCTGTGACTGCTGCCGCCAGCTCGGCCCCGCCATCGCCAGTGCTGCCAGCGTCCACCCCAGCAGCACTGCCAATGGAAGCCGCACGCGACGGCGAGCACCGGCCACCAGCAGATGCGGCAATAGGTGCGCATCCACCGCCTGCCGCCACGCATCGCTGCGCCGCTGCCGGTAGAGTGCCACGGCGAGAATCACCGGCAAGGCCAGCAAGGCCCACAGCCATTCCGGGCGCAGGAAGTGCAGCGCATTCCAGTCGGGAAGATGGGATGCCAACGCGATCATCGACGGCGCTCCGGCCACATCCAGGCCAATGCCCCCAGCAGCAACGCCAGGCCCAGCGGCCATGCGTAGCGTTCCTCACGCGGGCGCAGGCTCGGTCCCTTCGCCGCGATCGGCTCCAGCCGGTCCAGTTCGGCGTAGATGCCGGCCAGCTGCGCGGTATCGCGTGCGCGGAAGAACTGGCCACCTGTCAGGCTGGCAATCTTCTTCAACGTGGCCTCGTCGACCGGGTCCTGGTCGGCGGAAATGGGGATACCAAACAGGCGCATGCTTCCATCGCCACCAAACGCAACGGTGTGGATGCGTACACCTTCGGCCTGCGCGACTTCGGCCGCACGCAGCGGTTCGAGCACGCCGGCATTGCTGACGCCGTCGGTCAGCAGGATCAGTACACGTTGCCCTTCCGGCTGACTGCGCAGGCGCTTCACCGCCAGGCCGATGGCATCACCGATGGCCGTCTCGCGCCCGGCCAGGCCGACCACGCTGTCGCGCAGCTGGTCGCGCACACTGGTCAGGTCCGCAGTGAGTGGGGTGAGCGTATAAGCGCGGTCGCCGAAGATCAGCAAGCCGATGCGATCGCCGGCACGACGATCCAGGAAATCAGCCAGCACGGCCTTGGCTGCGGTGAGGCGATCTACCGCCTGCCCACCCAGCACCATGTCGCCCTCGCCCATGCTGCCGGACACGTCCATCGCCAGCATCATCTGCCGGCCCTGCTGCGGTGGCGTGATCGCTTCGCCCAGCTGTTGCGGGCGAGCCAGTGCGACGCACAGCGCGCACCAGCCCAGCCACAACAGCAGCGTACGCGGCCACGACACATCGACGCGGCCGCCACCGGCCAGCGCTTCCAGTTCCGTCGCCGCATAGGGCACGCGCAGCGCAGCGCCGGGATCGGCACGACGCTTCCACCAGCGCATCAGCAGTGGCAGCGGCAACGCCAGCAGGGCCAGCGGCCACGTCAGCTGCAGGTCCGGCCATGGCCAGTAACTTGCCAGCAGGTTCATCGGCGGCGCTCCAGCAGCATCGCCAGGTAGCGCTCGCGCGCCCAGCTACGCATGGCCGCCACTTCGCTGGCGTCCACGCGGGGACGATAGGCACCTTCGGCCAGCAGGCTGCGGTGCGCGTCGGGCAACGTGCCCTTCGGATCCACGCGCTGCCACCAGGCATCGTCGCGCAGGGATTCACTGCCTGGCTGTGCCTGCCGCGCAGCACGGCGCAGCAGGCCGGCGATCACCGCCAGCTCCGCGGTGGCATCGGCGGTGGTGGCCAGCTCCTGGTCGAACGCCTGCAACCAGCGTTGGCGACGACGGCGGCGTTTCCACCACAGCAGGGCCAGCGCCAGGATCACCAGCAACACCGCGCCACCGACCATCAGATAGCCGGGGGCCGGCGGCCACCACGACGGTGCCGGCGGCAACTGCACATCGCGCAGCGGAAGGTTGGCGCTCATGCCGGCACCTCGGTTACCGGTGGTGCCAACCAGGCGTCGCTGGGCGCATCGGTGGACAACACCTGCACGTCAACGCGGCGTGCGCCGAGCTGGCGGCGCAGCGCCTGCAGTGGTTCGACGAAGTGCGCCTGCCAGTGCGCCTGCACCTCGCTGCGACGCAGGTCGAGGCCAATGCGCTGCTGCGCGGTCTGGAACTGCAGGGCCGCCGAGGGCGGTTGCAGCTCGAGGGGATCGACCAGCAGCACCAGGCTGAGGTCATGGTGCTGGGCCAGCGCGCTCCAGCGCACGACGGGAATCCGCGCGGCCTGCTGCGGATCGGCCAGCACCAGCATGCGCGCCCCGGGGCGCAGCACGCGGGCGGCATGGTCCAGCGCGCGCTCCAGGCCGAGATCGTCGGCGGGCGGCTGTGTGTACCAGCGGGTGAGCGCGTCGAGCACGCGCAGTACACCACGCGGCCCACCCGCAGGTGCAATCGGCGCTTCGCGGTCACTGCCGCGCAGGGCACCCACGCGGTCACCGCGACGCTGTGCCGACCACGCGGCAACGGCGCCCGCGCGGGCCGCCTGCACCGACTTGAATCGCACGCGGGTGCCGAAATACAGCGCCGGCGACGTATCGGCCACGATCAGGCTGACCCGCTCGCGTTCGGCCTGGAAAAGCTTGGTATGGGCACGCCCGGTCCGCGCGGTCACGCGCCAGTCGATATGCCGGGCATCATCACCGGCCACGTACTCGCGTGACTCGGCATACTCCATGCCACGCCCACGCAGCGGCGACGGCGCCTGCCCGGCATTACCGGCACGACCACGGCGCGGCGGCGGCGGCCGCTGTGCCAGCCGGCGCAGCGCCACCAACTCGGACAGGTGCGGGCGCAATCCGTCGCCATCACTGACGGTGGATGCGGCTTCCAGGGATGGATCGGTCATGCGCGGGCTCAGGGTGCCGGCACCCGGGCCAGCAGCTCCTGCACCAGGCGTTCGCCATCCCAGCCTTCGGCGGTGGCTTCGTAGCTGGGCAGCACGCGATGGCGCAGCACGTCGGCGGCAACCGCACGCACATCGTCGGGGGTGACGAAGTCACGGCCGGCCAACCAGGCGCGTGCACGGGCGCAGCGTTCCAACGCAATGGAACCACGCGGGCTTGCGCCCCAGGCGATGCGGCGCCCGAGGCCGGCGTCATAGCGCGACGGATCACGCGAGGCCAGCACAAGTTCGACCAGGTAGCGCTCCAGCGCCGGCGCCATATGCAGGTCCAGCACTTCGCGGCGGGCGTCGAACACATCCTGCATCGGCAACTTCGCCGGCGCGGGTGCCGCCTCGCCCAGTGCGCCACGGGCACGCTCGCGGGCGAGCCGCAGGATCTCCGATTCGGCCGCCTGGTCCGGATAGCCGATGCGTACGTGCATCAGGAAACGGTCCAGCTGCGCTTCCGGCAGCGGGAAGGTACCTTCCTGCTCGATCGGATTCTGCGTGGCCATCACCAGGAACAGCGGCGGCAATGCATAGGTGTGGCGGCCAACGGTGACCTGGCGCTCGCCCATCGCTTCCAGCAAGGCCGACTGCACCTTGGCCGGCGCACGGTTGATTTCATCGGCCAGCAGGATCGGATGGAAGATCGGGCCGGGTACGAATTCGAAGCGCCCTTCCTGCGGGCGCCAGATCTCGGTGCCGGTCAGGTCGGCCGGCAGCAGGTCGGGGGTGAACTGCACGCGGGCGAAATCCGCCTCCAGGCGCGAGGCCAGCGCGCGGATGGCCGTGGTCTTGGCCAGGCCCGGCGCGCCCTCCACCAGCAGGTGGCCGTCGGCCAGCAATGCGATCAACAGGCGTTCGACCAGGGCCGCCTGGCCGACGATTTCGGCCGACAGCGCGTCGCGCAGCTGGTTGAAGGCGCCATGCAGGCGGGAGGTGGCCGGCGCGGGCGGCGGGGAGATGGTTTCGGGCATCGGCGGTGGCAGGTTCATGGGGGCCTTTGACCGGCGCGGGACGGCACGGGTTCCCGACATCATCGCAGGGTGCCTTGCGATTGGCATCAAGAACGGCTGAACGGGCAACTCATCCACGCATGGCGTGGATCTACCGGATCATCCGCGGATTACGTCCGGCATGAACGAAGAAGGGCCGCACATGGCGGCCCTTCTTCGTATCGCGGGTGCGCTGGCTCAGTTCTGCCTGGCCACGCGCAGCACCTTCGGGGTGACGAACACCAGCAGCTCGGCCTTGTCCTTGCTGCGGCCACGCTTCTTGAACAGGTTGCCCAAGAACGGCACATCGCCCAGGAACGGAACCTTGCTGATGCTGTTGCGGTCGGTGAACTCGTACACACCACCGATGACCACGGTCTGCCCGTCCTCGACCAGCACCGCGGTGTTCACCTCGCGGCGGTTGATCGACGGCACGGTGCCATAGCCTTCCAGCTGGATCAGCCGGTCCACTTCATCCTTCTTCACCTGCATGTTGAGGAACACGCGGTTGTCGTTGGTGATGGTCGGGGTGACCTTCAGTTCCAGCACCACTTCCTTGAACTGCACGTTCGGCGTAGCGACACCGCCCGCACCGGCGCTGATGGTCACATAGCCGATTTCCTTACCCTGCTTGATCAGAGCCTCGCGCTGGTTGGTGGTGACCACGCGCGGGTTGGAGATCACTTCACCACGCGACTCTTCCTGCATGGCCGACAGCTCGACGTCCAGCAGGTAGCCGGCATTGAGGATCGACAGCGCAAGCGAGCCTGCCGGGTTGGTGGACGCCGCCGGCATGGCCCAGTTCAGGCCACGGGTGATTGCCGAGCCGACCGGCACCGGCGCCGGGCCCGTACTGCCACCGGCCAGCCAGTCGCGGTAGGCCTTGGCGTTGGTCGCATTGGCTTCGACCTGCGACTTGCGGGTTGCCTCGTTGGCTTCCAGATTGCCACTGAAGTAGGCGTTGTCGCGGCTGCCACTGATGCCGAACCGCGCACCCAGCTCACGCGCGAACGTATCGGTGGCGATCACGATGCGGCTTTCGATCAGCACCTGGTCGACCGGGCGGTCGATCACGTTGATCAGCTCACGCATGCGCGCGATCTTCTTCGGAATGTCGCTGATCATCAGCGTGTTGGTGCGCTCGTCGGCAACGATGCGGCCACGGCCGGACAGGAAGCCGCTTTCCTCCTGCGACGACCCACCGCCACCGCCACCTGCGCCACCACCGCCACCGCCGCCGATGCCCTTGGCTTCGGTCAGGGCTTTGAAGATCTGGGTGGCGCTGTGGTAGTTGATCTGGACGTAATCGGTCACCAGGTCTTCGCGGTTCTCGATGGCGATGCGCGCGTCTTCCTTCTCCTGCTCGAACTTGGCCAGCTCGGCCTGCGGGCCGACCCAGATCACGCTGCCATCGCGTCGCTTGTCCAGGCCCTTGGCACGCAGCACGATGTCCAGTGCCTGGTCCCACGGCACGTTGACCAGGCGCAGCGTCACATTGCCCTGCACCGAGTCGGAGGCCACCACGTTGAGGTTGGACTCTTCGGCGATCAACTGCAGCACGGTGCGCACCGGCACGTCCTGGAAGTTGAAGGTCACCGGCTTGCCGGTGAAGCCACGCTGGCCGACGGCCTTTGCGGCCTGGGTGACGCTGCCGGCGGTCACTGCACCGACGGCGGCCGGAGCCTGTCGCGCGCTGATCTCCACCACATATTCGTTGCCGCTCTGGTAGGCCAGCGACTCCACCGCACCGCCGGTGCTCAGCACCAGCTGGGTGCCGGCGCCGGACGGCTTGGCGTCGATGCGCTGCACCGGCGTGGCGAAGTCGACGACGTTCAACGGCTTCTGCAGGTTGGCCGGCAGGCGGGCATTGCCCACGTCGACCACCACGCTGTTGCCCTGCGTGCGCAGGTCCGGGATCGCGCCCTGGCCGTCAAACTGCACGATCAGGCGGCCCGCGCCATCATCGCCGCGCTTGAAATCGATCTTGGCCACCGACAGGCCGGCCGGTGCCGCGGCCGGTGCGACGGTGGTGCCCACCGGCTTCTCCGCCGGTGCGGCGGCCAGCGCCGGAGCGCAGGCCAGCATCAGCGCGACTCCCAACGCGCTGACACGGTTCAAGGTAGAGCGCCGGTTGGGACGCAGCCCCTTGGCTTGGTGAAAGGTCATCGTGCTATCCCCAGTAAACGATCATTGATCTTCAAGCGAGAGCGTTGCCGGCCGTTCCAGCCAGCCACCCGCGCCATCCGGCACCAGTTCGATCAGCTCCACACGGTCTTCGAAGACCGCAGTGACCCGCCCGTCGCTCTGCCCCAGGTAACCGCCCGGGCGCACCCGGTAGGTCACCTTGTCCGGCCCCATCACCAGTGCGACGGTGCCGCCGCCGGTGCCGATGGTACCGACCATGTCCAGTGCGTCCAGCGGGAAGCCCTCCAGGGGCTCCTTGCGCCGGTTCGGATCCGGCCGCAATCCGCCATTCCCCTGCGGATTGGTCCAGGCATCGGTGAACGGATCACGCAGGCCCTGCGCGGAGTATTCGAAGGTCTCGAACTGCTGCATCACAGGCAACGGTTCCAGCGGCTGCGCCGGCCGGGCACGTTCGCCTTCCACCCACTTCTCGAGATTCGGCGCATCGCCCGGCGTGCTGGTCACGCCACGGCCGCAGGCAGCCAGCAGCAATACGGCAGCGGCCATCCCGCAGCGTGCAAAGAAGGAACGGATCACTTGCTGCCCTCCTTGCCGGCTTCAGCCTTCTGCTGTTCCTGCACCTCGGTCTCGTCGAGATACCGGTAGGTCTTGACCGTGCCGGACAATTCCAGCGCACCGGCACGCGAACCACCGCCGGCCTTGTCCGCCGGCTTCAGGTTGATGTCGTGCATGGTCAGGATCACCACGCGCGGCAGCGAGGCCACGCCACTGACGAACGCACCGAACTGGTGGTAGCTGCCCACCATCTTCAGCTTGATCGGCTTCTCGGCGTAGAACTCCTTGACCTGCTCCTGTTCCGGTTCGAACAGCTGGCTGGTCAGGCCGCTGGACAGCGCGGTCTGCGAGATGTCGATGATCAGGTCCGGCATTTCGGTCTTGCTGGGCAGCTGCCGCAGCATCTGCTGCAGCACCTGCTCCATCTGCGCCAGCTGCTGCTTCAGCGGCCCCAAGTTCACCGCGCGTTCCTGCTGCTTGGAGAACTCGGTACGCAGATCGCTTTCCTTCGACTCCAGGCTGGCCAGTTCATCGCGCTTGCCGCTGATCAGCAGCATCCACGCAACGAACATGATGACCAGGGCCAGCAACGAACAGAAGACGATCTTGGCCTTCTGCGGCCAGTTGCCGATGTCGTTGAAATCCAGGTTCTTCAGATCGATTTTCTGGCTCATGCGCGATCCCCCTGCAGCGGGGCGTAAGAGGCCTGCGGCGGCTGCGCCAGGCGGCTGCCCTCAGGCCTGGCGGCCGGTGCCGGTGCGGCGGGCTGGTTCGGCTTGGCCGGTGCAGGTGCAGGCGCCGGCGCAGTAGCCGGAGCGCTGGCGGGCGCTGCTGCCGGGGCCGCCGCCGGTTGGGCCGGGGCCGGTGCTGTTGCAGCAGCCGGGGCCGCGGCATCGGGGCCGGCGGCAAGCGGCGCCACGGCAGGCGTCGCAGCCGGCGTGGTCGCCACGCTGCCATCGGCGTTCAAACCGGGGGTGCCGGTCTCTTCACTCTGCGCAGGCAGCTTCACCGTGACCTTGAACATGTACGGCAGCGCCTTGATGTCCGATACCGGGCCGGCTGCACTCTTGTCTCCGGCGCTGGCCTGGATGATCGACAGCTCCGGGTTGGTCATCCAGCCGGAGGTTTCCAGGTTGCGCATGTAAGCCGACACGCGGGCATTGGACTGGGTGCGTCCCTCGAGGGTGAGCATGTCCCCCTCCTGCTGCAGGGCGGTCAGCACCACGCCGTCGGGAATCGTGCGCACCAACGCGTCGAACAGGTGGACCATCTGCGAGCGCTTGGCCTGCAGTTCCTCGATCACCTTCTTGCGGGCCAGCAGGCGGTCCTTCTGCGCATCGAGGCGATCGATCTCCTTGTTCTGTTCCTTGACCTTCTCGATCTCGGCTTCCAGATAGGCATTGCGGTCCATCTGGCCGCTCACCTGCCGGTCGTAATAGAACCAGATCAGCAGCGACAGCAGCAGGCCACCGATTGCGGCCATGCCCAACATTGCGTAGAACTCGCGCTGGCGTTGCTTTCGCCGCTCGGCGCGCCAGGGCAATAGATTGATGCGTGCCATCAGTCGAAGCTCCTCAGCGCCAGACCGGTGGCGATCATCAGCGCGGGGGCATCCTGGGCCAGCGCATGTGCGTTCACCTTCGGGCCCAGGGTCATCTGTGCCAGCGGATTGGCGACCACGGTCGGCACGCCCAGCTGTTCCTCGACCATCTCCGGCAGGCCACCCAGCACGGCGCAGCCGCCGGCCAGCACGATGTGATCAACGCGGTTGAACTCACTGCCTGCATAGAAGAACTGCAGCAGGCGGCTGATCTGCTGGACCGTAGCTTCCTTGAACGGCTCCAGCACTTCCATCTCGTAGCTTTCCGGCAGCCCGCCCTGGCGCTTGGCCAGGCCGGCCTCCTCGTAGCTCAGGCCGTAACGGCGCATGATCTCGTCGGTCAGCTGCTTGCCACCGAACACCTGTTCGCGGCTGTACAGGCTGCGGCCGCCGCGCAGGACGTTGAGGGTGGTCATGGTGGCGCCGATATCGACCAGCGCGACCACGCCCTCGATGGACACCGGCAGCTCGCTGGCCACCAGGGCATAGGCGTTCTCGACCGCGAAGGCCTCCACGTCCATCACCTTGGCCTGCAGGCCCCCCAGCTCCAATGCCGACTGGCGCAGTTCCACGTTCTCCGAACGCGACGCGGCCAGCAGCACCTGGACCATCTCCGGGTTGTTCGGGATCGCCCCGATCACCTCGAAGTCCAGGTTCACTTCCTCGATCGGGTACGGAATGTAGTTGACCGCTTCCAGCTCGATCTGGGCTTCCATGTCGTTCTCGTCGAGCTCGGCCGGCATCGGGATCACCTTGGTGATCACCGCCGAACCGGCGACGGCGGCAGCGGCCAGCTTGGCCTTGCTCCCCGAGCGGTTCATCGCACGGCGGATGGCCTCACCCACGGCCTCCACTTCCACGATGTTCTTCTCCACCACCGCGTTCGGCGGAAGAGGTTCCACGGCGTAATGTTCCACACGAAAACGGTTGCCACTGCGGGACAGCTGCAAAAGCTTTACCGCAGTCGAACTGATGTCGACGCCTACAAGCGGCGACTGACTTTTTGGGATGAGCCCCACGGTTTCTCCCCTGCCGACGGGCACTTGGACGCAAGACCTGCGCCCGAGCATTAATAACGTATTCTTAGCAAATGGCAACGGCCCTGCTGTGAAGTCCCTCACGGATTCACCATGCAGCCCCTGACTGTTCCCCTTGCGCTCCCCGGTGCCGACCCCAGCCGCCACCTTGCGTAATCTATACTCTGCGACCACGAAATTCGCAATCGGAATCTGAACCCGATGACTCGACTCCGCCGCTGGCTGCGCTGGATCTTCCTGATTGTCCTGGTCCTGGCGCTGATCGGCGCGGCCGCCGTGGGCGGTCTGTACTACGCCGTGTCCTCCAAGCTTCCCGACGTGCAGACCCTGCGCGACGTGGAAATGCAGGAGCCGATGTACGTCTATGCCGCCGACGGCAAGCTGATGGCGGTGTTCGGCGAGACCCGGCGTACCCCGATCACCATGAAGGACGTGCCCGAGCGCCTGAAGCAGGCCTTCCTGGCCACCGAGGACGCCCGCTTCTACGAGCACGGCGGCGTGGACTACATGGGCATCGGCCGTGCGGTGTGGCTGCTGGCCACCACCAACGACAAGCGCGTGCCGGGTGGCTCCACCATCACCCAGCAGGTGGCCCGCCAGTTCTTCCTCAGCTCTGAGTACAGCTACACCCGCAAGCTGGCCGAGATCCTGCTGGCGCGGAAGATCGAGTCCGAGCTGAGCAAGGACGAGATCTTCGAGCTGTACCTGAACAAGAGTTTCTTCGGCAATCGTGCCTACGGCGTGGCCGCCGCCGCCGAGTTCTATTACGGCAAGAAGCTGAACGAGCTGGACCTGGACGAGATGGCCTCGCTGGCCGGCATCCCCAAGTTCCCGTCCTCGGGCAATCCGATCTCCAATCCGGAGCGCGCCCGCCAGCGCCGCGACAATTACGTGCTGCAGCGCATGGCCGACCTGAAGTTCGTCAGCCAGGCCGAAGCCGACGCGGCCAAGGCCGTGCCGATGCACGCCACCGCCCATGAGCCGCCGGTGCAGGTCGACGCGCCGTACGTGGCCGAACTGGTGCGCCAGGAAATGATCGCCCGCTTCGGCGGGGATGTGGTCAACAAGGGTTACCACGTCACCACCACCATCGACTCCACCCTGCAGACCGCCGCCAACCAGTCGGTGCGCGACGGCCTGCTGCTGTACGACCACCGCCACGGCTGGCACGGCGTGGAGAAGCAGGTGCAGGTGGGTGCCGGCGAAGACGCCGCCGCCCTGGCCGAGCACCTGCGCGGCCTGTACGGCCAGGCCGGCCTGCTGCCGGCGATCGTCGCCAGCACCGGCTCCGATGGCAGCGCCACCGTGGTGCTGGCCAACCGCAGCGAGATCGTGCTGCCGGCCGGCGCCGCCAAGTGGACCAACAAGACCCCGGGCAAGCTGGTGCAGCGCGGCGACATCGTGCGCGTGCGTGCCGGTGCCAAGGAAGGTGAGTGGCTGTTGGACCAGATCCCGCGCGGCCAGTCCGCGCTGGTCTCGCTGGATGCCCACAGCGGTGCACTGAAGGCGCTGGTTGGCGGTTTCAGCTTCTCCGGCAACAAGTTCAACCGTGCCACCCAGGCCCGCCGCCAGCCGGGTTCGAGCTTCAAGCCCTTCATCTACGCCGCGGCCTTCGACAAGGGCTACAACCCGGCCTCGATCGTGCTCGACGCGCCCGTCGTGTTCCGCGATCGCCGCGGCAAGACCTGGGCCCCGCAGAACGACGGCGGCGGCTTCCGCGGCCCGATGCGCCTGCGTGAGGCGCTGGTGCAGTCGCGCAACCTGGTCTCGGTGCGCCTGCTCGACGGCATGGGCGTGGACTACGCGCGCAAGTACATCAGCGAATTTGGTTTCGCCGAATCCGAACTGCCGCCGAACCTGTCGATGTCACTGGGCACCGCCTCGCTGACCCCGCTGTCGGTGGCCCGTGGCTACGCCGTGTTCGCCAATGGCGGCTCGCGGGTGGATACCTGGTTGATCGACCAGGTGAACGACCGCGACGGCAACCTGGTGTTCAAGGAAAACCCCGCCCTGGCCTGCCGCGACTGTGCCGGCAGCAGCGACCAGCCGGTCAACCAGGTCGTGGACGGCTTCAACTTCGGCGCCCCGGCCCCGAAGGTGGACCCGGCGGCTGCGGCCAAGGCCGAAGCCAAGACCGAAACCCCGGCCACGCCGGCCAACCCCGATGCCCGCACCGCCCCGCGCGCGATCGACGCCCGCACCGCCTACCAGTTGGTGTCGATGATGCGCGACGTGGTCCAGCGCGGTACCGGCGTGCAGGCCAAGGTGCTCGGCCGAGAGGACGTGGGCGGCAAGACCGGCTCCACCAACGACCACCGCGACGCCTGGTTCTCCGGCTTCGGTGGCCCGTACGTGACCACTGTGTGGGTGGGCCGCGACGACTTCCGCTCGCTGGGCTACCGCGAGTACGGTGGCAAGGCGGCGCTGCCGATCTGGATCGACTACATGCGCACCGCGCTGAAGGACACCCCGATCGCGCAGAACGAGCCGCCCAGCGGCATGGTCCAGGCCACCCTCAACGGCGCGACCGAATGGGTGAAGGTGGAAGACATGGACCGCCTGACCGACTACGACCTGAACCTCAATACGCCGCAGGCCGACGCCGCCGCGTTCGATATCTTCTGAGGAAGGATCAGGTGGGTGCCAACCTTGGTTGGCACCGATGCGGCTCCGGTAGCTACCAACCTTGGTTGGCGCCTCGTGCCGACCAAGGTCGGCACCTACCAAAGCGTCGGTGGGTGCCAACCTTGGTTGGCACCAATGCATCCGCCGGGCACGGTCCCGCGCTGCTCTGGTAGCCGCCAACCTTGGTTGGCGCCCCGTGCCGACCAAGGTCGGCACCTACCAAAGCGTTGGTGGGTGCCAACCGTTGGTTGGCATCTCTGCGCCATACCCACGCAGATGTCACATCCCTGCGCTACTCTGTACCCAGGTCGCAACAGGGAGTCATCGCATGCATCGCGCCCGTCAGCATGCTGCCAGCCAGACCCGCGAGCGTCGCCACCGCCTCGCCCACGAAGCCGCCCGCCTGATGGCCGAAGGCGGCATCCGCGACTACCACCAGGCCAAGTTGAAGGCCGCCAGCCGGCTCGGCATCCACGACGATGCCTCCCTGCCCCGCAACACCGAGATCGAAGACGCCCTGCGCGAGTACCAGCGGCTGTTCTCCGGCCCCCAACACGGCAACGAACTGCAGCGCCGCCGCGAGGCCGCCATGCGTGCGCTGGAGTTCCTGCACGGCTTCGCGCCTCGCCTGGCCGGCCCGGTGCTGGAGGGCACCGCCGACGCCAACAGCCCCGTGCAGCTGCACCTGCACAGCGACGACCCGGAAGCCGTGCACCGCTTCCTGGACGAACACGGCATTCCCGCCGAATCGCGGACGCGTCGCCTGCGCATGGATCGCGAGCGCAGCCTGGATGTGCCGGTGTGGGTGTTCAGTGCCGAGGAGCTGACCTTCGACCTGGCCGTGCTGCCCTACGATGCCCTGCGCCAGGCGCCGTTGTCGCCGGTGGATGAGAAGCCGATGCGGCGCGCGTCTGTCGCGCAGTTGCGGCAGGTGCTGGCCGAAGCGGAGATCACCGCGTACATCGGCGGATGACGATAGCGCAGCGGTGCCTGCCTTGGGTGGGTGCGGGCATTTCGATGGCTGACCGGAGAGCAGTCGAGCAAGTTCGACTCTACAAAAGCGGTGTTACCAGCTCTGGCAGATGATGCCCATCATGCTCCCGCTACCAGACAAAACGGGTATCGCGCAGCGGGTCGCTGAACAACCGCGGCAACCACGGGGCAGAAGCTCGCCGCGGATACTCCCGCATCATCTGCGCGTGCATGACCTGCAGATCGCGCAGCAACCAGGACTGGTAGTAGATGTCGTCGAATCCATCCGACCACCCGCTCTTCACACGCTCATGCTCGTCTGCCTCCAACGGCGGCATCTTGTCCAGCGGCACCTCCAGGACTGTCGACAGCGCCGCGTTGATCTGCGCGTTCTCAACCCCCGCCTGGCGCACGTAGTCCAATCGATCGAGGACCCGCCGGCAGTTGTACGGGAAGCATCCGCCCGTGGCGGTGATGTAGTCAGCAATATCCGCCAGCATGTCGGCTTTCAGCCGCCACACCACTTCGCTGTCCATCACCTGGCCCGGCCGTGGCGCCACCGAAGCGGCAGGCCAGGTGGCTGTTGCGCGGCAGGGGTTGCGACAACGCCGGCAGCAAGGCTGCCTGTGCTTCGGCAGGCAGGTCCAGCCCCTGCAGTACGCGCGCGGGATCTTCCAGCTGCACGTGCTCCAGGGTCACGCGCACCGGCGACAGCCCGGCCGAGCGGCCGAACAGCTGGATGTCGAGTTGTTCGGTCTGGCCTTCAACCAGATCCTCGAAGCCGGCGGGGACGCCGTGGGCTGCGACCAGAGGAGCAGCCATTGCCAGGGCGAGCGCGACCGCCAGCCGGGTAACGGCGGGGGCGTGTGGGATCATGGGGGTATCGCTGCAGAAGCGGCCGGCCCGGAATGCGGACCGGCGCGGGGAAGCCGTGGATCAGGGCTTCTGGTTCATGACGATGTAGACCATGCCTTCATAGCGGCCGTTGACCGTAAGCGGGCCACCGGCACCCGCCTGGGCGATGGTCAGCGGCATCGAGATGGAGGCACCCGGCGTCGAGCTGGCGCCGTTGAACAGGTCAGCCACCTTGAACTCGGTGACCGCAGTGGTCAGCGCATCGGTGTTCAGGCTGACGGCCAGCGGCACGCGGGTGGCGCCATTTAGCAGCACCGGATCGTGGCCGAGGCGAACCTGGATGTCCTTATCGATATCGTTGGAGTGGATGCGCACCTGCTGCGTCGACGGCAGCAGGCCGCGCAGCGGATCGTGGGTCATCTGCACGGTATCCGGCAGCGGGGTGCCGTCCTCGAGCAGCAGCGCCAGGGTCGGGTCGACGTCGGCGTAGACGGTGATCTTGGTTTCCAGCGCGTGCGCGGACAGCGAAGCAGTGGCCAGCGCTGCAGCGAGCGCGGCCTTCTTGAGAATGGCGTGCTTGGGTGTCTCTCTCGGACAGGGGGAATATGAAAGCCCCCCTCCCCTAAGGAGAAAGGGAGGGAGGCGCCGCCCGCAGAGGTGGTTGCGGGCGACGGAGAGAATGTTAGAAATGCGCTGCCATGCAGGCCATTCAAGCATTCCTAAAACGCGGGAGGTTAAGAAGAATTCTTGAAGGCGCTCAATGTTTGAGGGTTATGCAAACTCCCTCACTGCTTGAATGCAATAAACCTCATTGCCTTGGATTTGTAGAGTCGACTGTTAGTCGACTGCTCTTCCGACACTGCGCGAAGCACACGCGCTGCGCGCGTGAGTCGAGTACGGCTCGACTCTACAAGGGGTCATCCACGCATGGCGTGGATCTGCTGGATGGCATCAGGCCGCCTTTCGGCGGCCTGATGACACATCGTGTTGGCGCACGATCAGAAGAAGATCGCGTACAGGATCAGCAGCGGAATCGGTACGCCCAACAACCAGAGAAGAATCATTTTCATTACAGGTCTCCTTGCGTGGAAGGCGGGTTACAGGTCGCGGCGGCGGCCGCCCCAAGTGGCGCTGAGGCTGGCGAAGAACGCACCGATCAGCAGGGTGATGAACAGCCACAGCGCGGCATACGCTGCGGCCTTGCGGGCATCGTCGGCCGCCTGCTTGGCGGTGGTCTTTGCCTTCTCCAGCGCCGCACGCATGCGCGTCTGCACATCGGTCACGCGCGCCTGCGCTTCGGCCGGGCTCATGCCGGTTTCGCGCGCGATCAGCTGCGCCAGGTACTGGGTATCGGCCGGGTCCAGGCCGTCTCCCTGCAGGCTGTTGACGATGATGCGGTTCACTTCGGCACGCACTTCGCGGCGGTCGCCGGCCGGCGCACGACCCGGCATCGGGCGCGGCGGCGCCATGCCGGCCTCGCGCGGGCCCGCATTCGGTGCCGGCGCCGGAGCCGCGTTCGGATCCAACGGCGCGCCCGGCGGTGGCGGCGTCGCGGGATCGGCAGCACCGGGGTTGGTGGCATTGCGGAACAGGGAATCCACCCAATAGTTGAGGTCGCCTTCCGGTGCGGCCGCGGCGGCGCTACCGGCACCTGCGGCGGCAACGCCGGCCGTGGATGCGGCAGCGCCTGCGGCGGCACCGGCCACCTTTGCGCCGGCGCCCAGCACGCCACCGATGGCCGATGTGAGCAGGCCCGCGGTCAGCAGCGTGGCCACCGCCCACGACACGAAGCCATGCGCGGTATCGCGGAAATAGGTTTCATCGCCATGGATCTGCGTCCACTTGGTACGCAGGCGGCCCGCCAGATAGCCACCCAGGCCGGACGCGGCCAATGCGGTGAAGGTGAGCCAGATGATGCTGGACCAACCGAAGGTCTCTTTGCTGACGCCTTCGAACGACCATGGCGACACCGACGACAGGCCGAGGCCAACACCGAGGATCAGCAGGATGAGGGAGAGTGCAGCGGCAGCGGTGGCGCCAGCGAAGATCGCGCCCCAGGAAACGGCGCTTTCGCTGGGAGGGGCGACGATCGGGGCGGTGACGACGGCGGCGACGTCAGGGCCGAGCGGTCCGCGCTCGGGTGGGTCGAATCGGGTATTCATCGGGATGGACGCTCCATTTCAGGTGCTGCGGATGCAGCTGGCGTCCTGAGGCTGCGCGAGCGCTTGTGAAGCTGGTGAGACCCTTGAATCACGCGGTCTTGGCGCGATGAAGCGCGTGCCAACCAAGGTTGGCACCTACCGAAGGCGGTTGCGGTGGTAGATCCACGCCGTGCGTGGATGATTTTTCGCGGGCGCCGAAATCGTGCGGACCAACGGTCCGCACCTACCAGGTCCGCCCCAAAAAAACGCCCCGCGGATGCGGGGCGTTCTTCTCACAACTCACGCGGGGCGATCAGCCCTGGTAGTCGCGCACGTCGCTACCGGTGTAGACCTGGCGCGGACGGCCGATCTTCATTTCCGGATCAACCTGCTGTTCCAGCCAATGCGAGACCCAGCCGGAGGTACGGCCCAGGGCGAACATGACGGTGAACATTTCGGTCGGGATCTGCAGCGCCTTGTAGATGATGCCGCTGTAGAAATCGACGTTCGGGTACAGCTTGCGGGCGACGAAGTACTCGTCCTGCAGGGCGGCCTGTTCCAGCTTCACGGCCACGTCCAGCAGCGGATCCTGCACGCCCAGCTGCTTGAGCACCTTGCTGGTCATCTCGCCGATGACCTTGGCGCGCGGGTCGAAGTTCTTGTAGACGCGGTGGCCGAAGCCCATCAGGCGGAAGCCGGAGGTCTTGTCCTTGGCCTTGACCACGGCGGACTCGACGTTGTCGGCAGTGCCGATCTCTTCCAGCATCTTCAGCACGGCTTCGTTGGCACCGCCGTGGGCCGGACCCCACAGCGCGGTGACGCCAGCGGCGACCGACGCGTACGGGTTGGCACCGGTCGAACCGACCAGGCGCACGGTCGAGGTCGAGGCGTTCTGCTCGTGGTCGGCGTGCAGGATGAACAGCAGGTCCAGCGCCTTCACCACGTCCGGGTTCAGGTCGTACTGGCCGTCAGCCGACTCGAAGGTCTGCTTCAGGAAGCGGCTGACGTAGTCCAGCGAGGTGTCCGGCTTGTTGGCCGGCAGGCCCTTGCCGTGGCGGTAGATCAGCGCCGACAGGGTCGGCACCTTGGCGATCAGGCGCACGGCGGCCTGGCGGCGCTGTTCGGCGTCGGACAGGTCCAGCGAGTCGTGGTAGATGGCCGACAGCTGCGCGATTGCAGCGGCCAGGATCGCCATCGGATGGGCATCCTTGGCGAAGCTGCCGATCAGGGTGTTGATCGAATCGTCGACGTTGGCTTCGGCAGCCAGCTCATCGGTGAAGGCCTTCAGCTGCTCGGCGCTCGGGCGCTCGCCGTTGATCAGCAGGTAGGCCACTTCGACGTAGCTCGACTTTTCCGACAGCTGTTCGATCGGGTAGCCGCGGTACAGCAGCACGCCCTTGTCGCCGTCGATGTAGGTGATGGCGGACTTGCAGCTGGCCGTCGCGGTGAAGCCGGAATCGTAGGTGAAATACCCCGTTTCCTTGGTCAGCTTCGCGATGTCGACGCAGTCGTTGCCAAGGGTGGGTTTGATGACGGGCAGAACGACCGACTTGTCGCCGGCGTTGAGCGTGACCTGATCAAGATCGGACACTGTGTGCGCTCCTTCATGGGAAGGCGCCTGCCCAAGCGCATTGGTCAGGCACGTGAATGACGTCCTCGGCCTGTGCCGGGGATCAGGTCATTATCGCACAGCAGCATTTGCCCGGCGCTAGACAGAAGTCGTATACGACAGGCAGCCAGACACCGGCCGTTGAGCGGCCCGGATCGGCAAAAGCGTTGTCACACGAACGCAGTGTTCCGTCCATCCAAACGCCCGTTGGGTTGGCGTTGGGGAAAAACAAACGGCCGCGCAGAGCGCGGCCGTTGGTTCGAAGCTGGATCGACAGATCAGCGCGCGTAGCGCTTCTGGAACTTGTCGATACGGCCCGAGGTGTCGATGACCTTGTGCTTGCCCGTGTAGAACGGGTGCGAAGCCGAGGAAATTTCAACCTTGACCAGCGGGTATTCGTTGCCGTCTTCCCACTGGATGGTTTCCTTCGTCGCCATGGTCGAGCGGGTCAGGATCTTGAAATCGGAGGTGACGTCATGGAAGACGACGTCGCGGTAGTTCGGATGGATATCGGCCTTCATGGGCTCACACCGTAAATGGGCTGGTGGTCAAGAGCGGCATTATAAGCACCGGTTGCCGCCCGGGGCAACCGGTGCCGGTCAATCGACGTCAGTCCGCACCCAGGGCCTGGCGCACCAGGGCCTCGAAACGCTGCTGGTCGTAGGCCATCAGCAGATCGCAGTTGTCCGGCTGGCCGGTCTGGCGGTTCCAATCGACGATGGTGGCGCCGCGGCTGAACGTGCCGTTCAGCTCCACGTTCAGCGGGCGCGACTCGACCCGCAGCTGCCCTTCCGGGTTCAGCGCCCAGGCCATGGCCACCGCATCGGCGGTGTACCAGCGCCCGCCCTTGCTGTCTTCGGACAGGCCACGGGTCTTGCGCGAGATCAGTTCGTAGAAGCGGGCGCGATCGGAATCGGCCTGCAGCCACTTCTCGGCGTCCTGCAGCGGCAGGCCATGGGCGACAGTGGCCTCCCAGTCCGACACCAGCAGGTGCTTGAACGAGGTGAACACCACGTGCGCCGCTTCCGGGTCGAACGCAATGTTGAATTCGGCCGCCGGGGTGATGTTGCCGTGGCAGGTGACCGCGCCGCCCATCACCACGATGCGCTTGATGCGCTCGGGCAGGGTCGGGTCCAGCTTCAGTGCCAGGGCAAGGTTGGTCAGCGGGCCCAGCATCACCAGCATCAGTTCGCCGGCGTGCTCGTGCGACAGGCGCAGGATGGCCAGTGCGGCGTGTTCGGCTTCAGCCTGGCGGCTCGGCGGCGGCAGGTCCACGTCGCCGTAGCCGTCACGGCCATGCACGTGGGCAGCGTCAACGGAGGGATGCAGCAGCGGATCCGGGCTGCCGGCAAACACCGGCACGTCGGCGCGGCCGACGATGTCGCAGAGCTTGAGGGCGTTGCGGACGGTGTATTCGAGGCCGACATTGCCGGCGGCGATGGTCAGGGCGACCACGTCGTGCCGTTCATCGGCGAAGGCCATCAGCAGGGCCAGGGCGTCGTCCACACCGGGGTCGGTGTCGATCAACAGCGGGATCTTGTGGGTCATCGTTGCCGTCTTCAGATCGGCAACGAAGTGTGGACCGGGATGATGACCGTTGCAAGTATGGGGGTTGGGGTTCGGCAGGGCTGCGCCCTGCACCCGCCGAATCAACGGCAAACGCCGAATCAACGGCAAAAGCTGGTTTCCTGGGGGATGGCGGGGCGGATCCGGTTGCGGGGGACGCTGCAAGTACGTCCATGTAGCTCGGTCGCCGCATCCATGCGGCTCACGCCCCCGCAACCGGATCCACCCCGCCTTCGACAGATTTCCGCGGCTGTTGGTGGGTGTCGACCTTGGTCGACACATCCATGCAATGCGTGGATGAACATGGAGTAGATCCACGCCACGCGTGGATGCGTGGACCAAGGTCCACACCCATCAAGGTGGCGCTACGCCGAGGCGTAACGCACGGCGGTGCCGATCCAGCGCTGCACCACGCGGTCGGCCAGCGTGGGTTGCTGGGCCAGCAGGCGCTCGGCCAGGTCGTGCACGCCGGGCAGCAGGCCGGCATCGCGGGCCAGGTCGGCGATGCGGAAACCGGCCAGGCCGGTCTGGCGGGTGCCGAGCAGTTCGCCGGGGCCGCGCAGTTCCAGATCCTTTTCGGCAATGACGAAACCATCGTTGGTTTCGCGCATGGTCTGCAGGCGCTCGCGTGCCATCTGCGAGAGCGGTGCCTGGTACAGCAGCACGCAGCGCGACACCGCCGAACCGCGGCCAACACGGCCGCGCAGCTGGTGCAGCTGGGCCAGGCCGAGGCGTTCGGCGTTCTCGATCACCATCAACGAGGCGTTCGGTACGTCCACGCCCACTTCGATGACGGTGGTCGCCACCAGCAGGTCGATCTGCCCGGCCTTGAACGCCACCATCGTGGCCAGCTTTTCCGCAGCTTTCAGGCGGCCATGCACCAGCCCCACGCGTACGCCGGGCAGCAGCGCCTGCAGCGATTCGTAGGTGGCCTGCGCGGGCGTAGCGTCCAGCTCTTCGCTTTCCTCGATGAGCGTGCACACCCAGTACACCTGCCGCCCTTCCTGGCAGGCCAGGGCGATGCGCTCGATCAGCTCCGGGCGACGATCGTTGTTCAATGCGACGGTCTGCACCGGGGTGCGGCCCGGCGGCAGTTCGTCGATGGCCGAGACATCCAGGTCGGCGTATTCGGACATCGCCAGCGTGCGCGGAATCGGTGTTGCGGTCATCACCAGCTGGTGCGGCACGCTGTTGCCGCCTGCGCCCTTGTCGCGCAGCGCCAGCCGCTGGTGCACGCCGAAGCGATGCTGCTCGTCGACGATGGCCAGGGCGAGATCCTGGAACACCACCGCCTCCTGCATCAGCGCGTGGGTACCCACCACCACCTGCGCTTCGCCGCTGGCGACCTGCTCCATCACCTTGGCGCGCGCCTTGCCGGTGACCTTGCCGGCCAGCCAGGCGATGCGCACGCCGAGCGGTTCCAGCCAGCCGCGCAGGTTGTTGAGATGCTGTTCGGCCAGCAGTTCGGTGGGCGCAGCCAATGCAACCTGCTTGCCCTGCTCCACCGCCAGCATCGCCGCCAGCGCGGCGACCACGGTCTTGCCGGAACCGACGTCGCCCTGCACCAGCCGCAGCATCGGGCTGGGCCGCGCGAGGTCCTCGCGGATCTGCTTGAACACGCGCGCCTGTGCGCCGGTCAGGGCGAACGGCAGCTGCTTCAGCAGCGCCTTGGCCAGTTTGCCGGGGCCGGCCAGCGGCGGCGCATGGTGCGCCTGCAACGCGATGCGCTGGCGACGCAGGCTGAGGTGGTGGGCCAGCAGCTCTTCCATCGCCAGGCGGCGCTGCGCCGGGTGGGTGCCGGCGGCCAGCGCGGCCAGATCGGCATCTGGTGGCGGCCGGTGCACGGTCAGCAGCGCGCTGCGCAGTGACGGCAGGCCGAGGCCATCGAGCCAGCCGCTGGGCAGCAGTTCCAGCGCGCTTTCCTCGGGCAGGCGGTCCAGCGCCTGGCCGATCAGCTTGCGCATGGTCATCGGACCGACGCCTTCGACGGTGGGATACACCGGGTCGAGGCGGTCGCCGAGTTCGGGATCGTCGTTACGGCCCAGCACCTGGTAGCTGGGGTGGACGATTTCCAGGCCGAGCTGGCCCGGTTTGGGCGTGCCGAAGCAGCGCAGCCGGTTGCCGACCGCGAACTGGCCGACCTGCTGCTGGCGGAAGTGGAAGAAGCGCAGCACCAAAGTGCCCCGCCCTTCGTCTTCCACCGCCACTTTCAGCATCGGCCGGTAGCGCATGCCGCGCTCGACCGCGACCACCCGCCCTTCCACCTGCGCCGGTACGCCGTTGCGCAGGTCTTCAATGCGGGTCAGCCGGGTCCGGTCTTCATAGCGCAGCGGCAGATGAAGCCAGAGATCCTGCAGGGTGGCCAGGCCACGCGCCTGCAGTTTGGCGGCCACGGCCGGACCGACGCCCGCGAGCATCGCCAGGGATGCTTCGCCGGACGGTGACAGGACCGGGGTGACCGCCGCCTTGCGTGCCACGTGGCGGTCAGTCGATGACCATCACCGCGTCGACCTCGAAGTTGGCGCCCTTCGGCAGGCCGGAGACTTCGATGGTGGAACGGGCCGGGTACGGGGCCTGGAAGTAGTCCTGCATGACCGCGTTGACCTTGGCGAACTCGCCCAGATCGGTCAGGTACAGGCCCAGACGCACGACCTTGTCCAGCGAGCCACCAGCGGCTTCGGCCACGGCCTTGAGGTTGTCGAAGGCGCGGCGGGCCTGTGCTTCGACGTCACCCGCGCCGACGATGTCGCCGGTGGCCGGGTCGAGCGGGATCTGGCCGGAGAAGTACACGGTGTTGCCGGCGCGCACGGCCTGCGAGTACGGGCCGATGGCGGCGGGGGCCTTTTCGGTGTTGATGATCTGGCGGGACATGGGTCGCTCCGGTGCTTGGGGGAAAACAGAGCGGTGATTGTACCGGGTGGGCGCGGCATCGGCTGGGGGTCGGATCCGTTTCCCGGCGGGAAACGGATCCGACCCCGTACGTCGTGTGCGCGGAACGTCATCCACGCATGGCGTGGACCTACTGACGGCGTACCGACTGCACGACCGACAGACGACGCAGGCGGCGCATCACTTCGGCCAGGTGGTTGCGGTCGCGTACCTGGATGTTGAACGCCAGCACGGCGGCGTTGAAGTCGCGGTCCAGGTAGTCCACGCGCTCGATGTTGGAATGGCTCTGGGCGATGGCGGCGGCCAGCTGCGCCAGCACGCCGGTGCCGTTCTCTACTTCCACCACCAGCGAAGTGTCGTAGTCGCCGGAGACGGTGGTGTCCCAGCCGATCGGCACCCAGCGCTCGGGCGACTTGCGCAGCTCGGCCAGGTTCGGGCAGTCCATGCGGTGCACCACGATGCCCTTGCCGGCGGTGTGGTAGCCCATGATCTCGTCGCCGGGAATCGGCTGGCAGCAGCCGGCGAAGGTGACCACGCCGCGCTCGCTGCCGTTGATCAGGATCTTTTCCTGCGAGTGGTGGCGCGAATGCGGGCCGCCACGCAGTTCGGCGTAGGCCATCAGCGCCTGCGCGGCCTGGGTCGGCATCCAGTTGCCCAGCGCCACCTCGGCCAGCAGCGCCTCCAGACGCGGGAAACGGTGCTCGGCCAGGAACGCATCCAGGCGCCCCTTCGGCAGCCGTTCCAGCGACGAATCCATCGCCTCCAGCGCACGGTCGAGCATGCGGTGGCCGAGCTGCACGGCATCTTCGTGCTCCAGCTGCTTGAGCTGGTGGCGGATGGCAGTGCGCGCCTTGCTGGTGACCACGAATTCCAGCCACTGCGGTTTCGGCGTGGCCGAGCGTGCGGTGATGATCTCCACCGACTGCCCCGACACCAGCTTGGTGCGCAGTGGCACCAGTTTCTTGTCAACGCGCGACGCCACCGCCATGTTGCCGACATCGGTATGCACGGCGTAGGCGAAATCGAGCGCGGTGGAATTGCGCGGCAGGGCCAGGATCTTGCCCTTCGGGGTGAACAGGTAGACCTCGTCCGGGAACAGGTCGACCTTGACGTTGTCGAGGAACTCCAGCGAGGAGCCGGCGGCGCGCTGCGAGTCGATCAGCTCGACGATCCAGGCGTGAGCACGGCTCTGCGCGCTGTTGGGCGAATCGCCACCAAACTTGTAGGTCCAGTGCGCGGCCACGCCGCGCTCGGCGATCAGGTCCATTTCCTCGGTACGGATCTGCACTTCGATCGGCGAGCCGTACGGCCCGAACAGCACGGTGTGCAGCGACTGGTAGCCGTTGGCCTTGGGAATGGCGATGAAATCGCGGAAGCGGCCATCCAGCGGTTTGAAGGTGGCATGCACCGAACCCAGCGCGTGGTAACAGCTGGGCACGCTGCGCACGACCAGGCGGAAGCCGAACACGTCCATCACCTGGTCGAAGGATTTGTTCTCGTCGCGCATCTTGTTGTAGATGCTCCACGGGGTCTTGATGCGGCTGATCAGCCGATGCTCGATCCCCTCCTTGGCCAGGCGCTGCGACAGCTGCACTTCCACCTGCGCCATCGCCTCGCGGCGCACCACCGGCTGGCTGCGGATGTGTTTTTCAATGATGGCGTGGCGCCACGGGTAGAGCGCCTTGAAGCCGAGGTTCTGCAGCTCGCTCTTGACCAGGCTCATGCCCAGGCGCTGGGCGATGGGCGCGTAGATCTCCAGCGTCTCGCGGGCGATGCGGCCGCGCGCTTCGCGGCTCTGCGCGCCCAGCGTGCGCATGTTGTGCAGGCGGTCGGCCAGCTTGATCATGATCACGCGCAGGTCGCGCGACATCGCCAGCAGCATCTTGCGGAAGCTCTCGGCGGCCGCTTCCTGGCGGTCGCGGAACTTCAGCTTGTCCAGCTTGGTCACGCCGTCGACCAGTTCGGCCACAGCTTCGCCGAACTCGGCAGCCAGCGCCTCGCGGGTGAGCGGGGTGTCTTCGATGGTGTCGTGCAGGATCGCGGCGATCAGCGCTTCCACGTCCAGGCCGAGCTCGGCCAGCACCTGGGCCACGGCCACCGGATGGGTGATATAGGGCTCGCCCGACTTGCGCGTCTGCCCAGCGTGCGCGGAGGCACCGACTTCCCAGGCACGGCGCAGCAGCGGCAGCTGTTCCGGCGGCAGGTAATGGGCGGCGCGTTCAAGCTGGAGGACGTAGTCGGGTACGGCGGCAGCGGGGGCTGCGGCGACCTTGGCAGTGGGGCCTGGGTTCATGCCCGAAGCCTATTCCAGCGCGACGTTTACGGCAAATCCTGAATGCGAAACAGCCCGCACGGGGCGGGCTGTTCGGCGATCCAGCAATGACGTTGATCGATGCGATCAATCGTCGTTCTTGGACATGTCTTCGTCGGCGACCACTTCGGCGGCAGCCCACTCCAGCGCTTCGCGCTCGGCGCGCTCACGCTCGGCCTTCTCGACTTCGTCGATCAGCGCGTTGTCGATCTTGCGGGCGGCGATTTCACGCAACGCCAGCACGGTCGGCTTGTCCTCGGTCTCGCTGTTGTCCAGCGTGGCCTGCACGCCGTTGGCGAGCTGGCGGGCACGCTTGGAAGCCATCATGACCAGTTCGAAACGGTTGTTAACGACTTCCAAGCAATCTTCTACGGTGATGCGGGCCATACGGGCTCCCGGCGACCGGTCGGCCGCTCAGTCGAATGAGGGAAAGGGGACGGAGTGTACTGGCAGGGGCTGGACAAAATCAAGCCAACCCCCACCCGATTCTTTTGGAATCAGTCAGTTGCACCCGGATCGGGGGTCAGCAGAGCCTGGATCAGGCCGGCGTGGCGGACCTTCTGGGCCTCCCGGCGCAGGCGGCTGGCGGTGAAGATGGCGCACAGCTCTTCCACGGCGGTGTCGAACACCTCGTTGACGATGACGTAGTCGAACTCGTTGAAGTGCAGCATTTCATCGCGTGCCGCGCCCAGGCGCTGGGCGATGACCGCCTCGCTGTCCTGGCCGCGCTTGCGCATGCGGTCCTGCAGGGCCTGCTTGGACGGCGGCAGGATGAACACGGTGACCGTGCCCGGCACCAGCTGGCGCACCTGCTGCGCGCCCTGCCAGTCGATTTCCAGCAGCACGTCCTGGCCGGCGGCCAGCTGCGGCTCCACCGACTGCCGGGCGGTGCCCTTCCAGTCGCCGTGCACCCAGGCATGCTCGAAGAAGTCGCCGGCGGCGATCATTTCCTCGAACCTCTCCGCAGAGACGAAATGGTAGTGCTGGCCGTTCACTTCACCCGGGCGCATCGCGCGCGAGGTGAAGGAGATCGACAGGGCGATCTGCGGGTCACGCGCCAGGGTGGCGTTGACGATGCTGCTCTTGCCGGCGCCGGACGGGGCGGCCACGATGTACAGCGTGCCGCGCGCAACGGCGTCCGACGGCTTCGACGGGGCGCTCATGCGCGGAACCCAATTGGTTGATTTCGCAAAATTTTTCCTCGGTGTTCCAGGTCCGGCGCGGAGGATCGCGCCAGGACGGCGGGGGCTGCGCGGAACATCCTGGAACCAGGCCCGGCAGACGCTTCCCCAGGGGGCGGGCACGCAACTTTACCAGAGCAGGCCCTTTCCGGGCCCGTCCGGCAGGCGCCGCGCCTTGTGCCACATGGGCATCCGGAGGCCTGTGCTATAACCGGCCCGTACCCAACGACAGCCCGGAGGCCTGCGCCTCCCCGCCATCCCAGGAGAACGGCATGCCATCGATGAGCCGCCGCCAGTTCCTGAAAGTGACCGGGACAACCCTGGTCGGCTCCAGCCTGGCATTGATGGGCTTCGCGCCCGGCATCGCGCTCGCGGAGGTCAGGCAGTACAAGCTGACCCGCGCGACCGAGACCCGCAACACCTGTACCTACTGTTCGGTGGCCTGCGGCATCCTGATGTACAGCCTCGGCGATGGTGCCAAGAACGCCGAACCGAGCATTTTCCACATCGAGGGCGACCCGGACCATCCGGTGAACCGCGGCACGCTGTGCCCGAAGGGCGCCGGCCTGGCCGACATCATCCACAGCAAGTCGCGCCTGCTCTACCCCGAGTACCGCGCGCCGGGCTCGAACGAGTGGAAGCGGCTGAGCTGGGACGATGCGCTGGACCGCATCGCGCGGCTGATGAAGGAAGACCGCGATGCCAACTTCGTGCAGAAGAACGAGGCCGGGCAGACGGTCAACCGCTGGCTGACGACCGGCATGCTGGCGGCCTCGGCCACCAGCAATGAAACCGCGGTGCTGACCCACAAGGTCGTGCGCTCCCTTGGCATGTTGGCATTCGACAACCAGGCACGTGTCTGACACGGCCCGACGGTGGCAGGTCTTGCCCCGACGCTAGGCCGTGGTGCGATGACGAATCACTGGGTCGACATCAAGAATGCCGACCTGATCCTGATCATGGGTGGCAATGCCGCCGAGGCGCACCCGTGCGGGTTCAAATGGGTGACCGAGGCCAAGGCACACAACAAGGCACGCCTGATCGTGGTCGATCCGCGCTTCAACCGCTCGGCCGCGGTGGCCGACGTGTACGCGCCGATCCGCACCGGTACCGACATCGTGTTCCTGGGGGGCCTGATCAACTACCTGCTGACCGAGGACCGCATCCAGCACGAGTACGTGCTGAACTACACCGACATGTCGTTCCTGGTGAAGGACGAGTTCGCCTTCAAGGACGGCCTGTATTCGGGCTACAACGAAGAGAAGCGCAGCTACGACCGCTCCAGCTGGGACTACGCCTACGGTGACGATGGCTTCGTGCGCAGCGACCCGACGCTGAAGGACCCGCGCTGCGTCTACAACCTGCTCAAGCAGCACTATGCGCGCTACACGGTGGAGATGGTCGAACGCATCTGCGGCACGCCGGCCGACAGCATCCGCCAGATCTGGGACATGATCGCGTCCACCGCCGGCAAGGACAAGGCGATGACCATCCTGTACGCGCTGGGCTGGACGCAGCACTCGATCGGCGCGCAGAACGTGCGTGCCGGCACCATGGTGCAGCTGCTGCTGGGCAACATCGGCGTGGCCGGTGGTGGCATGAACGCCTTGCGCGGGCATTCCAACATCCAGGGCCTGACCGACATCGGCCTGATGTCCGACCTGCTGCCCGGCTACCTGACCCTGCCGAAACAGGACGAACAGGACTACGAGGCCTACATCGCCAAGCGCACGCAGAAGCCGCTGCGCGCCAACCAGATGTCGTTCTGGCAGAACTACCCGAAGTTCCACGTCAGCCTGATGAAGTCGTGGTGGGGCGATGCCGCCACCGCCGACAACAACTGGTGCTTTGATTACCTGCCCAAGCTGGACAAGCCGTACGACATGCTGCAGGCGTACGAGCTGATGAACGAGGGCAAGATCCATGGCTACATCTGCCAGGGCTTCAATCCGCTGGCCTCGGCGCCGAACAAGGGCAAGCTGATCAGTGCGTTCTCCAAGCTGAAGTTCATGGTCAGCATGGACCCACTGGAGACCGAGACCATCGCCTTCTGGCAGAACCACGGTGCGTTGAACGACGTCGACCCAAGCACGATCCAGACCGAAGTATTCCGCCTGCCGACCACCTCCTTTGCCGAGGAGAACGGCGCGGTGGTGAACTCCTCGCGCTGGCTGCAGTGGCACTGGAAGGGTGCCAACCCACCGGGCGAAGCACGCAGCGACATCGAGATCATGTCCGAGCTGTTCCATCGCATCAAAGCGCTGTACGAGAAGGACGGCGGTGCGTGGTGGGAGCCGGTGCGCGACCTGGCCTGGAACTACGCCAACCCTGAGGTACCCACGCCCGAAGAGCTGGCGATGGAATACAACGGCAAGGCGCTGGCCGACGTGTTCGATCCGAAGGACCCAACCAAGCTGGTGCGCAAGGCCGGCGAGCAGCTGGCCGCATTCGGCGACCTGCGCGACGACGGCAGCACCGCCTCCGGCTGCTGGATCTACATCGGTGCCTGGGGCCCGACCGGCAACATGATGGCGCGGCGTGACAACAGTGACCCCACCGGCATCGGCAACACGCTGGGCTGGGCCTGGGCGTGGCCGGCCAATCGTCGCGTGATGTACAACCGCGCCTCGTGCGACGCCGCCGGAAAGCCATTTGATCCACGGCGCACGCTGCTGGCGTGGAACGGGAAAAACTGGGGCAGCGTGGACGTGCCCGACTTCAAGGCCGACGAAGATCCCGCCGGCGGAATGGGCCCGTTCATCATGAACCCGGAGGGCATCGCGCGCTTCTTCGCCAAGGCCGGCATGGCCGAAGGCCCATTCCCTGAGCACTACGAACCGTTCGATACACCGCTGCGCAGCAACCCGCTCAGCCCCGGCCAGGCACTGACGCTGAACAACCCGGCCGCCCGCGTATTCGCCAGCGATCGCGCACAGATCGGTTCACCGGACGAGTTCCCGCATGTGGCCACCACCTACCGACTGACCGAGCATTTCCACTTCTGGACCAAGCACGGCAAGTTGAACGCCATCATCCAGCCCGAGCAGTTCGTCGAGATCGGCGCGGCGTTGGCCGATGAGCTGGGCATCAACAACGGCAGCCGCGTGCGGGTCAGTTCCAAGCGCGGCCACATCGAAGCGGTCGCCATGGTGACCAAGCGCATCAAGGCCCTGCAGATCGATGGCCGGACCGTGCACCAGGTGGGCGTGCCGATCCACTGGGGCTTCCTCGGTGCGGCCAAGCCCGGATACATCGCCAATACGCTGACCAACGCCATCGGTGACGGCAACTCGCAGACGCCCGAATCGAAGTGCATCCTGGTCAAGGTCGAGAAGGTGTAGGAGACACGCCATGTCACTGCAATCCCTGGACATCATCCGCCGCTCGGCCACCACCACGCCCTCGCCGGAGGCGCGTGGTGCGCACACCGGCCAGGTCGCCAAGCTGATCGATGTGAGCAAGTGCATCGGCTGCAAGGCCTGCCAGGTCGCCTGCATGGAGTGGAATGACCTGCGCGACGACGTGGGCAGCTGCGTTGGCAGCTACGACAACCCGCCCGACCTGAGCGATCAGTCGTGGACGGTGATGAAGTTCCGCGAGTACGAGGACGAGAAGGGCAAGCTGGAGTGGCTGATCCGCAAGGAAGGCTGCATGCACTGCAGCGATCCGGGCTGCCTGAAGGCCTGCCCGTCGCCCGGTGCCATCATCCAGTACGCCAACGGCATCGTCGACTTCCAGGAAGAGAACTGCATCGGCTGCGGCTACTGCGTGACCGGTTGTCCGTTCGACGTGCCGCGCATTTCCAAGAAGGACCACAAGGCCTACAAGTGCACGCTGTGTTCGGACCGGGTTGCGGTGGGCCAGGAACCGGCCTGCGTGAAGACCTGCCCGACCGGCGCGATTACCTTCGGCAGCAAGCAGGCGATGACCGAGCATGCGGCCGGACGCGTGGAAGACCTGAAATCGCGCGGCTACGAGAACGCCGGCCTGTACGACCCGCAGGGCGTCGGCGGAACCCACGTGATGTACGTGCTGCAGCACGTGGACAGGCCGGAGCTGTATGCCGACCTGCCCAAGGACCCGCGCATCAGCCCGATGGTGGAGGTGTGGAAGGGCGTGGCCAAGCCGCTGGGCGTGCTGGCGATCGCCGCCACCGCCTTCGCCGGCTTCCTGCATTACATCGGCATCGGCCGCAACACGGTCAATGACGAGGAAGAAGAGGAAGCCGAGCACGAGGCGAAGAAGATCGAAGAGGAGCAGCGGCCATGAAGTACGCCCCGCACCCGCGCCAGATCATCCGCTACCGCGCACCGACCCGCATCAACCACTGGATCGTGGCAATCTGCTTCGTGCTGACCGCGCTGTCCGGGCTGGCGCTGTTCCACCCTGCCCTGTTCCCGTTGACCCAGTTGTTCGGTGGCGGACCGTGGACGCGCATCCTGCATCCGTTCATCGGGCTGGCCATGGTGGTGGGCTTTGCGCTGCTGGCGTTCCGCATGTGGCGCGACAATCTGCCAACCGCCGACGATCGCGCATGGATGCGCGGCATGCGCGATGTACTGCGCAACGAGGATGAGAAGCTGCCGCCGGTGGGCCGTTTCAATGCCGGCCAGAAGCTGCTGTTCTGGGCCATCATCGGCTGCCTGTCGGCGCTGCTGCTGACCGGCTTCGTGATCTGGCGGCAGTACTTCAGCCACTTCTTCCCGATCGGGGTGATCCGCTTCTCGGTGCTGGCCCATGCGCTGTTCGGCTGGGTGCTGGTGTGCGCGATCGTGGTGCACATCTATGCGGCGATCTGGATCAAGGGCTCGGTGCGGGCGATGACCCAGGGCAAGGTGACCTATGGGTGGGCGTACAAGCACCACCGGCAGTGGTTCAGGGACATCCTGCGCGGACGTCGGGAAGAGGGTTAGCGGCAGGGCCTGCGGCCCTGCACCCGCAGAGGCAAGGTCAACGTCAACGTCAAGAGCGGGCTTCCTGAGGGGTGGCGGGGTGGGTCCGGTTGCGGGGGACGCCGTAAACCCGTCCTTGGGGGCTTGACCGCGGCATCCATGCCGCGGACACCCCCGCAACCGGATCCACCCCGCCTTCGACAGTTTCCCGCTGCTGTCGGAATGGCATGAGCTGCTCTTGGTGGGTGTCGACCTTGGTCGACACGATGAACATGGCAACGACCGAAACGGGTTTTTGTAGAGTCGAGCCGTGCTCGACTGCTCTGCTCGACTGCGCTGCCTGGAACACGCTGGACGCGAGCGCCGACAACGGCGAGGATGGAGGCTGGTTCCTCTGGCTGGCCCTGCATGGCGCAACGCATCCTTGAACCCGGTGAGATCGAGACGCTCGCCTCGCGCGATGTGCCGCGCATCATCCTGCCCGATATCGAGTCACTGTTCGCTGAGCGCGCGACGCGCCTGCGCAGCCTGGCCGCGCACAGTGCCATCGGCGGCTACCTGCAGCTGCTGGCGGCGTTGGCCGATGCACAGCAGGCGCTGCTGGATGAGCTGACACCGCAGCAGCGCGAGGCACTGCAGTCGCAGGCGCGTGCGCAGCAGTCGAGTGCGGCGGCCGGTGCCGGCATGCCGTTGCGGCCGGCCAACACGCTTCAGCTGGATGGATGCTGGCGCGACTGGCTGCGCACGCTGTGCCAGCACTGTGCCGACGAAGCCGGGCTTCCGGTGGAAACCCGGCAGGAGCTGCAACGCGTCGCGGCTGCCGACGACGCCTGGCTGGATGCTCAGGCGCACGCGGTGCTGGAGCGCGATGACGCGCCGTCGGTGGATGCGGTCACTGCGCTGCTGGTGATGAACGCACTGCAGGTTTACTGGGCGGTGCTCGCAGCCAGCTTCCGCCCTACCGACCTGAAGCCGCTGGCTGATGCGCCAGGGCTGTGCCCGCTGTGCGGCACGTTGCCGGTGACCAGCGTGGTGCAGGCACGCCCACCCTATGCATCCTACCGTTACCTGTCGTGCTCGCTGTGCGCCTGCCAATGGCACTACGTGCGCGTGCAGTGCAGCCAGTGTGGTGCCGCCGGCAAGGACATCGCCTATCGCGCCCTGGCCGATGTGGACGGCGACAGCGGCGAGGCGGTGCGCGAGAGCGCGGTGCGTGCCGAGACCTGCGACCACTGCCACAGCTACCGCAAGATCCTGTATCTGGAAAAGGACCCGTCACTGGAGCCGGTGGCCGATGACCTCGGCACGCTGGCGCTGGATCTGCTGCTGGCCGAGGAAGGCTATGCGCGTGCCAGCCAGAATCCTCTGCTGTGGCAATCCGACGGCGACTGAGGCGATGACAGCCATACCCCCCGCCCCGGCATCGGCCGCCGCCCTGCCCTCGCTGGACCGGGTGCTGCGCCTGCCTGCACTGGCGCCACTGATCGAAGGCCACGGTCGAAGCCGCATCACCCAGCTGCTGCGTTCGCACCTGCAGGTGCTGCGTGAGGGCGTCAGCGCCGGCCAGTTGTCGACCGCGCAGCTGCAGGAAGCGGTCGACGGCCCGGCGCTGGTGGCAGCGGTCGAGGCCGCACTGGCAGCCGATGCACGGCTGGACCTGCAGCCGATGTTCAACCTGACCGGCACCGTACTGCATACCAACCTGGGTCGCGCATTGCTGCCCGAGGCCGCGGTGCAGGCAGTCACCCGCGCGATGACCGCGCCGGTCGATCTGGAGTTCGACGTCATCCGTGGCCGTCGCGGCGACCGCGATGCGCGGGTACAGGCACTGATCTGCGAGCTGACCGGTGCCGGAGCCGCCACTGTGGTCAACAACAATGCCGCAGCGGTCCTGCTGCTGCTCAACAGCCTGGCCAACCGCCGTGAGGTGGTGGTGTCGCGCGGCGAGCTGGTGGAGATCGGCGGCGCTTTCCGCATCCCGGATGTGATGCGCAGCGCGGGCGCTCGGCTGCTGGAAGTGGGTACCACCAACCGCACCCATGCGGCCGACTTCACCAACGCCATCGGCGCGCGCACAGCGCTGCTGATGGAGGTGCATGCCAGCAACTACGCGATCACCGGATTCACTGCCAAGGTCGACACGGCGGCGATGGCCACGATCGCGCACGAGCATGGCCTGCCGCTGGTGGTGGACCTGGGCAGTGGCAGCCTGTGCGATCTGGCCACGTTCGGCCTGCCGCACGAACCCACCGTGCAGGAAACGCTGACGGCCGGCGCCGATCTGGTTTCATTCAGCGGCGACAAGCTGCTGGGTGGTCCGCAGGCCGGCATCATCGCCGGCCGCGCCGACCTGATCGCGCGGATCAACCGCAACCCGCTGAAGCGGGCACTGCGCATGGACAAGATGGGCCTGGCCGCACTGGAAGCGGTGCTGGCCCTGTACCGCGAACCCGAGCTGCTGGCACAGCGGCTGCCGACACTGCGCGCGCTCTCGCGCACGCAGGATGACATTGATGCGCAGGCCCAGCGCCTGCTGCAGCCGATGCGTGCCTCGCTCACGGCGGACTACACCCTCGGGCCCGCTTCGATGCACAGCCAGATCGGCAGCGGCGCCCAGCCACAGGCGCAGCTGGCCAGCGCCGGACTGCGCATTACCAGCGCGCGCCGTGGCGGACTGGATCGGCTGGCCAAGCGCCTGCGTCAGCTGCCGCGACCCGTGCTGGGCCGCATTGCCGATGACGCGCTGTGGCTGGACCTGCGCTGCCTGGAACCGGCCGACGAAGCCGACTTCCTCGCCCAGTGGAGCACGCTGCAGGCATGATCGTCGGCACCGCCGGGCATATCGACCATGGCAAGACCAGCCTGGTGCGGGCACTGACCGGCATCGAAACCGATCGCCTGCAGGAAGAGCGTACGCGTGGTATTTCCATCGAGCTGGGCTATGCCTATGTTCCTGTGGAACGCAGGGACGGCACAGGTCCTGTCGCGACGCTGGGTTTCGTCGACGTGCCGGGCCACGAGCGCTTCGTGCACACGATGGTGGCCGGCGCCACGGGTATCGACGTCGCCCTGCTGGTCATCGCTGCCGACGACGGCGTGATGCCACAGACCCGCGAGCATCTGGCCATCCTGCAGCTGCTGGGCGTGAACCGGGGTGCGGTGGCGCTGACCAAGATCGACCGTGTGGATGCGGCGCGCCTGGCCCGGGTCGAGATCGAGGTCGCTGCCCTGCTGGCCGGCACGCCGCTGCAGGATTCCCCTGTGTTCACCTGCAACAGCACCGCACCCGACGATGCTGGCATCAACGCGCTGCGTACCCAGCTGCACGCGTGGGCGGCGGACGACGCCAGCACGCGCCAGGCCGAACTGCGCAGCGAGCTGTTCCGCATGCCGGTGGACCGCGTGTTCTCGCTGGCCGGTCATGGCACGCTGGTGACCGGTGCAGTGCACGGCGGCATCGCCTCGGTGGGTGAGCATCTGCAGCTGATGCCGGCCGCCACTGAAGTGCGCATACGCAGCATCCACGCGCAGAACCAGGCCAGTGACCACGCGATGGCCGGGCAGCGCTGCGCGCTGAACCTGGCGGCCATCGCCCGTGATGACATCCGTCGCGGTGACTGGATCGCCGACGCACGCGCACTGCTGGCCACCACCCGCGTTGATGTGCGGTTGCGGCTGTCCGCGTTGGCCGCACCGTTGCGCGACTGGGCACCGCTGCATATCCACTGGGGCACGATGCACCGGCAGGCCCATGTGGTGCTGCTGGAGGACCATGACCACGGTGATGGGCAGTTGGTGCAGCTGGTGTTCGATGCTCCGGTCTGTGCGATGTGTGGCGATCACTTCATTGCCCGCGATTCAGCGGCCACCCACACGCTGGGCGGCGGCCTCGTGCTCGATCCGGACCCGCCACAGCGGCGCCGGCGCAGTCCTGCACGGCTCGCATGGCTGGGAGCACTGGAGCAACTGGCCGCGGGTGCGGGAATCGGCCCACTGTTGCAGCAGGCGCCCTTCGGCGTTGCCATGGCCGCGCTGCAGCGTTACTGCCGGCGCGCCGCCGACCGGATCGATCTTCCTGCAGACACGCGACGCATCGTCACCCGCGAAGACACGGTAGTCATCCTTGTGTCGCACTGGCAGGCATTGCGCGAGCAGGTGATCGCCTCACTGCGTGGATGGCATGAGCGACGCCCGGACGAACCCGGTGTCGACAGCGGCCGCCTGCAGCGCAGCACCCTGCCCGCGCTTGCAGCGAGCCTCTGGAATGCGCTGCTGCAGGACCTGCTGGACGACGGCAGCGTGCAACGCGTGGGTGCCTGGTGGCGCCTGCCCGGGCATGACCATGCGCCACCGGAACGCGAGCGTCTGCTGCTGGAACGCGTGCTGCCGCAACTGCACGCCGGTCGCTTCGATCCGCCGTGGGTGCGCACCCTTGCTGCCGAGATCGGCCTGGCCGAAGACGAAGTCCGCGCCGTCCTGCGCCGTGCCACCGCACGTGGCGAGCTGTTCCAGGTGGTGCCGGACCTGTTCTATGCACCCGCGTGCATTGCGGAACTCGCCGCGATCGTCGCGCAGCTGTCACAGGCCAGCGGCACGGTGGATGCGGCCACGTTCCGCGATGCCATCGGCCTGGGCCGCAAACGCAGCATCCAGATCTTGGAGTTCTTTAATCGCGTTGGCTACACTCGACGCGTCGGTGACCAGCATCGGCCGCGCGGCGACCTGCAGTGGAACGCAGCCCGCGACTGAGCCCACCGGTACCGCCGTACTTTCGGAAGGCATGCGCATCCGGGCATGCGGCTGGGCTTCAAACCCAGTAGGGGGCGTCGATCGTTCCCTGGTAGGTTCGACTCCTGCTGCCTTCCGCCATTCGCGTTCCCGCAGGAGATGTCGGCATGGCCACGCACGCGCAGTCCCCCGCCCCTTCAACGGCCGATGCCCCGCAACGACTGACCTCTCTCGCGCATGGCGGCGGCTGCGGCTGCAAGATCGCGCCGGGCGTGCTGAGCGAACTGCTGCGTGGCGTTCCAGTACTTCCGGCACCGGCTGAGCTGCTGGTGGGCCGTGAGAACAGCGACGACGCCGCGGTGTATCGCCTCGATGACCGGCAGGCGATCGTCGCCACCACCGACTTCTTCATGCCGATCGTCGACGACCCGTTCGACTTCGGCCGCATCGCGGCCACCAACGCGCTGTCGGACCTGTATGCGATGGGCGCGCGCCCGCTGTTCGCACTGGCCATCGTCGGCATGCCGATCAACACGCTGCCGCAGGACACGATCCGCGGCATTCTGCAGGGTGGCGAACGCGCCTGCGCCGATGCTGGCATCGTGGTCGCTGGTGGCCACAGCATCGATTCGGTGGAACCCATCTACGGCCTGGTTGCGATCGGCGTGCTCGACCCGCAACGACTCAAGCGCAATGCCGATGCCCGCGCCGGCGACGTGCTGGTGCTGGGCAAGCCGTTGGGCGTGGGCGTGTATTCGTCAGCACTGAAGAAGGAAGTGCTGGATGCCGACGGCTACCGGCAGATGATCGCGTCGACCACCCGCCTGAACACCGTGGGCGTGCCGCTGGCCGCGCTGGACGGTGTGCATGCCATGACCGACGTCACCGGCTTCGGCCTGCTCGGCCACCTGCTGGAAGTGTGCCGCGCCAGTGGTGTCGCTGCCGAGGTGGACAGTGCACAGGTGCCGCTGCTGCCGCAGGCGCTGGAGCTGCTGCAGCGTGGCTGCGTGACCGGCGCATCCAACCGCAACTGGGCCTCCTATGGCACCGAGGTGCGCTTCGCCGATGGGTTGCCGGCACACTGGCAGCCACTGCTGACCGACCCGCAGACCAGCGGCGGCCTGCTGGTGTCCTGCGCTCCGGAGGCGGTGGATGCAGTGCTGGCCTGCTTCCACGACGCGGAGTTCGGCCAGGCAGCCGTGGTCGGGCGTTTGAGCGAAGGAGCGCCGGGCGTCAGCGTGCGCTGATGCGCTGGAACGACAAGGGCGCCCGAAGGCGCCCCTGCTGTACCGCTGGATGCAACATCACTCGATGTTCTGCACCTGTTCGCGGATCTGGTCGATCAGCACCTTCAGCTCCACCGCGGCATTGGACGTACGGCTGTCCACGGACTTCGAGCCCAGCGTGTTGGCTTCGCGGTTGAACTCCTGCAGCAGGAAGTCCAGGCGGCGACCGACCGGCTCGCGCTGCTTGAGCACGCGGCGGATCTCGACGATGTGGCTGCCGAGGCGGTCCAGTTCCTCATCCACGTCCAGCTTCTGCAGCCACAGCACCAGTTCCTGCTCGGCGCGGCCGGGGTCGACCGGGTGCGGCAGGTCGGCCAGGCGTGCGGCCAGCTTGGCGCGCTGGCCGTCGCGAATGGCCGGAATCAGCGTGCGGACTTCGGTGGCGATGCGTTCGATGCCGTCCACACGCTCGCTGATGGCCGCAGCCAACTTGCCGCCTTCGCGCTCACGGGCCTCGACGAAGCCATCCAGCACCTGGTCCAGCAGCGCCAGCGCCTCGACCTGCAGGGCGGCGGCGTCGGTGGCCTCGCCACGGGTCACGCCCGGCAGCTGCAGCAGGTCGGTGAAGCTGACCTGCAGGTTGGGGAAATCGGAGGTCAGGCGGTGCGCCAGGCGGCCCAGCTGGCCCAGCAGGGCCTCGTCCACCTGCAGGTTGGCCGCCGCTTCCGGCGCGCGCAGGCGCATCACCAGATCCAGCTTGCCACGGCTCAGGCGCGCGGCGATGCGCTCGCGCAGCTGCGGTTCGAGCGCCCGCAGTTCCTCGGGCAGGCGGGTGCCGACCTCCAGGAAACGGTGGTTGACCGAGCGCAGCTCGCAGCCCAGCGTGCCCCACGGGGTGACCCGCTCGCCGCCGGCATAGGCGGTCATGCTTCGAATCATGGATTGTGTCCGGTGCGTGCAAAGGGGGAATGGTACCCTAGCGCCCTCACCAGAGCCCCCTTGCCCGCCCCGTGAAGGCCGCGGGCGTGGCGGCGTACTCCCTCGCCATTACGGAACCCGCACCATGTCCGATTCCCGCCCCAGCGGCCGCCAGCCCGACCAGCTCCGCCCGGTCGTCATCCAACGCGGCTTCACCCGCCACGCCGAAGGTTCGGTGCTGGTGTGCTTCGGTGAAACCCGTGTGCTGTGCACCGCCAGCGTCGAGAACCGCGTGCCGGGCTTCCTGCGCGGCAAGGGCGAAGGCTGGGTCACCGCCGAATACGGCATGCTGCCGCGCGCCACCCACACCCGCAGTGACCGTGAAGCGGCCCGTGGCAAGCAGGGTGGCCGCACCCTGGAGATCCAGCGACTGATCGGCCGCAGCCTGCGCGCCTGCGTGGATCGCAACGCGCTGGGCGAGCGCACCATCACCCTCGACTGCGACGTGCTGCAGGCCGACGGTGGCACCCGCACGGCCGCCATCACCGGCGCCTACGTGGCGCTGGTCGATGCGGTGAACGTGCTGATGAAGCGTGGTGACATCAAGCGCAACCCGATCCTGGGCGCAGTGGCCGCCGTATCGGTAGGCGTGTACCGCGGCACCCCGGTGCTGGACCTGGACTACGCCGAAGACAGCGACTGCGACACCGACATGAACGTAGTGATGAACGATGGTGGCGGCTTCATCGAGCTGCAGGGCACCGCCGAAGGCCACGCCTTCCGTCGCGATGAACTGGATGCGCTGCTGGGCCTGGCCGAAAAGGGCGTGGGCGAACTGCTGGCCGCACAGCAGGCGGCGCTGTCGGCATGAACCGCCGCATCGCCCTGACCACCCTGGTGGTGGCCGACTATGACGAAGCCATTGCCTGGTACACCGGCAAGCTCGGCTTCGCACTGTTGGAGGACATCGACCAGGGCCACAAGCGCTGGGTGGTGGTCGGCCCGACCGACGGCAGCGCCGCCGCCCTGCTGCTGGCCCGCGCCAGCGACGAGGAGCAGCGCAGCCGCATCGGCAACCAGACCGGCGGCCGCGTCGGCTTCTTCCTCAACACCGACGACTTCCGCCGCGACCACGCGGCGATGGTCGCCGCCGGCGTCGAGTTCCTGGAAGCGCCGCGCGAAGAACCCTATGCAACGGTTGCGGTGTTCCGCGATCTGTATGGCAACACCTGGGACCTGCTGGAGCCCCGTCAATGAAGAAACTGGTACTGGCCAGCCACAACGCCGGCAAGCTGGTGGAGATGCAGGAGATCCTTGCCGATCTGCCGCTGCAGATCACCTCGGCCGCCGAACTGGGCCTGGGCGATGTGGAAGAGACCGGCCTGACCTTCGTCGAGAACGCGCTGCTGAAGGCACGCGCAGCCTGCGAAGCGACCGGCCTGCCGGCGCTGGCCGATGATTCGGGCCTGATCGTCGATGCCCTCGGCGGTGCGCCGGGCCTGTACAGCGCACGCTATGCCGGCCACCCGACCAATGCCGCAGCCAACAATGCCAAGCTGCTGGACGCGATGACCGACATTCCCGATGGCCAGCGCAGCGCCCGCTTCTATGCGGTGATCGTGCTGCTGCGCCACGCCACCGACCCGCAGCCGTTGATCTGCGAAGGCCGCTGGGAAGGGCAGATCATCCGCGAACTGCGTGGCACCAATGGTTTCGGCTACAACCCGGTATTCCTGGACACCACCCACGGCCTGACCGCCGCGGAAATGGAGCCGGCACTGAAGAACGCCATCAGCCACCGCGCCATTGCCCTGCAGCAGCTCAAGCAGCAACTGGCGACGCTGTACTGACGCCACCCGATCGACCCAGGGAAGCCGGCCATCGGCCGGCACTACCGAAGAAGCCCATGCCGCACGCCCACGACCACTGCAACCATCTGCCCGGCGAAGCCTGCTCCGCCGACCACGACAACCCGCCGCGGCTGGTGCCGCCACCGCTGTCGTTGTACGTGCACCTGCCGTGGTGCGTGCGCAAATGCCCGTACTGCGATTTCAATTCGCACCAGGCCAAGGGCGAGCTGCCGTTCGACGCTTATATCGATGCGCTGCTGCGCGACCTCGACCAGGACCTGCCGCTGGTCTGGGGCCGGGTGGTGCACAGCGTGTTCTTCGGTGGCGGCACGCCCAGCCTGTTCCCGCCGGAGGCGATCGACCGCTTCCTGCAACAGGCCAGCGCACGCCTGCGTTTCGCGCCCAATTCCGAAATCACCCTGGAAACCAACCCGGGCACCGCCGAACATGGCCGCTTCGACCGCTATCGCGCGGCCGGCGTGAACCGCCTCAGCTTCGGCATCCAGAGCTTCGACGACGCCATGCTCAAGCGCCTGGGCCGCATCCACGACAGTGGCGAAGCCGAGCGCGCGGTGAAGATGGCGCAGGACGCGGGCTACGACAACTTCAACATCGACCTGATGTACGCGCTGCCGGAACAGACCCTGGCCGGTGCCGAGGCCGACCTGGAACGCGCGTTCGCGCTGCAGCCGGCACACATCTCCCACTACCAGCTGACCCTGGAACCGAACACGGTGTTCTTCGCGCGGCCGCCGCAGGGCATTCCCGATGAAGACAACGCCTGGGACATGCAGGAACACTGCCAGGCATTGCTGGCACAGGCCGGTTTCGGCCAGTACGAGGTCAGCGCCTATGCGCGCCCCGGCCGGCAGAGCGCGCACAATCTGAACTACTGGCGCTTCGGCGACTACCTGGGCATCGGTGCCGGCGCGCACGGCAAGATCAGTTCCGGCGCCGAGGAGCATGTGCTGCGACGTTGGAAGCTGAAGCACCCGCAGGCCTACCTGGACAGCGCCGGCACGCCCGCCTCGTTCGGCGGCGACGATGTGATCGCGCCGGAGCGCCTGCCGTTCGAGTACATGCTCAACCTGCTGCGCCTGCACGAAGGTTTCGGCCTGCGCGATTTCGAGTCGCGCACGGGGCTGCCGCGCAGCGTGCTGGACGCTCCCCTGGCCGAGGCCGTGCAGCGCGGCTGGCTGGACATGACCGATGGCCATGTGCAGCCGACCGAGCTGGGCCGCCGCTTCACCAACGATGTGGTGAGCCTGTTCCTGGAGGATTGATCCTCGCCTGACAGAGGATCGTTCCGGCCGCTGGCCGGCAATCCGGTGAAGACATATCTGCCGGCCAGCGGCCGGCACTACCGTTCATCGGTCGGGCCAGGCCCGGCGGATGCGATTCACGTTCAGCCTAAAGTAGCGCCTACATCGGCCGACACGGTAGATTCACCAGATCGATCCGCGGGAATCCGGGTACCGCCTGCCGATGTCAGCTGTCTTTTCCATCACTCCTGCCGACAAGAACCGCCTGGCCGCCAGCGATCTGCCACCGCGGGTACGTGAGCTGCTGGGCGCGCTGATCGGCCTGTGCCGGCAGACGCTGGCGGCGCCCCTGATCCTGACCGTCGAGGCGCTGGAGCAGACCCTGCTGCACGACGCCGACCGCGCACGCAATCCGCAGCAGCAGGCCGAGCTGATGGCCCAGCGTGGACAGCTGCACGCCTTCGCCGGCCATTTCGCCGATCGCATGCTCGATGCCGTGGCCGACGCCCTCGCGCGGTTGCGCGAACCGGTCAGCGCTGTCAGTACCAGTGCTGGGCCGCCAGCGCTGCCGGGCATGCTCGGGCTGTCGCTGGTTGATGAGCACGAAGTGGATCGCGACCTGCTGCTGACCGAGATGGTGCGGCGCGAAACCCTGCGTTCAACCAACACACTGAACCTGCTTGGCCAACGCCTGGGCGTGCTGGCGGCGGCGCCGGCCTTCGAGGCCGACACCCTGCCACTGGCACCGCAGGCACTGTGCGCGATGGTGCGCCGGATTGCCGAACAGGACGCGCTGAGCGTCGAGGTACAGCTGGCGCTGTATCGCAGTTTCGAACGGCAGGTGCTGGAACGGCTGGGCGATATCCTTGACCGTGCCAATGCCCTGCTGGCCCAGTCCGGTGTACTGCCGGGGCTGGTCTACACCCCCTACCTGGCACGCTCGTCGAGCACGCGGCGGATCATCACCCAGTCGGTGGGGGGCGGCCGCACCACGCAGCCGGCCAAGCGCACCGCAGCCCCCCTGACAGGCTGGAACGGTTCGGCACCGGCCGGCTCCTGGTCCAGCCTGGTACAGGACGCCTTCCACGAGGGCGGCGCAGGCGGCCCCGCCACGCCGGGCGTGACCACCTCCACCGGCAGTGCACTGCATGAACTGCTGCAGCAGGCACGGCACGGCAGCCCTGCCCCGGCGGACAGCGGCGCGGTGCCCAGCGCGGCAGTCGACGCGGTACTCGCGCGCCTGCAGGCCCAGTCCAGTGCGGCAACCGGTGTGGCCGACCTGCAGGCTGCCGTGGTCGCGCAGCTGCGCAGCGAGCATGGTGCGCAGGCCCAGCTGGGCAGTCACGACCGGGACAACCTCGACCTGCTGCGCATGCTGATGCAGCAGGTGCAACAGCAGCAGCGCCCCGATCCAGTGCCGGCCGCGCTGCTGGCCCGCCTGCAGGTACCTCTGGCACGCGCCGCCATGGCCGATCCGGGCTTCTTCGTGCGCGACGAACACCCCGGGCGTGAGCTGCTCAATCAGATCGCCGAAGTCGGCGCCAACTGGCTGGGCGATGAGGATGTCGACCCGCAGTTGCTGCAGCGCATGGCGCAGAGCGTGCAGGGCCTGCTGGGGCAGGATGCGCGTTCGCCGGAAGTCTTTGCCGCCGCCAGTGAAGACGTGCAGCAGCACCAGCGCGCGGCGGCCCATCGTGCCGAACTGGCCGAGCGCCGCCATGTGGAAGCCGCGCGCGGCAAGGAACGATTGGAACTGGCCCGTCGCCAGGCCACCGCACAGATCGACCAGTGCTGCGACACCCGGTCGCCACCGCGCTTCGTGCAGACCTTGCTGCGCCAGGCCTGGGCCGATGCACTGACCCTCACCCGCCTGCGCCATGGCGACGATTCACCGCAATGGCAGGAGCGCCTGCAACAGACCGAGCGCATCGCTGCCATCACCGCGCAGGCCATCGACGCTCCCGGCGGCACCGATACCGTACTGGCAGCGGACGTGGAGGCCGCATTGCTGCAGGTCGGCTACCACGCCGAGGAAGCCGCCGCTGTAGCGCGCAGGCTGGCCACGCCCGGCGGCGAGGATGAAAGCACCTCGCGTACCGAGCTCAGCGCACGCCTCAAGGCACGTGCGCGCCTGGGCGAGCACGCCGGCACGAACAGTGGCGCCGCACCTGCCACGCCGCGCAGCAGCGCCGAAGAAGCCGCCTACCAACAGCTGTCCAGCCTGCCGTTCGGCAGTTGGTTCGACATCGACACGGGCGATGGCACGATGCGCCGCCAGCGCCTGTCCTGGTACAGCCTGCTGACCGGCCACGCGTTGTTCGTCAATGCGCGCGGGCAGAAGATCACCGATACCGACCTGGATGCGCTGGCACGGCAGATCAGTGCCGGGCGCGCGCAGCTGGTCACCGAAGACAAGGGCCGGCTGGTCGACCGTGCCTGGGAAGCCAGCCTCGGTGCGCTGCGCGCACTGGCCACGGCTCGCGCACAGGAGACCCCCGCATGAAAGCCGTACCGCCGCAGGACACCCGCCGCGCGCCGCGCCGCCAGGTCTCGGACCTGGTGCCGGTTACCGACCAGATGCGCGAGTGCGTGGTCGGGCGCCTCGGCAATGTCTCCGAAACTGGCATGCTGATGCTGGCCAGCATGCCGCTGCGCGAGGATGCGCTGTACCAGCTGCGCTTTCCCTTGCCATTGGGTGATGGCCGCCAGCAGGCCATCGACGTAGGCGTGCATCTGCTGTGGAGCGAGCCCGCACACGTTCCCGGGCAGAGCTGGACCGGCTTCCGCTTCCTGACCCTGTCGCGCGAACATCGACAGCTGCTGCGGCAGTGGGTGGGCGAAGACAGCGACGAGGGACCGGTTTCGACGGCCTGAGTGCCGGTTCCGGCACAGCGGTTTTTCGCGGTATGCGGCAGAATCTAAGGCCGTTTTCCGTGTCGAGCCACCGCAATGATCCAGCAAGACCCCGGCGCCCTGTATTCCGACCACCTGGCCGTGCTGTGCCGACGCGCCGAGCAGGCGCTGGCCCGCGGCGGCTTCGACCATCTGGTGGTGCCCAGCGGCACCCTGCACTACCAGGTGTTCGACGACCGCGACTACCCGTATGCGGTCAACCCGCAGTTCAAGGCCTGGCTGCCGCTGACCCGCGTGCCCAACAGCTGGATCGTGTTCACCCCGGGCAAGCGCCCGGCAGTGATCTTCCACCAGCCCTTCGACTACTGGCACGTGGTACCGGACGCCCCCAGTGGCTGGTGGGTGGAGCACTTCGACATCCACATCATCCGCAAGCCCGAAGAGGCGCTGGCCCTGCTGCCGGCCGACCCGTCGCGCTGCGCGATCCTGGGCGAGCCGCAGAGCGCACTGGGCAACTACGTGCCGAACAATCCAGCGCCGGTGGTGAACTACCTGGAATGGCACCGCGGCAGCAAGACACCGTATGAAATCGCACTGATGCGCCAGGCCCAGGTGCTGGGCGTGCGCGGCCACCGCGCCGCCGAGGCCGCGTTCCGCAACGGTGCCGACGAATTCAGCATCCACATGGCGTACTGCCAGGCCGTCGGCCAGGATGCCAACGAGCTGCCCTACGGCAACATCGTGGCGTTGAACGAACACGCCGCCGTGCTGCATTACACCGAGCTGGGCCGCAAGGCACCGCAGCCGCTGCGCAGCTTCCTGATCGACGCCGGCGCCAGTGCGCACGGCTACGCCAGCGACATCACCCGCACCTACGCCGCGCAGGGCCACGACGAATTCGCCGCGATGATTGCGGCCGTCGACGCCGCCCAGCAGCAGATGTGCGCAGCGGTGCGCCCGGGCTTCGACTACAAGCAGCTGCACGTGGACGCACATCTTTCGCTGATGGGCGTGCTGAGGGACTTCGGCGTGATCAAGGTGTCGCCACAGACCGCGCTGGAGACCGGCGTCAGCGCCGCATTCTTCCCGCACGGCATCGGCCACCTGATCGGCCTGCAGGTGCACGACGTGGCCGGCTTCGCCGCCAGCGACGAAGGTGGCCGCATCGAGCGCCCGGCCGGCCATCCCTACCTGCGCCTGACCCGCGTGCTGGAACCGGGCATGGTGGTGACCATCGAGCCAGGCCTGTACTTCATCGACATGCTGTTGAACGAAGTGAAGGACGCCGGCCATGGTGATGCGATCAACTGGGAGCGCGTGGACTTCTTCCGTCCGTATGGTGGCATCCGCATCGAAGACGAAGTGCTGTGCACTGATGGCGAGGCGGACAACCTGACGCGGCCGGCGTTTGCGGCGGCGAACGGCTGAGCCCCTCGTGGTGGGGCGCTGAATTCAGAAGCCGCGCTTGGTGGGGCGGGTAGGCCATGCAGGGGACGCTGCAAGTACGTCCCTGTAAGCTCGATGGCGCCATCCATGGCGCCAACGCCCCTGCATGGCCTACCCGCCCCACCTTTGACAGTTTCCTGCCGCGTCCAACCACGGAAAAGAAAAAAGAGAAGCAGAAGCGGGTCGCTCGCTGCGCTCGCTCTGTGTCGACCACGGTCGACAACTACCCAACAGCCGCAATTGCCCGTAGATCCACGCCATGCGTGGATGATTCATTCGATATCTGACAGATGTGCCGATCAACGATCGGCACCCACCAACAGCCGCGTGAACCTGTCGAAGGCGGGGTACTGTGGGTTTGCGGGGTGTGAGCGGCATGGATGCCGCGACCAAGCCCCCATGGACGGGTTTACGGCGTCCCCGCAAACCCACAGTGCCCCGCCATCCCACGGAATGCCCGCTGTTGCTGTTGCTGTTGAGGTTGCCGGCCAGCGGCCGGCACTACCGCGGGTGCAGGGCTGCAAGCCCTGCAGAACACCCCTTACCCCGCCATCACCGCTTCAATCTCGTCGGCGCTGCGCGCCAGGCCTTCGGTCAGCACGCGATGGCCATCGTCGGTGATCAGCACGTCATCCTCGGTACGGATGCCGATACCGCGCCAGCGCGGCTCCACCGTCGTGTCATCCACGCCGATGTACAACCCCGGCTCGATGGTGAACGCCATGCCCGGCTCCAGCAGACGCGAGTCACCGGCCAGGCGGTAGTCGCCCACGTCGTGCACGTCCATGCCGATCCAGTGCCCGGTCTTGTGCCGGTAGAAGCGCTGGTACAGGCCTTCGGCCAGGTTCTTTTCCAGCGTACCCTTCAGCAGGCCCAACCGCAGCAGGCCCTCGGTCAGGGTCTGCACTGCGGCGAGGTGACCGGCCTCGTACGGCACGCCCGGCCTGGCCTGGGCCAACGCAGCGGCCTGCGCATCGCCGACCAGGTCGTGCAGTGCACGCTGCTCGGCACTGAAGCGGCCATTCACCGGGAACGTGCGGGTGATGTCACTGGCGTAGCCACGGTACTCGGCACCGGCGTCGATCAGCACCAGCTCGCCGTCGCGCGAACGCGCGTTGTTGTCGCGGTAATGCAGGATGCAGCCGTTGCGGCCGGCGCCGACGATGCTGCAGTACGCGGGCACCGCATCATTGGCGCGGAACACGCGTTCCAGCTCCGCCTGCAGTTCGTACTCGTGGATGCCGGCCCTGGCGGCCTTCATCGCGGCCAGATGCGCACGCACGCTGATCTGCGCGGCGTGGTGCATCAACGCCACTTCGGCACCGGACTTGAACAGGCGCTGCTCGTGCAGCAGGTGGCCCAGTTCGAGGAACTCGTGCGGCGGCTGCGCCCCGTGGCGCACCTGCGAACGCACGCGGTTGACCCAGCCGATCAGCTTCAGGTCGAAGTCGGCATCCCGGCCGAAGTGGTAGTAGACGCGCGAACGGCCTTCCAGCAGGCCCGGCAGGATGTCGTCCAGATCATCGATCGGGTAGGCGTCGTCCATGCCGTACTGCGCCACCGCGCCTTCCTGGCCGGCGCGGCTGCCGTCCCAGGCTTCGCGTTCGGCATCGCGCTCGCGGCAGAACAGGATGGCCTCGCCGTGGCGTCGGCCCGGGATCAGCACCAGCACTGCTTCCGGCTCCGGGAAGCCGCTCAGGTACTGGAAATCCGAATCCTGCCGGAACGGATAATGGGTATCGAGGCTGCGCACCTTCTCGGCCGCCGCCGGCAGCACCAGGATCGCGTCCTCGCCGGCCATGTCCATCAGCTGGCGGCGGCGACGCTTGTACTCGCCGGCGGCAATGCCGGTGCGCTGCTTGATGTCCATCAGTTCAGGCGCTGACGATGGCGCGAGGCCAGCACCACGTCGCCGTGCAGCAGGAGCACCGCCACGCGGATGAATTCCTCGATCTCCGACAGAGCTTCGTCGTCATCATCGCCACCGGCCTCGAAATCCTCGCTGGAGGCACGCGCCAGGCTGGCCATGTCGGTCAGCGCTTCCTCGCCCTCTTCGGACAGGGTCGGGCGGCGGCCGCCGCTGCCCAGGCCGAAGCCGCCCAGGAAGGACCGGGTCCAGCTGAACATGGCATCGGCCTGCGCGGATACGTCGTCGCCGTCGGTCAGCAGCAGCTCGAAGGCGAAGTCGCGGTCTTCCAGCTGCTTGATGGTGGCCTGCAGCAGCTGCCCCAGCACGCTGTCGGCGGCCACCGGCGGCAGGTTGTCGTCGGCCAGCACGCGCGCCGGCCAGTCGTTGCCGGGGGCACCGCCGGCAGCCAGCCAGCCGCACAGCGCGCCGTGCAGCTCTGCAGCGGTGGCGCCCAGGCCCAACGCCTGGCTGGCGCGGGTAACGTCGTCGACGGAGGGAAGTTCGGTCATCGTGCGGCTCGTTCGGAAAGGAAACCCGGGGCGCGCACGCGCGCGCCCGTGAGACCCCGTAGTGTAGCAACCCGACGGCATCCTCTCCGCAGGCGTCCAGCCTTGCTGCGACAACGCTTGACCGCCCTTGCCCGGCTTGCCTATCGTGCCCGCATGGAACCCGCCGATCCCCTTGCCCAGCTGCAGGACTTCGCCGCCCGCGTGGAAGCGTTGCTTGAACGCAACCAGCGCCTGGCCGAGGAGAACCGCAGCCTGCGCCACCAGCAGGAGCAGCTGGTGGCCGAGCGCTCGACGCTGCTGGCCAAGAATGAGCAGGCACGTTCGCGGGTGGAAGCAATGATCAGCCGGCTCAAATCCCTGGAGCAGCACACATGAGCGCCGAACCGGTCAGTGTCCGCATCCTCGATCGTGAATACACCGTGGGCGTCGGCAGCGATGAACGTGACAGCCTGATGGCCGCCGCGCGCCTGCTGGATGCTCGCATGCGTGAGATCCGCGGCAGCAACCGCATGGCCGCGGTCGATCGCGTCGCCGTGTTGGCCGCGCTGAACCTGGCCCACGAACTGCAGCTGCTGCGCGACGAAAACGCCCGCCAGGCCGTGGCCCTGCAGCAGACCCTGGCCGACCTGAACCGGCGCCTGGACCGCGCCATCGACGGCGGCGCCTGAAAATCGTGCAAAACGCGTCTTCTCATATCTGAATTGGCACGGACTGTTGCCGACGAACGGCCTATCCAGATCCTGCGTGCTGGCTATAATGGCCACGCGTTCTCTGCGGTACTCGACGGCATGTGCAAACATTCGCCTTGTCCCTTAAGAACGACACCGGGAGCGCGACAGCGCCGGGAGTGCAGGTCCGCCTTGCAGCGGGAAGCCCGATGGTTCTCCAGCGTTCCCACTTGAGCCCCCGGGTTCAAGGTCGTTTCGCATGCATCGACATTGCGGAGAATGCAATATTCCAGCAAGGGCGGCGTCTTCGGGCGTCGCCCTTGTTCTTTCCGGCACAATGACGGCTGATCCTTGCCGCACGCTGCCATGACCGACCCGCGCCAGGCCCTGCGCCACGACCTGCGGCAACGCCGCCGCGACCTTTCCGCCGCTGAGCGCATCGCCGCCGCCGAATCGCTTGCCGATGCCCTGCTCGCCCTGCCGTTCGCCCCGCGCGAAGGCGCCGTGGCCGGCTACTGGGCGCTGGATGGCGAGATCGCCCTGCACCGCTGGCAGTTGCAGTTGCCCGAAGGCCTCACCTACTGCCTGCCGGTGCTGGCCGGCGACGTGCTGCGCTTCGCGCCGTGGCGGCCGGGGCAGCCGCTGACCAGCAACCGCTACGGCATTCCCGAGCCGGACGTGGCGCTGGAAGACACACTGGAACCAGCACAGATGGCGCTGGTGGTGGCCCCGCTGGTGGGTTTCGACACGCAGTGCCGGCGGCTGGGCATGGGGGGCGGCTGGTATGATCGCAGCTTCGCCTTCCGCCACGACCGGCCGGCGCCGCCCTGGCTGGTCGGTGCTGCGTTCGCGGTGCAGCAGGTCGAGTCCTTGCCGGTGGCGTCGTGGGACGTGCCGGTGGATGCGATCTGCACCGAAGACGGCACCCTGTTCCCCTCCGCTGCCCCCGTGAACGCATGACCGCCCGCAAGCGCTACTGGCTGATGAAGTCCGAACCGGACGCCTTCTCCATCGATGACCTGGCCAAGGTCAAGGTCGAACCCTGGAACGGGGTGCGCAACTACCAGGCGCGCAACTTCATGCGCGATGGCATGCAGGTGGGCGACGGCATCCTGTTCTACCACTCCAATACCAAGGTGCCCGGCATCGTCGGCCTGGCCACCGTGGCCAGTACGGCCTACCCGGACGACACCCAGTTCGATCCGAAATCCGACTACCACGACCCCAAGAGCACGCGCGAAAACCCGCGCTGGATGCTGGTGGACGTGGCATTCGACCGCAAGCTCAAGCAGGTGATCGCGCTGGACGAGATCAAGCTGCACGCCGAAGAACTCGGCGAGGGCTTCCCGCTGGTTGCCAAGGGCAACCGCCTGTCGGTGTTCCCGGTGACCGCCGCGCAGTGGAAGCTGCTGCTGTCGCTGGAAAAGAAATCCTGATTCCCTGCCTGAGAGTTCTCCCATGTCCGAAGCCAAGCGCCTGGCCGCCGAGAAAGCCATCGAGTACGTTGAAGACGGCATGATCGTCGGTGTCGGCACCGGTTCCACCGTGGCCTATTTCATCGATGCCCTGGCCCGCATCCAGCACCGCATCAAGGGCGCTGTTTCCAGCTCCGAGCAGAGCACCGCGCGCCTGAAGCAGCACGGCATCGAGGTGATCGAGCTGAACCACAGCGGCAACCTGTCGCTGTACGTCGATGGCGCCGATGAGTGCGACGCCAACAAGTGCCTGATCAAGGGCGGCGGCGCCGCGCTGACCCGCGAGAAGGTCATCGCCGAGGCCAGCGAGCGCTTCATCTGCATCATCGACCCGAGCAAGCAGGTGCCGGTGCTGGGCAGGTTCCCGCTGCCGGTGGAAGTGATCCCGATGGCGCGCAGCCTGGTCGCCCGCCAGATCCGCGACATGACCGGCGGCCAGCCGACCTGGCGTGAAGGCGTGGTCACCGACAACGGCAACCAGATCCTGGACATCCACAACCTGCAGATCACCGATCCGGAAAAGCTGGAGCGCGAGCTCAATCAGCTGCCGGGCGTGGTCTGCGTCGGCCTGTTCGCGCGCCGCCGCGCAGATGTGGTGATCGTCGGCGGCGAGCCGCCGGTCGTGCTCTGACCCTTTCGAAGGATCCTGACGATGTCGCTGTTGCGTTCGCTGCTGATGCTCCCGCTGCTGGCCCTGGCTGGCTGCGCCACCGACGCGGCCCGCCACTGGGTCGAACTGGATGGCGCCCGCTACCAGGTCGAGCTGGCCACCAACGATGAAACCCGCGCACGCGGTCTGATGTTCCGCGACCAGATGGCGGCCGACCACGGCATGCTGTTCATCCACGACCGCGAGGAAATGCAGGCGTACTGGATGAAGAACACCAGGATCGCGCTGGACATCCTGTACTTCGACAGCCAGCGCAAGCTGGTCAGCCAGCAGCGTGATGTGCCGCCGTGCTCGGCCGGCGACATGTGCCCGCCCTACCCCAGCGGTGGCCCGGCACGTTACGTGCTGGAGCTCAACGCCGGCCAGGCCGAGAAGCTCAAGCTGAAGGACGGCACGGAGCTGAAGTTCGGCCCAGGCATCGAGTAACAGGGTTCTGCCCGCGGTAGTGCCGGCCGCTGGCCGGCAACCCTGCAGGGGTCAGATCCCTTTCGCACGCGAAAGGGATCTGACCCCTGGATTTTTCACGCGGCACCGCTTGAAACCGCCTGCGAATGACGCCAGTCTGTGGTCATGCAGGACCGGATCACACTCCCCGACTGGGATGCACTGGCCGACCTCGAAGACGAGGCGCTGCCCTTGTTGCCGACCGCGCTGCTGATCGCGCGCGATGAATACCCCGATCTGCAGCCGTCCACCTACGACGCGCTGATCCAGAGCCATGTCGACCACCTCCGTTCGGAAGTGGAGAGCATCGACAACAGCTCACTGAAAATGGCGGCGATCAACCGCCACCTGTTCGACGAGCTGGGCTACAGCGGCGACCACGACGAGTATTACGACCCGCGCAACAGCTACCTCAACCAGGTGTTCGAGCGACGCCTGGGCAATCCGATCTCGTTGGCGCTGGTGCAGATGGAAGTCGCACGCCGGCTCGGCATACCGTTGGATGGCGTGTCCTTCCCCGGCCACTTCCTGGTGCGCTTGCCGGTGGACGACGGCGTGCTGGTGATGGACCCGTTCAACGGTGGCCGGCCACTGGACGTGGACGAACTGCGCGAACGCGCCAAGTCACACCTGGGCGGACAGATGCCCGATGACCAGGTGCTGGCGCAGATCCTCGACCCGGCGCCGGCGCGCGCGATCCTGATGCGCATGCTGCGCAACCTGCATGGTGTCTACGCCGAAGCCGGTGAATGGGATCGTGCCGCACGCAGTGCCGACCGCCTGCTGAAACTGGCGCCCGAGCAGGACGACGCGCTGCGCGACCGCGGCCTGGCGTACCTGCAACTGGAGTATCTGGCCGGTGCCCGCCATGACCTGGGGCAGTACCTGAAGCGCAATCCCGAGGCCAGCGATGCGCAGTGGCTGCGCGAGAAGCTGATCGACCTCGGCGGGCCGGTGCCGCGGCTGCATTGAGGGTGTCGGTGTGTGGACCAACGGTCCACACCCACCCCAACGGTCCTCACCCACAGGATGGGCCGGGTGGCCCGCCGGTCAATCGACCTCGACCATCTCGAAATCGGCCTTGGTCACCCCGCAGTCCGGACAGGTCCAGGTCTCGGGAATGTCCTCCCAACGCGTCCCGGGCTCAATACCCTCCTCCGGCAAGCCTTCCGCTTCGCTGTACAGGAAGCCGCAGACCACGCACATCCAGGTTCGCAGGGTGGTGGGGCTGGCGTCGCTCATCGGATAATCGGGGCTGGATTCACGGGCCGCCATTGTCCCATTGCAGCCCACGCACCGGTAGCCATCGATGACTTCTGCTTCCCCGGCGCCCCGCGGCGTCTACCTGATCACCCCGGACGAGCCCGATACCGCGCGCCTGCTGGCCCGTACCGCGCCGCTGCTGGCCGCTGGTGCCACCTGGCTGCAGTACCGCAACAAGACCGCCAGCGATGCCCTGCGGCAGGAACAGGCGACGGCCCTGCAAGGCCTGTGCGCCGCCCACGGCGTGCCGCTGATCGTCAACGACGATCCGGTGCTGGCCAAGGCCGTGGGCGCGGCCGGCGTGCATCTGGGCGGCACCGACGGGGACATCCCCAGCGCGCGCGCGCTGCTCGGTGCCGAGGCCATCATCGGCGCCTCCTGCTACGACCAACTGGCCAATGCCGAGAAGGCCGTGGCGGCCGGCGCCAGCTATGTGGCCTTCGGCGCCTTCTTCCCAACCACCACCAAGGTCACCAGCAGCCGCGCCCACACCGACCTGCTGCGGCAAAGCGCCGCACTCGGCGTGCCGCGGGTGGCGATCGGCGGCCTGACGCCGGACAATGTCGGTCCCATCATCGACGCCGGCGCCGATCTGGTGGCCGTGGTCAGCGGTATCTATGCCGCATCGGACCCGGTCGCGACCCAGCGCGCCTATCTCGCCCAGTTCGCGTAATGCCCAGGAAAGCCCCATGAACCACGACCAGTCCCACGCCCTGTTCTCCCGTGCCCAGCAGCTGCTGCCGGGCGGCGTCAATTCGCCGGTACGTGCGTTCAAGTCGGTCGGCGGCGAGCCGTTCTTCGTTGAACGCGCCGATGGCGCCTACCTGTACGACGTCGATGGCAACCGCTACATCGACTACGTCGGTTCCTGGGGCCCGATGATCGTCGGCCACAACCACCCGGCCGTGCGCCAGGCGGTGAAGAAGGCGATCGACAATGGCCTGTCCTTCGGTGCGCCGTGCGCGGCCGAAGTCACCATGGCCGAGACCATCACCCGCCTGGTGCCATCGTGCGAGATGGTGCGCATGGTCAACTCCGGCACCGAGGCCACGCTGTCGGCGATCCGCCTGGCGCGTGGCGCCACCGGCCGCAACCGCATCGTCAAGTTCGAAGGCTGCTACCACGGCCACGGCGACTCGTTCCTGGTCAAGGCCGGCAGCGGCATGCTGACCCTGGGCGTGCCGACCTCGCCGGGCGTCCCGGCCGGCCTGAGCGAACTGACCCTGACCCTGCCCTACAACGACTTCGAAGCGGCCACCGCCCTGTTCGAACAGCAGGGTGAGGACATCGCCGGCCTGATCATCGAACCGGTGGTCGGCAACGCCAACTGCATCCCGCCGCGCGAGGACTACCTGCAACACCTGCGTGCGCTGTGCACGAAGCATGGCGCGCTGCTGATCTTCGACGAAGTGATGACCGGCTTCCGTGTTGCCCTCGGCGGTGCGCAGGCGCATTACGGCATCACCCCGGACCTGACCACTTTCGGCAAGATCATCGGCGGTGGCATGCCGGTGGGTGCTTACGGTGGTCGCCGCGAGCTGATGCAGCAGATCGCACCGGCCGGCCCGATCTACCAGGCCGGCACGCTGAGCGGCAATCCGGTGGCAATGGCCGCCGGCCTGGCGATGCTGGAGCTGGTCCAGCAGCCGGGCTTCCATGCCGACCTGGCCGAGCGCACCGCACGCCTGTGTGCGGGTCTGGAAGCGGCCGCCGCCGACGCCGGTGTGGCCGTGACCACCACCTGCGTGGGTGCGATGTTCGGGCTGTTCTTCACCAGCGAGAAGGTGGAGACCTATGCGCAGGCTACCGCCTGCGACATTCCGGCGTTCAACCGCTTCTTCCACGCGATGCTGGAGCAGGGCGTGTTCCTGGCCCCGTCGGCGTACGAGGCCGGCTTCCTGTCCAGCGCCCACGACGATGCCGTGATCGAGGCGACGCTGGCCGCAGCACGCGTGGCGTTCAGGGCTGCCAAGGGCTGATCGCAAAAAAGGGGACGGAGGGAATTGAGTCGTTTGTGCACGAACGACTCAATCCCCTCCGTCCCCTTTTTTCATCCACGCATGGCGTGGATCTACTGGTAGAGCCACGCCATGCGTGGCTGCTCAACCGAAGACGAACTTGCCCTTCATCATCGCGAAGTGGCCGGGGAACGAGCAGAAGAAGGTGTAGTCACCGCCCTTCTGCAGGCCCTGGGTGGAGAAGCGCACGCGCGTGGTCTCGCCACCGCCGATCACCTTGGTGTGCGCCAGCACGCGCTTGTCGGCCTTCGGCAGGTAGCTGTCGGCCAGGGTCATGCGCATGCCCGCCATCGCCACCGGCTGGTAATCGGCGGTACGGGTCAGCACCCAGTTGTGACCCATCGCGGTGACAGCCAGCTTGCCGGTGTGGCGCAGGGTCAGGTCCACGGCGGTGCAGTCGGCGGCGACCTTGATCTCGCGGCTGCTGAAGCTCATCTGGTCGGTGCTGTCGATGCTGACCGCACACACCCGCGCCATCGCCGACGGCGCCAGCATCAGCGCGCCCAGTCCCACTGCCACCATCCAAGCCTTCATCGTTGCATCTCCTGCGGATTCAAGCGCCATTCTAGGCAGCCCCCTGTGGCCGCGTCTGCGACCGTCTGTCGCACGCGCACTCCAGGGTTTCCGCGCATCCACCGCGATGGCATGCTCGGCCGATGCGGATCGATCTGTTGCTGCTGGATGTGGATGGCGTGCTGGTGCAGTACCAGCGCGCGCAGCGCGTGCTGCATCTGGCACAGGCGCTGGATGTCGCGCCGGAAACCGTGCAGGCCGCGCTGTACGACAGCGGGCTGGAAGCGGCACATGACAATGGCACGCTGGATGGCCCGGCCTATCTGGCGCAGCTGGGAGAACTTCTGGGCACGACTGTCGATGTGGCTGCATGGACCGCGGCGCGACGGGCCGCCAGCCATCCTCAGGCGGCCGTGTTGCAACGATTGCAGGCCCTGCAACTGCCAATCGCGGTGCTGACCAACAACGGCGCACTGATGCAGCAGGCCTTGCCCACTCTGCTACCGGAACTGTTCCCTGCGCTGCAGGGCCGCGTGTTCTGCAGCGCGGAGTTCGGTCTGCGCAAACCGGCGCCCGCAGTGTTCCTGCGCACGCTGGAAGCACTGGACGTGGCACCTGCGCGCACGCTGTTCGTCGATGACCTGTTCGCCAACGTGCGTGGCGCACGCGCCGCCGGCCTGCACGCGGAAACCGTGCGCGATGGCCGTGGGTTGGGCAAGGTGTTGAAGCGTTACGCGGTGGGCTGATCGGGGTCAGGGCCCTCTCCGCAGGAGAGGGATCCGCCCCCGACGCCAGCGCGTCAGCGCGCGGCGATGAACGCGGCAATTGCCGCGCGCAGGCGCTTGAGGCCTTCGGCCACTTCTTCGTCGGTGATGTTCAGCGATGGCACGAAGCGCAGCACGTCCGGGCCGGCCTGCAGGGTCAGCAGCCCCTGCCCGGCAGCGTGGTCGAGGATCGCACCAGCCTGGCCGGCGAAGTCCTTGCTCAGCACCGCACCCAGCATCAGGCCGCGACCACGCACCTCGCTGAACACGCCGAACTCTTCGTTGATGCGCGCGAAGCCATCGCGCAGCGCCTTCGACTGGCGGCTGACGTTGGCGGCGATCTCCGACGAGGCCAGCTTGCGCAGCGCCACGCGGGCCACCGCAGCGGCCAGCGGGTTGCCACCGAAGGTGGTGCCGTGCGCGCCAAACTGCATGGTCTCGGCCACCTTCGGGCCGGCCAGCATCGCACCGATCGGGAAGCCGCCACCCAGTGCCTTGGCCAGGGTGACCATGTCCGGCACCACGTCGTCCTGCCAGTGCGCAAACAGCGTGCCGGTGCGGCCCATGCCGGCCTGGATCTCGTCCAGCACCAGCAGCGCGTCGTGCTGGTCGCACAGTTCGCGCACGCGCTTGAGGAAGCCGGACTTGGCCGGCATCACGCCGCCCTCGCCCTGGATCGGCTCCAGCATCACCGCCGCCACGTCACCGGCGGCCATCGCGGTTTCCAGCTGCACTTCGTCGTTGAAATCGATGTAGCGGAAGCCACCCGGCAGCGGCTCGTAGCCTTCCTGGTACTTCGGCTGCGCGGTAGCGGTCACCGCGCCCAGGGTGCGGCCGTGGAAGCTGCCACGGAAGGTGATGATGACGCGCTTGTCGGCCGGGCGGCCCTGGCTGGAGGCCCACTTGCGGACCATCTTGATCGCCACTTCGTTGGCTTCGGTGCCGGAGTTGCACAGGAACACCCGCTCGGCGAAACGACTGGCCTTCACCAGTTCCTCGGCCAGGTGCAGCGGCGGTGCGCTGTAGAACACGTTGCTGGTGTGCCAGAGCTTGCCGGCCTGCTCGACCAGCGCGGCCACCAGGTCCGGATCGTTGTGGCCCAGGCCGCACACGGCGATGCCGGCAGCCAGGTCGATGAACTCACGGCCCTGGCTGTCCCATACGCGGGCGCCCTGGCCTCGCTCCAGTACCACCTGGCGGGGCTTGTAGACCGGCAGGTAATAGTGCGAAAGGGAGATCAGCGGATCGGTCGCGGCGGTCATGGCAGTCGGCAGGGTTCAGGAACGCCCATTCTCGCGCCGGAACCCCTGCGGCACAATGCGCCCATGCGACCGTTTTCCGCCCCCCAGCTCAACCCCGCCACCGAGACCGGCTGGCGCCGTCGGTGGTTCGACATCATCTACCGCCATGACACCCGCCCTTCGCGCAATTTCGACCTGATCCTGGTGGTGGCGATCGTCGCCAGCATCCTGGTGGTGATGATCGACAGCGTGCAGCACCTGCATGCCGAATGGTCCACCGGCCTGTACATCCTGGAATGGGGATTCACGATCATCTTCACCGCCGAGTACCTGCTGCGGCTGGCGGTGGTCAAGCGCCCGCTGCGGTATGCAGTGAGCATCTGGGGCATCATCGACCTGCTGTCGATCCTGCCCGCCTACCTGTCGATGTTCATCCCCGGCGCGCAGAGCCTGCTGGTGGTGCGCGCGCTGCGCATCCTGCGGGTGTTCCGCATCCTGAAGCTGACCCGCTACATCGAGGAAAGCGGCGTCCTGATGACGTCGCTGTGGCGCAGCCGGCGCAAGGTGCTGGTGTTCCTGTTCACGGTGATCACCATCACCATCATCGCCGGTGCGCTGATGTACGTGATCGAGGGCCCCGAACACGGTTTCACCAACATCCCGGCCAGCATGTACTGGGCGGTGGTGACCATGGCCACGGTCGGCTTCGGCGATATCGTGCCGCAGACCGTGCTCGGCCGCTTCGTCACCTCGGTGCTGATCCTGATCGGCTACAGCATCATCGCCGTGCCCACCGGCATCTACACCGCCGAACTGGCCAGCACCATGCGTGAAGCCGAGCAGGCCGCGCGCCGCGATGCGCGTGGCTGCCCGGAGTGTGGGCTGGAAGGCCACGAGCCGGATGCACGGTATTGCCGCAAGTGCGGCGGTCAGCTACCGGATCCGTTCAACCATTGAGGCGCATGCCGGCCAGCGGCCGGCACTACCCTTGGCGCTTATGCATGGATGCGCGCGCTGCTCATCGCAGGCGGTTGCTGGTGGAGACCAGATCGTTGTAGGCGTCCAGCAGAGTGGATTGCGCACCTTCCGGCGCCGAGGTGTCCCAGCTGCCGGAGGCCTTGCGCTCGGCAGCCAGCCCTTCGGCGGTGATCGGCTTGCCCTGCTGCAGACGCTCCACGCCGCGCCCGGCGGTGCGTACCAGCTTGTCCGCTGAACGCTGCACGTGGCCCCACATCGGGTCGTCCTTGCCCACCCCGGAGTTCTGGATTTCCGTCACCAGCGCCTGGTAATCGGCCAGCTGTACGCGCAACGCCGCCAGATCCGGTGCGTCGCCCTGGAAGGCCATGGCCAGCTGCTTGCCATCGCCCAGCAGGCGCAGATGGTAGTAGGCCAGCGAACGGCCTTCGCTCTCCTCGATCTGCTTCAGCTGTGCCGCGCGACGATCGTTCTCGTTCTTCTCCAGTGCCGCATCCAGTGCCTCGCTGGCCTTGAAGAACCCGGCATAGGCCTGCATCAACGGCGCGTGCTGGCTGCGCAGGCCCTCACCGCCATCGCGGCGATAATCCTCACGGGTGAAGTAGCCGTCGGCGCGTTCGATCAGCGCGTACAGCGACTGGAAGGCCTGCTGGTAGTCACGCGCCGGTGCATCCAGCGCGGTAGACGGGTTCTTTGCCAGCGCATCGGTCAGCGCCTGGCCGCAGTACTCCACGCGGTGCGACAGCACCTTGCCCGGTGAGCGCGGCTGCGTTTCCTTGCCGGTCGGACCGGCTTCGGGGTCCTTCATCCAGCCGGTGTAGGTCTGGAAGCCTTCGTGGATGGGTTGTTCAACGCCGTTGTAGCACTCGATGTAGGCGTTGACCTTCTCCAGGCCGGGATCGGCCGCCGCCGGCCCCGGCACTTTGTCGCAACCGGCCGTACCGACCAGCGTGCCGAGCAGAAGAAGGGGAAGCAGGCGTACAGAAGCGTTCAAATCGATTCCTTGCAGAAAGAGGCGGTAGATATCCTCGCGCATGACGCAAGCACCCGCATCGGCGGCCTCGCAAAGGCCCTGCCGTTCGGAAGTGTGCGATGCGATGCGTCGCAATCGACCTGTTCGATTGCGACACAAATGACACGATGGACGCTGCGATTACTGGCGGTTGCTCTGGAAAACCAGCGAGTTGTATTCCTGCATCAGCTTGCTGGCAGAGCCGCGCGGCGCCATCGAGGGCGAATCCAGCATACGCCGTTCGAAATCGCTGTAGGGCGTCTTGCTGCTGACCCGGTGCAGCCGCTCCTTGCCTTCCCGACGGAAGTTCTCGGCTTCGCGCTCGAAGCTGTTCCAGTCCAGCTTGCCCGGCTCCTGGTCAGCCACCTTCGCATGCGCTTCGTCGGAAATGCGGTTGAACGCATCCAGACGCTCGCGGGCCTTGGCCTGATCGAAATCATCCTCGCTCATCAGATCCATGATGGCCTTGGCTTCCAGCATCATCGCCAGGCGGTAGTACTCGCGCGTGCGACCCTCGGCCTGCTCCAGTGCCTTGAGTTGCTCGCGCTGGGCGGCGTCGTTCTGGCGCTCCAGCTCGGCATTGAACGTTTCGCTGGCAGCCACGAAATCCTTGAAGGCGGCCATCAAGGGCGCGTGCAGCTGCTTGCCCTTGGCGAACTGGTCGTCTTCGTAGTCCTGGCGATCGTAGTAGTCGTGCGCGTCCTTGCTGATCGGCACCAGTGCCTTCAGCGCCTGCTGGTAGTGGCCGGCAGCAGCATCGAGTTCGGCCAGCACTGGCTTGGCAGCCATCGCCTCGGTCACCGGGGCATCGCACTGCTTCATGTCGTAATCGCTGATCTCGAACGGACCGTACACCTGTGTCTCGCGACCGGTCGGGCCGGCGGCGACATCCTTGATCCAGCGCGTATAGGACTCGATGCTGCCGTGGGTCTTCGAATCAAGCGCGTTGAAGCAGCCGATGTAGGCGTTGAGCTTGGCGGCCAACTGCTGCTGCGGGTCGGACGGCGCCGCGCTGGCGTCCGGCGTGCCGGAGGCAGCGGCGCCGCCCGCAGCGGCGGGTGCCTTGCCACCGCAGGCGGCCAGGATCAACGACAGCGAAGCGGCCAGCGCCGCGACGGAAAGAGTGCGTGACATGTGCTCACATCCCTGTTGAAAACGATTACAGCCGCACATTCTAGCGCAGCAGGCCGAAGGTCGCAGCCCTCGGCCTCTTCCGGCGACGTACGATCAATCCAGGAACAGATCCGGCAGCAACGGACGCGATGGATCCACTGCGTAGCCCGAAAGATCGGTGATACCCGCCTGCGCCAGCACGTCATCGTCGATCAGGAACTGGCCATGGAAGCCCGCCGCTTCGCGTACCAGCATCGCATGCGCGGCATCAGCCATGATCTGCGGCGTGCGGCAGCCGGCCGCATCCACGCCCGGGATCATGTTGATCGCATCGGTGGCGATGACCGTGCGCGGCCACAGCGCATTCACCGCCACGCCCTGCGGGCCGAATTCCGCGGCCAGGCCCAGGGTAACGAAGCTCATGCCCATCTTCGCCAGCGTGTAGCCGGTATGCGGTGCCCACCACTTCGGCTCCAGGCTGGGCGGCGGTGCAAGGGTGAGGATGTGCGGATTCGGCGCCTGCAGCAGGTACGGCAGGCAGGCCTGCGCGCACAGGAAACTGCCGCGCGCATTGACCTGCTGCATCAGGTCGAAACGCTTCATCGGCGTATCCAGCGTACCGCGCAGCCAGATCGCGCTGGCGTTGTTGACCAGGATGTCGATGCCGCCGAAGGTATCGACCGTGGCCGCAACCGCCGCGTGCACCTGCTCTTCCTCGCGGATGTCGCACTTCAGGGCCAGGCCCTGCCCGCCTGCCGCCGTCACCGCTTCAGCCGCGGTATGGATGGTGCCCGGCAGCTTCGGATTCGGCACCGACGACTTGGCCGCAATGGCCACGTTGGCGCCGTCGCGCGCAGCGCGCAGTGCGATGGCCAGGCCGATCCCACGCGAGGCTCCGGTGATGAAAAGCGTTTTGCCCTGCAGACTGCCCACGTTCCACACTCCAGCGTATGCAATGAGCCCCTAGTATGCCGCGCCGACGCGGAGTTCACCCGGCCTTGACGATACTCGGGCCTCCAGCCAACGCACGAGGTCCACGCCATGCGCCGTTCCCGCCTGTTGCTGCCTGCCTTGGGGCTTGCCCTGCTGACTGCCTGCCAGGGCCGTTCGCCGGAACCCGGCAAGGAGCCACCCGCCGGTGACGCGCCCAGCGCGGAGAAGGCCGCCGCCGACGGCAAGATGCGCTGGAGCGAGGCCGTGGTCTGGGATGGCGATCTGAACGCATGCCGCCAGGGCGAGAATGCCGCCACCCGGGATTGCCTGCGCGATGCGATGCGAGCGGGGGGAGCAAGCGCCGAGGCGATCACCGCGGCCGAGCAACTGTCCAGCGCCGGGGAACTGGCGTATGTCACCGCCTGGCATGAGAACGAGGGGCTGGGCATTGCCACGGTCGAGTATCCCTTCCGGGCCAACACCAACGAAGGCACCCGCCTGGTCGACGCCAGCGGCAAGCGCATCGATGTGGATGCCGTACAGCTGGACAACACGCTGCGTGCCGACCCGGCCGTGCAGGAGCTGTTGAAGGCCAACCCGCAGGCCACGCCGTTCGCGCCGGCGCAATCGGCCGGAGCGACACCGCTGGAGGGCGGCGGGATCCGCCTGCTGTACCGCACACCGCTGCGCGACTGCCACGCCTGCCCGGACGTGGGCCAGCTGCAGATCGCCTATGACTTCGATGCCAAGCGCAACTTCATCGGCCAGCAGGTGGTGCCGGCGACGCCGTAACCCGGAAACGCCGCGTGTCGCCGGGCATGGCCCGGCGAGCGCAGTGTCGAATCATCGGTACGCCTGCACCTGCTTCTGCAGCAGATGCGGCACGATCAACCTGTGCACGGGCGCGACCGGCAGCATGTAGAGGCGCCCGAATGCGTTATGCGTATGCACCACCGTCACCACTTCCAGCGCATCGCCCTGCCATTGCAGGGCCAGCTGTACGCGCAGGTGGCGATCATCGTCTTCCAGCACGATGGCATCGTCATCCAGCGACTGCAGGGTGAAGATGCCCAGCCGCTGGCCGGCAGCCGGATCGTCGGTGTCCTGCACCGCACGCAATGAGCCAAGGTGCTTCATCCCAAGCAGGCGCATGCCTTGGTTGCGCAGCGCCATCAGACCATCGAACCAACCGGGAATGCTCGCGGCCATGTCGCGATAGGCCTGCAAGGCCGAGCGCCCATCACGACGGGTGGTCGCATGGCACGCATGCACGAAATCCGCACCGGGCAGCTGAGTTCGCAGCACGCTGCCCGCGCTCGGCGGCACGCTCATCACCTGCGATGCACTCACGGCTTCGGTCCCTGCCCCTCGTTGTCTTCCCAGTGCAGGATGCGGCGGGTGACGAAGCGGTAGACCGGCTTGCCGGTGGCGAACCACAGTTCGCGCACCCACGAGGTGCGCTTGAGCACGCGCTTCTCCACCGGGGTGAGTGATTCGCGGCAGTACATGCGCTTGTGCTTGAGCAGGTGGCGCAGGTCCTCGCGGGCCAGCAGCCGCATCCAGCGCGAGCGCGGGTTGCCGATCACCGCCAGCTGGAAGTCGATCAGCGCCGGTCGCCCATCTTCAGTGACCAGCCAGTTGGCTTCCTTGGCCAGGTCGTTGTGGGCCACGCCATTGCGATGCAGCTGCTGCAGCAGGCGACGCGCGGCGCGGAACCAGGCCAGATCGCCGCGCGGCGGACGCTGGTACATGGCATCGCCGGCCATGAAGCTGCGGTCGAGGTGGCGGCCATCCCAGGCCAGCAGCTGCGGCACATCGGCCATGCCATGGATATGGCGCAGCGCGCGTGCTTCGCGACGTGCAAGCCACCACGCGGGCAACCGCAGCCACAGCGGCGTGGCCCCCAGATCGCGGCGTACGAACGGGCCATCGGGCCCTTCAACCAGAAGGATCTGACCGAAACTGTCGGCCTTCAAAGCACGGTGGGGAGCGTCTGGCGTATGCGGCATGACTCCATTCTAGGCGATGGCGCCGGTTGCAAACGGTCACGAAGCGGCTGGGAACCAGTCACCTTCACGCCCCTATAATCGGGCAATGGACTCTTCATGGATCGACGCCACGCTCGCGTGGATTGCCGCTCACCCCGTGCTGGCGGGCGCCGTTATCTTCCTCATCGCCTTCTGCGATGCGGTCATCATTCTTGGCGCCATCGTGCCGGCACTGCCACTGCTGTTCGCGGTGGGCGTGTTCATTGGCCTGGGCCAGATCTCCGGGCCGTACGCGGTGGCGGCTGCGGCATTGGGTGCGTTTGCCGGCGATGGCATCAGTTACTGGATCGGCCGCCGCTGGGGCGACCGCCTGCGTGGCGTGTGGCCGTTCAGCCGTTACCCGCAGCTGCTCGACCGGGGCGAAAACCTGTTCCGCCGCAATGCCTTCAAGAGCATCCTGGTGGCACGCTACGTCGGCGCGATCCGCCCGTTCGTGCCGGCCATCGCCGGCATGATGAAGATGCCCGCCAGCCGCTACGTGCAGGCCAGCGGCATCGCCAGCATTTCCTGGGCGGTGCTGTTCCTGGCGCCGGGCTGGATCCTCGGCGAAGCGTACGACGCGGTGGCTGCTGTGGCCGGGCGGCTGGTGGTGGTGGTCGGCCTGCTGGCAGTGATCCTTGGCCTGGTCTGGGCCATCGTGCTGTACGGCTACCGCTGGTCTGCCGCACGCATGGACAACTGGCTGGCACGCCTGCTGGACTGGTCCAACCGCCACCCGACGCTGGGCCGCTACACCGTTGGCGTGCTGGACCCGAAGCGGCGCGAATCGGTGCCGCTGGCGATGCTGGCGCTGATGCTGCTCCTGCTGGGCTGGGGCTGGTTCGCGCTGTTGACCGTGGTGGTCGCACACGGCGAGCCGCTGGCGATCGACCTGCTGGTGCACCAGGCCATGCTGGCGCTGCGCAATCCGCTGGCCGACTACCCGATGGCTGCGCTGGCGTCGCTCGGGGCCTGGCAGGTCCTGCTGCCAGCCACCGCCGCGGCGATGGGCTATCTGATCTGGCGCCGACGCTGGATGGCCGCTGCTCACTGGCTGGCGGCACTGGCCTTCGGCCTGGCGCTGACCATGCTGCTGGGCGCCACCGTGGATGTGGTGCGCCCGATCGACGCCAGCAGCGGCTTCGGCTTCCCGTCGGTGTCGGTGACCATGGCCACCATCACCTTCGGCTTCTTCGCGGTGCTGATCGCACGCGAGATGCCCGGCCGCACCCGCGTCTGGCCGTACCTGGTCTCGGGCATCGTGGTCAGCCTGATCGGCTTCTCGCGCCTGTACCTGGGCGCGCATTGGCTGAGCGACGTGATCGGCGGCATGCTGTTCGGCACGTTCTGGCTGCTGGTGCTGGGCATCGCCTATCGCCGCCGCTTCAACCGCTCGTTCTGGGTGAAGCCGGTGGCCTGGCTGTTCTACGGCGTCTTCGCCGTGGCGGCGATGTGGTACGCACCGCGCAACATCCCGGTGAAGCTGGAACGCTTCGAACCGACCCTGCCGGCCCCGCAGGCGATGGACATGCAGGCCTGGTGGCAGCACGACTGGGCCACGCTGCCGGCGCGCCGCAACGAGTTCGACGACGACCAGCGCTGGCCGCTGGACGTGCAGGTGGCCGGGCCATTGGCACCGCTGCAGGCGCAGCTGGAAGCGCGTGGCTGGAAGCGGCAGGAACAGGCAGGCTGGCAGCAGGCGCTGCTGATGCTGGACAAGAACACCGGCGCCGATGAACTGCCGGTGCTGCCGGCCACGCTGGACACCCGCGTGGAAGCACTGCTGATGGTGCGCCAGGGTGCGAAGCCGGACGAACGCTATGTGCTGCGCCTGTGGCCGGCACCCGCGCAGCTGCAGGCGGGCAACACGCCGCTGTGGCTGGGCAGTGCACAGACCCTGCGTTACGAACGCCACTTCGAATGGATCGGCATGTGGCACCCGCTGCGTGGCGTCGACCCGGCGTTGAACGCGGTGAAGGACGCCGTGCAGGGCCTGCCGCAGCGCGAGGACGTGCACAGCGAAACCGGGTTGCCGGTGCTGCGGTTGAAGACGACAACGCCCTGAGGAGGCCGCCGGGCATGACCCGGCGCTGCCGGAACACGACAGGTAGCGCCGAACCATGCCCGGCGGAGTAGATCCACGCCATACGTGAATGACATTCCCCGCATGCATCAGCGTGTGCACCAAGGTGCACACCCACCCGAGGCAGGCTGCTACGGCATCCAGCCCAGCAACTGCTGCAACCGCTGGTGCGGGTCGTCCATCTGCAGCAGCTGCAGGCGCTGCTGCTCGCTCAGCGGCAGCAGTTCGGCCAGCCGCCAGCCAACCCAGCTGGCCTGGTCCAGCAACGCCGGATTGGCCGGCGCATAGGCCTCACCGGCCTGCTCGATGATGTGCCCCAGCACCGTGGCCAGCAGCGCATGCTGCGGCCGCAGCTCATCGTCGGGGTCTTCGTCGCACCAGCGCACGTCGGCCACCACCAGGCCGTTGTCGCGTACGCGGGTGCGCTCGACATGGAAGCGGCGGGTGCCTCGCAGGCGCAACTGCAGCACACCGTCGGCGCCGACATCGAAGTCTTCGATGCGTACCTGCACGCCATACGCTGCCGGTGTCGCCGGGGCTCCCACTTCCTGGCCGTCGAGGATCAGGCAGACACCGAAGCCCTCGCCACTGCGGCCGCTGTCGCGGACCAGATCCAGGTAACGCCGCTCGAACACGCGCAGGCCGACCGCTGCACCCGGCACCAGCGTGGTGTGCAGCGGAAACAGCGGCAGTGATGTGTCGCTGCTCATCGGGCCTGCAGCGCGGCGAGGAAGCGGCGCGGTGCGCCGTCGAAGCCCCCATTGGACATGAACACCACGTGGTCGCCGCTGCGCGCGCTGGCCTGCAACTGCGCCAGCAGCGCGTCGGTATCGGGCACCGCGTGCGCTTCGCCTCGCACTGCGGCGATCACCGCGGCCGCATCCCAGGCCAGTTCCGGGCGATGCAGGAACACCACCTCGTCAGCCAACGCCAGCGACGGGGCCAGCGCCTGCGCGTGAGCGCCCAGCCGCATCGAATTGCTGCGCGGCTCCATCGCGACCACGATGCGCGCGTCACCCACCTTGGCACGCAGGCCTTCCAGCGTGGTGGCGATCGCGGTCGGGTGATGGGCGAAATCGTCGTAGATGGTGATGCCGTCATGGCGGCCGATCACTTCCATGCGGCGCTTGACGCTGCGGAAGCGCGCCAGCGCAGGAATCACGTCGGCCGGCGCCACGCCCACCGCATGTGCGGCAGCCAGCGCAGCCAGGCCGTTGAGCACGTTGTGGCGGCCCAGCAACGACCAGTGCACATCGCCCATTGCCTGCCCGCGGTGGTGTACGCGGAAGGCGCTGCCATCGGCGGCCAGCAGCTCGGCATGCCATTCCAGCGACGGGTCGAAGCCGAAGCGCTCGACCGGGGTCCAGCAGCCCATCGCCAGCACTTCGGCCAGATGCGGGTCCTCGCCGTTGACGATCAGTCGGCCACGCGCCGGCACCGTGCGCACCAGGTGGTGGAACTGGCGCTGGATCGCGGCCACGTCCGGGAAGATGTCGGCGTGGTCGTATTCAAGGTTGTTGAGGATGGCCACCAGCGGCCGGTAGTGCACGAACTTGCTGCGCTTGTCGAAGAACGCGGTGTCGTACTCGTCGGCCTCGACCACGAACTCGCGGCCCTGGCCCAGCCGGGCGGAGACGCCGAAATCCTCGGCGACGCCGCCGATCAGGAAACCGGGCGAACGACCGGCGCTTTCCAGCAGCCAGGTGAGGATGGTGGTGGTGGTGGTCTTGCCATGGGTACCTGCCACGGCCAGCGTGTCGCGACCCGGCAGTACCTGTTCGGACAGCCATTGCGCTCCCGAAATGTAGCGCTGGCCGGCGTCGAGCACGGCCTCAACGGCGGCATTGCCGCGCGAGAGGGCGTTGCCGATCACCACGTCATCGGTGCCGGCCGGCACGCTGTCGGCGCGGTAGCCTTGGTCCAGGGCGATGCCCAGCTGCTCGAGCTGGGTCGACATCGGCGGATAGATGGCCTGGTCGCTGCCGCTGACCGTATGGCCCAGTTCCCGCGCCAGGGCGGCCACGCCGCCCATGAAGGTGCCGGCGATTGCAAGGATATGTACGCTGCTCATGACCGAGGATTGTGACCGATGACGGCTGTATAGGGCCAATGTCCGCCCCCGGGTAAGACAAGTCCTACACGGGATGTGAGAAAACTCCAATCACCTGTCAGGGAATTCCCGATAGCGATGTTCTGTGAACCCGGACACAATTCGAACTGCCAGCCGCAGTACCCGAACCGGTCCTACTCCCCAAGAGGCCATCCCCAAGGGAGCTCATGCTGCGGGGCCCTGAGCAAGCCCTTCGCTGGCGCCTGTCAAACGACACAGGCCTGATCCTCACGGACCAGGCCTGTGTTTTTTTGCGCCCGAAGGGCCGGCAACAGACCGGCCCCGCCGGATCAACCCTTGATCGCCGCCAGGATGCGGGCTTCGATCTCGTCCAGCTCACCGACGCCATCGACGCGGGCCAGGGTGCCACGGCCGGCGTAGAAGTCGACCACCGGGGCGGTCTGGTCGTTGTAGACCTGCAGGCGCTGGCGCACCGCGTCCGGCGTGTCGTCGGCGCGGCCCTGTTCCTTGGCACGACCGGCGATGCGCTCGACCAGCAGCTCGGTGGCCACGTCCAGCTGCACCACGGCATCCAGCGGCTGGCCGATCTTGGCCAGCAGGCCGTCCATCGCATTGGCCTGGGCCACATTGCGCGGGTAGCCATCAAGAATGAAGCCCTTGGCGACATCGGGCTGGGTCAGGCGCGACTCCAGCATGCCCAGCAGGATGTCATCCGACACCAGGTTGCCGGCATCCATCACCGTCTTGGCCTGCTTGCCCAGCTCCGTGCCCGCGGCGATTTCCGCGCGCAGCATGTCACCGGTCGAAATGTGGGCGATCCCCAGCTTTTCCTTCAGGCGCGTCGCCTGTGTCCCCTTGCCCGAACCGGGCGGTCCCAACAGAACCAATCGCATTGACCTGACTCCAACGTGTTGAAAACAAAGAAGGTTCGCGTCCCGGACGGACCGGTATCGCTGCACCGCAATAGCGCCACTTTACCGCATCCGGGTAATGTCCCTGCAATGTCCTTTCCCCCGAGCAGGTAGACGCATGCGCAACGGTACTCTCCTCTACGCCCAATCCGGTGGTGTCACCGCGGTCATCAACGCCACGGCGGCGGCAGTGATCGAGCAGGCCCGGGCCAAGGGCATCAAGGTCCTGGCCGCGCGCAACGGCATCCTCGGCGCGCTGCGCGAGGAACTGATCGACACCAGCAAGGAGAGCGCTGCGGCCATCCGCGCCCTCGCCCATACCCCGGGCGGCGCCTTCGGCTCCTGCCGGGTCAAGCTGAAATCGCTGGACGCCGACCGCGCCCGCTACGACCGCCTGCTGGAGGTGCTGCGCGCGCACGACGTGCGCTGGTTCCTCTACAACGGCGGCAATGACTCGGCCGATACCGCGCTGAAGGTCTCGCAGCTGGCCAAGGCCTCCGGCTACGACCTGACCTGCATCGGCGTGCCCAAGACCATCGACAACGACCTGGCAGTGACCGACACCTGCCCCGGCTTCGGCTCGGCGGCCAAGTACACCGCGGTGTCGGTGCGGGAAGCGGCACTGGACGTGGCGGCGATGGCCGAGACCTCCACCCGCGTCTTCATCTACGAGGCGATGGGCCGCCACGCCGGCTGGCTGGCCGCGGCCGCCGGCCTTGCCGGCAACGGCGATGACGAAGCGCCGCACATCATCCTGCTGCCCGAACGCGCCTATGACGAGGCGGCGTTCCTGGCCAAGGTGAAGGCCGTGGTCGAGCGCGTCGGCTACTGCGTGGTGGTGGCGTCGGAGGGCATCGCCAACGCCGATGGCCGCTTCGTCGCTGACGCTGGCGGCGGCAAGGACTCGTTCGGCCACTCGCAGCTGGGTGGCGTGGCCGCGCACCTGGCCGGCAGGGTCAAGGACCAGCTGGGCCTGAAGGTGCACTGGGCGCTGCCCGACTACCTGCAGCGCTCGGCCCGGCACCTGGCCAGCAGGACCGACTGGGAGCAGGCGCAGGCGGTCGGCAAGGCCGCCGTGCAGCTGGCGCTGAAGGGCCAGAACGGCGTGATGCCGGTGATCGTGCGCAGCAGCGATGCGCCCTATCGCTGGAAGATCGAGGCGGCGCGACTGTCGAAGATCGCCAACCATGAAAAGAAGATGCCCGCCGGCTTCATCCGCCGCGACGGCTTCGGCATCACCGCCAGGGCGCGGGCCTACCTGTCGCCGCTGATCAAGGGCGAAGCACCGCTGCCGTATGGCGCCGACGGCCTGCCGAAGTACGTCACCCTGAAGAACGTGGCGGTGAAGCAGAAGCTGCCGCCGTTCGAGAGCTGACCCGAAAAAGGGGACGGAGGGGATTAAGTCGCATACGCCCCTCTGTCATCTCCAACAGCGTCAGTAGTGGGTCGGATACGACTTAATCCCCTCCGTCCCCTTTTAGTGGAGGCACACCATGGCATTGCGTGTTGTTCGACTCGGTACGCCGCGCGTGCCTGGCGAGGGCCTGCGCATCGGCACCGTGCGGCGGCCGCCGCGCGGCGTGCCGCGCAGCGAGTTCGCCCAACAGGACTGGTACGACGTCTGGTTCCCGACCCTGTCACCCAGCGCGGAACTGGTGAAGCGGGCGCATGAGGCGAAGACGGCCGCCGACTGGACCGCGTTCTTCCGCCACTACAAGGCCGAGATGAAAGCGCCCGATGCCGCCCATGCACTGGACCTGCTTGCCGCACTGTCGCAGCACAACGACATCAGCGTGGGGTGCTACTGCGAGGATGAGGCGCACTGCCATCGCAGGGCTTTGCGCGAGCTGCTGGTGGCGCGCGGGGCGACGCTGGCGGAGTGATGATTGCAGGGTTGCCGGCCAGCGGCCGGCACTACCCGTGGATGACCGCGTGGGTACACCGCCCACGCAAAATTCAATTGCAGGCCTTGCCTTCCACCTGCAGCTGCGCGGCGAACATCGTTACCTGCGGAATCTGGCCGGCAGCGGCCTGCTTCCTGGCCTCTTCCAGATAGATGCGTGACTGGCCCTGACCGTCCAGCTCCACCTTGTTGGTCGACGGCAGCCGCCACACGCGCACCACCGCCTGCTGCGCCGGGCACGCGGCGCTGGGCACGCGGATCACATCATTGAGCTTCCAGCCCTTGTCGGCACTTGGCTGCGCCTTGGCGTAGTCGACGAAGCGCGCGCGTGGCTGGCATTGTTCGCTCGTACGCACCGCAGAGAAGCGGTACGGCTCGGCCGCCTGCCCGGTGAAGGCGCCTTCCAGGCGCGCACAGGCCTCGGGGATCTGCCGCAGCGTATGCACCGCCCCTACCGCCTGCGGAGCGCCCACGGCGCGCTGTAGCTCCGGGGTTTCCGCGGCGAGCGCCGGTACAGCCGGGACCAGGGCGGCAAGCATCAACAGGGACAGGCGCATGGGGGATCTCCTTCAGGACTCCACGCAGGCTTGCAGAGGCTGGCTTAACGGGGTGCAAAGGCCGGTGGCTCTCGAATCAAGCCCATTGACTGGCGGCATGCGCTGCGGCTCGCAGAAGCCAGTCGAGCACGGCTCGACTCTACAGTGCGCGGCACGCATACTGCGGGCACCAGGGAATGCTGAACACCGCCATACGTCGGACGACCGCCAAGGTCGGTACGGGTTGGTTCCAGGCTGCAGCCCGTCGTCCCCCTCGTGGTGCCGTTCATCGCCACTGGATGCCTACATCCATTCTGCGGAGGGGTCTAATGCTGGAACGTCACGGGCTGTCACTGGCGCTGGGCTGCGCCATTCTCGCGATCCTGTTCGGAATCGTCTCGGCGCGCTGGATCCTGCGCCAACCCACCGGCAATGAACGCATGATCGCGATCGCCACGGCGATCCAGGAAGGTGCGCGTGCCTATCTCAACCGCCAGTACCTGACCATTGGCGTGGCCGGTGTGGTGCTGTTCGTGCTGGTCGGTGTGTTCCTCAGCTGGTACACCGCGATCGGCTTCGCGGTCGGCGCGGTACTATCCGGCGCGGCCGGCTACATCGGCATGAACGTGTCGGTACGCGCCAACGTGCGCACTGCCGAAGCTGCACGCCACGGCATCAGCGCCGCAATGGACGTCGCCTTCCGCGGCGGTGCCATCACCGGCATGCTGGTGGTCGGCCTCGGCCTGCTGGGCGTGGCCGGTTACTACGCGCTGCTGCTGCGCATGGGCCTGCCGATGGAACAGGCGCTGCATGCGCTGGTCGGCCTGGCCTTCGGCTCGTCGCTGATCTCGATCTTCGCGCGGCTGGGCGGTGGCATCTTCACCAAGGGCGCCGACGTCGGCGCCGATCTGGTCGGCAAGGTGGAAGCCGGCATTCCCGAGGACGACCCGCGCAACCCGGCGGTGATCGCCGACAACGTGGGTGACAACGTGGGCGACTGCGCCGGCATGGCCGCCGATCTGTTCGAGACCTACGCGGTGACCGTCATCGCAACGATGCTGCTGGGCAGCCTGATGCTGGCCGAGGCAGGCGCCAATGCGGTGCTGTATCCGCTGGTGCTGGGCGGCGTATCGATCATCGCCTCGATCATCGGCGCGCTGTTCGTCAAAGTGAAGCCTGGCGGCTCGATCATGGGCGCGCTGTACAAGGGCGTGATCGTCTCCGGCGTGCTGGCCGCCATCGCCTTCTACCCGATCACTACCGGCCTGATGGGTGACAACGTGCACGGGCCGATGGCCCTGTACGGCTGCGCGTTGATCGGCCTGGTCCTGACCGGGCTGATCGTGTGGATCACCGAGTACTACACCGGCACCCAGTACAAGCCGGTGCAGCACGTGGCGCAGGCCTCGACCACCGGCCACGGCACCAACATCATCGCCGGCCTCGGCATCTCGATGAAGTCCACCGCGCTGCCGGTGGTGGCCGTGTGTGCGGCGATCTGGGGCGCGTTCGCGCTGGGTGGGCTGTACGGCATCGCCATCGCCGCCACCGCGATGCTGTCGATGGCCGGCATGATCGTCGCTCTCGATGCCTACGGGCCGATCACCGACAACGCCGGTGGGATTGCCGAGATGGCCGAGCTGCCCTCGGAGATCCGCGACATCACCGATCCACTGGATGCGGTTGGCAACACCACCAAGGCGGTGACCAAGGGCTATGCGATCGGTTCGGCCGCACTGGCCGCATTGGTGCTGTTCGCGGACTACACGCACAACCTGCAGGCTGCACATCCGGGGCAGGAATTCCGCTTCGACCTCAGCGACCACACGGTGATCATCGGCCTGCTGATCGGCGGCCTGATTCCCTACTTGTTCGGTGCGATGGCGATGGAAGCGGTCGGCCGCGCGGCGGGTGCGGTGGTGGAGGAAGTACGTCGCCAGTTCCGCGAGATCCCCGGCATCATGCAGGGCACCGGCAAGCCGCAGTACGACAAGGCGGTGGACATGCTGACCCGCTCGGCGATCCGCGAAATGATCGTGCCCTCGCTGCTGCCGGTGGCGGTGCCGGTGGTGGTCGGCCTGCTGCTGGGGCCACGCGCACTGGGTGGCCTGCTGATCGGCACGATCGTGACCGGCCTGTTCGTGGCCATTTCGATGACCACCGGCGGTGGCGCCTGGGACAACGCCAAGAAGTACATCGAAGATGGCCACTTCGGCGGCAAGGGCAGCGAGGCGCACAAGGCTGCGGTGACCGGCGATACCGTCGGTGACCCGTACAAGGACACGGCCGGCCCGGCGATCAATCCGCTGATCAAGATCATCAACATCGTCGCGCTGCTGCTGGTGCCGCTGTTGTAGATCCACGCCATGCGTGGATGACGGCCTCGATGGGGTCAGAGCCCTTTCCTGGGGAAAGGGATCCGAGCCCACCGTCAATCACCGCCCGCGCAGGAAGAACGACACCGGCACCATCACGTCCACCGGGTCGCCGGCCACTTCGGCCGGCGGCGCCGGTACCGGGCTGGCGCGCTGCACGGTGTCCAGCGTCTCCTGGTCAAGCAGCGCGAAGCCACTGCTGCGGCCCAGCTTCAACCCCGAGACCGCGCCATCGCGGGCCACGGCAAAGCGCACGTAGACCACGCCCTGCTGGCGCAGCCGCTCGGCCTGGCGCGGATAGCGGCGATGCTTCTGCAGGTGCCCCAGCAGGCGACCTTCCCAGCTTGCCTCGGCGCGACTGCGCTCACCCGCCGTGGTCTGCGGTGCGGCGTAGCGCGCGGCGGCGTCAGCGGCCACCTGTGGCGGTGCGCTGGTCTGCGCGACATTGGCGTCGGCGACATCCGGCGAGGGCGTCGGCTCTGGTGTACGCGGCGGTGGCAGGTCACCCTGCGGCTGCACCGGCGCCTTCGGTTGCTCGCGCAGGGCCGGCTTCGGCGCCTGCCGCTGCTGTTGCTGCTGCAGTGGACCGGTGGCGACCTCGCGCGGCGGCACCGGCGGTGCCTGCGCCATCGGTGCCAGTTCCAGCATCAGCGCGGCGGGCGGCGCCGTCGCAGCCAGTACCGGTGCGCGCGTCGCCCACCAGCAGGCCGCGCCGATCAGCAGCGCGTGCACCAGCAGCACGATCACCAGGCTGGTCGCCCAGCGCCGCAATCCGCTCATCGCGCGCCTTGCTCCAGTCCAACCAGTGCCACCTTCAAGTAGCCTGCGCCACGCAGCGCGTCCAGCGTCGCCATCAGTTCACCGTAAGGCACGCGGGTATCGGCACGCAGGAAGATGCGCTGCGCGGTGTCGCCGTGGGTGGCCGCCTGCAATGCAGCGGCCAGCCCGTCACGCGCCACCGCCTGCTCGCCCACGCGCAGCGACAGATCGGCCTGCACCGTCACATACACCGGCGCCTGTTCGGGCGGCGTGGCACTGGCGCTGCTGGCCGGCAGCTGCACGGGCACTGATACGGTGGCCAGCGGTGCGGCTACCATGAAGATGATCAGCAGCACCAGCATCACGTCGATGAAGGGCGTGACGTTGATCTCGTGTGCTTCTTCCGGTGCGTCGTCGCGGTCGGACGCGGTCCTGATCGCCATCGTCGCGCCTCAGTGCACCGCGCGCAGCGGTGCCGCTGCGGTACGCGGCACGGCACGATCAAGATCGCGCGAGACCAGCTGCTGCACGGCCGCCGACAGATCGCCGAGCAGGCCCCGCAGGCCGGCCAGCACGCGGCTGAAATGGTTGTAGACCAGTACCGCGGGAATCGCCGCGACCAGGCCGAGTGCGGTCGCCAGCAGGGCCTCGGCGATGCCGGGCGCAACCACCGCCAGGTTGGTGGTGTTGCTGTGTGCGATGCCGATGAAACTGTTCATGATGCCCCACACCGTGCCGAACAGGCCGACGAAGGGCGCCACCGCGCCGATACTGGCGAGCACACCGATGCCACGCCGCTGCACGCGCGCGGTCTCCAGCTCGATGCGGTCCAGGCGCGAGGCGATGCGCTCCTTGATGCCGTCGCGACTATCCAGATCCTGCGACAGACGCAGTTCGGTGCGTGCTGCGTCCAGCATCGCCAGCGCGGTGCCCTGCTGCAGGCTTGCCTCTTCGCTCTGCGGCGGCAGCTGTGCGGACTGCAGCAACAGCGCGCGCGCCGCACGCAGCTGCCGGGCCTGGCGCGTCAGTTCCCAACCCTTGGCCAGCAGTATGGTCCAGGTGGCCAGCGACGCCAGTGCCAGCGCGATCATCACGGCCTTTACCACCACGTCGGCGGCCAGGTACATGCCCCACGGGGTCAATGCGGGGGCGGCCACGGGGACCAGGTCAGCAGGCAGCATCGTCTCGGTTTCCATCAGCATCAGGGGTCGCTGCGCGACGACGGGCCGCGCGCGGATCATTGGCGTCGTCCACTTCCACGACCGGATGGGGTTCCAGCCGCGGTGCCGGTCGGCTCAGCACGTAGCCGGCGCTGACCGCGAAGAACAGGCCCACGCCCAACAGCAGGCGCCAGGACGGGTGCGCGCCCCAGCAGAACAGGGCAAAGCCCAGCGCCATGCCGGCACTGGCAAACGCCTTGCCCTTGCGCGATACCGCGCCCTGCTCGCGCCACAACCGCAGCGACGGGCCGTAGCGCGGATGCGCCAGCAGGCGCTGCTCGAACTTCGGCGAGCTGCGCGCGAAGCAGCCCACGGCCAGGATCAGGAAGATGGTGGTCGGCATCACCGGCAGCAACGCGCCGATCACCCCGAGCCCGACCATCAGCCAGCCCAGCGCGAACCAGAGCCAGCGCATCAGCGCTGCACCTGTGGGCGTGCGCCGTGCATCAGGCGAATTCCACTTCGACGTGGCCGTGCACGCTGCGGAACGCGGCGTCGGCCGCATCGATCACCTGCTGCTCCTGCTCGGCACTCAGCGGTACCGCGTCCAGCGCCGCGGTGAACTCACGCCAGTGGCGCGCCGCGCCATCCGGATGCGCGGCCAGGTGGCGGGCGCCAAAATCACGGTCCAGGCCGAGCTTGGCAGCCATCTTGTACAGAATGGTGCCGCCCAGGTTGGAGCCTTCAGCCACGTACAGCCAGCCCAACGCGGCGGGCAGTTCCAGATCGGACGGCAACGCCGCGATGTCAGCCCCCGGCAGGGTCTGCTCCAGGTCCTGCAGGTCGCGCGCGACCTGGGTCAGGCGGCGGCGCTCGCCCAGGTCCGGCAGCAGTGCGTCCAGCGCAGGGTTGGCATACAGCGCATCGATGCTGCGGTGGAAGCGATACTGCACGCGCAGGAAACGGGCGAAATTGCTGCGGTCGGCGAAGATGTCGCCGGCCATGATGCGCTTGTCCAGGGCACCGTGGCTGTCGCGGGTGGCGGCCTTGAGCCGCAGGCTGCGGCTTTCTTCAGGGGCGATGTGTGCGTTCATGGGGGAATGCCAAGGGGGTCGTCGTGCTGTAGACGTCTGCCACGGGGCTTTCCCCAAGGCCGTCTACACCGATAATGGGCCATCCCCTTGTCCATCCGGAACCGACGATGATCACCACCGAACCGCGCATGACCAACCTGTTCCTGCAGCTGGGCCTGGATGCCAGCGCCGAGGGCATCGGCCGCTTCATCCGCGAGCACCAGCTGGCCACCGATGTCGAAGTGGTCGAAGCACCGTACTGGAACGATGCCCAGCGCCAGTTCCTGTCCGAATCACTGCAGGCCGATGCGGCATGGACCACGGTGGTGGATGAGCTGAACGAGTCGCTGCACGAAGATGCGGTAAAGGCTTCGAGCGGGCTGTAAATAGACGCCGGGCATGGCCCGGCGCTGTCGATTGCACGGCAGAAGCGGTGCGGACCAAGGTCCGCACCCACCGAGGGCGGTTGGGGCTCGCCGGGGTCAGAGCCCTTTCCGCAGGAAAGGGATCCGACCCCACCACTCATCCGCGACCGATCAGTACTTCCAGGTCAACGCCAGCCGCGCGGTGCGGCCCGGGGCCGGCATCACGCCCAGGGCCAGCGGGTCCAGGTAGTAGCGGTCGGTCAGGTTGTCCACGCCGGCTTCCACCGACAGCTGGTCGTTGAAGCTCCAGCTGGCGAACAGGTCCACCAGCGTGGTTGGCCGGTACAGCTGCTGGATCGCCGACAGGCCCACGTTCCAGTCCTTGTCCAGCTTGCTGATCGGGCCGGCGTTGTGGACCACGCGGGTGCCGAAGGTCAGGCGCTCGTCGAACAGGCGCGAGCCCAGGGTCAGGTTGACCATGTAGCGCGGTGGGTTCTGGGTATTGGTGTACGAGCCCTCGAAGCCGCCGTCCACGCAGTCGGGCGTGTTGGCCAGCTCGCCGTTCCTGCGCTGCGCCCCATAGGCACGGCGCTCGGCGGCGATGTCCGGCGCGCAGGTCTTGGCCTTGAAGTAATAGTGTGCGGACAGATCGGCAAATACCTTGCCGCTGTCATAGCTGGACTGGAACTCCATGCCCGAGACCTTGAACTGGTCGACGTTGCGGATCAGGCCCGCCGACAGCGTGCGGTAGTCACGGGTGATCAGGTCGTCGATGCGGGTATCGAAGTACGCCAGCTTCAGCGCCAGGCGATCGCCGGCAGTGAACAGGTCATAGCGGAGGGTGCTGGCACCGATTTCCCAGCTGCGCGCGCGCTCCGGCTTCAACTCACCCACCGGCTTGGCGGCGGTGAACAGGCCCAGCGTGGTCTCGAACAGGCTCGGCAGCTTGGTGCCTTCGGCGTACTTCACGTAGACCATGGTGTCTTCGCTGAAGCGGTAGGCCACGCTGGCGGTCGGCGAGAACGCGGTATCGCGACGGCGGATCGGCTGCGACCAGGTCCAGCTGACCGGCACTTCCAGGTCCTGCGCCTTGCCGGCGTCGTAGAAGTTCCAGCCACCGATGTCGCCCACCGTGCCCTTCTTGTACGGCGAGGCCAGCAGCGATTCCTGGGTGAAGTTGCCGTTGGCATCCGGATACCAGTTCAGCAGCGCGATGCGCTTGGCCCGCCACGACGGCAGCGCCGGGTTGCCATTGAGCAGTTCGGTGTAGCGGTACTGGCCCTGCACCTCATAAGCATCGGGCGTGGCCAGGCGGTTGCGGTCATGCACATCCACGCGGTTCCAGCGGCCGCCGGCCAGCAGTTCCCAGTGTTCATCGGGCTGCCACTTCAGCGAGGCCACGGCGCTGTATTCCTTGCGCTCGGCGTTGCGCAGGAAGCGGTTGTTGATCAGGTCATCGTGCATGACCGGCCCCGAACTGCCTGGCGCGATGTCTTCGTCGCTGTAGGACAGGCCGTAGTCGAGGGTGAACGCGCCAGCACGTGTGTCGAACTTCGAGGTGTTGCTGGCATCCAGTCCGAAGCGCTTCTGTCGCAGCGGATTGCGGTAGGCATCCTTGTAGCCGGGGTCACCACTGAAGCTGGGCGCGTCGTACCACTCGGTACGACGATCGAAATACCACGGGGTGATGCCGGTCAGGCTGTTGTACATCACGCTGTCGGTGTCGGCGTACGCGGCGTTGACGCGCAGGTCGACCAGCTCGCTGTCCGGGTGGAAGCGATAGCGCAGGGTGTAGCTGTCCATGTCGACGTGGCCCGGATCCCATTGCGGAACGCGGTCGCGATCGACGCGGATGATCTGCGAGGCCATGATCTCGCCGGCGGTGCCTTCGTAGCGGCGGTAGCCCGCTTCCAGGGTCTGTGCATCGTCGATACGCCAGGTGCCCTTGAGCAGCGCCGACTTCGAGCGCGCCGAGGTATTGAAGACCTCGGTACGCGGCGGATTCAGCGGTGCCAGCGTGCGCCGGGTCTGTGGGAAGTCGTCGTAGCCGTGCTTGCCGGAGAAGTAGTTGCCATTGTCGCGGTAGGCGTAGGCGGCGACCAGATCGAAGCGGTCCCAGTTTCCCGCAGCGGCCACGTTGAAGAACTGACTGCCGGTGGCGCTGCGATCGTTGCGCGGCGCGGCACTGTAGGAAGGCAGGTTGTTGGCGCTGTTGTTGGCCAGGCCGCCGCGCACGCGCAAGCCGAAGTCGCGCCCTTCGCGCAGCACGTCGCCGATCTTCAGCGTCTCCATCTCGACCACGCCGCCGATGCCGCCAGAGGCGTTGGCCTGCAGGCTCGGGCCCTTGGTGATGGTCAGGCTGGAAATCAGGTCCGGGTCGAGGTAGGTACGCTGCGATTGACCGGCGTAGCCGCGGTAGGTATCGATGCTGGACTGGCCACCGTCGATGATCACCGGCACGCGGCCCTGGCCCTGGATGCCGCGGATGTTGACGTCGAAACCATTGCCGACGCGTGGGTCACCGGCAGTGACGCCGGCCACGCCCTTGACGATGTCGCCGTTGGACGTACCGCGGAAACGCTCCAGCTGCGTGCGGTTGAGCGTGGTGGTGGAACCGACGCTGCGATAGCTGTCGAGCAGGCGCGCCTCGTCGCTGGTCGCGCCACTGTCGACGCGGTCGCCGGCCACGCTGAGCGTGTCGGTGACGATCACGCCGCTGTCGGCCTGCGCCGGCGTCGCCGCTTCCAGCGCGACTGCATCTGCGCTGACCCGGCGCACCGCCAGGCCACTGCCCTGCAGCAGCAGCTGCAGCGCCTCGTTGGCCGGCAGGCTGCCATTGACCGCACGCGAGCTCACCCCGTGGGCCAGGATGGCCGGATACACGACCTGCACGCCGGACTGGCGCATGTAGCTGCGCAGCGCCTCGTCCAGGGGCTGCGCCGGAATGTCGAAGCGCTGTACGGCGGCGTGATCGCCACGGGCGTTCTGTGCCAGCACGGATGGCGTGGCACTGGCCAGGCCGGCAGCCAGCAATGCAATGCACAGGCGGGACGGGCGCGGCGCGCGGCCCGGACGATGGGAGTCGAACATGGGGAACCTGTCAGGTAATCGGTGCCGCAGGCGCGGCGTCATCCGCAACACAGGCGGACACGGCGACGTACGTGGCGGCGGCGGGTACGTTCGCGGGGTAAGACGGTTGGGCGCGCGGCAACCCCAAGGGCGATTTGCGGCCGCAGAGGGTGCCGACCGTTGGCCGGCACATCGGGAACATCATCCACGCATGGCGTGGATCTACTGATGGATGATGGCGACGCCGAGCGGCAGGCGGGTGACCTGCAGACCTGCCGTCGCCGCCAACGCGTCCAGCGCCTGTTCCGGGCGATCGATGCGCAGCGCCGCACTGATCGCCGGCAATCGCGACAGATCACCGCGCACGAACGTCGGGCCGGCACGATAGCGCCCCACCCATTGCACGGCGTCGGCGACGCTGGCCTGCTCCAGCAGCAGCTCGCCTTGGCGCCACGCGCCCACGCTGTCGGCCGCCACATCCTGCAGACGCGTCACGCCGTTGCGCTCGCCATAGACGGCACGCTGGCCCGCCTGCAGGTAGGTCCAGCCACCGTCGGCCGGGCTGGCCACACGCACCCTGCCCTGCCCGACCTGGGTTTCCACCCCGTCATCGCCACGCGCGACGGTGAACGCGGTCGAGATGTCCTCAACCACGCCATTGCCGGCACGCACGCTGAAACGCCGCTGCGCATCCGGGCTGACCTCGAACCAGACGCGCCCGCGCAGGAGCTCGACCTCGCGTGCGTGCGCATCGAAGCGCACGGCGATCGCGCTGTCCGCATCCAGCACTGCGCGGCTGCCATCGGGCAGCGTTACGTTCTGCACGACGTGCGAGCTGCGATGGTCGGCCTGCAGCCGCAACCAGGCCTCCGGCCATGCCACCAGCATCGCCAGCACAGCTGCAGCGGCCATCGCCCAGCGCATTCGATGCGGGCGGCGGCGTTCGGCACACCGGGCCAGCGGGCGTGGCCCGACGCTGCGCCACAGCGTGCGCTCGTGCTCGAAGGCCCGGCGGTGCCCCGGCTCTGCCAGCCAGCGCTCGAACTCGTGCATGCGCCCCTCGCCGATGTCACCCGAGGCCAGCCACGCAATCCAGCCCCGGGCCTGTTCGGCCAGGGCATCGTCATTGGCGGCGGGCAGCGTGCTCGGCGGGCTCATCGGCTGGCGGACAGGCGCATTCAAGCGCGGGCGGGGGAACTAGACCGCATCCACGGTCCAGTGATCAAGACGTTTCAGCGAGGGCCAGCCCCAAGCCGGGGCGATCATCGGCCGCTGCGCGCCCAGGCCAGGCGTTGCAACGCGGTGCGCACATGGTTCTCAACGGTGGTCACCGACACCCCGAGGCGGCGGGCAATCTCGGCCTGGGTCAGGCCCTGCAGGCGGTTGAGCCGGAAGATGGTGCGAGTCGGCTCCGGCAGGTGTCCGGCCGCATCCAGGACACGCTGCAGCTCGTCCTGGGCCATGGCCTGTTCCTCGGTCGAGATGACCTCGTCCGCTCCCCACAGGTAGTGGTCGGCCAGCAGGCGGTTGCGCCGGGTCGATTCGCGGCCGTGGTCGGTGGCCAGGTTGGCGGCCAGCCGGTACAGGTAGGCACGCGGATTGTCGATGGCCTGGCTGTCATCGACACCACGCGCCTTGAACCACACCGCCTGGATCACGTCCTCGGCGCCGTTGTCGCCCCCCAGGATGCGTTGCACCCGGCGCAACAGCGCAGGCCGCTCGCGGATCAGCAGTTCGGTGAGGGAGGCGGCATTGGAGGACATGCGCGGAACCGGGACGACAGACGGAAGGCGCCGCGCATGCTACTCCGTTAATGAGAATCAGTCACGTTCGCATCAATGGATGCACCCGGTCAGCCCGTCATAGACGCTCCGCGAGGTCCCCGGCAACGGGTCATGCAGTGGATTGCGGGCGGCGAGCGCGGCATGGAAGGCCTCCACCGGTGTGCCAGGCACCAGCGGCAGGCGGCACAGCCAGGTCGGTTGCCGGGCGACGATCGCACCGTCATGCCGCGACACAGCCAGGTCACTGGCGGCAAATGCCCACAGGCACTCATGCACCGTGCCGCGCACCGCGTCCACCGAGCAGCGCAGGCGCAGGGCGCGGATATCGCTGTACTCGCCTTCGCAGAAGGTATCGCCGCAGATCGCGTCGAACCCGTAATGCAGACGTCCCTCCAGGGCAAAGAAGCGGTCCCAGTTGGCTTCCTGCCGCGGGTAGTCGATCAGGTCCACGTAAGGAGAGGCCTGGGCCAACGGCGCAACCAGCAGCATGCAGAACAGGGCGAACGGCAGGGCAGACACTTTCATCGGCGGACTCCTTGGCAAGGTCGTTCCAGCCTGCGCCCCCGCACCGGCCGGCCCTATCAGCCAACCCCGGCCTGCCACGTGGGTCCCTGCCCCACGCAGCGGTCAGCCCCTCCCTCTGCACAGCGCCCGGCAAAGGCATAAAATGGGGGGCTATCCGTCTATATCCCCCACCTGGAGCACGACCATGGGTCTGGAACTCGTCTCGCCCGGCAAGAACCCGCCGGAAGAAATCAACGTCATCATCGAGATCCCGAAGGACTCGGAGCCGGTGAAGTACGAAGTGGACAAGGAAACCGGCGCGATCTTCGTCGACCGCATCCTGTCCACCCCGATGCGTTACCCCTGCAACTACGGCTACGTGCCGAGCACCCTGTGCGGCGACGGCGATCCGGCCGACGTGCTGGTGGTGCTGCCGCTGCCGCTGGTGCCGGGCTCGGTCGTGCGCTGCCGTCCGGTCGGCGTGCTGAAGATGAGCGATGAGGCGGGCAGCGACGAGAAGATCCTGGCCGTGCCGGTCTCGAAGATCTTCAGTGGCTACGCCCACGTTGAAGACATCGCCCAGGTGTCCAGCCACTGGCTGGAGCGCATCGGCCACTTCTTCGAGCACTACAAGGACCTGGAGAAGGGCAAGTGGGTCAAGCTGGACGGTTGGGGCGGCGCCGCTGAGGCCAAGCAGATCCTGATCGAGGCGCACCAGCGCCACCTCGACAGCAAGGCCTGAGCCTGAACCGGATCGCTCCGGCGGTACCCTGCCGGAGCGATGCGGGTCACGTTTCATGATGACGGCACATCACTCTTGCTGCCGTATTAGGTAAATTGCGTCACTTCACACGTCATCGACATCCATCGTCGAGACAGCCAGGGGAATGTGTCGTGCGTATTCTGCTTGTTGGGGATGCAGCCAGCCTGCCGGCTGAGCTGACCGAATTCATTGCCGATCTTGGGGAAGACTGGCAGCCGCTGACCGCCACCGATGGCCAGACCGCGATGACCGCGGTTGCCACCCAGGGCGTGGACGCGGTGATTGTCTGCCCGCAGCTGCCGGACCTCAATGCCACCACGCTGCTCGGCCAGATCAGGACCCTGCGTCCGGAAACCATCCGCATCGCGCTGGTGGACGCACAGCATGGCAACCGGCCGCCGCCGGCACGCCTGATCGGTGTCGCTCACCGTTTCCTGCCGTTGCCACTGGCACCGGAAGTACTGCTGGAAGCGCTGACCAGCCTGGAAGAGCTGCGCGAAGTGCTGGACAGCCCGCGCCTGCGCGATGCCATCGGCCGCATCGAGAAACTGCCGTCGCCGCCGCACCTGTACCTGAGCCTGACCCAGGCGCTGGAGCATGATGACGACGCCGACAGCGCCGACGTGGCCAAGCTGGTGGCCGCCGATCCGGCCATCGCCGCCAAGGTGCTGCAGTTGTCGAACTCGGCATTCTTCAGCCAGGGCCGCACCATTGCCGACCTGCGTACTGCGGTCACCCGGCTGGGCCTGGCCACGCTGCGTGACCTGGTGCTGGCCAGTGAGGTGTTCTCGGCGCCGACGCTGTCGACTGCCGAACGCAACTCGCTGCAGCAGCGCGCCCTGCTCGCCTCGCGCCTGGCCGCACGCCTGCTGCCCGAATCCAGTGCCGAACTGGGCGCAACCGCGGCACTGCTGGCCGACATCGGCCTGCTGCTGCCCGGCGTACGCAACGAGCGCACCGAGCCATCGCTGGCCGGTGATACCCGACCGGGCCATGCCGAAGCCGGTGCCTACCTGCTGGGGCTGTGGGGCCTGCCGATGCCGATCATCGAAGCGGTGGCATTCCACCTGCAGCCGCAGCGCGCCAACACCCGCAGCTTCTGGGTGACCGGTGCGGTGCATGTGGCCCTGGCGCTGGTCAACGGCGACCCGGTGGATGAGGACTATCTGCAGCGCGCGGGCGTGCTCAACAAGCTGCCGCAGTGGCGCGAACATGCCAACAGCCTGATGGGGCTTACGCCGAGCGAAGCCTGAGCTCCACCGGCAATCCACACGATGAAGGCGCGTCCGCAGGGACGCGCCTTCGTTGCATCAGGGCTGCGCGCAGTGGTCGTACACGCAGCGCTCGAACAGGAACTGGCAGTACGCCGCATCCTCACCGGCCTTGATGCAGTTGCTGCGCACCTCCGCGCAATAACGGCCATTGGCACACACCAGCGGACCGGCCGACACACTGCCGGCCAGGCTCAGGACGGCGAGAACTGCAGCAGCAAACATACGTGGCATCGCGTTGTTCATTTCGCGCTCTCCTTGGTCCGGAATGGACCTCTGCGAACCTACCAGCGGTCCAGTTGCGACAGGCGTGACCCTGTCGCTGAACCGCCCGATTCAGAGTTTCCCGACCCGGCTCTGCCAAACGCAAAGAGGGCGGGCCTTGCGGCCCGCCCTCCTCGTCTTGCCTTCAGGCTTCGATGGATCAGAAGCGCTGGTTGTACTGGATGAACAGGAAGCGGTCGTAATCCAGCATCGGGTCCAGCTGCACGGCACTGGCGTTGGTCACCGCGTAGGTGATCGGCGGAGTCTTGCCGAACACGTTGCGGGCACCGACGGTCACGCTGCCGTTCCACGGGGCCTGCCAGGTGGCCGAGATGTCGTGATAGACGATCGCGCCCTTCTTGTTGGCACCCAGGCCACCGCTCCAGCCACCGTTCTCGGTGTAGTAATCCGGCTGGTTGCACTCCAGGCCATTTTCCTGGTCGTAGCAGAAGTCGCGGAAGCCGCCGTAGTAACGCATGGTCCAGGTGGCCGACAGGTCGCCCTTGGTCCAGGTGCTGGCCAGGGTGCCGCGGACACGCGGGTAGTTCCAGTAGCCTGCGTAGTCATCCCATGCAGCACCCTTGGTGGCCTGCTGACGGAAGCTGGTCAGGTAGTTGGTGTCCAGGTTGAACGACAGGGTACCGAAGCTGTATTCCGGCATGCGGTAGCGGACGCCGAAGTTGTAGCCTTCGGTTTCCAGCGAGCCCAGGTTCGCGTTGCCGCGGCTCAGGCCGGTGACCTGCTGGCCGTTGGCGACGTCGCCACGGCTGTACTGGTCACAGAAGGCCTGCACACCGTTCTGGTAGCACTGGTTCAGCACGTAGTTCGCCGACAGCGCGGTGATCACGTTGTCGACAGTGATCTTGTACCAGTCCAGCGAGACGTTCAGGCCGCTGACGAAGCTCGGGCTCCAGACCAGGCCCGCGGTGCGGGTCTTGCTGGTTTCCGGCTGCAGCTTGTCGTTGCCCACACCCGAGTTGAACGGGTTGTTACCCTGGGTGTCACGGGCACTGATCGGACGACCGGCAGCGTCGGTCTGACGGAAGTCGGACGCCAGGCCTTCAGCACCGCAACGGGCTGCAACGGCCGGGTTGCTGCGCTGGCCGAACACGGCATCACACGGATCGGTGAACTTGTCGAAGGTCTGCGAACCACCACCGAACGTGTCGTCCAGGGTCGGGGCACGGAAGCCCTCGCCGTAGGTCGCACGCACCAGCAGGTCGTCGATCGGCTTCCAGGTCACGCTGAACTTGCTGTTGACCGTGTTGCCGAACTTGTCGTAGTCCGAGTAGCGGCTGGCGATATCCAGCGACAGCTCCTTGGCACCCGGCAGGTCACGCAGCAGCGGCACCATCAGTTCCAGGTAGAACTCGTTGGTCTTGTACTTGCCTTCGGTCGGCTGCGCGGCCAGCTCGGTGGTGTAACCCGAGGAGGACAGTGCGTCCGGGTGATCGTAGCCCGACACTTCGCGATGCTCGTAACCGGCAGCGAAGGCGAACTCGCCCGCATCGCCCGGCATGTCGAACAGCGAACCGGTGATGTTGGCGAAGTACTGCTTGCTCTTGCTCTGGCCGGTCGAGTTCAGCAGGGTGTTGATGTACTTCAGCGCATCCGGGGTCGCGGCGCTGGCGCCGCCCAGCAGGTCGAACGGAACGCAGCTGCCCGGGCTGGTGCCCAGCGCGATCGGGTTGGCAGCGGTGCCGCACTGGGCGACGCCATTGGCGTTGATGAACGACGGGCCGAGGGCGTTCTTCAGGGCCAGCAGGTTGATGTTGCCCGAGCTGGTCTGGGTCACGTCGAACTGGTTGTAGTTGATGCCCACATCCCAGTCGAACGGACGGTTGTTGAAGTCGAAGTTGCCTTCCAGGGCCGCGTCGAAGTGCAGCGACTTGACGTTGTTCTGGGTGATGCGCGGCAGTTCGAAGATACGACGGCCCCAGCCACCGATGTCAACGCCGGCGCCCGGGTTGGCCCAGTTGCCCAGCGGGTTGTAGATGCTGTCCTTGCTGATCGCCACCGGGAACTGCGGCTGCGAGGTGCCGGTCAGCGGGTAGCCGGCGATCTGGCGCTTGGAATCGCGCTCGGAGTACATCGCCGTCGACTTCAGACGCAGGTTGTCGTTGATGTCGTAGCTGGCCGAGGTGAACATGGTCTTCGACTCAGCGCCCTGGTTCAGCATCATCTGCTGCGAGGCGTTGTAGTAGTCGTCCAGACCAATCAGGTGGTAGTTGTTGAAGTTGTTCGACGGCTGGCCAACGCCGACCGGGGTGTCCCAGGAACCGGTGTGGTTGACCACCCAGGTGTTCGGGACCCACTTGCCAGCCTTGTTGTATTCGCCAGCACCGGCGGTGCCTTCGGCACGCGGATCGGTGAAACGACCCCACGGGCCAGCCGGGCTCAGACCGTCTTCCTTGTGGCCCTGGCCATAGGAGTATTTGGTCAGGCCACGATCCTTGGCCCACACCGGATCTTCCTTGATGTAGTTCGCGCCGAACACGATCGAGGAGCGCTCGCCGCTGGCACCCAGGGTCAGGCTGTACTGGGTCTTGGAACCGTCGCCGTGGCTGTTCTGGCCATAGTAGGCACTGGCCTCGGCGCCGTCGAAGTTCTTGCGCAGGATGATGTTGACCACGCCGGAGATGGCGTCGGAACCGTAGATCGCCGAGGCGCCGTCCTTCAGGACTTCAATGCGCTCGATCAGCGAGGTCGGGATGGTCGACATGTCGGTGAAGCCGGCCAGGCTGGTGCTCCAGCGCTTGCCGTTGACCAGCACCAGCGTGCGCTGCTCACCCAGGTTGTACAGGCTGACGTACTGGCCGCCCTGTTCCGGGTTGGACGCCAGCACGGCCGCCTTGCTGAAGGTCTGGGTGCCCGCCACGGACAGGTTCTGCAGCAGGTCGCCGACGCTGACCAGGCCCGAACGCTGGATGTCCTCATGGCTTACGGTGAGGACCGGCTGGGAGGTTTCCACATCCACCGAGCGGATGCGGGAGCCGGTGACTTCCAGGCGATCAAGGGTGGTCGGGGCACTGGCTTCCTGTGCGGAAGCAAATGCCGGTGCCAGCGCCAGCGCGATGCCGGCGGGCAGCAGGCCCAGCCGCACGGCAGGGGTGCGAACGTTCATCAATCTCTCCAAGGTACGTGTTAGTAGCGTGTTAAAACGCTCCAGCACGTTACGATTGCGTTGCGATGCTGTATTTGCGCGACCCAACCGTAGACTTTGCAGAGTGTGGCGGGAGCAAGCCGCCGTTTTCCCTGAACCGGGAGGCAGACTGCCCGTAACGGGCGCGGAAGGCCCGTGCGAAGCTGCAGCAGTTGTCGAATCCGCTGGCCGCGGCGACCTCGCCCACCATCATGTCGGTGTCGCGCAGCAGATCGGCGGCCCGCTCCAGGCGCAACCGTGCCGAAAGCGACTGGGGGCTCTCTTCATACAGGCTCTGGAAGGTCTTGGAGAGGTACCAGCTGGAGAAGTTGGTCAGCTCGGCCAGCTCGCCGATCCGCACCACGCGGTGGCTGTTGCCCTCCAGATAGAGACGGGCACGCTGCATGCGGCCGAACACCTGGCGCTTGCGGCTGCGTGAGCGACCGGGGCAGCGCTGTACATTGTCGGCCAGATCACGCTGCAGGCCGGCCAGGTGCAACAGCAGGGGCCGCAGCGCCTGCGCCGGCAGGCCGCTGTCGAGCGCATCGCGCCACAGGCGCAGGGCAACGCGGGCGTCGCCGCGGCTCATGCGACCACGACCGGCATACAGGCCGCAGTCGGCCATCTCGGACAGCACCCGCATCGCCTCCGCAGTCAGGCTGAGGCCCACGCACAGTCCGTTACGGCCGGCCTGCACCAACGGGCGCGACTCCTTCTCGAAGGCAATCCACTCACCATGGCGCAGGCGGAAACGCCCTTCCTTGGCTTCCACCCAGGAACTGCCCCGCACCTGCAGCCAGACAGTGAAGCTTGACCCTGCCGTCTGCAGGCTGCCGAGCCGGGCCACGCCCATGCAGGTCGGCGCGAGATCGTCCAGCGCCTTGTCGAGGGAGACGGTTTGGCCACGATCGGCCAGCGAGAGTTGACGCATGGGGCACCACGGGTTTGCCTGATACAGGCTTCCGTTTTGCCTAATCAGGCGTCAGCCCGTCAGGAAAATCCGCCGAGATCGCCACGAATTCGCGGCGAGAACTCAACGAAAAAATCACGAAGAGATATTTTTCTTCAGGATCAACGACTTGAGAAAGGCCGGGAACAGTGCCGGCGCCGACCGGGGCAGCTGCATGACGCCGATGTCGGCACCATCGCTGACCGCCAGTGCGACGTACAGATCCCGGCCATCGGCGCTGGCACTGATGCCGTTGCCCGCACTGAGCCGCTGCCGGTCCAGGCAGCGCTCGGGGGCTTCGGTGCCGGCCTGGATATGGATCAAGGTCGTACCGCATTCGGTCGAGTTGCCGAGATACCCGATGCCTCCGGTGCCCGCCACCGTCCAGGTGCGATAGCGCCATCGGCTGGGCCGGTCTTCACTGACCTGCTGCACGCTGGCCGGGGACAGTGCCGCATCCACCGACCACAAGCCGCCGGACGCCAGGCGTGTGAACAGCACGCGGCCATTGCCCCGATCGAAACGCGCCTGGGAGACGCCGTCGATACTGGCCAGGCGGCGCCAGGGGGTCACGCTGCGATCGAACAGGCTCAACCGGGTGCGTTGCTCTGCATCGCGCTCGACTACCAGCAGCTGCTCCGGGGTTGCCCCGTACAGGGCCTGCAGCGGCTGATCCACCGGAACCGGCAGCGGTTGCAGGTGCTCGTCGCGCGGGGCGATCTCGTAGACAACGGTACGCCCATGCTCGTCACGCCCGACCACCAGCAGCTGGCGGCTGTCGGCCGACCAGTCCGGCGCCTGCCGCCCCTCCGGACGCAGGCCCTCGATCGGCCGCAGTGAGTCGGGCCGCTGCATGTCCGCCCACCACAGCGCGAAACTGCCGGAACGATCGGAGGTGAAGACCAGCTGGCGACCGTCGGGCGCCGCCATCGGCTGCCCGTCGCGCCCACTGGACGCGAACAGCCGCTCGGCGCTGCCGCCGGCCATCGGCACCTTGAACACGCCGAACTGGGCACGGCGGTGAACGAAGGCCAGCACGTCGCCGTGGCGCGACACCGCAGGCCACTGTGCGTCGTCGAGGCCGGCATCACGCAAGGTGCGGCGCTCCACGTCCAGGTAGTACAACCGCACCTCGCTGTCCACGCGCCGGCCGAACACGATGCTGCGCCCATCGCCCAGCCAGGCCCAGCCACGCTGTTCGGCGGATTCGTTGGTCAACTGCTCCAGCTCACCGCCTCCGGCCGGCATCCGCCACAGGTCGCCCATCTGTGGATTGCGCACGAACACCAGCCACTTGCCGTCGGGCGAGTAGCGTGGCGCGTAGTCAAAATCATCCTGATCGACCGCGTAGTCCAACGCCCGCCACTGGCCGCTGGCCAGGTCGAGCACACGGATGCCGCGATGGGCGTAGCGGCCCACCATGCTGCCAAAGACCAGGCCGCGGCCATCCGGTGTCCAGTCGAAGCTGAGCAGCTCGGTTCCATCGCAACGGGTCGCCTGGCGCACGCCGCCGCCAGTGGCACTGGCGATCAGCACCTGGCAACCGCCGTCGGCTCCAAAGCGGGCAAAAGCGATCTCGCGCCCGTCCGGTGACCAGCTCGGGAAACGGTCACTGGCCCCCTTGGGCGGCAGCGCCAGCTGCCGGGCCGGCGCATTGCCCGAGGTCTGCACCTTGATCACACCACCTCCGGCGCCATCCTCGTTGGCGCCTTCGTAGGCAACCTGGGAGCCGTCCGGCGAAAGTGTGGGATAGGTTTCAAAACCACTGGTAGCGGTGATCAGGCGATAGGGACGCTGCGGGCTGCCGATCACCCGCACGCCGTTCTCGACCGCTGCATCCACCGGTGAACTCGGCTCCGGCCCGCGCCGCAGCAACAATGTGGCCATGACCAGCAGCGCGGCCAGCATCATCACACCCAGCACCCACAACAGCTGGCGGCGCAGCTGGCGCCAGCCGCGCCGGCGTGAAGGCGCTCCAGGCACGGCCAGCGCCGGAATCGTGCCGGCACCGTCCGGCGACGGCATCACATCCGCAACGGCCACCGCATCCACTTCCGCCACCGGCTCGAAGTCGTCCAGCGCCTGCACCGGTACCAGCAGCCGATAGCCGCTCTTGGCGATGGTCTCGATGTAGGCCTGGCCATTGTCGTCGTCGTTGGCGAACGCCTTGCGCAGCTGGGTGACGGCCTGGGTCAGCACGTCATTGGTCGGCAACGTATCGGGCCAGACCTCGGCAAACAGCTCTTCACGGGTGACCACGCGCCCAGGCTGCCGCATCAACACGCGAAGTACGCCCAGCGCTTTCGGCGTCAGCCGCCGCGGACGGCGCGCGCCTTCAACCTCGACCTCACGCGAGGACAAGGTAATGACACAGTCGCCGACCTGCACGCGGTCGGCGTCAATGGGCGTGAGTTCGCTGCTGTTCATTTTCCGCTATACAGTAGGGACGGGATCTGGGCAGGGCTCACCAGCAATACCGTCCCCACCGTCCCTGGACAGGGCCATCGAAAAGCCAGATTCCGCACAAAGCATCGGCGCATACCGCAAAAACAATAACGCCCCCGGATATTAGCCTAAGCCGGTTACCCCGCCTATGACGGGGTCGACACTCAGGCTCTCTCTCGCCGACGCATTCACATAATCTGCATCACCATTCGCGCCCTTTTGGGCGCGAAATTTTTATCTGGCGTTCATTTTCACATGCGCCGAAGCATGGTCAACCCGACCAGACGCGACACCACAAGGCCGATATACATGACGCCTGCGAACTGTTCGAGCATCACCAGGGCCCGTGCCTGCGGGTGCAACGGCACGACGTCACTCAATCCAACTCCGGACAACAAGCTGAAGCTCAGATAAAGCAGCTCCATCCAACTGCGCTCGGGGCCAGCAGTCGCACCCTGGAAACTGCCTGGATACCACTGTTGGCACACCGCGAATGCAAAGGCGAACCCCCAGGCCAGCAGGGTGAAGGTTGCCCCGGCTGCGAACAGTTCGTCGCGTGTTACTCGATGGTCCTGCAGCATGTAGGCGATCAATGCCCCGGCCGTATAGAAGTACAGCAGGCTTTCCAGCAGCTGCGCGGTGGTCAGCAGCGCGCTGCGGTCCAGCAGGGCGCCAGCCAGCGAGAACACCACCGATGGAATGGCCAGCAGCAATGCCAGCCACGTGCCCAGCGGACTGCGCTGGACCACCCACAGCGCCAGGCCGAGTACCGCCATGCCGAACATGCCCAGCGCCGCCCGGCCAGCGGCGGTGTCATCGAGGGCGGGATACAGCAGTACCGCGATCAACTGGGCGGCCAGGAGCCAGGCCGAAGGATGGCGGCGGGCGATGGCCAGCCAGCGGGTGGTCGTGGCAACGGGCATGGCGTCCTTTCCCCTGGGCGATGCGCGGAGGATAGCCGGGCGCGGCGTGATGAACGGTAGTGCCGGCCATTGGCCAGCACTCCCCCCGGTCCCGTGCACGACGGAATGCCGGCCGGCGGCCGGCACTACCCGTTACCCGTCACCCCTGGCGGTAGACCTCGGCCCCGCCAGCACGGAACTCCTGCGACTTCTCCTTCATGCCGGCCTCGGCGTAGTCGCGCACGTCCTGGGTGATCTTCATCGAACAGAAGTGCGGTCCGCACATCGAGCAGAAGTGGGCCAGCTTGTGCGCGTCCTTCGGCAGCGTCTCGTCGTGGAATTCCTTGGCCTTTTCCGGATCCAGGCCCAGGTGGAACTGGTCCTCCCAGCGGAACTCGAAGCGCGCCTTGCTCAGCGCGTTGTCGCGTACCTGCGCGCCCGGATGACCCTTGGCCAGGTCGGCCGCGTGCGCGGCAATGCGGTAAGCCATGATGCCGTCGCGCACGTCCTGGCGGTTGGGCAGGCCCAGGTGCTCCTTCGGCGTCACGTAGCAGAGCATGGCCGTGCCAAACCAGCCGATCATCGCCGCGCCGATCGCACTGGTGATGTGGTCGTAGCCCGGCGCGATGTCGGTCGTCAGCGGCCCCAGCGTGTAGAACGGCGCTTCGCCGCATTCGCGCAGCTGCTTGTCCATGTTTTCCTTGATCAGCTGCATCGGCACGTGGCCGGGGCCTTCGATCATGGTCTGCACATCGTGTTTCCAGGCGATCTTCGTCAGTTCACCCAGCGTTTCCAGTTCGCCGAACTGCGCCGCGTCGTTGGCATCAGCGATGCAACCCGGGCGCAGCCCGTCGCCCAGCGAGAAGGTCACGTCGTAGGCCTTCATGATTTCGCAGATGTCTTCGAAATGCGTGTAGAGGAAGTTCTCCTTGTGATGCGCCAGGCACCACTTGGCCATGATCGAGCCGCCGCGGCTGACGATGCCGGTGACACGCTTGGCGGTAAGCGGCACGTAGCGCAGCAGCACGCCGGCGTGGATGGTGAAGTAGTCCACGCCCTGCTCGGCCTGCTCGATCAGGGTGTCACGGAAGATCTCCCAGGTCAGTGCCTCGGCGCGGCCGTCAACCTTCTCCAGGGCCTGGTAGATCGGCACGGTACCGATCGCCACCGGCGAGTTGCGGATGATCCATTCGCGCGTCTCGTGGATGTGCTTGCCGGTGGACAGGTCCATCACCGTGTCACCGCCCCAGCGGATCGCCCACACCAGCTTCTCCACTTCCTCGGCGATGCCAGAAGACACCGCGCTGTTGCCGATGTTGGCGTTGATCTTGGTCAGGAAATTGCGGCCGATGATCATCGGCTCGCTTTCCGGGTGGTTGATGTTGTTGGGCAGCACCGCACGGCCACGTGCAATCTCGTCGCGCACGAACTCCGGGGTGATGACTTTCTGGATCGACGCACCGAAGGCCTCGCCCGGGTGCTGCTGCAGCAGGCCCGCATCGCGGATCGCGTCCAGGCGCTGGTTCTCGCGGATGGCGACGAATTCCATTTCCGGCGTGATGATGCCGCGGCGCGCGTAATGCATCTGGGTGACGTTGGCACCGGCACGTGCACGGCGTGGCAGGCTGCGCGCGGGGAAACGCACCGCGTCAAGCTTCGGGTCATGCTCGCGATCGCGGCCGAACGAAGAACTCAGTCCTTCAAGCTGCTCGGTATCACCGCGCTCTTCCACCCAGCCGCGACGCAGTGCCGGCAAACCAGCGGACAGATCGATGCGCACCTCCGGGTCGGTGTACGGGCCCGACGTGTCGTAAACGGTCACCGGCGCATTCTCTTCGCCGCCGAACAACGTCGGCGTACGGGTCAGCGCGATCTCGCGCATCGGCACCTGCAGATCCGGGCGTGAACCAGGCACGTGGATCTTGCGCGAGCCGGGAATGGGCCGGGTCACGGATGCGGAGAGTTGCTGGGCCTGTTGCTGCAGGGCGGAGAGCTGTGCGTTCATCGGGCATCGTCCAGGAAGGTCAGGGACGAAGCGGCGGCGCACGGCACCCGCGCACGGACGGTCCTTGGGCGGAGTCCGGGCACGGCTGCATTGCAAAGCTTCCCTACGCCGGTATGAGCCGGATCAGGTTCCAAGGGACTGTCTCAACCGTGGCCACATGGCCCGGTACCCCCGCTTCTTGGTGCGCATTAGAGCATAGACCGCCCGCCTCCGGGACCAGGTCGCCATTCGTTAACGGAACCATGACGTCGCGTTCAGTAACGTGCACGCCATCGCGTCGCTGAGATCGATGCGTTCCCCGCCGCCTTCGCGGCCCCTGCCCGGTCCATGCTGCATGCCGCCGGCCCTTCGCCGCAAGCTCTGCTCGCTCCCCTCAATCCCCCTTGATCGGAGAAGCTCCTTCATGGTGTTTCGCGTTTCCATCGCACTGGTTCTGCTGCTGGTGCTGCTCGCCGGTATCGCCCCCGGCCCCTTCAACACAGTGGTCCAGTCGATGCTGGCAGAAGTCATCCGCAGTGTCGGCTGGCTGTACCTGCTGGTGGTGTTCCTGGCGCTGGTGTTCCTGATGTACCTGGCGTTCGGCCGCTTCGGCAACCTGCGCATCGGCGGCGAGGACGCCGAACCCGAGTTCTCGCGTGCCAGCTGGATGTCGATGCTGTTCGCCGCCGGCATGGGCATCGGCCTGGTGTTCTGGGGTGCGGCCGAGCCCATCTCGCATTTCAGCAAGCCGCCGGAAGGGCTGGCACCCGAAAGCATGGACGCTGCCCGTGCTGCCATGCGCTACGTGTTCTTCCATTGGGGCCTGCACCCGTGGGCCATCTATGCGCTGATCGGCCTGGCAATGGCCTGGTTCCAATTCAACCGCAACGGCCGTGGCCAGATCAGCGACATGCTGCAACCGATCATCGGACGTCACCATCGTGGCTGGATCGGGCATGTGGTCAACATCTCCGCTGTCGTCGCCACTGCGGTTGGCGTGGCTACAGCACTGGGCTTCGGCACGGTGCAGATCGCAGCCGGCGTGGAACGCGTATTCGGCGTGCAGGCGGGCGTTCCGCTGCAGTTGACGATCATTGCGGTGGCCTTCGTTCTGTACATGGCGTCCACGCTCAGCGGCGTCGGCCGCGGCATGAAATGGCTGTCCAACTTCAACCTTGCACTGGCGGCGCTGCTGCTGGCGCTGGTGCTGGTACTCGGCCCGACTGGCGCGATCTTCAACACGTTCACCACGACGCTGGGCTCCTATCTCAACCAGCTGGTGACGATGAGCCTGCGCATGTCACCGTTCTCGTCCAGCACCTGGGTCGCGGACTGGACGATCTTCTACTGGGCCTGGTGGATTTCCTGGGCACCGTTCGTCGGTTCGTTCATCGCGCGCATCTCGCGCGGTCGCAGCGTTCGCGAGTTCGTGATCGGCGTGGTGCTGGCACCGACGCTGCTGGGCTTCTTCTGGTTCTCGGTGTTCGGTGGCACCGCGATCTGGATGCAGATCTTCGGCCAGGCCGACCTGCTGCAGGCACTGGGCAACGGCTATGAAACGGTGCTGTTCACTATGTTCGACAGCCTGCCGCTGCCGTTGCTGCTGTCGTGCATTGCGCTGGTGCTACTGATGATCTTCTTCGTGACCTCGGCTGATTCTGCGGTACTTGTGCTGGCCAGCATGTCCACGGACGACGCGGGCGAGCCATTGCGCAAGCACAAAGTGGCGTGGGGTGTCGGCATTGCGCTCGTGGCGGGTTCCTTGCTGTTGGCAGGGGGACTGGAGGCGCTGCAGGGCATGATCACCATCGCTGCGCTGCCGTTCGCGCTGCTGATGCTTCTTGTGATGGTGTCGCTGTATCGGGTGCTGGACCAGGAGTACACCCGCGAGCGACGGCAGGCGCAGCGCCAGCGGCACATGATCGATGCGTGGATCGCACGCGAGATGGCGGCGCAGGAGGAGACGCAGGCCGAGGCAGCGCGCGCGCACGATCAGGATTGAGGGTTGTTTTGCAGCCTGCGGCTGCACCGCTTTTCTCAAGCAACGACAACAGCAACCTCAAAAGCAGCTCTGGGTTGCTGCTAGTTTGGCGGGGCGGTGTGGGCTGGCAGGACACGCCGTAAACCCATCCCTGGGGGCTCGATGGCGCCTTGCTCGTGTGCGCTGTCCTGCGCACATGGCAAGACCGGGGTTGGGCATCCTGCCCAACCCGCCCGAGGCATGCCTCGGGCCCATGGCGCCAACGGTCCTGCCAGCCCACGCCGCCCCACCCCCGACAGTTTCCGTGTGACGGTGGGTTTTCCACGCTATGCGTGGATGAGGTGTATCGGAAAACAAGAAGGGGTCGGATCCGTTTTCCTTCGGAAAACGGATCCGACCCCAACCCACAGCGCGCGGCTGTTGCTGTTGCCTTTGCTTTTGATCTTCTTCCTTTTCTTCCTGCGGTGGCGGCCACGGAAACTGTCAGGGGCCGGGCGGGTGGGCTGGGCGGGGGTGTCAGCCGCATGGATGCGGCTGCCAAGCCTCCAGGGACGGATTCACGGCGTCCCCCGAACAGCCCACCCGCCCGGCCCAATCACATGATCCCGCTTCCACGAACCACCACCGCAGAGGGGGCTCAGCCCGGTGGCCGGGAAACCTCAATACCCCGCCGCCTGCCCGTCCTTGCGGCTCTCCGAAGCGCCGTAGTAAACCCCGCTCTCGGGATCGCGCATGATCGCCTGGTACCCGCCATAAGGCCCATCGGCGAACACGATGCGATGCCCCTTGCGCATCAGCGCGCGCACGGTCTCGTACGGGAAGCCGGTTTCCAGATTCACTTCACCACCATCGGTCATCGCCGTGGCCTGACCCGTCGGTTCAGTCGAGCCTTCGTGCTGGATGCGCGGTGCATCACCGGCTTCCTGCAGGTTCATGCCGAAGTCCACCAGGTTCATCACGATCTGCGCGTGGCCCTGCGGCTGCATCGCGCCGCCCATCACGCCGAAGCTGGCATACGGCTTGCCGCCCTTGGTGATGAAGGCCGGAATGATGGTCTGGAAGGGGCGCTTGCCCGGCGCGTAGCCGTTGGGATGGTTCTTCTGCAGCACGAACATCTCGCCGCGGTCCTGCAGGATGAAACCCAGACCGGGCGGTGCCATGCCGCTGCCCATGCCACGGTAGTTGGACTGGATCAGCGAAACCATCATGCCGTCGGCGTCGGCCACGGTCATGTAGATCGTGTCGCCCTCCTCCAGCTGCTTCGGCGTGCCCGGCTGCACTTCCTTCAACGCCTTGTCCATCGAGATCAGCGCACGACGCTGCGCGGCGTACTCCTTGGAGATGAGCTTCTGCACCGGTGCCGGCTGGAACGCCATGTCGGCGTAGAAACGCGCACGGTCGGCAAAGGCCAGCTTCTTCGCTTCGACAAACAGGTGCACGTGTTCCGGTGAACCGAACGGGATCTTCGAGAAGTCGTAGCCTTCCAGCACGTTGAGGATCTGCAGTGCGGCGATGCCCTGGCTGTTCGGCGGCAGTTCCCAGACGTCGTAGCCACGGTAGTTGCTGCTGACCGGTTCGACCCACTCGCCATGATGGTCAGCCATGTCCTGGTAGCTCAGGTAGCCACCGTTGGCCTTGAAGTAGTCGCCGATGGTGTGGGCGATCTCGCCCTTGTAGAAGGCGTCGCGGCCACCGTCGGCGATCTTCTGCAGGGTGCTGGCCAGGTTCGGGTTCTTCCACATCTCGCCCTTGCGCGGGGCGTGGCCGTTGATCGTGAACTGCTCCTTGAAGCCCGGGTACTGCGACAACTTGGGCACCGAGCGGTCCCAGTAGTAGGCGATCACCTCGGCCACCGGGTGACCCTCGCGGGCGTAGCGGATGGCCGGCGCCAGGTTGTCGGCCATCGGCTTGCGACCGAAGCGGTCGTGCAGCGCGAACCAGCCATCGACGGCACCCGGCACCGACACCGGCAGTGGACCGGTGGCCGGGATGTCCTTCAGGCCACGGCGCTGGAACTCGGCCAGTGTGAGCGACTTCGGCGAGCGGCCCGAGCCGTTGTAGCCGTAGAGCTTCTGCGTCTTCGGATCCCACACGATGGCGAAAAGGTCGCCGCCGATGCCGTTGCCGGTCGGCTCCATCAGGCCGAGCGCGGCGTTGGCGGCAATCGCCGCGTCCACTGCCGAACCGCCGCCCTTCATCACGTCCAGCGCGATCTGGGTGGCCAGTGGTTGCGAGGTCGCGGCCATCGCATGCGGGGCGATCACCTCCGAACGGGTGGCGAAGGTGTGGCCGGTGATGCGGTCGGCGGCGAAGGACAGCGCCGGTACGGCAGCCAATACGGCGGCGGCGAGCAGGGAACGGGCAAGGCGTCGGGACACGGTCGGGTTCCGATGGACGGGTGGTTCCCCGATCTTCGCCGGTGCGGCCTTCAAGCGGTATCGGACAGACGTCATGGACGTTGATCCTTGGGCGGAAAAATCCACCGGATTCCGCGCAAAAACCGCCCCGAAAGGAGTGAATTCGGGTTCACCGAAACACTTTCAGCAGCAACCATCCTTGTGCCGCAAGCAATTGCGCTGGATGCAGCGGAAACCGATAGAAAATCCGTCGCGAGGGTTGACACCGCCGAAATGGCTGTGTTTCTCTCGATCACATGTTGCATCACAACACGCCACCGCGAACCCACATCGAAGCCGCCGACACCGGCGCCGCCTCGCTGCGTTCGATTCTTGTGCTCGTACTTATTACCCAACCAACAGGTGCGGGACGAGCCAGCGTGTAAGCAACACACACACCGGAACTCTTCAAAAACCCGCACCCGCCCCGGTGCGGGTTTTTTCATTTCAGAACCTGGTTTCAGACGCAACCACCATGACCAACGCTCATCGCACAACCCGGACCTGCACCACCACGCCTTGTGGTGGCTGTGCCTGTGCGATGCGCGGCGCCTCCTCCACCGCTTTCCCCTGACCGGCCGGCACGTCACCTCGACGACCGGCCGTTCTTTTTTCTTCCCACCGCAAGGAACCTCCCCCATGAGCACCAACGACCTGCCCCAGACCAAGATCGCCGTCATCGGCTACGGCAGCCAGGGCCGCGCCCACGCACTGAACCTGCGCGAATCCGGCTTCGACGTGGTGGTAGGCCTGCGTCCGGGTGGGCCGACCGAAGCCAAGGCGCAGGCCGATGGCTTCACCGTGATCGCGCCCGCCGAGGCCGTGAAGGACGCCGACCTGGTTGCCGTGCTGACCCCGGACATGGTGCAGAAGAAGCTCTACAACGACGTGCTGGCGCCGAACATGAAACAGGGTGCATGCCTGCTGTTCGCGCATGGCCTGAACGTGCATTACGGGATGATCGAGCCGCGTGCCGACCTGGACGTGGTGCTGGTCGCGCCGAAGGGCCCCGGCGCGCTGGTGCGCCGTGAGTACGAGATCGGCCGTGGCGTGCCGTGCATCTGGGCGGTCTACCAGGACATCAGCGGCAAGGCCGCGCAGCATGCGCAGGCCTATGCCGCCGGCCTCGGCGGTGCGCGCGCCAACCTGATCCAGACCACCTTCAAGGAAGAAACCGAAACCGATCTGTTCGGTGAGCAGGCGGTGCTGTGCGGCGGTGCCTCGGCGCTGGTGCAGGCCGGATTCGAGACCCTGGTCGAAGCCGGCTACCAGCCGGAGATCGCCTATTACGAAGTGCTGCACGAACTGAAGCTGATCGTGGACCTGTTCTATGAAGGCGGTATCTCGCGCATGTTGGAGTTCATCTCCGAGACCGCGCAGTACGGCGACTACGTCAGCGGCCCGCGCGTGATCGATGCCGGCACCAAGGAACGCATGAAGGAGGTGCTGAAGGACATCCAGGACGGCACCTTCACCAAGAACTGGGTGGCCGAGTACGAAGCGGGCCTGCCGAACTACAACAGGTTCAAGCAGGCCGACCTGGAGCACCCGATCGAGAAGGTGGGCAAGGAACTGCGCGCCAAGATGGTCTGGTTGCAAGGACAGGCTGCGTAACCACGCGGCCCTCCCCCACCCGCTTTGCAAGGTTCCCCCATGAACTCTTCGACACATCGCAGCGCGCCGCCCAACGGCGCGCGCTGGCTGACCCAGGCGCTGGAGGCCGAAGGCGTCCGCACGCTGTTCGGCTATCCCGGTGGCACCATCATGCCGTTCTACGACGCGCTGGTGGATTCGTCGCTGAAGCACATCCTGGTACGCCATGAGCAGGGCGCGGCCCTGGCCGCCAACGGCTTCGCCCGCGCCAGCAACCAGGTGGGCGTCTGCGTGGCCACCTCCGGCCCGGGCGCCTCGAACCTGGTCACCGGCATTGCCGATGCGATGCTGGATTCGGTACCGATGGTCTGCATCACCGGCCAGGTCGGCACGCCGCTGCTGGGCACCGACGCCTTCCAGGAACTGGATGTGTTCGGCCTGACGATGCCGATCGTCAAGCACAGCTGGCTGGTGCGTAGCGTCGATGACCTGCCGCGCGTGGTGGCCGATGCGTTCCGCATTGCCCGTGAGGGTCGCCCCGGCCCGGTGCTGATCGACCTGCCCAAGGATGTGCAACTGGCCGATGCCAGCCATCTGCCGGCGCATGTGCCCAGCAGCGTCGAACCGCCGCCGGCGCCGGCCGAGGCCGCCATCGCCGAGGCCATCGCCGCGCTGGCGGCGGCCGAAAAGCCGGTGGTCTACGCAGGTGGCGGCATCGCCCTGGGTGATGCCGTGCAGGACCTGCGCGACTTCGTCGAGGCCAGTGCCATCCCCACCGTGATGACCCTGCGCGGCCTCGGTGCACTGCCGGCCCACCATCCGCAGTCGCTGGGCATGCTGGGCATGCACGGCACCCGCGCCGCCAACATGGCGGTGCAGGAAAGCGACCTGCTGCTGGTGCTGGGCGCGCGCTTCGACGACCGCGCGACCGGCAAGCTGGCCGAGTTCGCGCCATTTGCCCGCGTCGTCCACATCGATGCGGACGCCTACGAGATCTCCAAGCTGCGCACTGCCGACATCGCCGTGCCTGGCAACGTCGGTCACGCCATCCGTGCCCTGCGTGCGGCCTTCCCCTCCCCCAGGGCCCACCAGGACGCGTGGCGCAAGCGCTGTGCGCAGCACCGCGATCGCTTCGCGGCCCGCTACGACGCACCGGGCCAGCACATCTACGCCCCGGCGCTGCTGAAGCGACTGAGCGAGCTGGCCCCGGCCGATGCGGTGATCGCCTGCGATGTCGGCCAGCACCAGATGTGGGTGGCCCAGCACTGCCGCTTCAACCACCCCCGCAACCACCTGACCAGTGGCGCACTGGGCACGATGGGCTTCGGCCTGCCAGCGGCGATGGGTGCGCAGTTCGCCTGCCCGGAGCGCACCGTGGTACTGGTGTCCGGCGACGGCAGCTTCATGATGAACGTGCAGGAGCTGGCGACCATCGCCCGCTGCCGCCTGCCGGTGAAGATCGTGCTGCTGGACAACAGTTCGCTGGGCATGGTGCGGCAGTGGCAGGAACTGTTCTTCGCCGAGCGTTACAGCGAGATCGACCTGTCCGACAACCCGGACTTCGTAGCCCTGGCGCAGGTGTTCGGCATTGCCGCCACCCGCATCGACAACCGCGACGACGTGGAAGGCGGCCTGGCCGCGCTGCTGGCCGAGCCCGGCCCGGCGCTGCTGCACGTGGCCATCGATGCACGCGCCAACGTGTGGCCGCTGGTGCCGCCGAACACCGCCAACAGCACGATGCTGGAAAGCAATCCCGCCCACGCCCGCCAGGAGACCCCCAATGCAATACCGGCTTGACCTGGTGCTGCACCCGGCCGAAGGCGCGCTGCTGCGCGTGATCGGCATGGCCGAACGCCGCGGCTTTGCGCCGCGTGCGATCAGCGGTGCGCCGGTGGCCGCCGACGATGGCCGCTGGCACCTGCAGCTGGTCGTCGATGGCCAGCGCCCGGCGGAAACGCTGTGCCGGCAGATCGAGAAGATCTACGACTGCGTGTCCGTGCAGGTCACCGCCGTGGAAGGAGTATCGCCATGAACACCCGTACCGTAGCGACCACGGTGCCGGTACGGAGGCGTCTTCTTCGCCGCCCGTGCCCGCATGCGGCGGTCGCCCGCACCGCGCTGGTGGCCCATGCCGGCCGCTGACACCAGCCAGGAAAGCGATGTCGGCGACGTAAGCGTCGCCGACGTCCTGGCAGCGCAGGCCCGCCTGCGCCGCTTCCTGCCGCCCACCCCGCTGCACCACGCCGAACGCTTCGGTACCTGGCTGAAGCTGGAGAACCTGCAGCGCACCGGTTCCTACAAGGTGCGCGGCGCATTGAATGCACTGCTGGCCGGCCGCGAACGCGGCGACACCCGGCCGGTGATCTGCGCCTCGGCCGGCAACCACGCCCAGGGCGTGGCCTGGGCCGCCTATCGCCTGGATGTGCCGGCCATCACTGTGATGCCGCATGGTGCACCCGCCACCAAGATCGCCGGCGTCGCCCACTGGGGCGCGACCGTGCGCCAGCACGGCAACAGCTATGACGAAGCCTACGCCTTCGCGGTCGAACTGGCACAACGCCACGGCTACCGCTTCCTGTCCGCGTTCGACGATGCCGACGTGATCGCCGGCCAGGGCACGGTCGGCATCGAGCTGGCCGCGCATGCCCCGGACGTGGTGATCGTGCCGATCGGTGGCGGTGGCCTGGCTTCCGGCGTGGCCCTGGCGCTGAAATCACAGGGCGTGCGCGTGGTCGGCGCGCAGGTGGAAGGCGTTGATTCGATGGCACGCGCGATCCGCGGCGACGTGCGCGAGATCGCACCCGTCGCCTCGCTGGCCGACGGCGTGCGGGTGAAGATCCCCGGCTTCCTGACCCGTCGCCTGTGCACCTCGCTGCTGGACGATGTGGTGATCGTGCGCGAAGCCGAACTGCGCGAAACCCTGGTCCGGCTGGCACTGGAAGAACACATCATTGCCGAGGGTGCCGGCGCGCTGGCGCTGGCCGCTGGCCGCCGCGTCGCGGGCCGCCGCAAGTGCGCGGTGGTGTCCGGCGGGAACATCGATGCCGGCGTGCTGGCCGGCCTGCTTACCGACATCCGACCGCGCCCGCCGCGCAAGCCACGGCGACGGCGCAGCGAAACACCCCGCTCGCCCGCCAAGGCCAGCGCGCCGCCCTCCCCCATGCCTTCCCCTTCCCACCTGCAAGCCGCAACGCCCGCTGTCGAGGAGATTTCCCTGTGACCACCATCGAACGAATTACCACCCCGCGCATCCGCATCTTCGACACCACCCTGCGTGACGGCGAGCAGTCCCCCGGCTGCAGCATGAGCCCGCCGCAGAAGCTGGTGATGGCGCGTGCGCTGGACGAACTGGGCGTGGACATCATCGAGACCGGCTTCCCGGCCAGCTCGCAGTCCGACCGCGAAGCGATGGCACTGATCGGCCGCGAACTGCGCCGCCCGAGCCTGACCCTGGCGGTGCTGTCGCGCTGCCTGCAGGCCGACATCGAGACCTCGGCACGCGCACTGGAAGCCGCGGCCAACCCGCGCCTGCATGTGTTCCTGTCGACCAGCCCGCTGCACCGCGAGCACAAGCTGCGCATGACCCGCGAACAGGTACTGGAGTCGGTACGCAAGCACGTATCGCTGGCCCGTTCCTATATCAACGATGTCGAATTCTCGGCCGAGGATGCCACCCGTACCGAGCTGGACTACCTGATCGAAGTCGCGCGCGTGGCGATCGCCGCCGGCGCCACCACCATCAACCTGCCCGACACCGTCGGCTTCACCACGCCGGAAGAAATCCGCGCGATGTTCCAGCAGGTCATCGCCGGCGTCGCAGATGTACCGAACGCGACCAACGTGATCTTCAGCGCGCACTGCCACAATGATCTGGGCCTGGCCGTGGCCAACTCGCTGGCCGCCATCGAAGGCGGCGCGCGCCAGGTCGAGTGCACCATCAACGGCATCGGCGAACGCGCCGGCAACTGTTCGCTGGAAGAGATCGCGATGGTGCTGAAGGTGCGCCAGGCCTTCTACGAGCAGGACAGTTCGATCAACACCCCGCGCATCGTCGGTACCTCGCAGCTGCTGCAGCGCCTGGTCGGCATGCCGGTGCAGCGCAACAAGGCCATCGTCGGCGCCAATGCGTTCGCCCACGAATCGGGCATCCACCAGCACGGCATGCTGCGCCACCGCGGCACCTACGAAATCATGCGCCCGGAAGACGTGGGCTGGGAGGATTCGCAGATGGTGCTGGGCCGCCACAGTGGCCGTGCCGCCGTTGAAGCGCGCCTGCGTGCGTTGGGCTTCTGGCTGGAGGAAGACGAACTGAAGCTGGTGTTCGAGCAGTTCAAGGGCCTGTGCGAACAGCAGCGCGTGGTCACCGATGCCGATCTGCAGACGCTGATGCAGGGTGGTTCCAACGCACAGGGCTACCGCCTGGCCTCGATGACCATCAGCGATGTCGGCAGCCGCGCCAACGCACTGGTCGAACTGTCCGACCCGGACGGCAACCGCGTGGCCGAGACCGCGCAGGGCGACGGCCCGGTCGATGCGCTGTTCGGCGCACTGTCGGCCGCCACCGGCGTGCAGCTGATGCTGGACAGTTACCACGTGCACAGCGTCGGCATCGGCGCCGATGCGCGCGGCGAAGCCAATCTGAGCGTACGCCACGAGGGTGTGGAGTACGACGGCACCGGCACCAGCAAGGACATCATCGAAGCCTCCGCGCTGGCCTGGCTGGATGTGGCCAACCGCCTGCTGCGCCAGCGCCAGGCTGCCGCCCACAGCAACACCGACGTTGCCACCGCCGCCACCGCCTGAGGACCCCGCCATGAGCGCCTTCGACATCCCCACCCCGGCCAGCGCCGCTGGCCAGCAGTGGAACGCCCAGGACTATGCGATCGATGCCGGCTTCGTGCCGCTGCTCGGCGGCGCGGTATCGCGCCTGCTCGACCCGCGCGCCGGTGAGCGCATCCTCGACCTGGGCTGTGGCGATGGCGTACTCAGTACCGAGCTGGCGCTGAGCGGCGCACGCATCCACGGTGTGGATGCTTCGCCGGAACTGGTGGTCGCCGCCCGCGCACGCGGTGTCGACGCGCAGGTGATGGACGGCCACGCGCTGTCGTTCGACAGCGAGTTCGATGCAGTGTTCAGCAATGCCGCACTGCATTGGATGACGACTCCGGACCGCGTGCTGGAAGGCGTGCGCCGCGCCCTGCGCCCCGGCGGCCGCTTTGTCGCCGAATTCGGTGGCCACGGCAACGTGGCCACGATCATCGCGGCGGTACAGGCCGCGCGCGTGGCCCACGGCCATGGCGCCAGCACCTTCCAGTGGTATTTCCCGACCGCCGATGCCTACGCCGACCGCCTGCGCCAGCATGGCTTCCAGGTGCAACTGATCGAGTGCACGCCGCGCCCGACCGCATTGCCGACCGGCGTGGCCGGCTGGCTGCGGGTCTTCGCCGCACCACTGCTGGACGACCTGCCGGCCGAGGCCCGCGCTACCGTGCGCGAGGCCGCCACCGCGTTGCTGGCCGAGCTGCCGCGCAATGCCGCCGGCCAGCCGCTGGCCGACTACGTGCGCCTGCGCGTGCTCGCCCGCCGTCGCTGACTTGACCGTTCCGTTTTCTTTACTGATGTTCGCTCTTTCGTACTTCTGCCAGGCATACGCATGACTTCCGCACCCCGCACCCTGTACGACAAACTGTGGGACGCCCACGTGGTGGTTCCCGAAACCGACAGCGCCCCCGCCGTGCTGTACATCGACCTGCACCTGATCCACGAGGTGACCTCGCCGCAGGCGTTCACCGAACTGCGCGAGCGCGGCCTGTCGCCGCGCCGCCCGGACCGCACCAAGGCGACGATGGACCACTCCACGCCAACCCTGCCGCCTGCCGCCGACGGTACGCTTCCCTACGCCAGCGCTGCGTCCGAAGCTCAGGTCGCCACCCTGGCACGCAACTGCGCCGAGCACGGCATCGAACTGTTCGACATGGCCTCGGACAACCGCGGCATCGTCCACGTGATCGCGCCGGAACAAGGCTTCACCCAGCCCGGCATGACCATCGTCTGCGGCGACAGCCACACCTCCACCCATGGTGCGTTCGGTTCACTGGCCTTCGGCATCGGCACCAGTGAAGTCGGCCACGTGCTGGCCACGCAGTGCCTGCTGCAGCGCAAGGCGAAGACCTTCGCGATCACCGTCGATGGCCCGCTGGCGCCCGGCGTCGGCGCCAAGGACGTGGTCCTGCACATCATCGGCGTGATCGGCGTCAACGGCGGCACCGGCCACGTCATCGAGTTCCGTGGCAGCACCATCGAAGCGATGGACATGGAACAGCGCATGACCCTGTGCAACATGTCGATCGAGGCGGGTGCGCGTGCCGGCATGGTGGCACCGGACCAGGTCACCTTCGACTTCGTCGCTGCTACCCCGCGCGGCCCCAAGGGTGCCGACTTCGATGCGGCCGTCGCACGCTGGCAGCAGCTGCGCAGCGATGACGGCGCGCGCTTTGACAGCGAAGTGCACATCGACGCCGCCGACATCCGCCCGACCCTGACCTGGGGCACGCATCCGGGCACCGCCATCGCGGTGGATGCACCGATCCCCGCCGCCAACGATGCCGCCGCACAGAAGGGTCTGGACTACATGCATTTCCAGGCCGGCAAGGCGCTGGCGGGCACGCCGGTGGACGTGGTGTTCGTCGGCTCGTGCACCAATGGCCGCCTGAGCGACATGCGCGAGGTGGCGCAGGTGCTGCGCGGTCGTCGCGTCGCTGACCGGGTGCGCATGCTGGTGGTGCCGGGCTCGGAGATCGTCAAGCGCGAGGCCGAGGCCGAAGGCATCCACGAGATCGTGCGCGCGGCCGGTGCCGAGTGGCGCGAGCCGGGCTGCTCGATGTGCATCGCCATGAACGGCGATCTGGTCGCGCCCGGGCAGCTGGCCGTCAGCACCAGCAACCGCAATTTCGAAGGCCGCCAGGGTCCTGGTTCGCGCACGCTGCTGGCCTCGCCGATGAGCGCGGCGTGGGCCGCGGTGAACGGGCACGTCGCCGATACCCGCGAACTGTTCGCACAGGAGGTGGCGTGATGGCCGGTTCCCGTACCCTGACCTCGGCCAGCGTGGTGCTGCGCCAGACCAACATCGACACCGACCAGATCATTCCGGCGCGGTTCCTGTCCACCACCGAACGCGCCGGCCTGGGCCGCAACGCGTTCAATGACTGGCGCTGGCAGGCCGACGGTTCGCCGGTGGCCGACTTCGCCTTCAACCAGCCGCACAACGCCGGCCGCAGCATCCTGCTGGCGGGCCGCAACTTCGGCTGCGGCTCGTCGCGCGAGCATGCACCGTGGGCACTGACCGACCTCGGCCTGCGCGCCATCGTCAGCAGCGAGATCGCCGACATCTTCCGCGGCAACTCGCTGAAGAACGGCCTGCTGCCGATCGTGCTGGACGAAGCCGACGTGCAGGCGCTGATGCAGCGCCCGGACGACGAGCTGACCATCGACGTGGCCGCGCGCGAGCTGCGCACGCCCGATGGGCGCGTCTATTCCTTCCCGCTGGATGGCTTCTCGCAGACCTGCCTGCTGGAAGGCGTCGACCAGTTGGGGTATCTGTTGGGCCGTGTCCCTGAAATCGAACGCTACGAGAGTGAGCATGCACGCTGAAATTGTTGTCCTGCCCGGTGATGGCATCGGCCCGGAAGTGGCCGCCGCGGCAGTCGCCGTCCTGAAGTCTGTCGCCACACGCTTCAACCACACCTTCACCTTCAGCGAGCACGACATCGGTGGCATCGCCATCGACCGCCACGGCGAGCCGCTGCCGGCCTCTACGTTGACTGCCTGCCAGGTCGCCAACGCGGTGCTGCTGGGTGCGGTCGGCGGCCCGAAGTGGTCCGATCCCAACGCCAAGGTGCGCCCGGAACAGGGCCTGCTGGCGATCCGCAAGGCGCTGGGCCTGTATGCCAACCTGCGCCCGGTGCGTACCCATGAGGCCGCGCTGCACGCGTCGCCGATCAAGGCCGAACTGCTGCAGGGCGTGGACTTCGTGGTGGTGCGCGAGCTGACCGGCGGCATCTACTTCGGTGACAAGACCCGCGATGCCGACAGCGCCAGCGACCTGTGCCGCTACACCGTGGCCGAAATCGAGCGCGTGCTGCGTAGTGCGTTCCGCCTGGCGCAACAGCGCCGGGGCAAGGTGACTTCGGTGGACAAGGCCAACGTGCTGGAGACCTCGCGCCTGTGGCGCGACGTGGCCGCGCGCATCGGCCGCGAGGAATTCCCGGACGTTGCACTGGAGCACCAGCTGGTCGATTCCATGGCCATGCATCTGCTGGCCAAGCCGCGCGAGTACGACGTGATCGTCACCGAGAACATGTTCGGCGACATCCTCACCGACGAAGCCTCGATGCTGGCCGGCTCGCTGGGCCTGCTGCCGTCGGCCTCGCTGGGCGAGCCGGGCGCGGTCGGCATCTACGAACCGATCCATGGTTCGGCCCCGGATATCGCTGGCAAGGGCATCGCCAATCCGTACGCGACGATCTTCAGCGCCGCGATGCTGCTGCGCCATTCGCTGGGTTTGGAAACGGAAGCCGCTGCGGTGGAAGCCGCCGTGCACGCCGTGCTGGACGACGGCGTGTTCACCGCCGATCTGGCCGCCAAGGGCCAGGCGGTGAGCACGGCAGCCGCCACCGACGCAGTGCTGGCCAAACTCAACTGATCCGATAGCGCCACGCCATGCGTGGCGCCTCTCCCTCCGGACATTGCGGGCAGCCACCCATGGGGTGGCTACATTATTTGGTGGTGTACCCACCATTGACCAGGATGGTCTGCCCGGTCATCCACCAGCCATCGGTCACCAGGAAGCGGATCCACGGCACGATGTCGGCGATGTCGGTCAGGCCGGTGCGGGTGAACGCCGAGAGCGCGGCCGCGGTCTTGTGGTACGCCTGCGCATCGGCACTCTCGGCCGGGTAGAAGAACGGCGTGTCCATCGGGCCCGGCCCGATCGCAGTCACCGAGATGCCGCGCTCACCGAACTCCTTGGACGCCGCGCGGGTGAAATGCTCAACCGGCGCCTTGGTGCCGGCATAGCTGGAATAGAACGGCGTGAACGCACCCAGCAGTGAGGTGACCAGAGTGCAGACGCGGCCACCGTCGTTGACGTGGCGTCCAGCCTCCTTGAGAAAGAAGAACGCGGCCTTGGCGTTGACCGCGCTCATCTCGTCGTACTCGGCTTCGCTGATCTCCAGCAGCGGCTTCTTCAGCACCTTGCCGACCGTATTGATGGCGATGTCGGGACGGCCGACTGCGGCCACGGCATCGGCGAACAAGCGCTCCATCGCTGCCGCCGACGTCAGGTCGCCCTGCAGGGCAACGGCCTTGCTGCCAGCGGCCTGCACGGCGGCGACGGTCGCCTCTGCATCGGCCTGGGTGGCGGCGCTGTTGTAGTGGATGACGATGGCTTTGGCGCCCTGGCTGGCGAAGTCGCGGGCGATCAGTCCGCCCAGGTTCTTGGCGCCACCGGCAATCAGCACGGTCCTGCCCTTGAGGGAATGGTCGGTCATGGCGTCGGTCTCGGGAGGGGGCTGCCCGGGGTGGCAACCCTGCCCTGACGACGATATCGTGCAGAAAATGCGGATAAAGCCCGCCGCATTGACTTAACCTTCCAGAGCCAGCGAACAATGGACCGGATCGATCGCTTCCGCATCTTCACCCGGGTGGTGGAGTGCGCCAGCTTCACCCGCGCCGCCGACCAGCTCGGCCTGCCCCGCTCCACCGTCTCGGCAGCCATTGCGGAGCTGGAGCAGCGGCTCGGCACCCGCCTGCTGCAGCGCTCGACCCGACGGGTGTCGACCACCCACGACGGCGACGTGTTCCATGCCCGCTGCCTGCGCCTGATCGCCGAAGTTGAAGACGCCGAAGCGCTGTTCCGGCAGGACGACGCGCAGCCGGTGGGCCAGCTGAAGATCGACGTGCCCAGCCGCATCGGCCGCCGCATCCTCGCCCCGGCGCTGCCCGACTTCTTCGCGCGCTATCCGCAGGTGGAAGTCGACCTGGGCATGACCGACCGCGCGGTGAACCTGATCGAAGACGGCTGCGACGCCGTGCTGCGGGTCGGGCAGTTGGGCGATTCCAGCCTGGTCGCGCGCACGCTGGGCCAGCTCGACTTCGTCAACGTGGCCGCGCCGGCCTACCTGCGCGAGTACGGTGTGCCGCAGCAACCTGCCGACCTGCAGCAGCACCGGGCGGTGAACTACGCGTCGCCGACCACGGCGCGGGTGGAAGCGTGGGAATGGCAGGAGGGTACGCAGCTACGCACATTGCCGATGCCCGGCTGGGTGCGGGTGAACAGTGCAGAAGCGTCGATCGCGTGCTGTGTGGCGGGGCTGGGGCTGCTGCAGATTCCGCGCTACGACGTGCAGGCCGAACTGCAGTCAGGCGCATTGGTGGAGGTGATGCCGCAGTACGTGGCGCAGCCGTTACCGGTGACCCTGCTGCAGCCGCACCGGCAACACCGCGCGCAACGCGTGCAGGTGTTCATCGAATGGCTGCTGCCAGTGCTACGGAGCGGCCTGCAGCTACAGTAGATCCACGCCATGCGTGGATGCGTGCTGCAGTGCCAACCAAGGTTGGCACCTACCAGGGCAAAGACCAGCTGCTGTAGATCCACGCCATGCGTGGATGCGTGCCGCAGTGCCAACCAAGGTTGGCACCTACCAGGGCGGTGGCCGCAGAACCCGGGGCATTACGCCCCGGATTCGTCCGGCTTCACCCGGAACCATGCCGCGTACAACGCCGGCAGGAACACCAGGGTCAGCACCGTGCCGACGATCAGGCCGCCCATGATCGAGATCGCCATCGAGCCATAGAACGCGCTGCGCGACAGCGGAATCATCGCCAGCACGGCCGCCAGCGCGGTCAGTACGATCGGGCGGAAGCGGCGCACCGTCGCGTCGATGATCGAATGCCAGCGGTCATGCCCGGCATCGATGTCCTGCTGGATCTGGTCGATCAGGATCACCGAGTTGCGCATGATCATGCCGGCCAGCGCGATCGTGCCCAGCAGTGCCACGAAGCCGAACGGCGCGCGGAACAGCAGCAGGAACAACGTCGCGCCGATGATGCCCAGCGGCGCGGTCACCAGCACCATCGCCGCACGCGAGAAGCTGCGCAGCTGCAGCATCAGCAGCGTGGCCACCACCACCAGGAACAGCGGCATGCCGGCCTTGATCGAGTTCTGGCCACGTGCCGAATCCTCCACGGTACCGCCGGTTTCCAGCAGGTAACCGTTCGGCAGCTCGGCACGGATGCCATCCAGCGTCGGCAGGATCTGATGCACCACGTCCAGCGGCTGCATGCCATCGCTGATGTCGGCACGCACGGTCACCGTCGGCAGGCGGTTGCGGTGCCAGATGATGCCGTCCTCGAAGCCGTACTCCATCGTCGCCACCTGCGACAGCGTGATGCTGCCGCCGTTGGCGGTCGGCATCGACAGGCTCGACAGCAGCTCCAGCTGGTTGCGCTCGTCGGCCGGGCCACGCAGCAGCATCTCGATCTGGCGGTTGCCCTCGCGGTACACGCTCACCGACTGCCCGGCCAGCGAACTGGACAGGAACTGGCTGACCTGGGCACTGCTCACGCCCAGCGCCCGCGCACGCTCCTGGTCGATCACCAGCCGCACCACCTTGCTCGGCTCGCTCCAGTCCAGGTTGACGTTCATCACGTGCGGGTTCTCGCGCACCTTGGCTTCGACCTGGCGCGCGATCGCCTGCACCTTCTCGATGTGCTCGCCGGAAATGCGCATCTGCACCGGATAGCCGACCGGCGGGCCGTTCTCCAGGCGGGTCACGCGCATCTGCACGTCCGGGAACTTCGGAATCACCTCGTGCAGCAGCCAGTCACGTGTGCTTTCGCGCGCCTTGATGTCCTTGGCCAGTACCACGAACTGGGCGAAGTTGGTGGCCGGCAGCTGCTGGTCCAGCGGCAGGTAGAAGCGCGGCGAACCGGTGCCCACGTAGGACACGTAGTTCGCGATGCCCTCGCGGCTGGACAGCAGCTTCTCCAGCTTCTCGGCCTGGGCCTGGGTCGAGCGCAGCGATGCGCCCTCGGCCAGCTCGATGTCCACCATCAGTTCCGGCCGGGTCGAATCCGGGAAGAACTGCTGCGGCACGAAGCGGAACATCATCAGCGAGAACACGAACAGGGCGATGGTCGCGGCAATCACCCACCAGCGGTGGCGCAGGCAGCCATCGAGGAAGCGACGGAAGCTGCGGTAGAACGGGCGCTGGTACGGATCGTGGTCGTGCCCGTGCTGCGGCGGCGCGATCAGGTTGGCCAGCGCCGGATAGCGGTCGGCCCACTGCTGGCGCTTGGCATGCCAGCGCGCGGACACGCTGCCCGGCTTCGGCGGCTGCGGATTGAACAGGTCCGGCAGCATCTTGTCGCCCAGGTACGGGATGAACAGCACCGCCGCGATCCACGACACCACCAGCGCGATGGTCACCACCTGGAACAGCGAACGCGTGTACTCACCGGTGCTCGAGGCCGCCGTAGCGATGGGCAGGAAGCCGGCCGCCGTGATCAGCGTGCCGGTCAGCATCGGGAACGCGGTGGATTCCCAGGCGAAACTGGCCGCGCGCAGGCGGTCGTAACCCTGCTCCATCTTGGTGGCCATCATCTCCACCGCGATGATCGCATCGTCCACCAGCAGGCCCAGCGCCAGCACCAGTGCACCCAGCGAAATCTTGTGCAGGCCGATGTCGAAGTAGTGCATGACGAAGAAGGTCATCGCCAGCACCAGTGGAATGGTCACGCCCACCACCAGGCCGGTGCGCAGGCCCAGCGAGAAGAAACTGACCAGCAGCACGATCACCACCGCTTCGGTCAGCACCTGCACGAACTCGCCGACCGACTCTTCCACCGACTGCGGCTGGTCGGACACCTTGCGCAGCTGCATGCCCGCCGGCAGGGTCTTCTGCAGGCGCTCGAACTCGGCATCGAGATTGGCGCCGAGCTTGAGGATGTCACCGCCATCCTTCATCGCCACTGCCAGGCCGATGGCCTCTTCACCCATGAAGCGCATCTTCGGCGACGCCGGATCGGCGAAGCCACGCTTGACCTCGGCGATGTCGCCCAGGTGCACGGTGCGGTCACCGGCGCGGATCGGGAACTGGCGGATCGCTTCGATGTCGTTGAACTGGCCGGTCACGCGCAGCTGCACGCGGTCGGTGGCGGTCTCGAAGAAGCTGGTGCCGGTGACCGCATTCTGGTCGGCCAGCGCCTGCTGTACCTGCTGCATCGACACACCCAGCGTGGCCAGGCGGGTGTTGGACAGCTCGATCCACACCTTCTCGTCCTGCAGGCCGACCAGGTCGATCTTGCCGACATCGGGCACGCGCTGCAGTTCCAGCTGGATGCGGTCGGCGTAGTCGCGCATCACCGCGTAGTCGAAGCCCTTGCCGGTCAACGCATAGATGTTGCCGTAGGTGTCGCCGAACTCATCGTTGAAGAACGGACCGACGATCTCGCGCGGCAGCGTCGCACGGATGTCGCCCACGCGCTTGCGCACCTGGTACCACAGGTCCGGGATCTGCCTGGAACGCAGGCTGTCGCGGGCCATGAAGATGACCTGCGATTCGCCGGGGCGCGAATAGGAGCGGATGAACTCGTACTCGCCGGTGTTCATCAGCGCCTTCTCGATCGGCTCGGTCACCTGCCGCGAGACCTGTTCAGCGGTGGCGCCCGGCCACAGCGTGCGCACCACCATCGCCTTGAAGGTGAATGGTGGATCCTCGGACTGGCCCAGGTGCTTGTACGACCACGCGCCGATCAGCGCGAAGGCCAGCATCGCGAACAGCACCAGCGGGCGGTTGGCCAGCGCCCACTCGGAAAGATTGAAGCGGCGCACCGGCTTACTCCTTGGCCTTGGCGGCAGCGGCCGGCTTCAGCACCGGGCGGTTCTGCCGGTCCACGGCGATCACCGGCTGGCCCGCCCGCAGCAGGTGGCCACCGGCGGCAACCACCCAGTCACCCGCGTTCACGCCGGACAGCACCGGCACGGTCTCGCTGCCAAACGCACCGGTGGTGACCGAGGCGGCCTTCAGCGTGCTGTTGGCCGGATCGACCACCCACACGCTGGCGGCACCGTTGGCACCGCGCTGCAGCGCGCCCAGCGGCAGCTGCAGGGTACCGTGGCGACCGGCGCTGCTGTAGACGCGTGCGCTCTGGCCCAGTTCGACATCGGCCAGCGCATCGGCGGCCAGGCTGACGCGGGTGGCATAGGTGCGTGCCTGCGGATCGGCGGCGGCGGCGATCTCGCGGATCGTACCGGGCAGGCGCTGGCCCGGGCGGTTCCACAGTTCCACCTCGACCGGCTGGCCGACCGCGTAGTCGCGGATGGTCGCCTCGGGCAGGTCGATCAGCACTTCGCGGCCGCCATCGGCGGCCAGGTTGAAGATGGTCTGGCCGGCGGACACCACCTGCCCGGCTTCGGCCTCGCGGCTGGCGATCACGCCATCGGCCGGCGCGCGCAGCTGCGCGTAGTCAGCCTGGTTGCGCAGCACATCGAGGTTGGCGCGGGCCGCATTGGCCTGGCCCTGCGCGGCCTTGAACGCCGCGGACTGCTGGTCCAGCTGCGAGCGGCTGACCAGTTGCTGGTCGGCCAGCACCTGGTAGCGCTTCAGGTCATCGCGGGCACGCACCAGGTCGGCCTCGGCCGCAGCCAGCTGCGCCTGTGAGGCACGGGCCTGCAGCGCGAAGTCAGCCACGTCCAGTTCGGCCAGCACGTCGCCCTTCTTCACCCGCTGGCCGGCATCGACGTGGCGCTTGACCAGGTTGCCTCCGACGCGGAACGACAGCGGGCTTTCCTGACGGGCACGCACCGTGCCCGGGAATGCCGCCGGCGCCTGTCCGGCCTGTTCGCCGGGGTGAACCACCAGTACCGGCACGGCCGCCTGCGGCGCCTGTTCCTGTCCCGAACAGGCTGCCAGCGCAGCCACCCACACCATACCGCCCATCCAGCGCACGATCTTCATCGGTCAACGTCCTGAAAACGCAGGGTTGCAACAAGGGGGAGCCGCGACTGCCGGCCCAATTTAATAAACCGGCCGGTATAGTATAAATATCGAACCGCTTGGTCTAGTATTGTTGCGATGAGTTCTTCCACTTCCCGCAAGCCGTCGGCCAAGCCCGCTGCCAAGGCCGCCGGACCCGGGCGCCCCAAGGATCTGGGCAAGCGCGCGGCGATCCTCGAAGCAGCCAAGGTACTGTTCATCGAACAGGGGTATACCGGCGTGAGCATGGACGCCATTGCCGCCCAGGCCGGCGTCTCGAAGCTGACCGTGTACAGCCACTTCGGCGACAAGGAGACCCTGTTCTCCGAGGCCGTGCAGTCAAAGTGCGTTGAAATGCTGCCCGATGCCCTGTTCGTGGCCGACGCGGACGGCCCGCTGCGCGACCAGCTGATCGGCATCGGCCTGGCCTTCTTCGAACTGATCACTTCCGATGCGGCGATCTCGATCCAGCGCATGATGATGGCGCCGGAGACCGACGAACGCCTGCGCGAGCTGTTCTGGAAGGCAGGACCGGAACGTACCTGCGAGGCCCTGGCTGACTTCCTGCGGGCACGCGCCGAGCGCGGCGAGCTGGAAATCACCGACTATTCGCTGGCTGGCGAGCAGTTCCTGACCCTGGTCAAGGGCGAAGTGCACATGCATATGATGTGCGGCATGCCACTGTCACCGGTGGAGTGCGACCCTCTTGCCCACGTGACCGCCAGCATCGACTTCTTCCTGCGCGCCTATGCGCCGCGAGGGGCCGGGACGGCTGAATAACCAAAACTGAACGAACCGGAGGTCGCGATGACTTCCGGCACTGCGACCCCGGCCACCCGGCAGCTGATGCTCTGGGCGCGCCGCCGGCCTCCGGCACCGGTAAAATGGCCGGCCCACTGCGCTGGATTTGAACCTCATGACGATTGATTACGCCCACGCCCGCGAACTGATGGTGGAACAGCAGATCCGTCCCTGGGACGTGCTGGACATCAAGGTGCTCGACGTCCTGGCCCGCCTGCCGCGCGAGGCTTTTGTCGCCGATGCACACCGGGCGCTGGCCTACGCCGATGTCGAACTGCCGATCGGCCACGGCCAGAAGATGATGAAGCCGGTCATCGAGGGCCGTACCCTGCAGGCACTGGATCTGCAGCCGGGTGACGAAGTGCTGGAAATCGGCACCGGCAGCGGCTTCCTGTCCGCCTGCATCGGCGCGCTGGCGCGCGACGTGCTGAGCCTGGAGATCGACCCGGAGCTGGCCGCCGCCGCGCGTGCCCGCCTGGACGACTCCGGCCTGGGCACCAACGTCCGCGTGGAAGTGGCTGACGCCCTGTCCTGGCAGACCGAACGCCGCTTTGACGTGATCTGTGTCACTGGTGCGGTCGACGTGGTGCCGTCACAGTTCGCCTCGTGGCTGCGTCCGGGTGGTCGCCTGTTCGTGATCCACGGCCGCTCGCCGGCGATGGAGGCCCTGCTGGTCAAGGCCGACGGCAGCACCGAGTCCCTGTTCGAGACCGATATCGATTACCTGCGTGGTGCCGCCCCGGCCCCCCAGTTCCACCTCTGAGTCCAAGGAAGCCGCAATGATCCGCCGATCCCTCGCTGTTGCGCTGGCCACTGCCCTGCTGCCGTTGTCTGCCCATGCCGCCGACCTGCTGCAGGTCTACGAAATGGCACGCAACGGCGATCCGCAGCTGTCCGCCGCCGAATCGACCCGGCTGGTCGACAAGGAAGGCGCCGTGCAGGCGCGCGCCGCCCTGCTGCCGCAGATCAACGGCCAGGCCACGCTGAACCGCACGCGCAGCGAGCCGAACGCCGACATCAACTCCGGCTCGTTCACCAACAAGCGCCGCAATTACACGATCGATGGCAGCCAGACGCTGTTCAACTGGACCCAGATCAACAACCTGCGTTCGCAGCGTGAGCTGAGCAAGGCGGCGGACTTCACCCTCGAATCTGCCAACGACAGCCTGATCGTGCGCACCTCGGCGGCCTACTTCAACGTGCTGGTGGCGATCGAATCGCTGAACGCCGCACAGACCAATGAAGCGGCTGCGAAGAAGCAGTTCGACTTCGCCGACAAGCGCCTGGAAGTGGGCCTGGCGCCGATCACCGACGTGCACGAAGCACGCGCCCAGTACGACCAGGCGCGCGCCAACACCATCGTTGCGCAGAACACCCTGGCCGATAACTACCAGGCGCTGACCGAACTGACCGGCCAGCCGGTGACCAACCTGCGTGGGCTGCCGGCCGACTTCCGTCCGGAAGTGCCGGCCAACCGTGGCAACATCGACGAGCTGGTGCACCAGGCCACCACCCAGAATCCGGCGCTGAAGGCGCAGGAACTGAAGGTGAGCGCCGCCGAAGCCGGCGTGCAGGCCGCGCGTGGTGGCCACTACCCGACCCTGTCGCTGGGCGGCAGCTGGGGCAAGACCGCGACCTGGGGCGACAGCACCGGCTCCGGCTCGCTGTCCCCCGACGCCCGCACCAACAGCATCGGCCTGACCCTGAACGTGCCGATCTTCGCCGGCGGCGCTACCCAGTCCGGCGTGCGCCAGGCGCTGGCCCAGCGTGACATTGCCCAGGACGGCTACGAGCAGCAGAAGCGTGCCCTGGACCGCAACACCCGCAATGCGTACCAGACCCTGGTACAGGGCATCAGCGAAGTGGAAGCCCGCCGCCTGGCGGTGGTCTCGGCACAGAGCGCCTATGACGCCTCGCAGGTCGGCCTGGAAGTCGGCACCCGTACCGTGCTGGACGTGATCCAGAACCAGCGCATCCTGTTCTCGGCGCAGCTGGACTACGCCCAGGCCCGTTACACCTTCCTGCAGAACCGCCTGCTGCTGAGCCAGTCGCTGGGTGCGCTGGACGTGGCCGAGCTGCAGGACGTCAACCGCCTGCTGACCCAGGACGCGGGCAACCCGGCAACCACCACGCACTGAGTCGTCAGCCTGCCGGTCACGAAGAAGCCATCCGCGAGGGTGGCTTTTTTGTTGGTCGCGCGGACGGAAGCATGCACCCACCGACCGTCAGCCGGGCCAGACCCGCATCCGTTCGACTGCGGCCAGCAGACACAGTGCGATGGCGACGGGAGCCAGCACCGGCAGGGCGCGTGACCGCGGTGCCCGTCCGCGCAGCACGGCCACGCACACGGCCCCCATCACCAACAGGGTTGCCGGACCAGGCAGTACCGGCAGGCTGCGCATGGGCGCCCACAACGCCAGCAATGCCGCCGACAGGACGACGGCAACCGGCACCAGTCTCTCCAGGAACTCCAGGGATCGGTCACCTGCCGTCGGCCACAGCTGCATCGCCACCCGCGCAGCCAACATCAGCAGCACCAGGATGAGCGCCACCAACCCTGCCACTCCGGCCAGCGGCAGCAAGGGCATCGCCCAGTACAACTGCGGGTGATGCTGCAGGGCGACCGACAAAGGCCGCGTGCTGGCCAGGGCCGGAAATTCGACCAGGCCCGCCTGCAACGCGGCCAGTACGATCAGCAGCACCATGGCCAGCAGCACGCACGCCGGCAGCAGCGGCGGCCGTGCCCTCGCCTGCCTGCCGATGCCAGGAAATCCCATCGCCAGGCCAACGGTGGCGAACACACCGTACAGCGGCACGCTCGCCGCCAGTACACCGCCGATCCCGAAGCGATAGGGTGCCGTTGCCGGCGGCAGCCATGGAATCCAGTACGCGTAGTGCACATGGCGGGCTGCCAGCACCAGCAACAGCAGGCCGGCGCCGACCTTCACCGTCAGCAGCACGCAGGCAACCAGCACCACACGGTGTGGCCGCAGCGACCCGACCGCTGCAAGCAACAGCAGGCTGGCAGCAGCCATCAGTTGACCCGGCATCCCGTTGCTGGCCTCGATTCCACAACCAGCCAGCAGAACATGCAGATGGTTGGCGACGGACTGCGCAACGCCAGCGGCAGTCACCACCAGTTCCAGCAGCAGCGCGCCACCGAGCAGAACGGCCGGCACGCCTCCCCAGCAGTCCCGCACCACGCCATGCAGGCCATCGGCAGCGGGCCTTTGCTGGTTCAGAACGTGCAGGCAGTACAGCAGCGGCCCTGTGCCCAGCGCGGCCAGCAGCAGGCTCAGGACGATGGCCGGGCCTGCCTGGGCTGCGGTGTGCTGCCCGACCAGCGCGACCACGCCGCCTCCCAGCAGCAAGGTCAGTGCCACCACCACAAGGCGATCGCCGTACCCGGGCTCATCGATGCCGGGGCTGCTGTCGCTGTCCATCGCAAGTTCCCTTGATATCCGCCCAAGCGCGGTCGACAGCAGACTGACAGCCTGTGCCGGGAGGCGGTATCGGAATACGCGCCATGCGCATCACGATGTGACGGCAGGCACGTTGGCAAGGAAGCTCACGGTCCCGCTACGACAGATTCCAGGTCGCTAAGCAGAATTGACGCGGTCTTTCACGACAGTCACGTCGCGTGCGCCGGCCCTTCGGACTCAGCGGCAAGGCGGCGGCAGGTGCGGTCCGACCAGCGCCAGCGTACGCTGCAGGGCACCGCGTCCGTTGCTGATCAGCGTGCAGCCTGCCCGCGCCATGTCCTCGCGTGCCTGCGGATCTTCGAGCAGGTGCTGCAGCAGTTCGCCGACCGCCTGCACGTCTTCGCCGATCAACAGCGCGCCCGCCTCGCGCATGCGGCGGGAAATCTCCGAGAAGTTGTGCAGGTGCGGGCCCGTCACCGCAGCGGTGCCCATCGCCGCCGGCTCCAGCAGGTTGTGGCCACCGATCGGCTGCAGGCTTCCACCGACAAACGCCACCTGCGCGCAGGCATAGAAAGGCATCAGCTCGCCCAGGGTATCGATGACGAACACATCGGTTCCAACCTCCGGCCACTGCTTCGCGCGCCGGGTTGCCACGTTCCAGCCCTGCTCCCGCGCCAGCGCCTCCACCTTCGGGAAGCGCTCGGGATGCCGGGGCGCCCACAGCAGCAACAGGTCGGGGTGCTGCCGGCGCAGGCGACGATGCAGATCGATCACCGCCTGTTCTTCACCATCATGGGTACTGGCGGCGATCCACACCGGCCGCCGGGCCGGCACGCGGGCATGGAACTGCTCGACGAAGCCCTGCACGTCCGGCGTAGTGATGTCGAACTTCAGGTTGCCCAGCGCCTGAACCTGCTCCGGCGCGGCACCCAGCTGCACGAAACGCTCGGCATCGTCCTGCGACTGCGCGGCCACGCAGGTGACCGTGCGCAGTGCGCGGCGGATCAATGACGCCAGCAGCCGGTAGCCCCGCAGCGAACGCGCCGAGAGGCGCGCGTTGAGGATGTAGACCGGAATGCCACGGTCACGGCAGCCGAACAGCATGTTCGGCCACAGTTCGGTTTCCAGGATCAGCGCCAGGCTGGGCTGGAAGTGGCCGAGGAAGCGGTTGACGCTGCCGGGCACGTCATACGGCAGGTAGACGTGGTCCAGGGCGTCGCCCCACAGCGCACGCACGCGCTCGGAGCCGGTCGGGGTGATGGTGGTGATGACCCAGCGGATGTCCGGGCGCTCCTTGCGCAGCGCGTTCACCAGCGGCGCAGCGGCATTGACTTCGCCCACCGAGACCGCGTGCAGCCAGACCCGCGGTTGGCCGGTGGGCTGCGGATAGGAGGCATAGCGCTCATCCCAGCGCCGGAAGTATTCACGGACCCGGAAGCCGCGCCAGACCAGGTGGTACACGGTGATCGGCAGCAGGATGTAGAGCACGACCGAGTACAGGCCGCGCAGGATCCATTCGACAGGGTCTTTACGCATGCGGCAAGGATACGGGAGCCCCCCGGGAAAGACACGCGGCCGCCTTGGTAGAATGGGCCAATGTCCGATGCCACCACCGCCGTCCGCCCGTCGCTGCGCGATCCCCGCAACTGGCCGATGTTCGCCGCCATGCTGGGCGCCTTCGCCATCGCCCGCCTGCCGTGGATGCTGCAGCGTGCGCTGGGCCGGGGCGTCGGCTGGATCACCTGGCGCCTGCTGGGCAGCCGTCGCCGCGCCGCCGAGGTCAACCTGCAGCTGTGCTTCCCCGAGAAGGACGAGGCCTGGCGCCAGCGCCTGGTGCGCGACAGCTTCGATGCCCTGGGTGTGGGCGTGTTCGAGTGCATCCGCGCCTGGTGGGGCAGCATCGACAGCATCCGCCCGCAGGTGCAGATCGAAGGACTGGAACATCTACGGCAGATGCAGGCGGAAGGTCGTGGCGTGCTGCTGGTGTCCGGCCATTTCATGACCCTGGAAATGTGCGGGCGCCTGCTGTGCGACTACGTTGATCTTTCAGGCATGTACCGCAAGCACAAGAACCCGGTGTACGAGTGGGCGGTGAAGTTCGGCCGCCTGCGCTACGCCAAGGCAATGTTCGCCAATGAGGACATCCGCGCTACCGTGCGCCACCTGAAGAAGGGCGGCTTCCTCTGGTACGCGCCCGACCAGGACATGCGCGGCAAGGACACCGTGTTCGTGCCGTTCTTCGGCCACACCGCTTCGACCATCACCGCCACCCACCAGCTGGCGCGGATGACCGGCTGTGCGGTGATCCCGTATTTCCATCGCCGCGAAGGCGGGAAGTACTTCCTGAAGATCGGCGCGCCACTGGAGAATTTCCCCAGCGACGACGTGGAAGCCGATACCACGCGGGTCAACCAGGCCATCGAAGAGATGGTGCGCGAGGCGCCCGACCAGTACCTCTGGATCCATCGCCGATTCAAGCGGCAGCCGGGTGGCCGGAGCGCTTTCTACAAGTAACGCGGGGAGCGGATTGGCTCTATCCACGCATGGCGTGGATGCGCAGTTACTTCAGCGCCGGCGATTCATCCGCGTCGCGCGCCAGCAGGCTGCCGGCGAACAGCGCGGCCAGCAATACGGTCAGGCCACCCCAGAAGGCCGAATAGAACGCCAGATGGGTGTTCAGCGGGAACACGGTCACCGCCAGCGCCAGCATCGCCGGACGCGCGCGTTCGCGGGCCATTGCCGGCGCGTAGCGCCATGCGCGCCAGGCCTGGGCCACCGCCGCCAGCCACAGCAACAGACCAATCACTCCAGTCTCTGCGAGGATTTCCAGCACGATCTGATGGGCATGAAGCGCCGGGGCATTGCCCCACACGGCCGGCCCTTCCTCCGCCACGCAAGCGGGATAGGCATCGCGGAAACCACGTGCACCCACGCCATTGATCGGGTGCTCTTCAATCATGCAGGCGGCGGCTTCCCAGATCCGCGCGCGCCCTGACAGGGCCTCGTCGACACCACGCTCGCCCCCATCCAGGGCCATGGCCGTACGCGCGAAGCGCTCGCGCAGCTGCGGCACGCTGGCGGTCAGCGCACCGGCGCCGAGCACCGCCACCAGCGCCAGCGCGGCCAGCCGTTTCCAGCCGAACTGGCGCACGCCGCTGTAGGCCAGCACCAGCGCGAAGGTGATCCACGAGGCGCGCGAACCGGCCAACAGCAGCACGCTGCCCAGCGCTGCCGCAGCCAGCAGCCAGCCCGTGTTGCCAAAGCGCCGCGCGGCGGGCAGCAGCAGGAACGGCGACAGGCTGGCCAGCACCTGGCCGAACTTCAGGTTGCACGGTCCCAGTGCGCCACTGAGGCGATCTGCCAGTGCGGCCTCGTCGGCCGGGCACAGTGCGTGGCCACTGACCGCCAGCTTCAGGTGTTCCAGCGACCAGAACCATGGGCTGGTGCCGGCCACCGCCTGCACCAGTGCATCCAGCGTCCATGCGCCGGTGATCAGTGCCAGCCCCGCGAAGGTCAGCCGCCGCCGCTCCGGCGTAGCCACCGCGATCGCCACCAGCCACATGAAGGGCAGATAGCGCAGGCCCGCAGCAGCCTTGGTCCACGAGGCCGCCGGATCGATCGCATCGAATGCGGAGAATGCCTGCGGCAGCCAGTAACCAAGGAACAGGATCGAAGTCAGTGCCCAGGCCGCCGTGCTCAACAGATGCGGGCGGCGCTGCAGGCGGCGCGTCACCATGCGCGCCGCCGCGTACAGCGCGCCCAGGCCCAACACGGTTTCGGCGATGCCTGGCAACGGCCACATCGCCACGTACGCCAGCACCCACCAGGGCGCCCAGCGCCCGGCGCGGTCGTCGCGCACGATGACGGCGGGGTCAGCCGGCGAGGTCGGCATAGAGGCGGAGGGTATCGCGCTGCATGGCCTGCAGGGTAAACGGGATGCGGGTCGGCAAGGACGGGGGCTGGGCCAGCAGGGCCAGCGCACGTTCACCCAATGCCCGCGCATCGCCGAGCGGCACGGCACCTGCGGGTTGCAGCTGCCGAAGCAGCTCACCAACTCCGCCATGGTCCCAACCCAGCACCGGCCGGCCCACCGACAACGCCTCGACCACGGTGCGGCCGAACGCTTCGGGCTTGTCCGACAGCTGCAGTACCAGGTCGCTGGCCGCGTAGGCCTGGGCGATGCGTGCGGTCGGCGTGCTGATGTGCACGGCCTCGGCCACGCCGAGCGCGGCCGCCTGCCGGCGCAGGTCGGCCACGTAGGCTTCACGGCCGGGTTCATCGGTGCCCAGCATCCACAACTGTGCCGGCACGCCGGCGGCGCGCACATCCGCCAGCAGCTGCAATGCGTGTGCGTGACCCTTCAGACGGGTGCCACGCCCCGGCAACAGCAGCAAGGGGCCTTCAACCTGCGCCAGCCATGGGTGCTCTGCCGCAAGCGCCATCCGCGCACGGCGATCGGCACGCGCCACGCGCGGGAACTGGGCCACATCGACGCCACGCGGAATCACCTGCAATGCCTGTTCGGGCACGGTCGGGTAGTGGCGCTGCACGTAATCGCGCACGGTGTTGGACACGCAGATCACGCGTTCGCCGCTGGTCATCACCGCGCTGTAGCGGCTGGGCGAATTCAGCCCATGCAGGGTGGTCACCCAGTGCGGGCGTTGCGCGGCAGGCAGGGCACGGATTGCGTACAGGCCCAGCCAGGCCGGCAGCCGCGAGCGGGCATGCACGATGTCCGCACCAACCTCGGCAAACAAGCGACGCAGGGTCGGCAAGTGGCGCAGGGTCAGCAGCGACTTGCGGCCAATGTCCAGGGTGAGGTGCTCGGCACCGCTGTCGAGCAGCGGCTGCACCAGGCGGCCACCGGCGGAAACCACCAGCGCGCGATGGCCGGCGGCGACCAGGGCCGCAGCGATTTCCAGGGTCGAGCGCTCGACGCCGCCGGAGTGCAGCGCCGGCAGCAACTGCACCACGGTCAATCGGCGCATCGAAGGGGCGGCCGCTTAGTCGGCCAGCACGAACACGGAACCGCAGTACGGGCACTGCGCTTCGCCATTGGGCTCGTCTTCGATCGGCAGGTACACGCGCGGATGCGAGTTCCACAGCGCCATTTCCGGGGTCGGGCAGCTCAGCGGCAGATCGCTGCGGTGCACGGTGTAGCGCTTCTCGGCGTTGGCGGGCGCAGTGGCGGTATGGCTCATGGCGGATGTCGATGAACGGGTTGCGAGGCCTGTGATTCTAGCATCCAGGCCGCCCCGACATTGCGCCGCAACGGGTCTTTGCGCGTACCGGGCCGATTCCCTGCGACCTTGCGTGCCACTTCGGGATGAGGTGCCGGCGGGAATTCCCGACCGATCCTGCAGATTCACCCCGGGAAACCACCGACAACGATATTTACCGCATTTGGATCGAACTAAATGGCACTTGTCAGGTTGCCACGGCTGTTGCAGGATCGGGCCAGGTCGTAACCCGGCCTGCCCCAATCCGACCCGATCGCATGGCCCGCCCCCACCGGACCGGCATCGCCTCTTCCACTGCCATCGCGGCGGGCGGAGCGATGCTGTCCGTGGTGTCCGCCGATGCGGGTTCTGCCCGCCGCCAGCCCTTCCGGGAGACCCTTGCATGACCCTGTCCGATCCACGCCGCGCCCTGCTTCCGCTCGCCCTGGCCCTGGCCTGTGCGACTACCGCGATGCCGGTGCTGGCACAGGGACTGCAGAGCTCGTTCGAGCCGGGCCAGCCGGCTCCGGAACCGGCCGCAGGCGCATTGCAGGTCATGATCGGCAATGGCCCCGCGGCGCCCTACGCCGCCAAGCGCAATGTCGGCTACAGCGGCCTGCACGCACTGCGCTACAGCAGTGAAGGTGGCAATGTGCGGCGCGAACTGTTCAAGGCGGACGTGACCATCGAGGCCGATACCACCCTGTCGTGGTTGGTGCTGCCGGAGATCGTCGGCAAGGACACCGTGGCTTCGACCTATGTGTCTCTGGACCTGCTGCTGGACGATGGCAGTCGGGTTTCGGCCGGCGCTGCGCGTGACCAGCATGGGGTGGCCCTCGGCGCCCGCGCGCAGGGCGACTCGAAGACGCTGTACCCGCAGCAATGGGCGCGCAAGGCGGTGCGGCTGGGCGATGTGCCCGCGCTGAAGGGCCGCCGCGTGGTGGCGATCGAACTGGAGGTGGCCAGTGCCGACGGCGCACCGGTCTCCGGCTGGATTGATGACGTTCGCCTGGACGCAGTGCCACGGCAGCAGCCAGCGCGCGTCTCCGACTGGGTGCTGACCACCCGCGGTACGCAGGCCAACGGCACCTTCTCGCGTGGCAACAATTTCCCGGCCACGGCGGTGCCGCACGGGTTCAACTTCTGGACCCCGGTCACCGATGCCGGTGCGCTGAACTGGCTGTACCGCTGGAACGAGCAGAACGACGCTCAGAACCGTCCGCAGCTGCAGGCGCTTGCGCTGAGCCATCAACCCAGCCCGTGGATGGGCGACCGCCAGACCTTCCAGGTGATGCCATCGGCCAGTCGTGGCGTGCCGGAGGCTGACCGCCGCAAACGTGCCCTGTCGTTCGACCGCAGCCACGAAAGCGCCCGCCCTTACCGCTACGACGTGCGCTTCGACAACGGCGTCGCGGCATCGATCGCGCCGACCGACCATGCCGCGCTGTTCCGCTTTGACTTCCCGGAGGGAGGCGACGCCAACCTGCTGTTCGACAACGTCGATGCCCGCGGTGGCCTGACTCTGGACGCCGCCACGCAGACGCTGTCCGGCTACACCGACACGCGCAGCGGCCTGTCCAACGGCGCCAGCCGCATGTACGTGGCAGCCAGCTTCGACAGACCCTGGCGCAGCAGCGGTCGCCTCGACACCGGCCGACCGACCGGTTACATCAAGTTCGATGCCGGCAGCGACCGGCGGGTGACCATGCGCATCGCCACTTCGCTGATCTCGGTGGAGCAGGCACGACAAAACCTGGCGCTGGAAATCGCCGCCACCGATACGCTGGAGAGCGTGGCCGGCCGTGCGCAGGATGCATGGGACGCACGCCTGGCCCGCTTCGACATCGGCGATGCCAGCGACGACCAGAAGACCACGCTGTATTCCAGCCTGTACCGGCTGTTCCTGTACCCGAATTCCGGCCATGAGAACGTGGGCAGCGCCGCCGCACCGGAGTGGCGCTACGCCAACCAGGCCAGCGCCAGCGATGACAACACCGAGGGCAGCGCGACCCGCACCTTTGCCGCCGTGCGCGATGGCAAGGTGTTCGTCAACAATGGCTTCTGGGACACCTTCCGCACCACCTGGCCGGCCTACGCGCTGTTCACGCCCGACGATGCCGGGCAGATGGTGCAGGGTTTCATCGAGCAGTACCGCGCTGGCGGCTGGATCGCGCGCTGGTCGTCGCCGGGCTACGCGGACCTGATGGTCGGCACCAGCTCGGACGTGGCCTTCGCCGATGCGTGGCTGAAGGGCGTCGGCGGCTTCGATCCGGGCGAGGCCTACGCCGCCGCGCTGAAGAACGCGACCGTGGTACCACCCGACCGCCATGTCGGCCGCAAGGGCATGGACCGTTCGACCTTCCGGGGCTACGCCAGCGCCGACGTGCATGAGGGCATGTCGTGGACGATGGAAGGCGCACTCAATGACTTCGGCATCGCCAACATGGCCGATGCGCTGGCCAAGCGCGCGACCGCACCCGCCGCACGCGAGCGCTACAGCACCGAAGCCGACTACTTCCGCCACCGCGCTGCCAGCTACGCGACGATGTTCGACCCTGCCGCCGGCTTCTTCCAGGGCCGCAGGGCCGATGGCCGCTGGCGCGTGGACGCCAAGGACTACGACCCGCGCGTGTGGGGCCACGATTACACCGAATCCAACGGCTGGACCTTCGCCTTCACTGCCGCCCATGACGGCGAAGGCCTCGCCGCGCTGTACGGTGGCCGCGACAAGCTGGCGGCGAAGCTGGATACCTTCTTCGCCACGCCGGAAACCGCAGACCCGGCACTGGCCGGTTCCTACGGCGGCACCATCCACGAGATGACCGAAGCGCGCGACGTACGCATGGGCATGTACGCGCACAGCAACCAGCCGGCGCACCACATCCCGTGGATGTACCTGTATGCCGGGCAGCCGTGGAAGACCCAGCAGCACGTGCGCGAGATCCTGTCGCGGCTTTACGTCGGCAGCGAGATCGGCCAGGGCTATCCGGGCGATGAGGACAACGGCGAAACCTCGGCATGGTACGTGCTGGCCTCGCTGGGCCTGTACCCGCTGCGCATGGGCGCCCCGGAGTACGTGATCGGCTCGCCGGCCTTCGAACATGCACGAGTGGAGCTGCAGGGTGGCGCGGTGCTGACCGTGAACGCGGCCAACAACTCGCGCGAGAACGTCTACGTGCAGTCGCTGAAGATCAACGGCAAGCCGTGGACGAAGACCTGGGTGCCACACGACCTGATCGCCAAGGGCGCGACCCTCGACTTCGTGATGGGACCCCGTCCCTCGCGCTGGGGCAGCGGCGTGGACGATGTGCCGCGCTCGTTGACCGCGCGCGGCCAGCGCCCGCAGCTGCTGCGCGACCTGCTCGGCAGCGGCGCGAAGGCGACGCTGGCCGATGGCCGCGCCCTGCCCGCACTGGTCGATGACGATGCGAGTACCACCGTGGGCCTGGGCGGCGGCGCAACCATCGCGCTGACCGGACTGAGCGACGGCACGCCGACGATGTACACGCTCACCAGCGGCGACGGCCGCATCCAGGGCGGTGAGTGGACGCTGGAGGCGCGCAACGGCGGCGGCAGCTGGACCGTGCTCGACCAGCGCAGCGGCGAAGACTTCGAATCCGCCCGCCAGACCCGTCCGTTCCGCATCGCCAGACCCGGCCGCTACAGCGAATACCGCCTGCGCCTGGCGGCACCGGCACGGCTGCCACTGGCGGAGATCGAACTGCTGGCTGCCGGCACCGTACAATGAGCGGCATGCGCGACCGTCTTCTGCCTCTGGCCCTTGTTGCCCTGTCCTTCTCAAGTTTCGGCCAGACCCAGGCGTTCGATACGCAGCTGACCCGCGACGGCGTGACGCTGAACTACCAGGACGCCCGTGGCGCCCTGGCCGCGCCGCAGCGCAAGCGGGTGATCGATACGTTCTTCTTCGCCTACCTGCGCGAACGCGCGGACTTCCACCCGGCCGCGCCGGCGATGGTGCGCATTGTGATCGATCCGGCCTACACCGGCATCGCCTTCGTCGGCGACAAGGACCAGGCAGCGACGATCACCATCAACCCAGGCTGGTTGGCGCAGCACCCGAACGACATCGACCTGGTCACCCATGAGGCGATGCACATCGTGCAGGGCTATCCAGGTTACGACGATGCACGGGTGCCGGGCTGGCTGGTGGAAGGCATCGCCGACTACGCACGCGACCGCTACGGCATGGACAATGCCGCCGCAGGCTGGGTGCTGCCGGGCAAGGTCGAGAAGGGGCAGAATTTCGACAGCGGCTACCGGGTGACCGGCGCGTTCCTGAAATGGGCCGAGGCCGAGTATCCCGGCCTGGTGCTGGCGCTGGACAAGGCCCTGCGCGACGGCCGCTATACGCCGGCGCTGTGGCAGAAGCACACCGGCAAGGCACTGCCGGCGCTGTGGACGCAGTACGCCAAGCCGCGTTCGGATGCACCGCCGCCGGCACCAGCGCGCCGCGGCAAGCGGCGCTGACTGGGCGATCAACTGGGTATTGCGGCGACTGGGTAGAGTCGACTGGGTAGAGTCGACTGTTAGTCGACTGCCTTTCGTACGGCCCCCGAAAACCCCGCGCTTCGCGCGATAGTCGACCAACGGTCGACTCTACCTCGCTGGCGTCTACGCCTCAGCGCGACTGCACGAAGCCGGCATACAGCGCGAACAGCTGCTGGAAGTACCGCCGCGTCACTCGATTGCGCATGACACCCTCGCCCATGGAAAGTTGGTCGGGCCCAGGGTGGGAAGGCCGGTCCGGTCCCTTCCCACGGCCAGGCCGCGTGGACGTATTGGGCCGCAACGGCGTTGCAGGGACATGACCGGGTTGCGTAGCGCGTGTGGCAGCGGTGGGACCGGCATCGGGACCGGTAGAGTCGACTGCTAGTTGTGATCTCTCGGTAGGTTGTTCATCCGGGGCATCTTTGGAAAATGGTGGTTACCACACCTATCCAGTCCCCAAAGAGCCCGGATGAACCACCATAAAAATGCCCGTTTGACGCCGTTTAGTCGAGAACTTCTTGTCCGCC